>JBGVGD010000047.1:0-39273 GCA_045121515.1 Phocaeicola sp. | reverse complement strand
TTGAAATTGGTCGTTTTAAGTACATCCTCAGAGATTCGAACTCTGGACCCACTGATTAAGAGTCAGTTGCTCTACCAACTGAGCTAAGGATGCATTTTGCAAATCATTTTATTTTAGTACATCCTCAGAGATTCGAACTCTGGACCCACTGATTAAGAGTCAGTTGCTCTACCAACTGAGCTAAGGATGCGTCATTTCTGATTTGCGGTTGCAAAGGTAGTGGTTTTAATTGAAACCTGCAAGACTTTTTTGCTTTTTTTCTCCCATTTCATCGAATTTTATTCGAACTCGTGAAACTCGGAAGGCGTATTTCGCTTTAAAGCAGCGAGTTGCACATCTTTGCCAACTAATATTCCTTTACTACGAAAAATGAATTCAACTGTCTTATATGCCAATTCCGGATGATTATTATCCTTACTTAAATGACAAAGCCATATATTTTTCATACCTTCATGTATATTATCTGCCAGGAATTGGGCAGTATCCCGATTGCTCATATGCCCATTCGTTCCAGCAATACGTTCTTTCAGATGTGCCGGATATGGCCCCATCTTCAACATCTCCTCATCATAGTTCGCTTCAATAATGAGATGATTGGCCTTGCAAATATACTTGGCGGCAGTAGGAGTGATGCAACCCAAGTCGGTCAGGAATGAAAATACTTTTCCATCCACTTCCACACAATAACCTACATTATCTGTGCCATCATGAGGAACCTCAAAAGCAGTAATTGTAAAATCGTCCAACAGAACCGGTACTTCTTTCTGGATATAACGAGCACTGGCTGAAGTCAGTTTTTCTGTCATACAATAATTCTTGTTGATTCCAGCATGAATCTCGGGTGTGGAATAAACAGGAATTCCGTATTTTTCACCCAACGTACCCACTGCCTTGATATGATCGGCATGGTCGTGAGTCACGAAAACAGCACGGACTTTCTCCAACGCCGAACCATATTCCTTCAAGCATTTTTTTATAGTACGGACTCCAATACCCGCATCAATCAATATTCCATATGTATCTGTCCCCAAGTAATAGCAATTACCACTACTTCCACTTGCAAGACTTAAAAATTTCACTTTCATCCTTTTACATTCGTTTTTATAAAACCTTCGCCTTCTACCTAGGAAAAAGGAACGCAAATATACAAAATCTTTTTCTTTCCTTAAAGTACTCAATAATCAGTTTAATATTTTATCTTTGCGCAAAATTGAAGAACAAAGAGTATGAAACCACAAATTCTAATCAGTGCAGTCACAGCCGGCAGTGGAAAGACACTTTTCACTATGGGCTTATTGCGTGCATTGAAGAATCGTGGAATGAAAGTACAGCCTTATAAATGCGGACCGGATTTTATCGATTCCCAATATCTGTCCATTGCGGCCGACAAGGAATCCATCAATCTCGACGCCTGGATGTCTTCATCGACTCATACCCAACATATATATAATAGGTATGGCGAACAAGCCGATGCATGTATCACAGAAGGGGCAGCAGCCTTGTTCGACGGTTATCGACGGATGCAAGGCAGTAGCGCAGAAATTGCCAGCATCCTAAACCTCCCTGTCATTCTTCTCGTCAACGCACGCATGGCAGGATATTCCGTCGCTCCTTTATTATATGGCTACAAACATTTTTATTCGGGAGTGCATATTGCCGGAGTCATATTCAATCAAGTATCTTCTCCTGCACATTATGCTCATTTGCGGGAAGCATGTTCCGATACTGGATTGGACTGTTTGGGCTATCTTCCCGTTATGGAAGGATTCAAACTTTCTCCCAAGCACAATGCTATCTCACTCGCGAATCGCCGCATAATAGACGAGCAAGCCAACCTGATTGCTTTTCAAATAGAAAAGAGTATAGACATCAACCGAATGCTTAACCGTTGTAACCGGAATTTTCCTTGCCAATACACATTGCCGTATTATTCCGATACGGAAGATGATATGCATACTTTCCCCATGCATAAAATCAAGATAGCCATAGCACGGGATCCGGCCTTCAACTTCACTTACCAGGAAAACATCTCCCGACTAAGAAAGATAGGAGAAATTACCCATTTCAGCCCTCTCTATGGATATGACTTGCCGGAAGCGGATTTGATTTACCTTCCCGGAGGATATCCGGAACTGTTCGCACGCCAACTGCATCGCCGCCGGAAAATGTTGGAATCCTTAAAAGAATATGCTGAAGCAGGAGGGAAGATATTCGCCGAATGTGGAGGAATGGTTTTCTTGGGACGTACGTTAAAGTCGAAAGAAAATGGTACGGCCTATCCCATGAGCAACATTCTCCCCATCGACTTCACCATGCCGTCTGTACCTAAATTGATATCCGGCTATCGAAATATGTATTGCAAGGATACAGAATTTAAAGGATATGAATTTCATTACTCATCCATCCTACAAGACGACACATCGGATGCTTGTCGCATAGCCTCCATAACCAATCAGAAAGGTTCGGAAAATGTGGCAACACTCTATCGATACAAGAATGTTATCGCCAGTTATACCCATTGGTATTGGGGAGAGAAGGATTTACTGAAATTATGGCTATAATGTCTCTATTTTGTTATTTTTAACAGCCTATTTATTCTTTGTCTCTTCGAATAAGTTAAATTTGTATAGTTATAAAATCAAAATAACACAAAGAATATAAAACTAGTATCAATTTTTAAAAATCAATTTATGAAGAAGTTAATTGTACTTTTCAGCATGATGTTCTTCATCATGGGTAGTGCATTTGCACAAAAAGGAATCCAAGCAGCAGGTGTTCACTTGAGTTATGGAACAGAAATCGAATCATTCGGTATCGGAGTTAAGTACCAATATAACATTACCGACAATATTCGTTTGGAACCATCCATGAATTATTCTTTTGAAAACAACGGTGTTGACCAATTCGATATTAATGCCAATGCCCATTATCTTTTCCCAATGGCCAACAATGTTAGATTATACCCTTTGGCTGGTTTGACTTTTGCAAGATGGGATTATGCCAATGTAGTAGGTGGTGCTTTAGACAATGACGTTACCCGATTAGGAATAAATGTTGGTGGAGGTGTCGAAGCGGACATTACCGACAAGTTGATACTCAACTTTGAATTGAAATACCAGTTTGTAAGTGATTTGGATCAAACCATGTTTAATGTCGGAATCGCTTATATGTTCTAACTATAAAAAAGGATGCCTTTCTAAAGGCATCCCTTTTTTTATTATATAAGTACTGATATTCCTTGAACAAGGAAATAAAAGCAGACTATAACTTTCAGCAATGTCCCGAAAAGGAAACCAAGTAAAGTACCTATTCCAGACCGAATAGCATGAGGCAAATCTTGACCTCCCATCATCTCCCCGGCTACAGCCCCAATAAACGGACCGACAATCACCCCCCATGGCATAAAGAACATTCCCAAAAGCGTACCCGCCATACAGCCTCTATTCCCAAAAGAGGTTCCTCCACTATACTTGCTTCCTAAAAGAGGAGTGATATAATCCACCACTTGCAATACAATCACTACAATCAACCAAATAATTAGTTGATGAGTAGTAAAATGAATCTTATCAGTCAAGTGCAAAAGAAGCATTCCAGCATAAGCCAAAGGTACTCCTGGTAACATAGGAAGTACACATCCTGCTATGCCTGCCACCAATAAAAGGAAAGCAAACACTATTAACAATATATCCATTTCCCGACCTTATTAGTCTTCTGCAATACGCAGAATCAATGTTGTTGCACCTAAAGTGATAATATCTCCTTCGTTTATACGAACTCTGTCTTTAGCACCCAACACTTCGTTCATCAAGAAGGTACCTGTGATACTCTGATTATCTCTCAAAGTATAAATCAACTTACCCTGTTTATTCCGGCTTACATTGATAACACAATGTTTTCGGTCCATACTTGGGTCGGCAGTTTCAATGGACACATCCACTTCCGTACCTTTATTCCGTCGTCCGATGACATTGTCTCCTTCTTTCAACGGATGAACCTGCTTATAGCCAAACACATTTTCCACAACCACGATACTTCCATAATCCTGGCTATTGGCCTGCTCGTCCAACACCTCTTCCTTCCGAGTTGCCTTCAGTTTGGTCTTACCAATACGGATACTGAACTGCTTTTTACAATGCTCACAAATAAAGACCAAAGACTGGCCTTCAGAATATTTCGTTTCATCAAATGTAATGTAATTGTCACATTTGGGACAGAGAATTCTTTTCATTGGGAAAATAAAATTTATTTAGAAGTCAGCATCCATGCACCCTTGAATGCATCTGCCTTTTTCAAATCATTCAGTTTCTGATATGCTGCAGCCTTGTCCGCATAATTGCACAAAGAAATACGGTAACGTCCACTATTTTCCTTGACAACAGCATCAGAATAACCTTGTTTTTTATACTGTTCCAACATTCGGTTAGCATCAGATAATGTAGTCAGACTCGCAACAATAATATGATAGTTTTTCTTCTTGGCTACTGCTTTTGGAGTTTCCTTCTTAGGTTCAGCCACTTTTACCTTAGCCGGTTCCGGTGTTACTTTCACCTTAGGTGCTTCTGCGACCTTTGGTGTTTCCTTCTTTACAGTTTCCTTCTTTATCGTTTCCTTTTCTGGAATTTCTACCTTCTGTACCTCTGCTTTTGTAATTGGCTCCACCTTTTCCACCTTGACAGCAACAGGAACTATAGGAGAAGTCTTCTGCTTTTGATTTTCCCCAACCTCCTGCACAACCAAAGAAGTAGCCATGGAATGTGAACGAATAGCATCGAACAGACAATCGGTACCCAAAGAAGCGTACACTCCTTTATCCACATAGGTATTTTCAACCGGGAAAGAAAGAGCAAAGAAAAGAACTGCTGCTATCACTACCGCAACAGCATTGCTAAGCCATTGTGTGTTCAAATGGTATTCCTTCTTTATCACATCTTTCTTCTTCAACTCTACCTTATTCTGTTCTACTGGAATTTCTGATAGAGGAAGCATCGAATATGCATCCAATCCATATAAAGTAGGAGACAAAGCACCACTTACTTGCGGATGAAACTCATATGTATTATATAAAGTATAATGCAATGTACCTATACCCGACATTTCAACCATACCTTCACTATACAGAATGTCCTTCAATTCACTTACTTTCTGTGCAATCTTACGGCTAGCATCCGAATAATCCGTATGGTGTGTCTGCATATACGCCTGAGTCAACAAACCATCGTTCATTGTCAATTGAGGATTGAAACCAATTGTTCGGGTAGGAGGTAAGAATAACCCTTCATCCTCCTCATAATGAGCCGGTTGATGATGAGCAATAAATCCACCTAATCCAGGAACAATCACGCAATCGTTCTCCAACAATAGGATTTCTATATGTTTTGTCAATTCAATCATATTGCAAAAATAAGATTTTAATTCCATTATTCAGCATTTTTCTCTGAAGAAAATAGTTCAGATGCATAAATTATTGTACTTTTGCCTATCTTTTATGACCCGAATAAAAGGAGTAAACTATGAACTTATTTTCTAAAGTATTGATATGCATCCTATTAATGAGCAGTTGTTCCGGACAGCCTCAGAAGAAGGAAAATATAGAAAAAGAGGATCTTAAAGCCAAAGAATGGTTGCAAGGTACTTGGATAGACGATATGACCGAAACTCCATTATTTACTGCCAAAGGAGATACAATCTACTATAATGATGAATCTGCTGTACCCGTAACTTTCAAAATCATCAATGATACATTAAAGACTTACGGACAAAAGATTGCCAATTATCACATCAAGAAACAAGGAGAATCTTTCATCTGGATACAGTCTGTCATGGGAGATGTCCTTCAACTCAGCAAAATCGACCAATCATTGGATTCCCATTGGGCAGTCCAACAGTCACAGGAAGTAACAACCGAAAAAGTCATCCAAAAGGACCAAGTAGTACATTATAATAACAGAAGATTCCGCGGATACGTTTACATTAACCCTACAAACATCAAGGTTTATCAACCGGAAATAACAGAAGAAGGACTCGAAATTGAGAATGTGTATTATGACAACATCATCCACATTTGCGTTTATGAAGGGAAAAACAGACTTTTTGGAAGAGACATGAAAAAACAAGACTTTGAACTCTTGATTCCAAAAGAATATTATCAACGAGCCATTTTGTCCGACATGGACTTTGCGGGAGTAAACGCCAAGGGATACCAATATCACGCAACATTATGTATCCCTAACAGCGCAAGTTGTTATCTCATCAATATTTCCATCAACATGGATGGAGACATTAGCTATGAGTTAATTCAATGAGAGTTTTTGGAAATGCTGTTTCCTTTCTTTTTTTTACGTTTCTTGGTTTTTCCTTTAGTCGTTTTCGGAGTATATTCCGGCGCATCACCCAGTTCCTCCGGCACAGGAATCTTATAAATCGTCTTTTCCAAAAAATCTTCAATAGATTTAAACTTTACCTGTTCCGTCTCGCTAACGAAGGTAATGGCGCAACCGTCATGATTGGCGCGCGCTGTTCGACCGATACGATGGACATAATCCTCGGCATCATGAGGAACATCATAATTTATAACCAAACGAATATCATCAATGTCAATACCTCTAGCAACAATATTCGTCGCTACCAGAATATTGATACGCCCACTCTTGAATTCATGCATAATATGATCACGCTGTGACTGATCCAAATCGGAATGCATTTCTCCTACATTCAATTTCAGGCGCATAAAAGCCTTAGCCACCTCCTTTACTTTCAGTTTCGATGATGCAAACACAATCACGCGCTCCGGTGTCTGATCCTTAAACAAAGAACGAATGATGCCTAATTTTTGAGTTTCGTAACAGATATACGCCGTTTGAATAATTTTTTCTGCTGGCTTGGAAACTGCCAACTTAACTTCCACCGGATGATTCAAGATATTTTGGGCCAACTGCTGTATTTTCGCAGGCATGGTAGCCGAAAACATAATGGTCTGACGTTTTTTCGGCAGATACTTCACAATCTGCATAATATCATCGTAGAAACCCATGTCCAGCATTCGGTCGGCCTCATCCAAAATAAAGAATGACACTTTGGACAAATCCACATATCCCATGCTCAAATGACTGATGAAACGTCCTGGTGTAGCAATGACCACATCCGCCCCCAAAGTCAGTCCTTTTTTCTCTTGTTCAAAACGGATACCGTCATTTCCACCATATACCGCCACACTGGACGCTGGCATAAAATAGGAAAAACCCTCCATTTGCTGGTCAATCTGCTGGGCCAACTCACGGGTAGGTGACATGATAACGCAATTGATAGAGTCAGCCGGATAAGTACCCTTACTCAATTGATTCAAAACCGGTAACAAATACGCAGCCGTCTTGCCTGTTCCGGTCTGGGCAACTCCAATCAAATCCCGACCTTCCAGAATGACGGGAATCGTATGCTCCTGAACGGGAGTGCACTCCTTAAAATTCATAGCATCCAATGCCTGAAGCACACTCTCATCCAGATTCAATTCATTAAATTTCATTTTCGTCTTCTCAATTTCACATTAAAGTCTACCTCGTTCTTCCAAGTAGGAATCCTTAAAACCAAGGAAGTAGAGTACACCATCCAATCCAATCGTATTAATAGCCTGACGGGCATTCTCCTTAACCTTAGGTTTAGCATGAAAAGCAATACCCAAACCAGCCAATGAAAGCATCGGTAAATCATTGGCACCATCACCCACAGCAATGGTTTGAGCGATATCCACCTTTTCGACCTGTGCAATCAAGCGTAAAAGTTCTGCCTTTCGCTTGCCATCCACAACATCTCCCAAATAGCGTCCAGTCAATTTACCGTCTTCTACTTCCAATTCATTGGCATAAACATAGTCTATACCAAACTTTTTCTGTAAATATTCTCCAAAATAGGTAAATCCACCTGAGAGAATGGCAATCTTATAGCCATAACGTTTCAGAACAAACATCAGACGTTCCACTCCTTCAGTAATTGGCATATTATCTGCAATCTCTTTCATTACACTGACATCCAATCCCTTCAACAAAGCCACGCGTTGAGTGAAACTTTCCTTGAAATCTATCTCACCGCGCATTGCACTTTCTGTAATGGCACGTACTTGTTCTCCCACACCGGCTCTTTCAGCCAATTCATCGATACATTCGGTCTGAATGAGCGTAGAGTCCATATCGAAACAAATCAAACGGCGCATGCGACGATACATATTATCACGTTGGAAAGAGAAGTCCACTTCCAATTCACTGCTCAACTTCATCAATTCCCGCTGCATCTCTTCCCGGTCACGTGGGGTTCCTCTCAACGAGAACTCTATACATGCACGTACTCCCGACTTGCTTTCATCCAATGGCTGACGTCCAGTCAAACGCTTAATAGCATCGATATTCAATTCTTGAGCGGCCAAAATATGAGTAACTGCCGTAATTTGCTTGGCTGACAATTTACGTCCCAACAAAGTCAAGATGTATCTATCTTTACCCTGCATGCTTACCCATTCTTCGTATTCTTCTACCGGCACAGGATAGAAACGGATATTCACACCCAAATCCGAAGCCTTGAAAAGCAATTCTTTCATTATATTACCTGAATCCGATTTCAGACTCTTAAATAGGATTCCCAACGAAAGTGTACTATGAATATTGGCCTGACCAATATCCATAATGGTCACATCATATCCTGAAAGGATTTCCGTAAACGAAGCAGTCAGACCCGGTCGGTCCACACCTGTTATTCGAATTAAGATTAATTCTGTATTCACATCCATAAGGCTTTCTTTTTATATCTTATACAAATATAGGTAAATTAATCTTGAATCCGGCAAAAATTAGTGAATTTCCCCTTCATTTTTCTAATAAAACAGCAATTTTATGTTTGATAACATACTTTTTATAGCACTTTATTTGGCGGTAAAATAAGAATTCCTTATCTTTGCAGCGGTTTTCAAGGGTAGGAAGTCATTGACTTTCAGGATTAACAAGCAATTTTCCGGGCAGAAAACAACCGTCTCAAGGCGGTTCCCGGTTTTTTATTAACTAAAACCGAATTACATGATCAAAAATGTAAAAGGGATTTTTGTTGCATTAGTGACTGTTTCTTTCATCTTTCTCTCTTTTGTAGGAAAGGACACACCGACAGAAGGTCTGACTATCGGAGACAAGGCTCCAGAATTAAAGATTTACGGTGGAAAACAAATGGTCGATTTAAAAGATTTGAAAGGCAAATACGTACTGCTTAGTTTTTGGGCTAGTTACGATGCAAATTCCAGAATGCAGAATGCCTCACTCAATCATGCAATCAAAAAAATCCAAAATGTTGAAATGGTTTCTGTATCTTTCGATACATATAAATCCGTTTTCAACGAAACCATCAAGAAGGACCGTATTTCAACCGCCAACTGCTTCGTAGAAATGAATGGTGAAAAATCGGAAATCTTCCAAACCTATAGATTACATAAAGGTTTTAAGAACTATCTGTTAGATGAAAACGGCGTGATTATCGCTAAAAACATCGATGCTAAGCAACTCTCTTCTTATCTCAATTGACAAGAAGAGAGTTTTTTATTTACCTAGGTGCCTTACGATACAAATAGATAGCAATAAACGTATATACAATATTAGGAACCCATACCGCTAAGAAAGGCGAGGCATTACCATTCACTGCAAAAGTAGCGGACACAGTCTGGAATAAAATATAGGAAAAACTCAAAGCCAATCCTACACCCAAATACATCCCCATACCTCCTTTTACCTTTCGGGAAGATAAAGAAACGCCTATAATAGTTAGAATAAAGGATGCAAAAGACATAGCAATACGCTTGTGGTATTCTATCTCAAATTCTTTGATATTTGCAAATCCCCTTCTTCTTTGTCGTTCAATATATGCACTCAGTTCAGAACTAGTCATTGTTTCCTGCTTTCCCTTCATTATCAAAAAGTCCTGAGGCTCCATTTTAATTATTGAATCTAAACGTTCGCCTTTAGTTATAGTCTCCCTCATACCGTCCATTTCACGAATCATATAGTTCTTCAATGTCCACTTATTTACGGTTGTCGTATCATAAGTTGCACTACGGGCGGTAAGATGAGAAACCAACTTCTTATCCACAAACTTGTCCAACGAAAAACGATAAGCAGTCTTGTTATAGTTTTCATAACGCTCCATATAGGCTATGACCCCACTATCCACTTCCACCTGTACATTACGTACATATTCCTGCTTCTTTTTCTTCTTATACTGGTCCTCGAAGTTCAGACGAGTCACATTTCCTTTTGGAATGACATAGGCTCCCATACCGTAAGTCATAATGGAAATAATGGCTGCCGATATCATGTACGGACGCAAAAGACGCTTAAAACTCATCCCTGTCGACATCATCGCAATGATTTCTGAATTCTCCGCCAACTTGGAAGTAAAGAAGATTACTGAAATGAAGACAAACAACGGACTGAAAAGATTCGAGAAATATGGAATAAAATTGGCATAATAATCAAAGACAATAGCCTTAATTGGTGCTTTGTTATTAATGAAATTATCAATCCATTCATTCACGTCGAATACAACAGCAATACTGATAATCAATGCAATGGCAAAGAAATAAGTTCCTAAGAACTTCTTGATGATGTACCAGTCCATCTTACGAATCCACTTGTCCATCTTCAGTTTCTTTACGATGTTATTCAATCCTTTCATAGATATTCCTCCTTACAATCGAGTAGACAGACGCTTGACCATCATCGGTTTCCAAGTTGAAAAATCACCAGCAATAATATGCTTGCGTGCTTCCTTTACCAACCATAAATAGAAAGCCAAATTATGGATACTGGCAATTTGTAACGCCAGCAACTCCTGAGCATGGAATAAATGACGCAAATAAGCACGGCTATACATGGTATCTACATAGGAAGCACCATCCGCTTCAATAGGAGAGAAGTCGTTTTCCCATTTCTTATTGCGCATATTCATGATACCATCTTTGGTAAACAACATACCATTTCGTCCGTTTCGGGTAGGCATCACACAATCGAACATATCCACTCCACGTTCTATTCCTTCCAAGATATTCACCGGGGTACCAACTCCCATCAGATAGCGTGGTTTATCCTTTGGTAAAATTTCATTCACCACTTCTATCATCTCGTACATCTTTTCAGCTGGTTCACCTACAGCCAATCCACCGATTGCATTTCCTTCAGCCTCTTTTGAAGCAATGAATTCAGCCGATTTCCGGCGCAAATCCGGATAAACACATCCTTGCACAATCGGGAAAAGAGACTGATGATAACCATACTTTGGCTCTGTTTCATTGAAACGCTTCAAGCAACGGTCCAACCAACGATGAGTCAATTCCATCGACTTTTTGGCATATTGGAAGTCTGCTGTCCCCGGAGTACACTCATCAAATGCCATCATAATATCCGCTCCGATAGTCCGTTCAATGTCCATTACCCTTTCTGGTGTAAACAAATGCTTGGAACCATCGATATGCGAACGGAACTCTACACCTTCTTCACGCATCTTGCGGATACCCGACAAGGAGAATACCTGAAATCCACCACTGTCGGTCAACATCGGACGATCAAAGCCATTGAATTTATGTAATCCACCAGCCTTTTCAATCACATCCAATCCCGGTCGCAAATACAAGTGATAAGTATTCCCCAAAATAATCTGCGCTTGAATATCATCCTTTATTTCATGCAGATGAACCCCTTTCACTGTACCCAATGTACCCACCGGCATGAAGATAGGAGTCTCAATCTGACCATGATCGGTGGTTATCAATCCAGCACGTGCATTACTCTTCGGGTCAGTATATTGCAATTCAAATGTCATACTTCAACTATTTTACTAGACTATTTATTATTCTTATTCATCTCGGTGCAGAAATCAATGGCTCCATTTACTTTTTCATCAGTCAAAGCCAAATCCAACACTTCCTTGATATCATTCACGTAATGGAAAGTCAGTCCCTTCAGATATACCGATTGAATTTCCTCAATATTCTTTCGATTTTCCTCACACAAGATAATTTCCTTGATACCAGCACGCTTGGCTGCCAAAATCTTCTCCTTGATACCTCCTACAGGCAATACCTTACCACGCAAAGTAATCTCACCGGTCATCGCCAAATTCGGTTTCACTTTCCGTTGTGTCAAAGCCGATGCCAACGAAGTCACCATGGTAATACCTGCAGACGGTCCATCTTTTGGAATAGCCCCTTCCGGTACATGTACATGAATGTTCCAATTATCGAAAATCTCTTCCGAAATGTCCAACAGACAAGTATGCGCCTTCAAATACTCAAGTGCCAACATGGCCGACTCCTTCATCACATCCCCTAAATTACCAGTTAAGGTCAACTTGCCACCTTTACCTTTACTCAGACTTGTTTCCACAAAAAGAATCTCACCACCTACAGCAGTCCAAGCCAAGCCAGTTACTACTCCGGCATATTCATTTCCTTGATACTTGTCACGTGAATACTCCGGTGCACCCAAATAATTACGCACATCAGCCGGCTTAATGTCATGAACTTTCTCAAAGCCTTCACGGGCAAACTCTAAGGCAATCTTACGCATTACCTTATTGATTTTCTTTTCCAGTTCACGAACACCGCTTTCACGGGTATAATTTTCAATGATATATTCGAGAGCAGCCTTCGAAATCTTCACATACTCCTTATTCAATCCATTGTTTTCCAATTCCTTTGGAACCAAGTGACGACGGGCTATCTCTACCTTTTCTTCGGTAATGTAACCACTAACCTCAATCAATTCCATACGGTCGAGCAGGGCAGGAGGAATCGTTCCCAAATTATTAGCCGTAGCAATGAACATTACTTTGGATAAGTCATAATCCACATCCAAGTAATTGTCATGGAAAGAATGGTTCTGTTCCGGATCCAAGACTTCCAGCATGGCCGAACTCGGATCACCACGATGGTCGCTTCCCAACTTGTCTATTTCATCCAAAATGATAACCGGATTTGAAGCCTCAGCCTTGATGAGACTCTTTACAATACGTCCCGGCATAGCACCTATGTATGTTTTCCGATGTCCACGGATTTCCGCCTCATCATGTACACCTCCCAACGACATCCGCACATACTTACGCTTTAATGCCGCAGCAATAGAACGTCCCAATGAGGTCTTACCTACTCCCGGAGGGCCATACAAACAAATAATAGGAGACTTCATATCGTCTTTCAGTTTCAATACCGCCAAATGCTCCAAAATACGTTCCTTTACCTTTTCCAATCCATAATGATCCTTATTCAAAGTCTTTTCCGCATTGACAATACTCAAATTATCCACAGTATAGATGCCCCAAGGCAAAGATAACATGGTTTGCAGATAAGTCAACTGAACACTATAGTCAGGAGCCTGAGGATTGATCCGTTCCAGTTTAGCCACTTCCTTTTCGAAAGTTGCAGCCACTTCCTTAGGCCAATTCATACGAATACCCTTCGAACGAAGTTCATCGATTTCACTATCCTGTCCGTCACCCAGTTCGTCTTGGATATTCTTGATCTGCTGATGTAAGAAGTACTCCCGTTGTTGGCGGTCAATATCCTCACGTGTACGAAGCTGAATAGCCTGTTTTATATCCGCCAAACGTACCTCACGATTCAGAATCTGAATCAACTTATACATCCGGTCAGTCAGATTATCGAATCTTAACAATTGTACCTTCTCTTCCGCACTGAACGGGAAATTCGCACAAATAAAGTTTACTAAAATGATAGGATGATCTAAATTCTTAATGGCAAAAGCTGTATCCGGTGCCAAACGGTCCGATTTCTCAATGAACTTATTGGCCAAATCCTTACAACTCTCCATCAAAGCCTTGAACTCATCCGACTGCTCATCCAATTCCACCTCGTCCAATGGCGTTACCTTGCCTTTCATATATGGCAGCGTACGGACAATGCTGTCCAAATGCACTCTAGGACCACTGGACTGCATAATAGCCGTTGTGGTTCCACCCGGCATTTCGAAAATGCGGAGTACCTTAGCAACCACACCCACATGATAAAGGTCAGCATATCCTGGTTCATCCACCTCTGCCGAAACCTGACAAGCCAATACTATGGGAAGTTTTTTCTTGAAAGCCGAATTAATAAGTTTCAGAGTGCTAGCACGACCAATAGTTACAGGCATTACCACATGCGGGAACATGACCATGTTGCGCAAAGGCATCACGGGAAACTCTTTGTCAAACTCCATTTTCAATACATCATCCCCTTCTGGTTCTGTTGTTATTTCTGCTATCATCGATATTTGATCACCTTCTGTGTTCATGAAAAAATCCTCGCTATCGTTTTGGTTTTTCTTACTCATATCTTTTCATCATTAAAAAACGTTTCTTCAAACGAACTGCAAAGTTAATCATTCCTTATTTAATAAGGAAAAATCTTCAAAGAAATAAAGAGATTTAAGGATTAATGTGTAATTTTGAGGGCAATTAAGAAAAAAGAAGCATGGCAAATCCATTTTTTACCTTTAAGCAATTTACTATCCGTCACGACCGATGTGCAATGAAAGTAGGTACAGACGGCGTTCTTCTAGGCGCCTGGACCGATGTTAACCATTCCTGCCGAATATTGGATATAGGTACCGGAACCGGCCTAATCGCCTTAATGCTTGCCCAGCGCTGTCCCCAAGCCTCCATCACAGCTATTGACATCGATGCAGAAGCAGTGGAACAAGCGCGTGAGAACGTGCTGTTGTCACCTTGGTCAGATAGGGTAGAGGTGGCACTTCAAGACATCTGTAAGTATCTTACCGACAAGCACTTCGACACCATTGTATCCAATCCTCCCTATTTCATCGATTCATTAAAATGCCCTAATGACCAGAGAAACACTGCCCGACACACCGATACCCTGGATGCTGAAAGACTCCTGGAAAGCGTAGCCCGACTTCTTTCTGACGACGGTCGCTTCTCTATCATTCTCCCAGCCGAACAAACGGACTTACTCATTCAAAGCGCTTACACCCAAGGACTATATCCGTCCCGACAAACTGCAGTCATAACCAGACCTGGGCTTTCTCCCAAACGGATTCTCATGGAATTCCAGAAAACAAAAGAAGCGTTCCAACCCGATGAACTAATCATCGAATTGGAACGCCATGTCTATAGCGAAGGATATATAGCCCTTACCAAAGATTTTTATCTGAGAATGTGATTATTTCTTGGAAAGTTTGCTGAGCAATGTACGGTTCAGTTCAAACAAATGGCTTTGCCGTTTGGCCATCATTTCTTCTCCCTTCAAGTGCAAACCACTGAAATAGTTGGAAATTACTTGTAACAAATTCGGATTTTCCGGTTTTTCTTTCTTCTTTTCCGAAGTAATCACACGAAGTCCTGCCGGAATAATTTCTACCTCCAGTTCCTTGCCTGCCATCAAAGGGTCACCATCAAAATGCATCACACCATCATTCACCCGATGAATCTTGATTTTTTTGGCACGCATAGTCTTGACACGACTATTCTGATCAATAGTTTTGTTAAATAATTGGAAAGACAAACTAGGAACATCCAAAACCGTAAACGGCTCCATAATCGTTACGTCCATCAAACCGTCCGTAAGCGATGCTTGGGGAGCGATATAGGCATCGTTCCCATACTGCGAAGCATTTCCACAAGCAATGAGCCATGCCTTATATTTCATCGTACCCTCCTCATTCTCAATTTCGTATGTTTCAGGCTGATACGTCAAACTTTCATGGAGAGTATTTTCCAGATAGGTAAGAAGTCCCCGTTTCCCTGAGTCAGCAAACTTCAGACTGATAAACGCGTCAAAACCCACTCCACATGTACAGAAAAAAGGAATATTATTTATTTTACCATAATCAATACAAAGTTCGCATCCACGATTGAGAATATCAATCGCAGCCTTAGGCTCCATCGGAATACGCAAATGACGAGCGAGTCCATTTCCCGAACCACAAGGGATGATCCCCAAAGCCGTATCCGTATGCACCAGCGAACGGGCTATTTCATTAATCGTACCATCTCCTCCAATCGCTACTACCACATCCACTTTCTCCGTTACAGCATTAGCAGCAATTTGGGTAGCATGGCCTGCATATTCCGTCTTGACAATCGAATAATCATAGAGTGAGCGGTCCAAGCGTTCATCAATCCATTTCAAGATGGCTTTCTTACCCTGTGTTCCTGAAATGGGGTTTACTACAAATACAATCCTCTTTTTTTCGGTCATATTTTAATTATTGGTTGCATTCTTTATGCATACAAAGTTAATACATTTCCCTGAAAACACCTCAAAAAACACAAAGTTTTGGTTGTACAACATATTTTTCTCCTAAAAAGCATCTATAAACCATTTTTTTTGTATCTTTGCACATTATTTAAGAAACTGTGTAATCCAAGAGTTGGATTACATACCAATTACCTTAATATATATATATGGGTTTATTACAAGAAAAATTCAGCAAATATAGACAGCCACAAGAATATATGGCAATGGGTGTCTATCCTTATTTCCGCGAAATCGACAGTGCACAAGATACTGAAGTGATGATGGACGGTAAAAAAGTCTTGATGTTCGGTTCTAACTCCTACATGGGCTTGACATACGACAAGCGTATTGTTGAAGCAGCTATTGAGGCTACCCGCAAATACGGTACTGGATGCGCCGGCTCCCGTTTCTTGAATGGTACTCTCGACCTTCATATTCAGTTAGAAAAAGAATTGGCAAAATTCCTCGGCAAGGACGAATGTTTGGTATTCACCACTGGTTTCACTGTGAACGAAGGAGTTATCCCAACATTGGTAGACCGTAGAGACTACATCATCTGTGATGACCGCGACCACGCTTCTATCGTAGACGGACGCCGCCTTTCTTTCGCTACCCAGTTGAAGTATAAGCACAACGACATGGAAGCATTGGAAAAGGAATTGAAGAAATGTAATCCAGACTCTGTCAAACTTATCATTGTAGACGGTGTATTTTCCATGGAAGGCGATTTGGCCCCGCTGAAGGAAATCGTAGAACTGAAGAAGAAGTACAATGCCAGCATCATGGTAGACGAAGCACATGGTATGGGTGTATTCGGTCATCAGGGACGCGGTGTTTGTAACCACTTCGGCGTAACAGACGACGTGGATGTGATCATGGGTACATTCTCCAAGTCATTCGCATCACTCGGTGGCTTCGTAGCAGCCGATAGCGACACCATCAACTGGATTCGCCACACTTGTCGTTCGTACATCTTCCAAGCATCAAGCACACCAGCTTCTACCGCTGCAGCTCTCGAAGCGTTGCGTATTTTCCAGAGCGAACCGGAACGTCAAGAAAACTTGTGGAAGATTACTAACTACGCATTGGATAGTTTCCGTCAGGCCGGCTTTGAAATAGGAGAGACCGAAAGTCCGATTATCCCACTTTATGTACGCGATACCGAAAAGACCTTCCTTTCCACCAAAATGGCATTCGATGAAGGCGTCTTCATCAATCCGGTTATTCCACCAGCATGTGCACCACAGGACACCTTGCTCCGTTTTGCATTAATGGCTACTCACACCAAGGAACAAGTAGACATTGCCGTAGAAAAACTTACACGTATTTTCAAGACATTGGAAATCATCAAGTAATAAATGAAAGGTTGCCCATTACGGCAACCTTTTTTTATTTTATTATTTATCGCTATATATATAAAAAAAGAAGAACAACTTTCATTGTTCTTCTTTGTCGGGATACCAGGATTCGAACCTGGGACCCCCTGCTCCCAAAGCAGGTGCGCTAACCGGACTGCGCTACATCCCGATTGCTTTATGAGGTTTGTTTCTCAATTGCGATGCAAAGGTACGACTTATTTTTGAACCTGCAAACTTTTCTCAAACTTTTTTTCTATTTTTTATCAAAAAGAAGAAAACATAAAAACTTTCCCCTTTTCGTTTTGCTTTAAAAATGGAAGTTTGTAACTTTGTCCTAATTAACAAACAACAATAACCTTATTATATTATGGAAACAAAGAATTTGGAAGGAACTCGCATTGAAAGCGACCTTATCGGTGCACGCGAGATCCCAGCAAGCGCCCTTTATGGCGTACAAACCCTCAGAGGTATCGAAAACTTCCCTATCAGCAAGTTCCACTTGTCAGATTATGCACGTTTCATCTACGGTTTGGCCGTAACTAAAATGGCTGCTGCCCGTGCTAACCACGCACTCGGTCTTTTGACAGACGCTCAAGCACAAGCTATCGAACAGGCATGTCAGGAAATCATGGATGGACAACATCACGAACATTTTCCTGTAGACATGATTCAGGGTGGTGCAGGTACAACTACCAACATGAATGCCAACGAAGTAATCGCTAACCGTGCCCTCGAAATCATGAGTCACCAACGCGGCGAATATCAATATTGCTCACCAAACGACCATGTGAACTGTGCTCAGTCTACTAACGATGCTTATCCAACAGCTATCCACGTAGGTTTGTACTACCGTCACCTCGAATTGTTGCCACACTTGCAGGAATTGATCGCTGCATTCCGTGCTAAAGGTCAAGAATTCGCTAACATCATCAAGATGGGCCGTACTCAGTTGCAAGATGCTGTACCTATGACTTTGGGTCAGACATTCAACGGTTTTGCCAGCATCCTCGAAGACGAAATCAAGCACTTGAACGAAGCTGCCGCTGACTTCTTGACTGTAAATATGGGGGCTACCGCTATCGGTACTGGTATTTGTGCTGAACCGGGTTACGCAGAAAAGTGCGTTCAAGCTATGTGTGACATCACAGGCTTCAACTTCCAATTGTCTAGCGACTTGGTAGGTGCGACTTCAGATACTTCTTGCATGGTAGGTTATTCTTCAGCTATGCGCCGTTTGGCAGTGAAGGTAAACAAGATCTGTAACGACTTGCGTTTACTGGCTTGTGGTCCTCGTTGTGGTATCGGTGAATTCAACCTTCCTCCTATGCAGCCAGGTTCTTCTATCATGCCTGGTAAGGTAAATCCGGTTATCCCAGAAGTTATGAGCCAAGTATGTTATAAGGTAATGGGTAATGACCTTTGCGTAACTATGGCAGGTGATGCCGCTCAGATGGAATTGAACGCAATGGAACCGGTAATGGCACAATGCTGCTTCGAATCTATCGAATTGTTGGAAAACGGCTTCGACACACTCCGTGTTCGTTGTATCGAAGGTATTACTGCTAACGCAGAAAAGTGCCGTAACGAAGTACACAATAGTATCGGTGTAGTAACAGCATTGAACCCTGTTATCGGCTATAAGAACTCTACTAAGATTGCGAAAGAAGCCCTCGAAACAGGTCGCAGCGTATACGACCTCGTCCTCGAACATGGTATCTTGACTAAGGAAGATTTGGACACTATCCTAAGTCCTGAAAACATGATCAAGCCAGTGAAATTGGATATCAAGCCAATGAAATGAGAATAATCAAATGAAAGATAAATGGTTGTATCGATTGCGGTACAACCATTTTTTTATATCTTTGCGCCATTATCATTAAAACTACAAGAAATTATGTTCAGAAGTCATACATGCGGCGAGTTGAGACTTGCCGATGCAGGTAAGAACGTGACACTGGCCGGTTGGGTACAGCGTGCACGTAAAATGGGTGGGATGACCTTTGTGGATCTCCGCGACCGTTATGGTATCACACAGTTGGTGTTCAACGCTGAAGTGAATGCAGATTTGTGCGAAAAAGCCAACCATCTGGGACGTGAATTTGTGATTCAGGTTACAGGTAGCGTAAACGAACGTTCAAACAAGAATGCAAACATTCCGACTGGCGAAATCGAAATCATCGTTTCGGAAATGAATGTATTGAACAGTGCATTAACTCCTCCGTTCACAATCGAGGACAACAGCGATGGAGGTGATGACATCCGTATGAAGTACCGTTACTTGGATTTGCGCCGTAATCCAGTTCGTAAAAACTTGGAATTGCGTCACCAAATGACTATGGAAGTACGTCGCTACCTTGACAGCAAGGGTTTCTTGGAAATCGAAACTCCGATGTTGGTAGGATCAACTCCAGAAGGTGCACGCGACTTTGTCGTACCTTCTCGTATGAATCCAGGACAGTTCTATGCATTGCCACAATCTCCACAGACTTTGAAACAGTTGTTGATGGTATCGGGCATGGACCGTTACTTCCAGATCGTAAAATGTTTCCGCGATGAGGACTTGCGTGCCGACCGTCAACCAGAATTTACTCAGATTGACTGCGAAATGAGTTTCGTAGAACAAGAAGATGTCATCAGTTTGTTCGAAGGTATGGCTAAACACTTGTTTAAGGAAGTACGTGGTGTAGAATTGACTGAGCCATTTGTACGCATGCCATGGGCAGATGCTATGAAGTATTATGGTAGCGATAAGCCAGATATCCGTTTCGGTATGAAGTTCGTAGAATTAATGGACATCATGAAAGGACATGGA
Source organism: Phocaeicola sp. (assembly GCA_045121515.1). Taxonomy (GTDB): domain Bacteria; phylum Bacteroidota; class Bacteroidia; order Bacteroidales; family Bacteroidaceae; genus Phocaeicola. The sequence continues at coordinate 18,830 of JBGVGD010000047.1, read as the reverse complement.
TTCCCTGTATTCGATAGCGCCGCTTATATCGGTGGTATCTGTGCTGAAGGTGCTGCTAGTTATACTCGTAAGCAACTCGACCAATTGACAGACTATGTGAAACGTCCACAAATTGGTGCAAAGGGTATGGTTTATGCTCGAGTAGAAGCAGACGGTAACGTAAAATCTAGCGTAGACAAATTCTATACACAGGAAGTATTGCAACAAATGAAAGAAGCTTTCGGTGCTAAACCGGGCGACTTGATTTTGATTTTGAGCGGTGACGATGCCATGAAGACTCGCAAGCAACTTTGCGAATTGCGTTTGGAAATGGGCCGTCAGTTAGGCTTGCGCGACAAGAACCAGTTTGCTTGCTTGTGGGTAGTTGACTTCCCAATGTTCGAATGGAGCGAAGAAGAAGGCCGCTTGATGGCTATGCACCATCCGTTCACTCACCCGAAGGATGAGGATATTCCATTGCTTGATACAGACCCTGCTGCAGTACGTGCCGATGCCTACGATATGGTTATCAATGGTGTAGAAGTAGGTGGTGGTTCTATCCGTATCCACGATGCACAGTTGCAAGCTAAGATGTTCGAAATTTTGGGCTTCACTCCAGAAAAAGCACAAGAACAGTTCGGTTTCTTGATGAATGCATTCAAGTATGGTGCACCTCCTCACGGTGGTTTGGCATACGGTTTGGACCGTTGGGTATCACTCTTCGCTGGTCTCGACAGTATTCGCGACTGTATCGCATTCCCAAAGAACAACAGCGGACGTGACGTAATGCTGGATGCTCCTGCAGCACTCGACCAAAAACAATTGGATGAATTGCAATTGGCATTGGACTTGAAAGTAGAAGAATAAAGACACAAATAGGGGAGGCTCTTGAAAGTCTCCCCTTATTTTTTACCAAGTTGTTCCTTGGAATACCTCGCTTTCATCCAATGGAAGCAAACGTCCATTCATGGTCATATTGTTATTATTGAAGTTCGGACTAATCTGTACACTGGCTTGATTAGTTCCTCCTGTCAAAGTAATAAAGACTGTAGCGGAAATAGCTATTCCTTGGATACCATAACTATAATAATAATTACCATCTTTGTCTTCCTTCATCTTTACATCCGAAATATTTCCTTGTACGGTCACACCGCCCAATCCATTCGGACCTGGACTATAGGCAAAATTAGTGAAAGCAGTCTGCACAATACCCTCCCCATTGTCCACTTGTACGTAGTTAGTGTTACTGGATACATAACGAGTAATACCATTCGGGAAATAAACATAGTCTGCTTCCAATACAAACGAGCCTGCTTTTAGGGCCTCAACTGCCTTGATATAGGCAATTGAATCTTGTTGGGCTTCCAATGCTCGATGAGCCGCACGTTCTTTTTTCAACGCTTCACGTCTGGCTGCACGTGCTTCCTTACTGGTTTGAGAAAAGGTTACTACCGAAAAACCGAGTAACAACAATGTCGTGAGAAATAATACCTTCTTCATAATTTAAAGTGTTTAGTAAAACGATTGATTTAAAATCATTTCCTAAACACCTATAAAAGAAGGCTTGTTCAAAGATTTCACCTTTATTTGTCTTTCTTCTGATTCTGCTTCCGCATGAGCCATTGGAAAAGATCAGTCCACTTATCGAAGTCCTTTTTATAAATGAAACCAATACCTTGAGTAGTAAGGGTAGACTTGGTAAAATAACGGTCATTTGTCTGATTGTAACCACGCAAACGGAACTCTCCATTCTTTGTCAACAACCAAATGGCTTCAAAGTCGCCTACAAAATTGGTATTGGCCATCACATTTTCTCGATAACCGAAATTACCATTGATGAGCAAACGATTGTTAAGCAAACGACCTGAAAGAATTGCTTCCGCTTCCACATCGCTCCAACCTTCTTGACCAGTACTTAAATTGGCACCGATATTCCAGTTCTCATTTTCCATAGCCTGCGAAAGCATGTTATTCAACTGACCAGAAAGTGTACTGAACGCCAACGAACTGGTAGCATTGGAAGAGCGGTTACTATTCGCATTATAATCATATGCATAAAACTTACCAATACCCAACAAATAAATGATTTGCGTATTCATCTGTTCTTCCGTACTGGTAGCACTACGTACTAACTCACGGTCTTCCTCACTAACTGTAGGAAGTTCCAAATCGAACTTAATGGTTGGATTGGCCAAACTACCTGTCAGATTCATGAGACAATTCACCTTCACCGTACTGTGAGTTAAAGAAGCATCTGTAGACAGATCGCTCAACGATGCTGAATTAACGGTATAAACTGCCTGTACATCCAAGTTAGCATAATAAGGATCACCTGTAAAAGTAACCGTACTACCAGACTTCAATGCAAAGTCCTTATGGATGATTTCCTTCATACTGAGTTTGTACATCCCTTGATCGACGATATAGTTACCAAACATGCGGAAATCACCTTTATTATAAAAGGAAACTTGGAAATTACCACTTCCTCGTGCAGTTATATTATCACCCGCGACAGGATCCATAATTATCTTCATGACTGCATTTGGAGTAGCATCAATAAACATATTGATACGCAAATCCATAGCAGGACCATTGTCTTCCTTCATCTTTATAGCATCAGTAAAATGATAGAATTCTGTCTGGATACTATCTTGCAAACGCTTTGGAGTCTTATCGACAAAGGTGATGAACTGATTGCTAGTAGCCTCTGAAGTCAGACCTGTAACATAGGTAAAGGTAGTATTCCGTCCGGTTGTCAAGTTTACATCAATGTCCATGGCATTATTACCACCTTTCAAGGTTACATCTCCCGTTCCGTAAACCTTACCATAAAACATCATATCTCCAGGATCATTGGTATTATACATCAACAAATTATCCCCATGTATATCAAAATGATATGTCAGATTCTTCAAATGTTTATGGCGCAAACCCCCTGTTACCAGACCAGAGTTACCTTCTCTGTCAAACAAACGGGCATTCTTCAATGCAAATTCACCGTGACTGATATAAACAGAATCATCACGTAACTGAAGATGAGTGTTAAGAATATCAACTTTAGTATCCAATTTTACACGCACACCACCCTCAAAGTCCAGTGTTTTGAAACCACCATGTAGACGAACCAATCCATTAGCACGTGCATCCAAATCACTGAAGATACCTTCAAAGTAAGGAGTCAATAAGTCCAAATTAGTACTGTCTGCCTCGATACGCAAATCCAATGCCTTCAATTTAGGCGAAACATAACCGGTCACACGGGTAGAGGAAAGATTCTTCTCTTCAATATCCGCTTGTAAACGGATTCCAGGAAGTTCATTATCCCAAATACCCTTGATATCAGCCTCGCCCATTAGTCCCTTATTTACAGCAAAATTATGTACATTCAGACGAGTCTTCATATCCGGCTTATTCAGAATATTCTTAAGAAACACTTTCCCCGTAGCCAATCCTCCAAATTCAACGTCATCAAACTTGACGATATCCAAGACGTATTGAATATCCACATTCTTCAAATCAATGATGCAAGAATCTGTTTCTTCTTTTGTTATCTTTCCATCAACACGAAGATGTTGTCCCGGACGTTCAAACAAGAAGTTGTCAATATATACACGACCTGAATCAATCGCTACATGGGACGAACGAATATTCCATAATGTATCATTCAAAACTACTTCCGTAGGCAAGATGTCAATATCGGCCTGCAAAATAGGGGAGCAACCTTCCGTTTTGAAGAAACGTGCTACTGTAGCCAATTTACCTCCATAAGTAACATCCGTATTATTACCCCAATTTATGGTTGTCTTCAAACGATCATGTTCTGCTTCCGCATCAACCGACGCAGTAATCATGGCGCCACTCTTCATGAGCATACTTCCTCGAAGTTTACCATTAAAATGATCGGACGGATTTTCACACAACAAAGTAACCGATTCATATCGGGTATCATTGTAAATAAAATCAGGAAAAGTTCCCTCTACGTGCAAACGTCCACCTAAATCATTGACATAACCTTTCAACGAGGCTGGCATGCGCACATCCAAAGGAATGAAAAACATTTTCTTGAAAAATTCCGCATTATTCAGTTGAATATCAAACTTAAAATTATTGTTCGCCTTCTTCTTATTCTTCTTTAATGTTATCAAGGACGGAATATAGCGCTGCATGGTCTGCAAGACACTTGTTGGAATTGTCTGATAGGAGTAATCCCCCCGAACAACCGCCGTCATAAACGGAGAAAGAATCTGTATTTCCTTTTCACCACCCACTTTACCTGCAGTAATAGTCAGATTATCCAATGAATATCCTTTATCCTGAGGAGCATTCAGCACAAGGCTATCCAAGAGGATACGTCCGTTAACATCATCAATAGAACTACCGGTGAAGTCGGCATTCAAATTGAAAGAAATATCTGAATCTTTGTATTTATCAGATAAGTTTAATTTATCCAAACGTAAATTCTGTATAGTTGCATATAAATTGAAATCAGAAATCTTTTCTGCTATATTAAATGAACCATCTATCCTAACTTTACCATTTTCATCATCCAATACCAAATGACCATTGAATCCGCCATCCTTATAAATACCATCCAAAGAAATGTTTTTATAACGATAACCACTATAATCAAAGGAAGAAACTATACCTTTTATATATGATTCTGGATATTTATTATTATAATTAAATCCTTCCAAATCAACATTAAATTGGGCATGTCCAAATTTTGAATCACCCAATAACTTACCCAAATTCAAGTTCTCACTCTTTACACCTCCAGAATAAGTACGCTTGAAATCCAAATCAGAATTAATCAACAAGTTCGCATCAACAACACCTGCCGCAGTTTGAAGCAATCCACCCACTTGCAAATCATGAAAATAACCACCAGCACTTCCTTTAAAACGTACAAATTCCATACGATCCAAAATTGAAGGTACAGATCCTGTCAAGTTATCCATGAAATAACGAATACCAGGTTGAGTTACAGAAAGATTTTTAAGTTCAGCCTGAATAAACATATCATGTTTTGCATCCCAGTTCAACAGGGAAAGATTGCCTTGCACATCTAAATAACGTTCATCAGACAATTCCAACAATGGAATCTCCACATTCTTGCCCTGTCCCTTAAAAGACAATGAAAAATCCAAAGGGCGATTCAAGTCTTTTAACATAGGTATAATGGGAGCAAGATCCTTCAAAACAAGACCACCTTGCAATTGCCCCCCAAAACAAACATCATCCGTCAGTTTTGGAAGATTCTGTAAACTATCATAACTTATACCTAAAGAATCTATACTTAAAGTAGAAGTTGGAAGTTCAAAATGAAAATCATTAAGGCTCAACTGATTATTGTCAGCATTCAGTTTCAATTTTATTTTTTTCAACTGAAAGCCCGACTGTTCTTCGAATGACAAACGACGGACAATTGCATTCAGTGTATCATTACGAAGTGCCTTCAACGAAATAGAAGCGGACAAATCCTTAACACCAATATGAGAAGCATTGAACTTTCCAGGTGTTTCAGGTTCAGAAAGCACATCATAAGACACCTTTCCTCTATTTATCAGAACAGAATTAATGCGCAAATCCAAATTGGTCGGTTCCTTCAACGTATCTTTAGAAGCAAACGCATCCAATACAAACTGAAAATTAGGTACAGCCTCCGGGTTTTCTTTCTTCAAATGAATATCAAAACCTATCAACTGAACGCTATTGATGACAATACGCCCTTTCAACAATGGTTTTAATTCAAAACGGGCTGAAAGGCGATGGACGTTTAGCATCTCTTCACCCTGAAGGTCGTCCAACAATACATTCTCAACATGAAGACGATTGAACAATCCCAACTCTATATGACCGACAGATACTTCCGTATTCAGAATCTTCCGCAATTCATTAGAGATGATAGATGCCATTTTCCCCTGAACAACTGGAATGTTCAGCAGAATATACATACCTATATGGAGACCAATAATCCCCCACACCAATATACGGACAATGTATTTCAAACGTCTACTTAGAACCATAATCATGCAAAATTACGAATTTATCTTTTACAATTCAAAATTTATTGCGAAATTTGCGTCCCGAAAATTTTACATTCCAACATAGATAAATAAACTAGAATGAAAGAAAAGAAAAATCTACCATCGCCTCTACTTTCATTACTGCCGATTGCAGTTTTGGTAGCCATGTTGGCTATCACTATTCATTTATTTGGCAGTGACGCATTGGGAGGAGGAAGCCAAGTATGTTTGTTAACCGCTACTGGAGTATGCGCACTCATCGGAATGGCAGGTTTCAAACGAAAATGGAGACATTTTGAGAAAGCAATCACTAATAATATTACAGGTATCGCCACTGCATTAATTATCCTATTGATTATCGGAGCCCTATCGGGAGCATGGATGGTCAGTGGGGTAGTACCAACCCTGATATATTATGGTATCCAAATCATTCATCCAAGTTTTTTCCTTGTATCCACTTGTTTGATTTGCTGTATTGTATCGGTTATGACTGGTAGTTCATGGACTACTATTGCTACCATCGGTATTGCTTTGATGGGTATTGGTGAAGCACAAGGTTTTGAGCCGGGTTGGATTGCTGGCGCCATCATTTCGGGAGCCTATTTCGGAGACAAGGTTTCACCACTTTCGGACACGACCGTATTGGCAGCATCCGTAACTGGTAGTCCTATCTTCTCACACATCCGATATTTGCTATTTACTACCATTCCATCGTTGATTATTACGCTTGTCATCTTCACAATTGCAGGTTTGTCACATGAAGCAGCAGACACAGGACATATTGCTGAATACACTCAGATTCTGGAAAACAAGTTCTACATTTCAGGATGGTTGATGATTGTGCCAATCGTAACAGGTATCATGATTGCCAAAAAAGTCCCTTCATTGATAACCCTTTTCATTTCAACAGCATTGGCTGCCGTTTTTGCAGTCATTTTCCAACCGGAATTGTTGTATGAGATTGCTGGAGACGCAGGAAATCATACATTAACGATGATCAAGGGAGCTATGTCTATCCTTTTTGGAAGCACTAGTTTGGATGCCGGAAATGCCCAAATCAACGAATTGATTGCAACTCGCGGTATGTCGGGTATGATGGATACCATTTGGTTGATTATCTGCGCCATGTGTTTCGGTGGCGCCATGACAGCAGGAGGTATGCTGGAAAGCATTACCAAAGTATTTACCAAGTTGGCCAAAACACGCGTCAGCATGGTTTCTTCTACCGTTGCATCCGGCTTGTTCCTCAATATCTGTACAGCCGACCAGTACATTTCGATTATCTTGACAGGTAACATGTTCCGTGACATCTACGATGAAAATGGATACGAAGGACGTTTGTTGGGACGTACTACCGAAGATGCCGTAACCGTAACTTCCCCATTGATTCCTTGGAATACTTGTGGAATGACGCAAGCAACGATCTTAAGCGTACCGACCATGACCTATCTGCCGTATTGCTTCTTCAATCTCATCAGTCCGTTAATGAGTATTTTAGTCGCCGCAACGGGTTACTCCATTGTACGCAAAGTAACGAAACCCCAAGAAGAGAAAAACGAAGATTCCATCGAATAAAGTACAAAAGACGGCGGCGTTTCATTGAAAACGCCGCCGTCTTTCTTTAATTGTTCAAAGATTTATAAATTTTTTCCATATTAACCCCAAAAACATTCTTTTTTCACATTTTTTTTATCTAAATTTGCCTCTAAATTTTACAACCATTTATAAACATTCAATATGGCAAATGTGATAAAATTACACAAAGGCCTGAACATCAACCTGAAAGGCAAAGCTGCTCAGGAGATTTTCACTGTGAATGCGCCGGACACATATGCACTTGTGCCCGACGATTTTCATGGCGTTACTCCAAAAGTAGTGGTGAAAGAACAGGAAAATGTGAAGGCAGGGGATGCCTTGTTCGTAGACAAGAACCATCCTGAAGTAAAGTTCGTTTCTCCTGTAAGCGGTATTGTAACTGCTGTTACTAGAGGCGAACGTCGTAAAGTCCTCAGCATTACCGTAGCGGCTGCTAAGGCACAAGAGTACGTAGAGTTCGGTAAGAAGGAAGTTTCCAAGATGAGCGGTGCTGAAGTGAAGGCTGCTTTGATGGAAGCTGGTCTTTTTGCATTCTTTGTTGAGCGCCCATACGCTGTGGTTGCCAACCCGGATGCAACTCCAAAGGCTATCTTCGTTTCTGCATTCGACAGCAACCCGTTGGCTGCTAACTTCGAATACGTATTGCAGGGTCAGGAAAAGGATTTCCAGACAGGTTTGGACGCTTTGGCTAAGATTGCCAAGACTCATCTCGGCATCTGTGTATGCCAGAAGAATCCGGCTTTGACTGGTGCTAAGAACGTGACTGTAACTGCATTCGAAGGTGCTAACCCGGCTGGTAACGTAGGTGTACAAATCAACCACATCGACCCGATCAACAAAGGTGAAATCGTGTGGACATTGGGTGCTGAAGAAGTTATCTTCATCGGTCGCTTGTTCAACACTGGTCATGTAGACTTTACACGTACTATCGCTTTGGCTGGTTCTGAAGTGAAGGCTCCGGCTTACACAAAGCTTACTGTAGGTGCTCAGTTGAAGGAAGTATTCGCAGGCCGCGTAAACAACAACGAACAAGTTCGTTACATCAACGGTAACCCATTGACTGGTAAACAAACTTGTGCAGAAGGTTACTTGGCTGCTCACGCTACCAGCTTGACAGTTATCCCAGAAGGTGCTGACAACCATGAATTCCTCGGATTCATCATGCCACGTACTAACCAATTCTCTACTAGCCGTAGTTACTTCAGCTGGTTGTGCGGCAAGAAGGAATACGCTCTCGATGCTCGTATCAAGGGTGGTGAACGTCACATGATCATGTCTGGCGAATACGACAAGGTATTCCCTATGGACATCTATCCTGAATATTTGGTGAAGGCTATCATTGCCGGCGACATTGACCGTATGGAAGCACTTGGTATCTACGAAGTGGCTCCTGAAGACTTTGCTGTGGCTGAATTCGTTTGCTCTTCTAAGTTGGAATTGCAACGCATCGTTCGCCAAGGTCTCGACATGCTTCGCAAGGAAATGTGCTAATTATTTAAAATAGAGAATTAAATGAAAGCGTTAAGAAATTATCTTGATAAGATAAAGCCAAACTTTGAGAAGGGCGGCAAACTCCAGGCTTTCCGTTCAGTGTTCGACGGTTTCGAAACATTCTTGTTCGTTCCTAACAGCACTTCGAAGACTGGGGTTCACGTTCATGATTCGATTGACAGCAAGCGAATCATGTCTATCGTGGTTATTGCGTTGATTCCGGCTTTGTTGTTCGGTATGTACAACGTAGGTTACCAGCACTACAACGCTGTAGGCATGAGTGCAGGTTTCATGGAAATGTTCATCTATGGTTTCTTGGCAGTATTGCCAAAGATCATTGTATCTTATGTAGTAGGTTTGGGTATTGAGTTCGTAGTAGCTCAGTGGAAGAACGAAGAAATTCAGGAAGGTTTCTTGGTATCAGGTCTCTTGATTCCGATGATCGTTCCAGTAGGTTGTCCATTGTGGATCCTTGCTATCGCTACAGCTTTCTCAGTAATCTTCGCTAAGGAAGTGTTCGGTGGTACAGGTATGAACGTGTTCAACCCAGCATTGGTTGCCCGTGCATTCTTGTTCTTCGCTTATCCGACTATGATGTCTGGTGACGCTGTATGGGTAGCTAAGGACAGCATCTTCGGCATGGGTCAGACAGTTGACGGTTTGACTGCTGCTACTCCGCTCGGTCAGGCTGCTACAGGTATTGCTCCAGATGCATCTCTTTGCGACATGATTATCGGTTTGATTCCGGGTTCTATCGGTGAAACCAGCGTAATCGCTATCGCAATCGGTGCTATCATCTTGTTGTGGACAGGTGTTGCAAGCTGGAAGACTATGGGTTCTGTATTTGTAGGTGGTATCGTAATGGCTTTGATTTTCAATGCTGTTGGTTCTGCAGACAACATGATGGCTCAGATGCCTTGGTACGAACACATCGTTCTCGGTGGTTTCTGCTTCGGTGCTGTGTTCATGGCTACTGACCCTGTTACATCGGCTCGTACAGAAAACGGTAAGTACATCTACGGTTTCTTGATTGGTGCTATGGCGGTTATCATCCGCGTACTCAACCCAGGTTACCCAGAAGGTATGATGCTTGCTATCTTGTTGATGAACGTATTTGCTCCGTTGATTGACTACTGTTTCGTACAGAAGAACATCAACGCTCGTGCTAAGAGACTCCAATCTAAATAACCATTAAATCGAAACATTATGAATACTAACAGTAATAGTTATACTATCATTTATGCTGCGATTATGGTTGTTATCGTAGCTTTCTTGCTGGCATTCGTTTCTTCTTCATTGAAGGACATTCAGAATGCAAATGTCAAAAATGACACTAAGAAGCAAATTCTTTCGGCTATCAACGTTACTGACGTGAAGGATGCTGACGCCGAATTTGCTAAGTATGAAGTAAAGGACATGTTGGTTCAGGCTGACGGTACTTTGGCTGCATACGAAGGTGAATTCAATACTTCTTTTAAAGGTGAAATCGCTGAAAACCGTTTGCACGTGTTCGAATGTAAGGTAGACGGTGCTACCAAGTACATTGTACCTGTATACGGTGCAGGTCTTTGGGGTCCGGTTTGGGGCTATGTAGCTTTGAACGACGACAAGGACACTGTATTCGGTGTATACTTCAACCACGCTGGTGAAACTCCGGGTTTGGGTGCTGAAATCACTACTCCGAAGTTCCAGGCTCCATTCGTTGGCAAGAAGGTTCTTGAAAACGGTGAAGTTGGTTTGAGCGTTGTAAAGGCAGGTAAGGTAGCTAAGCCTGACTATGAAGTAGACGGTATCTCGGGTGGTACTATCACTTCTCAGGGTGTTGACGCTATGTTGAAGGACTGCTTGAAGTTGTACAAGCCATTTTTGTCTAATAAATAATAAGAAGGAGGAATAGAATATGAGTTTATTTTCTAAGAAAAACCAAGAAGTTCTGCTCACTCCGCTGGGTTTGAACAACCCTGTAACCGTACAGGTGCTCGGTATCTGTTCTGCATTGGCTGTAACAGCTCAATTGGAACCAGCTATCGTAATGGGTCTTTCAGTAACTATCATTACTGCTTTCGCTAACTTGGTTATCTCATTGTTGCGCAATACCGTACCTAACCGTATCCGTATCATCGTCCAGTTGGTGGTAGTTGCTACATTGGTAACAATCGTTAGTGAAGTTTTGAAGGCATTTGCCTACGATGTAAGTGTTCAGCTTTCGGTATATATCGGTTTGATCATTACCAACTGTATCTTGATGGGTCGTTTGGAAGCGTTTGCTATGATGAACGGACCATGGGAATCGTTCTTGGACGGTATCGGTAACGGTCTTGGCTACGCTAAGATTTTGATTATCGTTGCATTCTTCCGTGAATTGTTCGGTTCGGGTGCATTGTTCGGCTTCAAGATCATTCCTGATGCAGTTTACGAAATGGGCTACTTGAACAATGGCTTGATGTTGATGCCTCCTATGGCATTGATTATCTGTGCTTGCGTTATCTGGTACCAACGTGCTAAGCACAAAGAATTGCAGGAATCTAGTAACTAATCCCCAATAAATAAAGAATATGGAATATTTGAGTTTATTTGTAAAGTCCATTTTTGTGGACAACATGATTTTCGCATACTTCTTGGGGATGTGTTCTTACCTTGCAGTATCGAAGAATGTGAAGACAGCCGTAGGTTTGGGTGCTGCGGTTACATTCGTATTGATTGTAACTCTCCCTGTAAACTACCTGTTGGAAAACTATGTATTGGCTCCTAATGCATTGATTGACGGTGTAGACTTGAGTTTCTTGAGCTTCATCCTCTTCATCGCCGTTATCGCAGCTATCGTGCAGTTGGTAGAAATGATTGTAGAGCGTTTCAGCCCGTCGCTGTATGCCGCTCTCGGTATCTTCCTTCCATTGATCGCCGTTAACTGTGCTATCATGGGTGCTTCTCTGTTTATGCAACAACGTGCATTCGTCAACATTGGCGAAGCTGCTACTTACGCTTTGGGTTCAGGTATCGGCTGGTTGTTGGCTATCGTAGGTTTGGCTGCTATCCGTGAAAAGATGGCTTACTCTGATGTACCTGCTCCTTTGAAAGGTTTGGGTATCACATTCATCATTGTAGGTTTGATGGCAATGGCCTTTATGTGTTTCTCAGGTTTGAAAATCTAATAAAGAAAGGAATATACAATGGATATGAATTTAATTTTAGCCAGCATTGGAGTATTCCTTGGAATTATTCTTTTGCTTGTCATCATCTTGTTGGTTGCTAAACAATACTTGACTCCAAGCGGCAAGGTGAAGTTGACTATCAACGGTAAGACTGAATTGGAAGTAGAACAGGGTTCTTCTTTGTTGAACACACTTTCTACTAACGGTGTATACTTGTCATCAGCTTGTGGTGGTAAGGGTTCTTGCGGTCAGTGTAAGTGTCAGGTTGTAGAAGGTGGTGGTGAAATCCTCGATTCAGAAAAGGGTCACTTCACTCGTAAGCAACAGAAGGACAACTGGCGTTTGGGTTGCCAAGTTAAGGTTAAGGGCGACATGGGCGTTAAGGTTGACGAATCAGTACTTGGCGTTAAGGAATACGAATGTACAGTTATCAGCAACAAGAACGTGGCTACCTTTATCAAGGAGTTCAAGGTGCAGTTGCCAGAAGGTGCTCACATGGACTTTATCCCAGGTTCTTATGCACAGATCCAAATCCCTACATTCAACATCGATTACGATAAGGACTTCGATAAGAGCTTGATTGGCGACGAATACTTGCCAGCATGGAAGCAATTCGGTTTGTTCGGTTTGAAGTGTGTGAACACAGATCCGACTATCCGTGCTTACTCTATGGCAAACTACCCAGCTGAAGGTAACGTATTTATGTTGACAGTACGTATCGCTACTCCTCCGTTCAAGCCGAAAGATCAAGGTCCTGGCTTCATGGATGTAAATCCGGGTATCGCTTCATCTTACATCTTCTCACTCAAGCCGGGTGATAAGGTAATCATGAGTGGTCCTTACGGTGACTTCCACCCACATTTCGATTCTAAGAAGGAAATGATTTGGGTTGGTGGTGGTGCCGGTATGGCTCCGTTGCGTGCTCAGATTATGCACATGACTAAGACTTTGAAGACTACAGACCGTGAAATGCACTACTTCTATGGTGCTCGTGCATTGAACGAAGTATTCTACTTGGAAGACTTCTTGGGTATCGAAAAGGAATATCCTAACTTCCACTTCCACTTGGCACTTGACCGTCCTGACCCAGCAGCTGATGCAGCAGGCGTTAAGTATACAGCAGGTTTCGTTCACCAAGTAATGTTGAACACTTACTTGAAGGATCACGAAGCTCCGGAAGATATCGAATACTACATGTGTGGTCCTGGCCCAATGTCAAAGGCCGTAGTAGGTATGTTGACAGACCTCGGCGTAGAAGAATCTTCTATCATGTACGATAACTTTGGTGGATAATAATTTTCACACCTTATTATAAGAAAAGAGGTTGCATGTTTCATGCAGCCTCTTTCTTTTTTTAGTATCTTTGCTCCATAATAAATCAGATAAGAATATGGGATTAGGAAAATGGATAGGTGGCATTGTTGGCTTTATGGCGGCAGGCCCGTTGGGAGCATTGGCAGGTTATGCTATCGGCTCAATGTTTGAAAACAATGACGAAAACAATTATACTGGTGGCGGATATGGCGGTGGCCGTACCACATACGACAATCAAGCATACGGACAACGCAACAGTTTCTTGTTCTCCATGTTGGTTATGGCTTCGTACATCATCAAGGCAGACGGCAAGGTGATGCATAGTGAAATGGAATTCGTGCGCCAGTTCCTCCGTGTAAACTTTGGCGAAGCAGCCGTAGCGGAAGGGAATCAGATTCTGCTCAACCTCTTCGAGCAACGCAAACAAATGGATGCCAACAATCCGTCGGCTTTTAAGAATACCATTTTTGAATGTGGAATGCAAATCCGACAGAACATGGGGTATGAAGAACGTCTTCAATTACTCAGTTTCTTGGCAAAGATTGCTCAAAGCGACGGTAATGTCTGCCAGGCTGAAATCGAAGCCTTGAAGGAAGTGGCAACCGCCATGGGCTTATCGGCACAAGAGGTGGAATCCATGTTGAACCTTGGAGGTAACACATTGGAACAAGCATATAAGGTACTTGAAGTGGAACCAACCGCTACAGACGATGAAGTGAAAGCTGCATACCGTAAATTAGCATTGAAACATCATCCGGATAGAGTTGCTACCCTCGGTGATGATGTAAAGAAGGCAGCGGAAGAAAAGTTCCAGCAGATCAATAATGCCAAGGAAATGATTTACAAAGCAAGAGGAATGAAATAAATTTTAAGATGTCATCCAGAGCGAAGCGAAGGATCTCTTAAACATCCACGTATATGCATTCGAGATTCTTCGCTTCGCTCTGAATGACAAAATCAAAAAATAATGAAGAACACTCTTTTATTAGCCAGTTCTTTTTTTGCGCTACCTAGTTTAGCACAAGACCGCCCCAACATCATCCTCTTTTTAGTGGATGATATGGGAGTAATGGATACCTCAGTTCCTTTCCTGACCGATACGAACGGACAGGTACAGACACATCCGCTGAACGAATGGTATCACACCCCAAACATGGAACGCCTAGCGCAACAAGGAATTCGTTTCTCCACGTTCTATGCACAGAGTGTAAGTTCACCCTCACGTACATCTATTATGACGGGACAAAATGCAGCCCGTCATCGTACCACTAACTGGATTAACTCTGAAAGCAACAATCGTACCGAATTCGGACCTCATGAATGGAACTGGAAAGGACTGAACAGCCAAATGCCTGTCTATCCAAAACTCTTGCAAGAAGCCGGCTATCGCACCATCCATGTGGGCAAGGCACATTTTGGATGTATCGGAAGTGAGGGTGAAGACCCACGGAATGTAGGCTTCGACGTGAACATCGGTGGTAATTCCATTGGTCAGCCAGGTAGTTATTATGGTGAGTGGGGCTATGGATTCATCAAAGGAAACCAATCGAGAGCTGTCCCTGGACTTGAAAAATACCACGGAAGTGATGTATTCCTTACAGATGCTTTGACGCTCGAAGCCGAAGCAGAAATGACCAAGGCTATCAAAGAAGGAAAACCTTTCTATCTAAATATGTCACATTATGCAGTACATCAACCTTTTGAAGCCGACAAGCGTTATTTGGATAAGTACAAGAACTCAGGAAAGGGGCACATGGCCGAAGCTTTTGCCACATTGGTAGAAGGGATGGACAAGTCACTTGGCGATTTGATGCAATATTTGGAAGAACAAGGAATTGCCGAAAACACCTTGATTCTTTTTTTAGGAGACAATGGTGGAGATGCTCCTCTAGGAGGGCCGTCCGATTATGGTTCTTCGGCTCCATTAAGAGGTAAAAAAGGTTCTGAGTATGAGGGAGGTGTACGAGTTCCGTTCATAGCTGCATGGGCCAAGCCCGATGCTAAAAATAAGTTCCAAAAGAAATATCCTATCGCTCAAAATGCAGTTCAACTCCAACAAGGTACGGTCATGGACTTGTATCCAACCATTTTGTCTGTTGCCCATGTAAAACCTCCTAAACATTATGCCCTGGATGGTGCAGATTTAAAGAAACTCTTTCAAGGAAAAGAAGATAAGAAGCATCGGGACGATTTCCTGATGCACTTTCCACACGGAGAGCACCGGGCCAACTATTTTACTACTTACAGAAAGGGTGACTGGAAATTGATTTATTACTACCATCCAGAGACCACAGGAATTCCCACATGGAAACTTTATAATTTAAAGGATGACCCGTATGAAAAAACGGAAGTATCGACAGAATTTCCGGAAAAGACAGCATCGATGATAGAACAAATGAAAGACCGATTGAAAGAAGAAAACGCATTATATCCAGAAGAATAAATACAAAAATAAGATTATGAAGATAACCACCGTATATTTCAGTGCAACCTACACCACACACCGAATTGTAGGACATTTGGCCAAACGTTTGAGTGCAGAAGTAACCGAATGTGATATTACCAATCAGACTCCAATTAAGGAAATTGTTATTCCCAAGGATGAATTGCTGATAGTAGGAATACCAGTCTATGCTGGACGTGTACCGGAAATGGCCGTTGAGCGTATCCGTCGATTCAGAGGAGAGGGAACACCAGCCATTGCCGTAGCCGTATATGGCAACCGTGATTATGATGATGCCTTGCTCGAATTAACAGATTTGCTCTCGGAGAATGGTTTTCAGGTAATTTCGGCAGGAGCATTTATTGCACAGCACAGTATCTTCCCGAAAGTAGGGGCACAAAGACCGGATTCTGATGACTATCAACAAATCAATGTTTTTGCAGACGAAACACATAAGATTCTGAACAAGAACCTGATGAAGTTACTACCTATTCATGTTCCAGGTAACCGTCCATACAAAATTCCTAGTTCTATCCCCATTTACCCAACAGGTACTAACAATTGCATGGAATGTGGCAAGTGCATCGAATTATGTCCTACAGGTGCCATCTCTAAGGAACATCCGAAGGATGTAGACGAAACGAAGTGCATCAAATGTGGACGATGCGTGGTGGTTTGTCCTACAAAGAGCCGTAAATTCCAAGGAGTTACATACACCATGGCATCCATGAAATTCAACCTAGCCTATAGTGAACGTCGAGAACCAGAAATGTTCTTTGCACGATATCATTAATTCATTGTCAAGTCAATATATGAAGCCTCAATAACAAACGAAAAATAATTCAAATCATATGACACTATCCTCAACAAGCATACAAGCCCTCGCCAATCTGAAAATCGAGACACTGAACCCCATGCAGGAAGCATCCATTGATGCTTGGAAGGAAGGAAAAGACCTGATTCTTCTTTCACCCACAGGTTCCGGAAAGACATTGGCCTATCTGTTGCCATTGCTTGAATCGCTGAATCCGGAAGTGAAAGGAGTGCAAGCCGTTGTACTTGTTCCTTCTCGTGAATTAGCTCTACAAATCGACCAAGTGTTCAAAAGCATGAACACACCTTATAAAGTGATGAGTTGTTATGGTGGACGACCGGCCATGGAAGAACATCGTACCATGAAAGGCATCCAACCTTCTATCATCATCGGTACTCCGGGACGTATGAACGACCATTTGAGCAAACAGAATTTTGACGCTTCTACTGTCAAGACATTAGTCATTGATGAATTCGATAAATGCTTGGAGTTCGGTTTTCAGGAAGAAATGGCAACCGTTATCAGTCAACTACCGAAATTGGAACGCCGTTTCCTTCTTTCGGCTACGGATTCGGAAGAAATCCCACAATTCACAGGTTTGAACTTTACCACCAAACTCAGTTTCCTGAACGAAGAAGAACCCATTTCGGAACGTATACATATATATAAGGTAATATCGCCGGTCAAAGATAAACTCGAAACCTTATATAAATTGCTCTGTACCCTCGGCAGCCAATCTACCTTGGTATTCTGCAATCATCGGGAAAGTGTAGAAAGAGTAGGGAAGTACCTCCAATCACAAAAGTTCCCTTGCGGAGTCTTCCATGGAGGTATGGAACAAGAAGACCGTGAACGTTCTCTCTATAAATTCCGGAACGGCAGTTGCCATGTATTGATTTCTACCGACCTCGCCGCCCGCGGTCTGGACATTCCTGATATCCAAAACATCGTCCACTATCACATGCCTATCCAAGAAGACGGATATGTTCATCGGAATGGACGTACTGCCCGTTGGGAAGCCGAAGGCAATTCTTACATCATTTTGCATGGAGAAGAAGTTTTGCCTGCTTACATTCAAGAAGAACCGGAAACATTTGTGTTGCCTGAAAAGACCCCTAAACCTTCCCAACCGGAATTTGTAACATTATACATCGGAAAAGGAAAGAAGGATAAAATCAATAAGATCGACATTGTGGGCTTTTTATTTAAAAAAGGTAACTTAAACAAGGATGAAGTTGGACGAATTGACGTAAAAGACCATTATTCCTTTGCAGCGATATCACGAAAAAAAGTCAAACAAACTCTTAATCTCATCCGAAACGAAAAGATCAAAGGAGTAAAAACCATTATTGAAGAAGCCAAATAATGGCAATTTGTCATTGCTTTATAGGAATTGTGTCTTTTTACATATTGTAGAACATAAAAGTTTATTTGGGTAGATAGAAAATAATCTTTAATTTCGCCATAGTTAAATGAAACAAACATAATCGTATCACTAAAAACTATTTTAGATATGAAGAAACATAATTTCAGTGCAGGTCCATCTATCCTGCCACGTGAGGTCATCGAAAATACAGCACAAGCCGTATTGGATTTCAATGGTCTTTCCATTTTGGAAATCAGCCATCGTTCCAAAGATTTCCAAGCAGTCATTGACGAAGCCGTTGCTTTGTTCAAGGAATTGTTGAATATTCCGGAAGGATATTCGGTTTTGTTTGTAGGTGGCGGTGCTAGCATGCAATTCTGTATGGTTCCATATAACTTCTTGGAAAAGAAGGCAGCATATTTGAATACTGGTGTTTGGTCAAAGAAGGCTATCAAGGAAGCGAAAGCATTTGGCGAAGTAGTAGAAGTGGCTTCATCGGCTGAAACTACTTTCAACTATATCCCGAAAGATTATACCATTCCTGAAGATGCTGACTATTTCCATGTAACCAGCAACAATACCATTTATGGTACAGAAATCCGTAAGGATTTGGATTCTCCAGTTCCTATGATTGCCGACATGTCTTCAG
>JBGVGD010000046.1:0-40932 GCA_045121515.1 Phocaeicola sp. | reverse complement strand
AATTCTCAACGTTATCACGTTCTTCTTATATGGCATCGATAAGTGGAAAGCCAAGAAGGACCGGTGGCGTATCCCGGAATCGACCTTGCTGTTGCTTGCTGTTTTGGGTGGTAGTATCGGGGCATGGCTGGGGATGAAAATTTGGCATCATAAGACGATGCACAAGAAGTTCAAATATGGTATACCTTTGATTCTTGTAGTTCAAATCGGTGCGTTGTTTTACTTTTTACAAATGGCTTGAATATGAAAACAGAAGAAAGTTATCCGTCTTTAACGTATACCCCACCCTGTCCTTGCTGTTGTTCCGCCTATATGGAAGAGCATGAAACGTATTGGGTATGCCCGGTGTGTGGTGCGATAGTCGATAAAGGATGATTTATCGGGTCAGTTAGCATGCTATACGGGATACACAGATTTATGGATAATGCAATGGCCACAAACTCCCCACGCTTGGAAAATTTGCAGCCATCATTGTTTAGCAGCATCTTTATAGTTTTTCTATTTCTTCGATAGTCAAGCCGGTGATATCGGCAATGAAATCCGTTGGTTGGCCTTTGGCTTTCATTTTCTTGGCTATTTCATTTTTTTCGGAAGAGCGTCCTTCGGCCAATCCTTCCGCACGCCCTTCCGCCAAACCTTCAGCATGTCCTTCAGCATGTCCTTTCTTTTCTGCAGAATTAAACGTATTGAGATAGTCATTATAGATCTTCCATTCATAATCATATTGGGCACGTTCTTCCTTGCTCATGTTGCCACGAGAAGCAAGTTCTTCCAGACGTCCGAAAATGGCGTCCCTATCCTTGAAGGAAATTTCTTTCATCTGTTTCATATGGGCCAAATTATAAATCCAATAATCAAAAAAACTATCACAATCCTCCTGAGACTTCATGAAACGGGGAAGTTCGATGTAAATGTGTCTCAACTTATCGCAGAACACCTTGCCCGTGTATTTATCCACCAACGAGATATCCTTGCAGAAGTAGTCGGAATCATCCGTATCCAACTGGAAATCGAGGAAAAACACTCCGTAAACTGGAGTCAGTTTGTAGTCCCATTCGCCCCGATCTCCTTGCTCATAGATGGAACAGGCGGAATAGTACAAGGCTCTATCCTTAAAATGTTCCTGCCACCGTTTCTGCATCTCCACAATGATGTTCTCACCCGTATTGGTCTCGCAATAAAGGTCGTATATCACCTTTCGCTCGTCCTTCAGTCTGGGCACCCGCTCATTGTTCATGTACTTAAGGTTGGTTATCACACGTTCGCCTTCCAATAGCGAATTCAGGAAATTGACCAGCAATTCCTTGTCACCGAAAATTCTTTTAAACCCCCAATCGGTCGAAGGGTCAATAAATACTCCCATATAGTTGTATTCATTTAGTTGTTTAACAAATAAGTTTATAACTCTCTCATGCAAAGTTATGTTTTTTATTTGAATTTTGCAAGAATAAAATCTTATCTTTACCGCCTAAAACAAACGATACTATGAAAAGAATCACATTATTACTCCTCTCCTTCTTTTGGGTATGGGGAGCAACGGCTTCCGTTAAGGACGTAAAAATCACTTACAAGGCAGAAGTGGACGGCTGGACATCGGCCAACCCGAACACGCATTTTGGCGGCATCACCCTGACGTGTGGTGAGGTGACCCAAAGTATCACCCTTACTACCCGCCACTTGGCTGAAAACGAAATGAATATCGACCTCTCTGGGGAGGTAAGCCTCTCGTTCACCCGAAAATACCGGGGATTCGATTTTGTAGGGTTCAGCGTCGGAAGAGCAGATTTGGGACAAACTCCTACCCTTACAAAGAAACAGAAGAAACAACTGGCTAAGGGTGCTCCGCTTGTGGTGAAGTTCAAGACGGACGGCACTAAGGATGTCACGCTCTTCTATGACGATGATCCCAAGGCATACCGCATCCCGGCCATCGCCACTACGGGTACCGGACGCATCATTGCCGTAAGCGATTACCGCCACAGTCTGGACGACATCGGCCGTGATGTTCATCGAACCGGCTCGATGTGTATCGACCTCGTGGCCCGCACCAGCGATGACAACGGGGCTACTTGGAGCCAGGCACAAACCATCGCACAGGGAGACGATAATCAGGCGGGAAACTACTTGCGTGCCTTTGGCGATGCAACCATGGCCGCTTATGGAAACAACATCTTGGTGATGGCGGCTGCAGGTGATGTGATCTATCCGGGTGGAACGGCGGAAAATCCGAACCGTATGGCACGTATCTATAGTACCGACAATGGGGCCACCTGGCACATCGAAGAGATGACACGCAAGATGTATGCGGACAAGAACAGCCTGATTCCTGATGGCGTATCCTCTTTCTTCGGTAGCGGTAAACTGGCGGTCGATCCTGATTTCAATGGCACCGGAAAAGCGCGCATCTATGGTGCGGTTCTCATCAAGAATGCCGTGCGTACAGACAACAATTATGTGGTATATTCCGACGATTTAGGGGTTAACTGGCACATTCTGGGTGGCAGTCAGACTCCGGTGGCCTTTGCTTCCGAACCCAAGGTGGACATCTTGCCCAACGGTCAGATTCTGCTCAGTGCCCGTCGTCAGGGCGGACGTACGTTCAATGTCTTCACCTACACAGACAAGGCCACAGGCAGCGGTCGATGGGATTCGGCTGTAGATGGTTGCGAAAATGGTGGGAAAAACGGAACGGACGGCGAGGTGCTTTGCATCGATGCACGCAGAGCAGCCGACCATGCACCCGTGAAACTCTTGTTACAATCGCAACCCAAGGGAGGCGCAGGCCATTACGACCGCAGGGACGTTACCATCTGGTATAAAGAGGTTTCTGCCGATGCTGTCTATACTTCTACCGACATGGCCGAAGGCTGGACACAGGGCAAGCAGTTGAGTACGGTGCTGAGTTCATACAGTGCCATGTGCCTGCAACAGGATGGAAACATCGCTTTCTTCTTCGAGGAAGCCCCTTGCTATGACGATGACTACACCAAAGGCTACTGCATGGTTTACCTTTGTTTGTCTGTAGAAGATGTTACTGAGGGCAAGTATGCCAAGGGGGAATGACTTATATTTGCTTTTAGTAAAATCTCATTGTAATTCTATGAAACACACGAATCTATTCATAACAGGGGTGTTGACTGCTATGCTTGCATCCTGCCAACCATCCGTCCAAGCGCCCCAGCCTATCCTACCTGTACCGCAACAAAAGCAGGTGGACTGGCAGAAAATGGAGACATACGCTTTTGTTGTCTTCGGACTCAATACCTTCAACGACCTGGAATGGGGATATGGAGATACGGACCCCATGACTTTCAATCCTACCAAACTGGATTGCGAACAATGGGTGAAGACTTTTGTGCAAGCCGGGATGAAGGGCGTCATCTTTACAGCCAAACATCATGACGGGTTCTGCTTGTGGCCTACCCAACTGACCGAGTACTGCATCCGAAACACACCTTACAAGGACGGAAAGGGCGACATCGTGGGCGAACTGGCCGCTGCCTGCAAGAAGTATGGTATCAAGTTTGCAGTATATCTATCGCCGTGGGACCGCCATCAGGCCAACTATGCACAACCGGAATATGTGGACTTCTTCCATGCACAACTTCGCGAATTGATGACCAATTATGGCGATGTGTTCGAGGTATGGTTCGATGGAGCCAACGGGGGTGACGGTTGGTACGGAGGAGCCAAAGAAACCCGAACTATCGACCGCAAGATTTACTACGATTACCCGAAGATTTATCAGATGCTGGACGAACTCCAACCACAGACCATCGTATTCTCGGATGGAGGTCCCGGTTGCCGATGGGTGGGCAATGAGAAGGGCTATGCCGGTGCCACCAACTGGTCGTTCCTTCGAGCCGGCGAGGTGTATCCCGGTTACCCCAACTATCACGAACTGCAGTACGGACATGCCGACGGCAACCAATGGGTAGCGGCCGAGTGTGACGTGTCCATCCGTCCGGGGTGGTTCTATCATCCGGAAGAAGATGACCGTGTGAAGACGGTAGAGCAGTTGACAGATCTCTATTATCGCAGTGTGGGCCACAATGCCACTCTCCTGCTCAACTTCCCGATAGACCGCAACGGTTTGGTACACCCTATCGATTCTGCCAATGCCGTGAACTTTTACAAGAACATTCAGAACGAATTGGCCAACAATCTCTTGGCTGGCATTACCCCTACGGTATCCGATGAACGGGGAGGTGCCTACAAGGCCAAAGCGATGACAGATGGCAACTATGACACATACTGGGCCACTAACGACGGTGTTGTATCGGCAAGCATGGAATTTGCCTTGTCCAAAGCCACCAAGGTGAACCGCATGATGTTGCAGGAATACATCCCATTGGGTCAGCGTGTAAAATCATTCACCGTAGAGTATTACAATGGCAGCAAATGGCAACCGGTGACACTCGACGAAGAGACCACAACCATCGGTTATAAGCGTCTGCTCCGTTTCAAAACCGTGATAACAGACAAACTCCGGGTCACCATCGACGATGCCCGCGCCTGCCCCACTATCAACAATGTGGAAGCATACTATGCGGATGAATCGTGGGCTTGGTTTTAAAAAGATAATAAATTTTACAGATACCCCATTCAAGTTTAATAATGAGTTTCTACTCATATAAACCGAAAATGATTTATATTTGTAAAAATTTAAATCAAATCATTATGGAAAATAAAAATTTGAATCCCGTACAGAAAACCATCGTAGGCGTACAGTTCCTCTTTGTGGCTTTTGGGGCAACCGTACTGGTGCCACTGCTGGTGGGTATGGACCCTTCTGTAGCATTGTTTACGGCAGGCATAGGTACACTTATCTTTCATCTCGTGACCAAAGGTAAGGTGCCCATCTTCCTGGGCAGTAGTTTCGCCTTCATCGCTCCTATCCTCAAGGCTACCGAACTCTACGGGTTGCCGGGTACACTCTCAGGGCTTGCTGCTGTGGGTGCTGTATATGGCATTATGAGTGCCCTGGTGCGTTTCCGCGGCTTGGACTTCATCAAGCGAATGTTCCCTCCAGTAGTGGTAGGTCCGGTTATCATGCTCATTGGTCTTTCGCTGGCCGGTACGGGTGTGGATATGGCCAAAGGTAACTGGTTGCTGGCCATTATCTCGCTGCTGACAACAGTCATCGTATCGCTCTTCGGTAAAGGACTGCTGAAACTGATTCCTATCTTCTCGGGCATTTTTGTGGGCTATATCGCCGCTACACTGATGGGACTCATCGATTTCCAGTCAGTGGTGGATGCACCTTGGTTGGCTATGCCATCATTCGTCCGTCCTGAATTTTCGTGGGAGGCCATCATTTTCATGATTCCGGTAGCCATCGCACCGGTCATCGAACACATCGGCGACGTATATGCTATCAACGAGGTGACAGGTAAGGACTTTGTGAAGGATCCGGGTTTGCACCGCACCATGTTGGGTGACGGATTGGCCTGTATGGCTGCATCCTTCATCGGTGGCCCTCCGGTAACCACCTATTCGGAAGTGACCGGCGCCATCTCGCTTACCAAGATTGCCGACCCTGTTGTCATCCGTATTGCAGCCGTGGTGGGTATCCTCTTCTCCGTGCTGGGCAAGGTCAGCGCCATCCTCAAGACCATCCCGAGCGCCGTATTGGGAGGTATCATGTTGCTGCTCTTCGGTACCATTGCATCGGTGGGTATTAACAGTTTGATAAAGAACAAGGTAGACATGGGCGATACCCGCAATCTGGTGATCGCTTCTCTCATCCTTACCTTAGGTATCGGTGGTGCGGAAATGAATATTGGCAACATCACCATCGGTGGTATCGGATTGGCAGCCTTGGTGGGTGTAGTGCTCAATCTCATCATCCCGAAAAGAAAGAAAAATTAATCATTTAAAAATAACATACTATGAGTGTACATATCATTGATCATCCGTTGGTTCAGCACAAGTTGAGCCTGATGCGTGACAAGCAGACTTCGACCAATAAGTTCCGCGAGTTGCTGAAAGAAATCTCCATGTTGATGGGTTATGAAGTGACCCGCGATTTCCCGTTGATGTATGAAGAAATAGAGACTCCGTTGCAGACCATGAGCGCCCCGAAGATTGCGGGCAAGAAGGTGGTCATCGCTCCTATCCTACGTGCCGGTCTGGGCATGGTGGACGGCCTGTTGGACTTGATTCCTTCGGCACGTGTGGGCCACATCGGCATGTACCGCGACGAAGAGACCTGCAAGCCTGTGTTCTACTACTACAAGATGCCGGCACACAAGGACCGCCTGGTGATTGTGACCGACCCGATGCTGGCTACTGGCGGCAGCGCCTGCGATGCCATCGAACGCTTGAAGAAGGACGGATTTACCCACATCCGTTTGATGGCTCTGGTAGCCTCTCCGCAAGGTGTGAAAGCCGTGCGCGACAATCATCCCGATGTAGACATCTACCTCGCTTCGCTTGATGAGGGATTGAACGATAAGAACTACATCCTTCCGGGTTTGGGTGATGCAGGTGACCGTATCTTCGGTACGAAGTGATGGTAAACAAATACTAGTGGAACATGTCTGAGACATAGGAAACTTCATCCGTTTTTACAATAGGCAGCGATCACATTATAGCATCGGTATAAAAGTTCCTTCCCTATTGCATCTGGGAACAGGTCTTAAGCAGTAAGTCTGGAAACTAATCACGATTTTAACCGCTGGTGTGTTCCTGTATAGGAGTGTAAGGAAAAAGAAAAGAGGATGCTTAAACTAAGCATCCTCTTTCAGTATCAATATGTCTCAGTATTTTTAAGTTCTTCCGAGGTAATGGACCGGATATCCATTTTCCGCCAGAAGTAGGAGATGTAGGCCACCACAAACGGGATGATGAGCGAAACGATGGACATGCAGGTCAGGGTGAACTCGCTCGAAGAACTGTTCTGAAGCGTGAGCGAACTCTGCAAGTCGGCATTCGATGGATAGTAGGCTGTACCGTTGTAGCCAACCAACATGAAGAGCGCCATGACTACCAATACCGTGCCGGGACCAGCCAACCAGATGCCTCGGTAGAAATTCGGCTTGAGAATAGTCATTACCACTCCCGCTACGAGCAACACGGCTCCCACAAGGAACATCCCAAGTACCACTGGCATCTCTATCAGATTCATCAAATATTTATTTTCCACCATAGAGATCATGCCTTGTGCATCCACTCCGAATCCGTCCATGGTGAAGAGTTGTACCAAGACCAAAACAAGTACCACAAGGAAGCAGATAAAGACTCTGAGCAGACACTTGCGGATTTTCTTCAGGAGGGGTTCGCTGTAAATATTGTTGATGGCATACAAGGCACCGAGAACGATGGCCAGGAACATCACCAAGTGTCCGAAACACAGATTGAAACCATTCGATACGGCTTCGAGACCGCCCCACTCGCCTACCCAACGGCTGATGACAGGCGCACCAGCATCGGCTACGGCATTCTTGTTGACAACAAACGGAGAACCCGTGAAGAAGGTGCCTACAGCTGTACCGATGAGCAACGGAGCAAGCAGACCGTTCAGCATCAGGAATAAACGGAAGGCATTCTTGCCGAGCAAATTGCCTGCCTTGCTTTGGAATTCATAAGACACGGCCTGGAACACGAAGGTGATGAGGATGAGAATCCATACCCAGTACGCACCCCCGAAACTGGTACTATAGAACAACGGGAACGAAGCGAAGAACGCACCCCCGAAAGTCACAAGTGTAGTGAAGGTCAACTCCCACTTTCGTCCCGTAGAATTGACAAGCAACTGACGATCTAACTCCGACTTTCCAACCAGGAAAATCAAAGCATTACCGCCCTGCACAAAGAACAGGAACACGAGCAGTCCGCCCAAGAGTGAGATGAGGAACCACCAATATTGTTGTAAGAATTCGTATGTAATCATGTTTTAAGAGTTATGAGTTATAAGTTATGAGTTATTTAAGTTATGAGTTTTAAGTTATGGTTATGAGTTTATCCGGACGGCAACTCATAACTCATAACTCTGAACTCATAACTCAATTTCCGGTCCTTGTTTAATCGCTTTCAGCATGATACGGATTTCGATAGCAAGGAACAAGGTGAAGATGGCCACGAAGAGGAAGAAAGTAGTCTTTACAGCACCCACACTTACGCTGGACACGGCAGCCTTGGTAGGGAGCAAACCTTCGATTACCCACGGCTGGCGACCTACTTCGGCCACAATCCAACCTGCCTGACCGGCCATGTAAACCAATGGGATAGAGAGCAGAGCCACCCATTGCAACCATGTCATCTGAGCCATTTTACCCTTTCTTTCTGCCCACAAGACCACGAACATCAGGACAAGCAAGAAACTGCCGAATCCCACCATAATGCGGAACGACCAATACACCAAAGGTACATTCGGTACGAGTTCTTCCGGTTGGTCGATGTAACCATATCCGAAATAATCCACATTCTCATCCAATACCTGGCGTGCTTCGGCAGCCTTTTCTGGATCCGTATCCTTCAACGTGCGATATTCCTTGAAAGCGTTCAACGCCAATTTTCCCTTTTCAATCTTCTCTTCGGCCGACGGGTAAGTGATGCCGTTATGGTCGGTATAGCCTTGGAGCAAGTCCTGGATGCCCGGCACATATCCGTCAATATCGTGAGTGGCCAAGATAGAGAGTACACCCGGCACTTCCACACCCGGCACAATCGAGAACGGAGCCGCCTTGCCACCCTTTTCCAAGCCTTCTGCTGCTGCCAGTTTCATCGGTTGGTACTTGGCTGCATGCACGCCCGATCCGTCGCCGCTCCACATCAGAATGAGGGTGCCGAGGATGCCTACACAAGCCGCTACACGGATGCTGGCCAAGGCAAATCTAGTCTCACGTTTCTTGAGCAGATACCACGAACTGATGCCGATAACGAAAATCGCTCCTGTCATCCAACCGCTTGATACAGAGTGGAAAAACTTCACGATAGCCACTGGATTGAGCACCAATGCCCAGAAGTCCACCATTTCATGACGCACAGTGTCCGGATTGAATTCCATGCCCACCGGATGCTGCATCCACGAGTTGGCTATGAGGATCCAAACCGCCGAAATACTTGCCCCGATACCCGTCATCCAGGTAGCCAGCAAGTGAGTCTTCTTACTCACCTTGTTCCAACCGAAGAACATCACGGCAAAGAAGGTTGCTTCCATGAAGAAGGCCAGGATACCTTCGATAGCCAATGGCGCTCCGAAGATGTCGCCCACGAACCACGAGTAGTTGCTCCAGTTGGTTCCGAATTCAAACTCGAGGATGATGCCCGTAGCGATACCCACGGCAAAATTAATGGCGAAGAGTTTCATCCAGAATTTGGCTGTCCGTTTCCAGAACTCGTCTTTCTTGATGACATAAAGGGTCTCCATGGTTGCCATGATCACTGCCAAACCGAGGGTCAGCGGGACGAAAATCCAATGGTAACCGGCCGTCAGAGCAAACTGCGCTCTTGACCAATCGACTAATGCGTTTTCTATCATAGTATAAAGATTTAAGATTATATTCTATTCGATGATTGGTTTATACAACTGATAACCTACATGCTCAATTTTCTGCTCTTCGGTCTTCCCTGCCAAAACGGGTTCGAAGAAGAAGGCTCTCAGTACGGCAAAGAGAATAATCACTTTCAGGAATATCAGTACCCATAAGGGTCTCCCCCAAGTCATGTTCTTGAAGCCGTCCCTATAGAAGTTCCAGATGTTGAGAATTGTGCTTTTCATATCTTTTTAGATTTGTAATGAGTGCAAATATACATAAATAGTAGAAAAAAGCAAATGTTTTAACCTAAATCTTGCTTCTTTTTCTTAAAAAACGCACGGGTATGGAAGACGATTTTAAACCCTTTTATTATCTTTGTCAAAAAGAATTAAACGTAGAATGAGAAAACTAGTTTGTATATTTCTGATGCTGCTTCCTGCCCTTTGGGTTCATGCCCAATCCGAGGGAGGGAGAACCTTGCATCCCGATTCGCAGGTGAAGGATTTCGGAGGTTTCATCCTTGATATGGGGAGCATGCTCAATGCCGAGTCGTTGGTAGTATCGGCTCCTTTCCTACCTTCCTTGAGTTATTTGGCTCCTTTCGATGAATCCACTCCTTATACTCTCAATCCCGATGCGTTCAAACTGAATCCGAACTTGACTTATATGAGCGGAACTACCATTAGCCCGTCGTATGCTTCTGCCCTCTCCTTGCTCTATCCGGGCATGGGTAGCGGCATGGTGAACTGGCAAGGCACTTCCTTCAAACTGAACAACGGCATGAGAATCAACCTTTATGGCGAATATGATGCCGACGGCAATAAAGTGTACAATCCTTCGGCCTTGCCTTGGCAGCGCAATAATTTCAATGCGGCTTTCGAAATGAAATCGGCCAACGGCAACTTTGGCATCAAGTTAGAAGTGCATGGAGGACGAAATAATCCGTATTAATGTGCGGTAGTTTCGGAAAGTTATTATATATTTGTACGTTAAACGTATTATACGGAAAGACTAAGATGAAACGATATATACACTTGGCGAAATTAGCGTGGGTGCTCTGCCTGATTTCCGTAACGACTGCTTGTCAATGGGGTGGCTCCATGTCTTCGCCATACCAACATATTTTCGTGGAAGAAGAGGCACACCTCACCGAGGATGCTTCCTCTCCTTTTTGTGATTTTTCCATGGATTATACTTGCTTGAACGAGAAGGAAGACTCGATTGCGGGTGTCATCAACCGTAGCATTCAAGCAGAATTCTTGGGAGAAGACTATGCTTCATTGTCTCCAGAGGTGGCAGTCGATTCGTTCAAGAACGTGTATTTGCGTGATTATCGCCAGGAAGTGGGCGAACTTTACATGGCCGATCTGGACAAATCGTCTTCCCGTGATGCCGTACCTAACTGGTATGCCCAAACTTATTCCCTGGTGACTTTCGTGGAAGAAGGACGTGGAGGAACCGTCAATGCAACAGCCAACTACTTTGTGGATATGGGTGGCGCTCACCCCAACCAATGGAGCCGCTGGATGAACTTCGACTTCGCTACGGGTGCGCTGCTGACCAAGGAAGAAGTTTTCCTTCCTGAATCGACCAAGGAGATAGAAACCATTCTGTTGAACAAACTTCTTCTCTATCAAAGCGAGATTTATCCGGACGAAACCATTCAAACGTTGGAAGACCTTCATAACAAGGGCATCCTCCAACTGACCAATATGTATATTCCCGACAATTTCCTTTTAGGCAAGGACAAGATTCAGTTCCTTTTCAACCGTTATGACATCGCCCCTTATTCGGCTGGCGAAATCGTATTGGAAGTGCCGTATGAGGAAATCGGACATTGTTTGAATAATAAGTAAGAATATGGACATTATAACCAAATATTTCCCTAATCTGACCGAGGAACAGCACCGTCAGTTTGCGGCATTGTACGACCTCTATCTGGATTGGAACTCGAAGATTAATGTGATTTCCCGTAAGGACATCACCAACTTGTATGAACACCATGTGCTCCATTCGTTGGGCATCGCCAAGTATACCCAGTTCGCACCGGGTACTACGATCATGGACTTGGGTACGGGAGGAGGTTTCCCGGGTATCCCTCTCGCCATTCTGTTCCCGGAAGTGAAATTCCATTTGGTGGACAGCATCGGTAAGAAGGTGCGTGTGGCCACCGAGATTGCAACGGCTATCGGCTTGAAGAACGTGACTTTCCGCCATTGCCGTGCCGAGGAAGAGAAGCAGAAGTTCGACTATGTGGTGAGCCGTGCCGTGATGCCGCTGACTGATTTGCTCAAGATCATCCGCAAGAACATCAGCACCGAGCAACGCAATGCCTTGCCTAACGGACTCATTTGCCTCAAGGGCGGCGAGTTGGAAAAGGAAGTGATGCCGGTGAAGAACCGTACCGACTTCTTCGACCTGAAGGATGTGTTCGAGGAAGAATTCTTCGAAACGAAGAAAGTGGTTTATGTGCCCGTGTAATAACCTTTGAAAACCTCTGATACCATGAAAATAAAGAAATTCGAATTCAATATGTTCCCGGTGAACACCTATGTCCTCTCTGATGAATCGGGCGAGGCAGTAGTCATTGACCCGGGATGTTTCTACCCCGAAGAGAAGCAGATGTTGAAGGACTATCTTTCTGACAACAATCTGACCTTGAAGCATGTGCTCTGTACGCACTTGCATCTGGACCATGTATTCGGAAATCCATTCCTTTTTCAAGAATATGGCTTGCAGCCCGAAGGTGGCCAGCAGGACGAGTTCTGGTTGAGTCAGATTTCGGACATGGCACGCAGTTTCGGTTTCCTTTACGAGGAAAAGCAGCCGGCTTTGGGCAAGTACATTGGCGAAGGCGATGTCATTACATTCGGTAATATCAGTTTGAAAGCATACCATGTGCCGGGACATTCTCCAGGTAGTTTCGTTTACTATTGTGAGGAAGCGGCTTGTGTCTTCTCGGGCGATGTGCTCTTCTATGGCAGCATCGGCCGTGCTGACTTGAAGGGTGGAAACTTTGATGAACTGAAGAAAGGAATTAGTAAGCATTTGTTTACATTGCCAGAAGAAACCAGAGTCTATCCGGGACATGGACCTTCCACCTCTATCGGATACGAAAAGAAGAATAATCCATTTTTTAGATAAACATTAAAATCCAATATTATGAGAACAGATTTATTGACCTGCCGTCATAACGGTATTCAGGAAGCGGATCTTCCTATTATGCTTGAAAAAATCGGCGTAGGTAGTGTGGATGAGTTGATTGACAAGACCATTCCTACTAATATCCGCTTGCAGGAGCCATTGCCATTGGCTGCTCCGATGACCGAACGCCAGTTTGCAGAACACATTGCTGACTTGGCTTCCCAAAACAAACTCTATACATCTTATATAGGTATGGGTTGGTACGATGCTATCTGCCCGGCTGTGATCCAACGCAACGTGTTTGAAAATCCGGCTTGGTATACTTCATACACTCCGTATCAGGCAGAAGTATCGCAAGGTCGTTTGGAAGCCTTGTTGAACTTCCAGACTGCTGTATCGGATTTGACTGCCATGCCATTGGCCAACTGTTCTTTGCTGGATGAAGCCACTGCAGCAGCCGAAGCAGCCAACATGATGTTTGCTCTCCGCTCCCGCGACCAGCAGAAGAAGGGTGCCAACGTGCTCTTCGTGGACGAAAACATCTTCCCACAGAACTTGGCCGTTATCCGTACACGCGTGATCCCACAAGGCATGACTATCCTCGTTGGCGATTACAAGACATTGGAATTTGCTCCTGAAATCTTCGGTTGCATCATCCAGTATCCGAACTCAAACGGTAGCGTAGAAGACTATCGCGAGTTTGTTGAAAAGGCACATGCTGCTAATTGTAAGGTGGCTGTAGATGCTGATATCCTTTCACTCGCTATGCTCGTTCCTCCAGGCGAATGGGGTGCTGATATCGTATTCGGTAGCACTCAGCGTTTGGGTATCCCAATGTTCTATGGTGGTCCTTCGGCTGCTTACTTCGCTACTCGCGATGAATTCAAGCGTAATATGCCGGGACGTATTATCGGTCTTTCAAAGGATAAGTATGGCAAACTTTGCTATCGTATGGCTTTGCAGACTCGTGAACAGCACATCAAGCGTGAAAAGGCAACATCGAATATCTGTACTGCACAGGCATTGCTTGCTACCATGGCTGGTTTCTATGCTTGCTACCACGGTCAGGACGGTATCAAGACTATCGCCAAGCGTATCCATAGCATCGCAACATACTTGAACAAGGCATTGACCAAGTTGGGCTTCGTACAGAAGAATGAATTGTTCTTCGACACCTTGTACTTGGAATTGCCAGAACATGTATCGCAACAGAAACTCCGTACCATTGCTTTGAGCAAGGAAGTGAACTTGCGTTATTTCGACAACGGCATGGTAGGTTTGAGTATCGACGAAACAACAGACATCAAGAAGTTGAATGTCCTCCTTTCTATCTTCTGCATCGCTGCTGAAGAACCAATCATCGAAGTAACTGACGTAACCGAAAACTCATCGATCAACCGTGAAATGCGTCGTCGTACTTCATTCTTGACTCACGAAGTATTCAACAAGTATCATACAGAAACCGAAATGATGCGCTACATCAAGCGCCTCGAACGTAAGGATATCTCATTGGCTCACTCCATGATTTCCCTCGGTTCTTGTACCATGAAGTTGAATGCGGCTCAGGAAATGACTCCACTCAGCAATGCAGGTTTCATGAACATTCACCCATTGGTACCAGAAGACCAAGCTAAGGGTTATCAGACACTCATCGAAAACCTTTCAGAACAGTTGAAGGTGATTACAGGCTTTGCAGGCATGACTCTCCAACCTAACTCGGGTGCAGCAGGTGAATACACTGGTCTCCGTGTGATCCGTGCATACCAGGAAAGCATTGGCCAAGGTCATCGTAACAAGATCTTGATTCCTTCTTCGGCTCACGGAACTAATCCGGCATCGGCTGTACAGTGCGGTTACACTACAGTGACTTGTGCTTGTGACGAAAAGGGTAATGTGGATGTGGAAGACCTTCGTGCAAAGGCAGAAGCCAACAAGGACGAATTGGCTGCCTTGATGATTACTTATCCTTCTACACACGGTATCTTCGAACCGGAAATCAAGCAGATTTGTGATATCATCCACGCTTGTGGTGCTCAGGTTTATATGGACGGTGCGAATATGAATGCTCAGGTAGGTTTGACCAATCCGGGTACTATCGGTGCAGACGTTTGCCACTTGAACTTGCACAAGACATTTGCTAGCCCTCACGGCGGTGGTGGTCCTGGTGTAGGTCCTGTAGGTGTAGCAGAACACCTCGTACCATTCTTGCCGGGTCACTTCATGTTCGGTAACGAAGCTAATCAGGTATCGGCTGCTCCTTATGGTAGTGCAGGTATCTTGCCTATTACATACGGTTACATCTGCATGATGGGTACTGAAGGTTTGACACGTGCAACCAAGACTGCTATCCTCAGCGCTAACTACTTGGCTGCTTGCTTGAAGGATACTTATGGCATCGTTTACTCGGGTGCAACTGGTTTCGTAGGTCACGAAATGATCCTCGACTGCCGTTACTTGCACGACATGTGCGGCATCAGCGAAAACGATATCGCCAAGCGTTTGATGGACTTCGGTTATCATGCTCCTACCCTTTCATTCCCAGTTCATGGTACATTGATGATTGAACCTACTGAAAGTGAAAGCTTGTGGGAACTCGACAACTTCGTTCTTGTGATGAAGACTATCTGGGAAGAAATCCAGGAAGTGAAGGACGGACGTGCCGACAAGGAAGACAACGTACTCATCAACGCTCCTCACCCGGAATACGAAGTGGTGGCTGATGAATGGAACCACTCTTACTCACGTGCCAAGGCTGCTTACCCAATCGAAAGCGTACGTGAAAACAAGTTCTGGATCAATGTAGCGAGAGTGGACAATACACTAGGTGACCGTAAGTTGTTGCCAACTCGTTATGGTAAGTTTGATTAATAAAAGTATACATACTGCATGAAAAAACAACTTTTTGTAACAACCTTCTGTAGCCTGCTTCTAGCGGGCTACGGTTGTTCAAGTCCACAGGCAAATGATGTTATGCAAGACTTGACACAATATGTAGATCCGTACATCGGTTCGGGTGGTCATGGACACGTGTTCGTGGGTGCCAATGTGCCTTATGGTTTAGTACAACTCGGCCCTTCCAGCATCCCTCAGGAATGGGACTGGACTTCGGGGTATCATATTTCGGACTCGACTGTTATCGGTTTCCCTCACATGCACTTGAGTGGTACAGGTATCGGCGACCTTCATGACATTACTTTGATGCCGGTTGTGGGCGAAGTGACTTATGCCCGTGGTGTGGAAAGCGATCAGACTTCGGGTCTTTGGTCTTATTCGGACAGAAGCAAGGAAGTGGTGAAGCCGGGTTATTATGCTACTCACCTCCTCCGCTATGATGTGGATGTGGAATTGACTGCTACCAAGCGTGTAGGTTTCCACAAGTATACTTTCAACCAGAAGGAAAATGCGGCTGTGGTATTCGACCTTCAGAACGGTGGTTGCTGGGATAGTCCTACCAAGGCTTATATAAATAAGGTAGATGATAAGACCATTGAAGGTTATCGTTATTCCAGTGGTTGGGCGAACGACCAGCGCGTATTCTTTATAGCCGAATTCTCTGAACCGATCACTTCTCTCGATGTCATCGTAGATAGAGGTGAAGCCGTAGCCGATAAGGGCGAAGGTAAGATTGTCTATGCCCGTGCGAATGTGGATGCTCAGAAGCCAGTTTATGTAAAGGTGGCTCTCTCTCCTACTTCCATTGAAAATGCTAAATTGAATATGGAAGCAGAACTTCCAGGTTGGGATTTCGAAGGTACCATTGCGCAGGCAGATCAGGCATGGGAAAAGGCATTGGCTAAGGTAGAAATGGAATCTGCTGATGCAAAGTCGAAGAAGATTTTCTATACCGCTTTGTATCATACCATGGTGGCTCCTTCTGAATTTTGTGACGTGAACGGTGACTATTATGGTGCCGACCACCAGATGCACAAGGGCGAAGGTTATAAGAGTTATACTACCATGTCTTGCTGGGATACATATCGTTCGGCTCATCCATTGATGTCAATCATTCATCCGGATATGATGAAGGATATGATGTGGGCATTCGTGAATATCTACAAGCAGCAAGGTAAGTTGCCAGTATGGCATCTCATGGGTTGCGAAACAGACTGTATGGTGGGTAATCCGGGTGTAATCATCGTTGCAGACGGTTTGAACAAGGGTTATATCGAAGATACAGAAACTGCTTTCGAAGCCTTGAAGAACTCGGTGATGCTCGACGACCGTGGTCAGGATATCCGCAAGCAATACGGCTTCATCCCTTACGACAAGATGAAGGAATCTGTAGCCAACGATATGGAATATGCCATTGCCGATGGTGCTGTAGCATTGGCTGCCAAGAAATTGGGTAAGACAGAAGATTATGAATACTTCTTCAAGCGTAGCCGTTCTTACATGAACTTCTTCGATAAGGAATTGGGTTTCATGCGTGGTCGTGGTACCAAGGGTGAATTCCATGAACCATTCAACCCATTTGCTTCTACTCACCGTGATGACGACTATTGCGAAGGTAATGCATGGCAATACACCTTCCTTACTCCGCATGATTTCGAAGGTTTGGTAGAATGTTTCGGTAGCAAGGAAGCT
Organism: Phocaeicola sp.; assembly: GCA_045121515.1. Lineage (GTDB taxonomy): Bacteria > Bacteroidota > Bacteroidia > Bacteroidales > Bacteroidaceae > Phocaeicola. The sequence continues at coordinate 23,722 of JBGVGD010000046.1, read as the reverse complement.
TTGGTGAAGAAGATGGATGAATTGTTCGTGGCCGAAGCCAAGTTGGACGGTGCTAATACTTCTCCGGACATTAGTGGTTTGATTGGTCAGTATGCTCATGGTAATGAACCTAGCCACCATATCATCTATTTTTATACCTTGGCAGGTGAACCGGCTAAGGCAGCCGATAGAGTACGCGATGTATACGACATGATGTATAGCGACCAACCGGACGGTCTTTCGGGTAATGAAGACGTAGGTGCGATGTCGTCTTGGTACATTCTTTCATCGTTTGGTTTCTATCAAGTGAACCCTGCAGACGGACGCTACGTATTCGGTTCTCCGAATGTAGACAAGGCAGTATTGAACGTACGTGACGGCAAGTTCACTATCATTGCTCACAACAATTCCAAGGAAAACAAGTACATCCAGAGCATCAAACTCAATGGCCAGCCATACAACAAGGCATGGATTGAATTTGAAGACATAGCCAAGGGTGGTACATTGGAATACGAAATGGGTGCAACACCGGCTTGCTGGTATTGATATTAGTTTCTCCCCTCTTGAGAGGGGGAAGGGGGTGTGTTAGTACACACATTGTGATTGATATTCACACACCCCTGCCCCTCTCAAGAGGGGATTTTTTTGTCATAATGATAATTATTTATACCTTTGCCTCCGTATTATAAAACCAAAACATTATGAACAAGGTTTCGGAAAACCCTTTCAAAACCGAAAAGCAATCCCGTATTGTGCATAGTCATACGGCACTAATGACCGTTACGGCTCTTTTCGTTACTCTCTATTTAGTTTCAAATGTGATGGCTGTCAAGGTCATCAGTATCTTCGGCTTGTTTTATTTCGATGCCGGTACCATTACCTTTCCCTTTGCTTACATGCTGGGCGATGTCCTTACGGAAATATGGGGATTTCGTATAGCCAAGCGAGTGATTTGGATGACTTTCTTCTGCAACATCCTCATGGTAATTTGTACCCAAATCGGAGTATGGCTCCCCTCACCCGACTATCTGGGCGAAACGGCCAATGCCTACAATCACATCTTCACGTATGTACCTCGAATTGTCGTCGGTTCGTTGGTAGGTTTCTTGTTGGGTGAATTGTCCAATGCATGGCTCATGGAGAAAATCAAGGAAAAGACTAAGGGCAAGAAGTTATGGGTACGTACCATTGGTAGTTCGGCTGTGGCTTATTGGTTTGATAGCCTTCCGTTTGTACTCATCGCCTTCTTGGGTGTAGTTTCCACCCACGATTTGCTGATGATGATTGCCTTCCAGTATGGTGCCAAGTTAGCCATAGAAGCCTTCTTTGGTACTCCGATGGCGTATGCAGCCGTTCATGCTATCCGTCGTTTCGTAGATAAAAGAGGATAATGTATGGACAGATATGCATTGATTCATACCAAGATGCCTCGTGAATTTGTCTTGTTGCAAGGAACAGGATGTCGTTGGAAAAAGTGTACCTTTTGCGATTATCACGATGATGTAAGTGAGCATCCTTTCACGATCAATGAGCCCGTATTGCGTCAAGTGACTGGACAATATGGTGTACTCGATGTGATTAATTCCGGTTCTGCTTTGGAATTGGATGAGGAAACGATTGCACTAATCAAGGAAGTGGTAAAGGAAAAGCAGATACATACACTATGGTTTGAAGCACACTACATGTATCGCAAGAAGTTGGCTTCATTTGCTGAGCAATTCGCCCCCGTACAAGTGAAGTTCCGTTGTGGTGTAGAAACTTTCGATGCTGATCTTCGGGATGCATGGAAGAAAGGTATTCCCTCTTCGGTTACTTCAGAGGATGTGGCGAAGTATTTTCAAGGCGTATGCTTGCTTTGTTGTACGCAAGGAGAAAGTAAGGAGCACATTATGAAAGACATCGAAATCGCCCAAACACATTTCGAATATTTCAGCGTAAATGTCTTTTGCAACAATTCTACTTCAGTCAAGCAAGACAAGGAATTGGCACAATGGTTTGCTCGAGAAGTTTATCCGAAAATCAAGGATGAGGAAGGCATCGAAGTCTTGATGGAGAATACGGATTTGGGAGTAGGATAAATTAATTAGTGTTCTAAATAGGGCGCTGTTGTTTATAGATAGAAACAGTCCTTTTCCCAATGGAGTACATTTCCTTCTATATATTGTGAGATATGATTCATATCTTCAACTCCACGAATGTAATGGTCATGATATCGGGATTGCCAAGCAAACTCTAGTTTACATTCATGGGCATATTTGGTAATTGCAGATTTCAAACTACCAATAAATGTAGATAATAAAGGTCTTTGGGAAGATTTTAATCCGTTGGTCACTCTATCATCTATTGTAGGGACGCAGCGTGCTGCGTTGTTTACATCTACAATAGCATGGAGATGATTAGGCATAATCACAAATTGTAAAATATTTATATGAGGATGGTGAATGGATACGTTTCCCAACTCCTCATATAAATATTTCCCTATAGGAGACAAATGCATTTCTGCATCGATTATTTCGCCAAAATAATGAACCCGCCTATGTGTGCATATAGTTATAAAATACAATCCTTCATTATATTCTAACCATTTGGCACGTGGTGATTTGCGGTATTGGTTCATGTTTTTTACGCTGCACGCAGCGTCCCTACATAATGATGTGTATCAACGCTGCTGCATTATCTTTATTAAGACAAACCTTCGATTTCTCCGTTTACAATATCAATGTGCAATGCTTGTGGTTGCTTTGGCAAGCCCGGCATACGCATGATTTCACCAGAGATAACCACCAACATTTCTGCACCGGCATTGATCACGATATCCTGTACATGGAAATCGAAATTAGTTGGTACGTTGATCAACTTCTGGTTAGTAGAGAATGAATACTGAGTCTTGGCAATACAGATTGGGAAGTGAGTGTAACCCAATTCTTCAATCATAGCCAACTTCTTCTTAGCAGTAGGGCTGAATGTAATCATCTTAGCACCATAGAGGTTGCAAGCCACCTTCGAAATCTTTTCGTTCACTGCATCTTCATCCGCATAAGCGAAGTTCATATCCTTAGAAGGATTTTCTTCGATAGTCTTCACTACGAGGTTAGCCAATTCTACAGCACCTTGACCACCTTCTACGAAAGCATTGTTTACTGCGAAGCCAATACCCAATTCAGCACAGTGCTGACGTACGAAGTCGATTTCTTCTTCTACGTCGTCGCCATAACGGTTGAAGGCAACCACTACGTTCTGACCGAACTTCAACAAGTTGTCGAGGTGCTTGTCCATGTTGGCAATACCTTCCTTCAAGGCTTCTAAGTTTGGTTGGCCTACGATGTCCTGTGATACACCACCATGCATCTTCAACGCACGGGCAGTTACTACCAATACTGTCAACTTCGGATTCAAACCAGCCTTGCGACACTTGATGTCATAGAACTTTTCAGCACCGAGGTCAGCACCGAAACCTGCTTCCGTGATAGCATAATCACCGAAAGTCATAGCCAACTTAGTAGCCAAGATAGAGTTACAGCCGTGTGCGATGTTCGCGAACGGACCACCGTGTACGAATGCTGGAGTATTTTCTGTAGTCTGTACCAAGTTTGGTGAAAGAGCATCCTTCAAAAGAACTGTGATAGCACCTGCTACACCCAAATCCTTCACAGTGAAAGGCTTGTTGTCGTAAGTGAAGCCCAACAAGATATTTTCGATACGACGACGCAAATCATCTTCATCCTTAGCCAAGCAGAGGATAGCCATGATTTCAGAAGCCGGAGTGATATCGAAACCAGATTCCTGAGTGATACCATTGGTCTTAGGACCCAAACCTGTTACGATGTAACGCAATGAACGGTCGTTCACGTCGAGTACACGACGCCAAAGGATTTCTTTCAAACCGAAACCATTGTCACGGTTCTGATAGATATAGTTGTCGAGCAATGCCGATATCATGTTGTTGGCTGATGTGATTGCATGGAAGTCACCAGTGAAGTGGAGGTTGATCTTTTCCATTGGCAATACCTGAGCATAACCACCACCGGCTGCACCACCCTTCATACCGAAGCATGGACCGAGAGAAGGTTCGCGCAAAGCCACAATCGCCTTCTTGCCAATCTTGTTCATACCCAATGCCAAACCTACCGATACAGTAGTCTTACCGATACCAGCCTTGGTCGGAGTGATAGCAGTAACAAGAATCAAGTTGCTCTTCTTTATCTTTTCTTCATCAATCAACGAAATGTCTACCTTAGCCATGTGACGTCCATAGTGAGTCACTTGATCTTCTGGCATGTTGTATGCTCTTGCCAGTTCCTTAATCTTAACTAACTCGATACTACGAGCAATTTCAATATCCGATTTCATCTTTTTACTTTTAAAATTTGGATGCAAAGGTAGTCATTTTCATTGAACAATCATAGCGGGAACCGTGTTTTGAATACATTATTAATATATATTTGTCTATGAAACGAACTTTTGAGGAAGCCTTGGCCAACCGTCGCAGTTATTATCACATCAGTCATGATTCTCCTGTGGCGGATGATGAGATTGTGAGAGTCATTCATGAGGCTGTAAAACATGTACCTTCGGCTTACAATTCGCAAAGTACACGCATTGTTCTTCTTCTTGGAGATGAACACAAGAAATTATGGGAGATAGTCAAGAATATCTTGAAAATGATGTTGCCTGAAGAAGTGTTTGCCAAAACTGAAAAGAAGATTAACTCCAGTTTTGAAAGCGGACACGGTACGGTCTTGTTTTTTGAGGATGCTTCGGTGGTCGGTAAATTTATGGAGGCTTTTCCGCTTTATAGCAGCAACTTTAAGGTATGGTCGCAACATACTTCGGCCATGCATCAATTCACCATTTGGACCATGTTGGAAGATTTGGGGTTTGGAGCTTCCCTACAACATTACAATCCTCTGATTAATGAAGAAGTAAAGCGTACTTGGCACTTGCCTAAAGAATGGGAATTGGTTGCCCAAATGCCTTTTGGAATGCCTCTTACAGGTCCTGGTGAGAAAACATCGAGGCCTTTAGAGGAAAGAGTCAAGGTGTTTAAATAAAAAGAATGAGGGATTCTTCTAAGAGTATCCCTCATACTATCTTTTACTTCTTCAATTCCAAAAACGGAAGTGTATTACCGCTAGTAGAAAGTGGTAATTTCCCGTCCCATTTCTCTACCGCCTTCAATTGAATCAGTTCCGGAGTAATAGATTCTTGAAGGATACGGTTGGCATCCGCCTTACCCTTGGCTGCTGCTACCACCTTTTCAGCTTCGGCAATGGCTGCCTTTTTTTCATTTTCTACCTTCAAGGCATTCTGTACGGCTGTATTCTTGGCATCGATAGCCGCTTGAAGCACATCGTTCGGCTTCACGGACGACTGGATATTACTGAAGGTAAATCCTCGTTGGCTCAAACGTTCCTTCAATAAGTTTTCGACTTCCTTTTCGAAAGCCGGACGATTGTTGATGAGCGAGTCTGTTTCGTACAAACCTGCGATGTCCTTATATGCATTTTTTACTTCGGTCAAGATAACAGATTGTTCCAATTCGAAAGTAGTCTTACGATAACGAAGGAAAACGATCTTGGCATTTTCACGTTCGATGTAGTATTCAATGGTCGGGTCAGTCTTGAAGATAGTACCTTTCTTATCTTGGATATCAAATGGTTCGTAGTCCACGATTTGGGCAAATGCCGGATATTCAAACAATTGCTTGGTGAAACGGTTATAGAATACCCAACCGGTTTCCACCTTGGCATCGTCTACCCCACGTTCGCTACCCGCCAAATTCACGATGATACCTGTCTGTCCCGAGTCGATTCTTTCAATAGCAAACATGCTGACAAGGAGAGTGATAACTGCTATGAGAGCAATCCCTCCAATGCTCAATTGAACACTCTTTTTAGTTTTTGATGTAGTCATAATCTGTTAATATTTGAATGATTAATGTTTCGTTTTTACAAATCTACGAAATAATTCCTTATTTTTGTCAGATAAATCATAAAAACATACTATTATGTCAGAAAATAAATACAGTTTCCGCAACGAAATCAAGTTCGGAAAGCAGAAAGAAAAAGAAGAACGCGCGTTGAAGGACTTTGGTCGTAACCGCTTGGGTTTGTACCTTTCGGCTGTGGTGTTCTTCATTGTGTTGCTTACTACCTTGAGTGGCATTGTCTTGAATAGAAATTTGATGATGATTTTGCTTGTGGTATCCATGACTGGCGTATTCTACTTCGGTCGTGAACTTCGCGTGATTGCCAAAGGACAAATCATTTTCTCTGCGGTGAAGGCATTACTTTGCCTCGGTATGGCTGTTGCTTTTGCCATGATGCATCAAGGATTTTGGGATATCATGGATTATGGTATTTTGGGTATCTTGGTAGGTGTCGTATTGATTGACATTCCTCGTGTCATGAAAGCATGGAAGGAGTTGAAGTAATGAATGCGAACTTGTTAACCCCCAATAAAGACCCAATGGGTTATGCCATTGCCGATTACTTTTCGAAAGGAAAGGCAGGTAGACTTCGTGTATTCTCTTCACAGTTTGAAGAAGATGAAATTCCAGTAGACCAATTCTTCCGTACATTCGATGAAATGCCTGTCTTGGAACAAAAGGCATTGGAATTGGCACAAGGAAAAATCCTCGATTGTGGTGCCGGAAGCGGATGCCATGCCTTGGCTTTACAAGATATGGGCAAGGATGTGGAAGCCATTGACATCTCCCCACGTTCGGTAGAGGTGATGCAGCAACGCGGTGTACAGCATGCTTACTGTGTCAATCTTTTTGATGATAATTTCTTGCATCGATACGATACCATTCTCATGTTGATGAATGGTTCGGGTATCATTGGTAAGTTGGAAAACATGGGTGCCTTCTTTGCCAAGATGAAGCAACTTCTCAATCTAGGTGGATGCATCTACATGGACTCGTCCGACCTACGTTACCTTTTCGAAGACGAAGACGGAAGTTTCTTGGTAGACCTTGCTGGAGGTTATTATGGCGAAATCGATTTCCAGATGCAATACAAACAAGTGAAGGGCGAACCATTCGATTGGCTCTATGTCGATTTCCAAACCCTCTCCTACTATGCTCAAGAAAACGGATTCAAGGCCGAGTTGGTTCAAGAAGGAGAACATTATGATTATTTGGCTTGTTTGAAGTTGGTGTAACGGATTCGTCTTTGATAGACCCAACAAGCCACGATGAAATAGACCGCACATTGTCCCCATAGCAGTATCATCTCCCTGCTGATGTCTGATATGTCTGCTCCCATGGAAGTTGCTTTCACAAAGGCAAGAACACCTACGGGAGCAGGAAGGAGGCAATGAATTAACCGCCACGGCCATGGCATCAGTTCCAGAGGCCACGAGATACCCGAAAGGAAAAGCAATCCCACCGAGAAAAAGGCGATGAGCAACAAAGGTGCATCGCTATCCTTACAGAATGGCGAACATGCCAAACCGAAGAAAGCCGTAGCCAACAAGTAAGGTATCATCAGTTGGATGAGAAGTAACGGACTTGCCAAGTGTGGCAAATCGAATACCAAAGGCAGCAATCCCAATAAGAAAATAGCAAACAAGGCATAGAAACCTACATAGACCACCGACTTCCCTATTACGATATTTATAGCCATTCCTCCAAATGAATCATGACGGCTCACTCCCAACAAGGGACGCATCCGTTGTTCATTTTCTTTTCCGCATCGCATACTTATCACCATGACCATGGTTTGGAAGATGATAACCATTAGTACAGCTGGAATCAAGTAAGTGGCATATCCTCCACTTTCATTGTATAAGGCAATTCCTTGGACTTGAATACTTGGGGTATTGATGACAGGTTGCACCACATTCGGATTTAAGAAAACCATTTGGTATGGACGCACCGAATCGTCCAATGCAAGCATGGCTCCACTAGAGGCTTCCTTCAAAGCAGCATAGGATAAAAAGGCCATGGTACTATTGAATGAAACAAACACGGCTTCTTCTTCCCGACCTACCTTGGCATCGAAATTTGCAGGAATGGATAAGATGCCTACTACTTCTGTTTCCTTCATCCGTTTACGGGCTTCGGGCATATTAGTGATTACTCCTTGTACACGCACTTGTGGCGTAGCATCCAGCAAGCGGATGTAATGCCGGCTAAGCGGAGTTTGGCTTTCATCGACTACCACCACGGGGACTTCCCGTAGCACATTGGGACTGTACATATAATTATACAGCATGCCATACAGAAAGATACCTCCTCCCAAAACTACCAGAATGGGAAGGCTATGGAGAATACTTTGATATTCGTACCTCGTTATACGAAGGATGTCATTCAAACGTTTCATAACGATGAGTAAGTAAAGCCCGCTTCAGACGAGGCAATAACAAGATTGGCGATAAGATAAAAAGAAGCAATACCACCAGGTTTGTCCAATAATTGGAAAAGGTTCCTCCGAGGTAAAGAAGGGATTGTACTACTTCCACGAAATGCCGTATGGGAAACAGAAAGGAAGCCCAATAGACGGGAGTATCCATAAAGTTCACGGGAAAAGTAACACCCGATAAGGTGGCTCCCAACGAACCAATCATGGATACCACGCTAATAATGAGACTCAACACGGGGAAAATGGCATAAAGCAGCAAGGCCAATGCTTGCGTAGCCAGAATAAACAGGATAGTGATTCCATTCATCACCCAAAGGCTACAAGGCAAAGGCATCTGCATCCAGTTGAAAAACACGACATTGGCAAGCACCCCCATGGCTATGAAGATGAAGGTGTATGGCAACAGTTTCCCCGTTACGGCTATACCCATGTTTCCATGGGCCGATTGTAACCATTCATTCGAAGTGCCGAACTTACTTTCGCTTCCAAGGGCATAGGTGGTAACTAGCAGCAACAATACTTGCAGGAAGACAAAGAAGAAAGGCTGACTGAGGTAGATCGCATAGTTTCGGTTAGGATTGTATGAGACCATTTCTTCTTCGGATATTGGAATCAGAAAAGAGGTGATATTCGTCTGACTCTCTCCTAACCCGACTGCTTCCGTCACAATGGGAGTCACGGATACTTGTTTCAAGTTGGTTTCGAAAGTGGAATGAAGTTCGCCACCCACACTGAGCATTGCATTGTGATAATAATAACAGAGGGACTTGATGCCCGAAGGAATGAGCAAGTATCCATAAATCTCCTTCTTTTGCATGGCTTTTCGAGCTTCCGTCTCATTGGCATATTGCTTCGTAACTTGAAGTTCGGGAGTAGCATCCACCATTCGGATGATGCTTCGGGAAGGGGAAGTCTGGTCAGCATCCACCACTCCTACCGGCAGATTCTCCATTTGTCCATGGCCAAAGATTGTTGCCATGAAGACAAGCGAGAACAATGGAAGCACGATGCATGACGCGAAATAAATACGACGCGAAGTCATGCGTCGAAGTTCACGGCGGAATACATTCAATAGAACAGACATCATTATTTATCCATTTCAACCAATACACTCATTCCTGGACGTAGTCCATTCACACTATCCAAAGGCAAGGCATGAATCTCAAACGTACGCATGTCATAACTGCTGTTATCTGTACTTTTCCAAGTGGCAAAACTACCCAAAGGGCTGATATAGTTTACCTGGAAGACGATTTCCTTATGGCCAAGAGCAGGAACTTTCCCCACAAAGGCCTGTCCCATTTCGAAATACGACAAGTAATCTTCCCGCACATTCAGTACCACATGACAATCCTGAAGAACCACCAAGTTCATGATCGGAGTACCCGTACCTACCAATTCACCACATTGGACATAAATCGTAGCAATCTCCCCATTCGTAGGAGCCGTGAGCCAGGCATCCTGAAGTACAGACTGAACTTCAGATACAGTTCCTTGTGCCGCATCTACCAACGAACGGGCACTCTCTTTATCCTGTTTCTGTGCACCCGCCTTGGCCAATAGATATTGCTGGTGTGCCGCACGTTCGGCTGCTATGGCCGATTGATACAAGGCTTCTACTTCATCGTATCGTTGTGCACTCACCACACTATCCTTATACAAAGCCTGTATGCGTTGGTAAGTAGACTTTGCCAATTGTAAATCGGTTTTGCTTTTGTTCCATAGTTCCTCGGCCGTACGGATAATTTGCAGACGGGTTCCTTCGTCTATCTTTTCGTTCTGGAACTTTGCCACATTCTCCATGGCATTGGCCTGTTGGAGTTTCGCCCATGCTTCAGGACTGCTGATACCTACCAAGGTATCGCCACGCTTCACAGATTGCCCTTCGGCTACAAAGAAAGTATCCACCCGTCCCGGCAATTTTCCCGAGATACGGATTTCGGTGGCTTCTATCTGTCCTTGAAGCACCACATGACTACGGCTCATGGTCAGGATACCGATGAGCGAAATGATAACAATCGCCACCAATCCGATGACGAATACCTTGGATAATACTTTATAATCTATTTTCATGACTCATTCATTAATTTCCAAAACAATTCGGGTACTCCGCAAACAGAACAGAGCGAGGCCAATGACACATCGAACTGATAATGAGCCAGCAACATGGCTATCCGTACGTTGGAGAGCATCACTTCGGCATCCACTACTTCGGTAGAAGTGGCCATACCTTCCTCGAACGACTTCCGACGGATACGGAGCAATTCTTCGCTCATGGCTATGGTAGTATGCAGCGTGCTTGCTTCGTCCTGTGCCTCTTTCATTTGGCTATAAAGTTTTTGTACCATAACATCCAGCGTATTTTTAACTTTCTCTTTTTCCAATGCAATCGTTTCCTGGGCAAGACGGGAAACACGTACATCTGCCTCTCGGTTCAATCCGTCGAACAAGTTCCACGTGAATCCGATACCTATCAGGGTGCGTGGCATTAAGTTTCGAGGTACATTATGCGCATAGAGGGTCTGTTTGCCCAACAAGGCAATGCTAGGGAAATAAGCACTTTTACTGATTCGTAAACGATTTTCGACAATGGATTCCTCCAGACGGATTCTGTTCATGGCATAATTGGTACTCGGAATCAGGCTTTTGAAATATAGACTATCAGGAAGATTTTCCGTCACAAACAAAGGAGAAATGGGTAGAATATCCACTTCTTTCTGTATATCCAACAAGGAACAAAGTGCACGATGAGCCACATCCCGTTCTTGCTTGGCAGCCTCCCATTCCCGTTTGGCTTCCTGTCGGTTCACTTCAGCAAACAGACGTTCGGCCTTTGTAATCAGGCCATTGGCTTCCATTTTCAAGGCATGGTCGTAATGCTGTTGCAAACTCTGATAAGTCTGTTCCTTCACCTCCAGTATCTTGTTGGCCAGTTGGAGGGCATAATACGTTTCTATTAGTTCCGTTTGCAGCAAAGCATGGGCTTCTGCCTGCCCTACTTGCGCCATATCCACCATTCGATTGCCGATACGTGTGGCGTACATACGCTTCCCACCCGTAAAGACAGGCCATGAGATCGTAGCATCGATTGTAGTCAAATTTCGTTGAAGAAGAGGTACGGACAAGGTATAGTTACCCACTTGATTGAGTATGGAAGAAATGAGTTGTTCTCCTGGAATAACAGATTGTATCCATTCCTTAGCCGGTTCAGTATAGGTATTGAGCGGTTGTTTCACCTCCACCTTATTCGATAGATGCACCACCATACCCGAAGCATTGAGCATGGGATACCAGAAAGCATTCAGTTTTTGTCGTTCGCCCCGAGCAATACCTACTGCCTTTTCTGCCATTTGTAACGTAGGATTGTTACGGTTCATCAACTCCGTTGCTTCCTGCAAGGTAAGAAAATGTTTCCCTTTCTGCGCCTGAAGCGAGAGAGGGAAACACAAAATCGCTAAAATTTGTATGATGTATGGCATAAGAAAGTTTGTCTTTTCTCATGCTAACAAATTTTGTGAGGGATTGTTTGGAAGTATGGTTATAATATGGTTTGTTCTTCCATTAACCTATCAACTTGTTGTTTCAATTTGGGTAAATCTCTGCTTATTACTCCCCAGATAATCACGTTATCTACTTTATCATATCCATGAATAACGAAATTACGCAAGTCTACTATTCTTCTTGCATTATCTATTGGAATGTTCTCATCTAACGCAAGTAAATGATTGACTGCTTCACCAATAATCTCTAATTCACGTTCCACAGCACGGCGAAGCTGTTTATTGCGTTCATATTCAAAGAAATCTCTTTTTTCACCAAGATATTCGTAAATGGAGTCTATGGACTGTTGAATATCATATAAATACTTCTTTAGACTTCTTTTACCCATAAATCAAAATTTTGGATTGTTCAACATCTTGTATGAAAAAAGGATTTGATAAAGAACGGCGAGTAACTAAGTCAATATCACGTTTGAATAAAGTGGACAATTTTTCTCTTAAAGAGAAGAAGTTATCAGTATAATCTTCTATACTGATGTTTTGATCAAAATCCACTAACAAATCAATATCACTCTTATCGGTAAATGAAGAAGTGTTTACCGAACCAAATGAATAAAGGCTCTTTACTTTGTATTGTTTACAAAGAGATTTTATCGTCTTTAAATGATTTTGAATAATATTGTTCATAGTTGTATGCTTATTGTCCACAAATATATTTATTGTCTTTTATGTATTCAAAGTTACGCTTTTTATTTCAATTGACAAATATTTATGGCTGTTTGTTTTTGTAAACGATATATTAATTCTTTCTCAGAACGAATGATAATTAAATAACTGAATAAGTAGGAATCATCCCAACTGTTCTAACACTAGCACATCCGCCGGAAGCCAATCCACACTTTCCCACTCCTCTTTCGCCAGCCATTGTGCCGACTGATGTTCCTTCAGTTGGAGTGTACCCTGAGCGATGCTACACCAAAAACAATGCATCCTGAGATGAAACTGCGGATAGTCATACTCTACCGTACATACCTTCCTCTCCACGGCTATTTCCACATCCAGTTCTTCGCGTATTTCACGGATGATAGCCTGTTCCTCCGTTTCTCCCTCTTCTATCTTTCCTCCGGGGAATTCCCACCAACCCTTATAATCGCCATATCCTCGTTGGGTGGCAAGGATTTTATTGTCTTGGTGGATGATGGCTGCTACGACTTCTATTGTTTTCATTAGTGGATATACATTAGGTTTTAAATTGAAAATCAGAAAAACTGAAATAGGCATTAACAGAGCTTTGTGTAGAAGAATCTTCTATCATGTACGATAATTTTAGCTTAAACTTATAACATCAAACCGCCAATTCCATCAAAAGTCGTATCAATGAAAGTATAACCAATCATACCTTCCGTTTTTATCATCCGTATATCATCTGACAACTTATGACTGAATTCCAATTCAAAAGCCAGACGTAAATCTGTTACATTTGCATCTGTACCCTCATCTTGTTTGGCCTCTTTTGCTGTAATTGTCCGAATGCGAGTAATTTTATAAATATCCCTTATGCCTTGTCCTTTGAAATAAGGGATGAAGTAATGAAGACCATCCAATGAAATGGTTGTAGGGAAATTTGCACCTGTATAATACAGTTTCGCTTCGCCTTTCTCAAAATTCGGATAATAATCTTTTCGTGAACTTGGTTTTACCAATCCTATCAAAACCCTATCATGCACTTCCAATACAGTGCCCTTATGAGGGATAACTTCTGCAATGGTTTCCGATGATTTCCGTTTGATAATGCCTTCAATAAACTCTTTCAAAAATTTCCGATTTCGTTCATCTTTAGGCCGTAAAGGGAATGCGCCGATATTTACTTCCTTAATGGATTCATAGAATTTAGACTTTTCCACATCATGAGGTTCGCCCGCACCAGGGAATAAGATATACCCACCAATCACCTCCTTCTTCAATTGGTCAGAATCATAATCTTTATAATAAATGGCATCACGATAACGATGCATTTGGTTGATAGCATCATCTGGCGGCACATCCGTGCCTTTATCTTTCCCTCCAATACGATATTTGGCATCAAAGAGATAAGTCATCTTCATGCCATCATGAAGGTCGTTCTTAGTCAATTGGAGAACAATGTCCGGCTTTTGTGGTACGGTTCTCACCACAAAATTTGACATACTTACGTTGTCGTTCTCCTTTTCCGTATGTTTCGGATTATAGACAAGTTCGGCCAATTCCACACCATCCTTTCGGAAAAGAATGCGTGAATGTTCACCACGGCCAAGCTCCCATGTAAAGAGACCATTCATTTCCATACGGTTGCGATGTTCCACATCTTCATTTCCTATCCGAAGCTGCTCCTTCACAATATGGCTAACCTCTATGAAACACCATATTTCATATAGCGTTGCAATATCCTTCGTTTGAAGTCTGTACATTCCATCCTGTAATGAATACGAACGGCGTAACAAATTCCAAGTGCGATACACCTGACTATATCCAGTTGCCTTTTGTAAAACCAAACTTTCTTGATTCAATCCCTTAAAATGCCCAATGGTACGGAAGAACGGATTCCTCTGCAACCTTTTCAGTGTATGAAGGCAAGCATCCATTTCACCCTGAAGTACATCCGAAGCCTTACCTACCGATTCAATATACTTTTTCAGCACTTCATATTTGGAAATGATTTGCGCCAATGCATATTTCAAGAATCGGTTTTCTTGCGTATCGTTCGATTGCGTATGCTCTTCTATCCGATAAAGATGAGCCGCTTCCTTTCGATGTTCTGCCAATTCATTTTCTATATTGACTGTCACCCGCTTCACCTTGTCTGCACGTTGATAGGTTTCATATCCGCGGAGTCTTCTTCTAGGTCGCTCAATGATGTTCTTACATGCTTTGATGAACTTCTCACGTTCTCCCGAAAAGATATTCCACCAGATCAACTCCGGTGTTTCTCCCCTTTCATCGGGTGTAAATCCGTGGAATGTTCTTCGCATATAGTCGAGCGACAACATCCTATATTCAGCTTCAATGTCTTCGATTATCTTGTTCCAATGATCATGATAATCAAGCTTTGTGCTTAGCACTTCAAAACCGAAGGTGAAGTGTCTTGTTTCCGCCCCGACTTTATAAACGATGTTTATTTCACTTTTTCCTATCTCGTTGTTATAGTTGATGAATCCGGCTAATACATTTTTTCTGAAACTGAAGCGTTCATTCTCATTTTGCAGCATTGAACCGAATTCCGCATATTTTACATCTTTATGAAAATCTATCCAAATAGGATAATCCGCATTGTCAAAGAATATGGCCGATGCTTCTTGACCGCATATCAATTCCTCTTCTTGGCCACCTTCATTATACTTCACAACTCTTTTTACACCATCCGTCCATGTATATTGGGACACAAGTTTGTTCTTCCCTACATTTTGTACGGCCTTTCCCCAAACGCCCATAAACTTTGTACATTCTATGGACATTGTAAAATCTTGATGTTGTATAGAGAGTAGTTCCATTCGTTTACTGATTTATCAACTCTTTTCCTAATTCAGACAATCTATATTTTTGTTTACTACTTGTTGGCTTCTCGGGTATAGTCATTACTACAGCTCCCATATCCAACAATTTATCCAAGTATTTTCTTCGCAAATGTTTATACGAAATATCCTCAATCCCATCAAGCATATTCTGAGCTGAGATTTCCTTTATTGCACGGAGCAGACATTTTGCCATATTCTCAACTTCCGTTTGGGTCATATCTTGGACATAACTTGGACATAACTTGGATATTTTTCTCATAACAATTTCTATATCAGTATTTTGAACTTTCTCATCAACTTGGACAAAATCTTTCCTACATGGTATTATGATGAGAAAGAAAGTACGTGCTTCATCCGTTTTTATCATAGCTTTGGGCGATCCATTTTCCCTTAATTTTTTTTGAATGGTAGGTATTCCCGTCGCTCTTCCTTCTGTCAAGTTCAATTCTTTCAAGAAATCTCCCAATCGTCTGTTTCTATATCTACGAGAACGTAATGCTTTTGCTTCATTTATATCTTCCATACTGATGGAACGGTCCGGTCCGGAATAACTCAAAATACTGATTTTATCAGGTTCAACTGTAATTTCTACTGGTTCACGTTGCATATAGTCACGATGATACAAGGCATTGACCACCGCTTCTTCCAATGCTTGATACGGATAATTGAATACTTTAATGGAACGTTCGTCATCTTCTGGTTTTTGTATTCTTTCCTTTACGACATTAATACGTAGATAATTGAGTGTTTCACGAATCATGGTAGGAACAGGACCTTTAATAACTGGCACCTCAATAAAGTTATCAGGATTATTTTCCAATCCTTCTGGAAACAAAACAATATCCACTTGGGTAGTTTTGAAATACTTTTCCGGATTTTCCGCAAACATCATGGCAGCCACATTCTTTACCAAACGATTTTCTATTGGACCGTCAAGCAAATCCATTTGGTCAAGAATTTGCTCCATATTCGATGTGAAATCCTCTTTAACCAAGCGGCTGTCCACCTTCTTCAAATAATCCTTTAAAAGAAGTGGTGAAATATCCTCCATAGGTATATTCTCATTCCCTCTATCATCAAAAGGCACTCTATTGGCCATATCTCGTAGTTGATCCAAGAACTCACCTTTTGCTTCTATTGAAGAAGATCCATAACGGATATAGAATACAGGTTTTTTCAGCTTGGCATTTACATCGGCAGGGACTGTATATGGCCTATTATGGCCAGTCGTAACCCATATAACTAATACCGATTTCCCATCAATTTCCTCTATGGAAACTCTTGGTGAGTATTGTGGTTCAATCAATTGGTTAAACTGAAGCATTTCACGCTGAATTTTATCGAGGGATTCTACCGGCAATCCTTTCACTGGACGTTGAGCCATGCCATTTACTTCCTTTACACCTACTAATATATATCCACCACCAATATTATCAATATCATTGGCAAAAGCACAGATCGAATGATAAATAGATGTCGGATTCCATCCTTCTTTAAATTCAATTCTATTGGATTCCACTTTCCGTTTTTCCAATAAGTCCGCTATATTTATAGGTAATGCCATACGATTTCAACTTAATTTTAGCAATTAACTCCAGAAACTTGTATAACCGGAACCCAAACGGGTTGTCATTTCTTTCAGCTTGGCCAAAGATACAGCATACTCTGTACCCTCTTTACCCTTTGTTCCCGAATATTCTTTCTGAGAAATCCGATTCAATTCCTTTTTAATTGTTTCACGAAGATCATTCAAGAATCTTTCGCTTACTTTGGTTTCATCGCCTTCTATGCGAGAAAGAATCTTCATATTGGTGATTTCATCCAAAGCACGGGCAATCACCAATTCTTGCGGTATATCTTCTCCGTTTTCATCCTTATTGTATGGCAAGTTATTTACCACATAAAGCAGGAATTCATTGCGTGTACGATAAGCCACCTTGAAAGGTGTTCCTTCCAACTTTTCATTGATTGCTTTCAGATAGCTGATAGCTATATCGCACACCTCTTTATTGTCGGCATACACATCCACACCTTCTACCGCATAACCTATCAATTCCGCTTCACCCAATTTGCCTATAGATTCGTATTTATTATCCAATCCACCTTCCAAATCCACTTCGTTCATTTCGATGGTCATGGCACGGTCAAGCACTTTTCGGGAGAAAGAGAAGGTCGTTTCATCCATATTTACAGTGCCTACTACGATAAGGTTTTTAGGGATAGTAATGCCCTCGTTCATGAAACGAGTTCTTACGTCATCATTGGTGGTAAGTTTAGCAGTTAAATCAAAATACCATTGTTCGGCACATTTCTCAATGATAGCATCCGTTACAATTTCACCATCTATATTTTTACGTGATTCTATCACGCTCAAATACTCTGCAAAATATTGTTCTACAGGCGCCAAATTCATTTCATCCAAACAGAGGAAATGCGGAACATCCAAATTCTCCCATGCTTTAGCAATGAATTTCAAGAAATCACCTGCCACATATACAGGTCTACCGCTTACACGGCTTACATAGCCAATCAATTCACTCGAATCGTGCCAATTCGGTTTCACCTGAATCATTGCAAAATTCTTTGGCTTTTGAGATTTGTATTTTTCTGAATCTGCTTCCCAACAAGCACGAGCTAATTCACGAACAATGCGACTTTTGCCTGTTCCTGATATGCCGGCAAGTAAAAGGAATGGCTTAGATTTTATGGCAGTGATGTAGGACCGATAAGTATCATTTAAAAGTCCGTTTTTTACTAAAGAATGTACTTTATTTGTTTGAAACCTTTCATTAACAAGACCTTTTAGCCAATCAACAAAAGCAGTTTTATTATCTTGTTTTTTTCCTTTGCCATTATACCATTCAGAAGAAAGGAGATAATTACTTCCACCTAAATAAAAGACATTGTCATAATAACGTTGGCGACCTGTGTTATCCTTTTTATCATTCACTAAAGCATCAGCAACATTTTTTGAAAGTGCTTTTATTACCGTATATTCATGTTTAAATGCATCTCTACACCAATCATGATTTTGGAGATTTGCATAATCATCCTTTTGCAGTAAATCATAATCATTTACTATACTTGCAAATGAAACCATAAAATCTTTATTCCCTAAATTCACTAGATTATTAATTCTATAGATAAGCATTTGCTTTTCAAAGTCATTAAGTGTTTTCATAATGATTATGTTTTTTTTAATATGTAGATATAATTATGCAGTTAACATGTCATCGATACAAAGATTCCCATTCCCTTTAACTATTAAATTGTCACGATTTTGCTGAAAGCTTAATCTTTGGAATGGTTCGAGTTCTTCATTAAATATTGCATTTTCATAAGAAGCAATCAAGTCTTCTTTAGATTCATTAACTGTTTTTCCTTTTATAAATGATTCAATAAAAGTCATTGAAACATTTAAAGTTATATCGCCTATTCCATAAGGACAATTTGCAAAACCTGTATATCCTACAAATGTTTTAGCATTATTTGCAATAAGAACATCAGCAAGTTCTCCGCCATTAAAACAAGAAAAAGTATATATCAAGGCATTAGAAAATATATAATGGTTTTCTGTTGTTGTTATTATAGACTCATTATCTATGCAAAACGAATCTGTATTACCATGCCCATACCAAAAACATATAAAGTTATCATTATTAATAAGTGCCAATTCATCTGATAGATTTCCCTTTGTAATATAATCCGACAAACAAACTTTATTATTCAAGTCAATATTATCGCAAGAGGATACATATTGTTCTAAAACATGAATTGTTGAGTTTTTCAGTAGCACACAGAAATCTGCAATATCACATGATTCTGAGTCATCAGCAAATATAACAGAATTTAATTTCATTTCCTCATATTATTAGTAAACAATTCCGTAGCTAGATTCATAATCCCTCGTGTTGTCTCCTTACCAAATTCATCTTGCTTACGTATCGAATTTAAAATATCATTCAATGTATATATTTTGTCACCGGTTCTCATATAGGGCCTTTCTCTCTTATCTTCACTTTGCCTCAAAATCCATTTTTGCATAACATAGCGAATATCATTTTGTATTCTGTCATAAGCACTTCGAATTGAATTAACTAATGTTTCTGTCGATGCATCTTTAGGTACACAACTGAAAGCATTACTATTAAACATCTTATTAGCTTCCGAAGCATCAATACTCGCACCAGTAAAAACAATTACAGGAACTAAGACAGATATATTATCTATATCTTTAAGGACATCATTACCTTGCAGTGAACTACTATTAAATTTCCAATCTAAAATTACAATTATATTTTTATCGATATTCTCTTTTATATACAATAACCCATCTGAAGGCTTTTCAAAATACTGAATATCGTCAACGTCATCGCTTATATCATCAAGAAAAGCATCTTCTTGCATTTTTATATCATCATCTATATAAACGATGGTCACATTCATTTTTTCATCCATATATCAACACATTAATGGTATAACAATTTTAAATGTCGCACCCGTTGGGTTGAATTCATTAGATTCAAGCATAATCGTTCCTTTTATTGAATCTAAACGAGTGCGAACAATATAAAGTCCTAATCCAGCTCCACCTAAATCGGCTGTAGTTGTATAAAATACATCAAATATTCTATCACGATTCTCTTCAGGAATACCAGAGCCATTATCTGAAAATAATACAACTAGATTATTATTTTCCCTATAAGCAGTACATCTTATTCTTTTATCATCATGATTTCTTAAAGCTTTAACAGAATTGTCTATCAAATTACCAAACATATCCTGAAATGCTTTTCTATTATACAATAGATCAAAATCATCCTCAACTATATATTCGGCCTTTATGTACTCTTCTTCAAATAAATAATTATATCTATCTTCAAATAATTCTGCTATTGCATCTTTTACACTGAAAGATGCAAAGGTTGTGTCATCTTCTGCATAGCTAAGCATAAAGTTCATTGCTTTAGAAAGAGTATTCATTTCATCGAATATTCGACGTGCATGTTTTACTGACTTATCATATTTAATGCCCAATGGTATCCATTTAGCTACAAATTCAGCAGAGCGTTTAATCATACCAATAGAAATTCTCAAAATATGAGAAATTTGACCTGCATATGCTTGCAACGAGACAAGACTAAACATTATATTTTCTTGTTTTCGTCTGTCTTCTTCCATTTTTTCATAATCCTTTGATGAAGCAGAAACATTCTGTTTTATTTCATTTAATCTTGAAGTTATTTCATTTAATTCTGTTTCAATTAAAGGAGAAGAAAAAAAAGATTGTCGTTTTATACGATCTATTTTATCTTTTATGTCCTCTATATCACCATCTGCCTTTTTCAATCTTTCTGTATTCTCTTTCTTTCTTATATCTTTCTGATGCTTCAAAGAGAGTTCAATTTGGTGAATCTGATTTACGACAAATTCTTTTAAAGTAGACCATTCTTTATTGTCTACAAAATCTTGTCTATTCGTAGAATCTTTTATTTTAGGGTTCAATTCATCTGTAATATCAACCCAACCTATAATATCTCTTGTACTCAACTTTTCAAAAAATCCCGACCAACGACGCTTATCAATACCAAATAAATCTTTTTGTTCGTCACGGCTTGATTTATATTCAGCAAAAGGAGTTGCTATAATTCCATCTCGATAGACCTTAACACCATCAATACGTTCCTCCTTTGTAAACTTTTTCTTACCCTCTTGATCGTAATAATAAATAGTAAAACCTATTGGCCCAAAAACTTCAGCTTCTTTTTCTTTTATAATAAGACCATTTTTAGTTTCTTCAAGATATTCCTGATAATATTTTTGCTTGCTTTCATCATATCTATATTTTAAAACAAAAGACAATGTGGCCTTTGTCAGAACCATACTCTCTACAGGTTTATTATCATAAGCTTTATATTCCGGAACATGAAATCTAATATTGAATGGATATTTAATATCCAAAGCTGGTCTAACAATCTTTGATAATTCACGATATGCACGAAGAACATCTCTCTCAATCCACACATCGTTTAAAGATGATATCTCAAGTCTCGTTCCTTGATTTTCTGTTTCTGCAGGTTCTGTCCAATATTTATTTCCTATGTCTGTAAAAAGTTTCTGTTTTTCTGATATTTCATCAAAATTCAGTTTCAACTGACGGTTTTCTTCTTCTGAATATTTTGTCCAGTCCGTTTCTAAACAATGCCATACAGGAGAATCTTTCTTTTTCGTTTTCAGAATTAATTTTCCTCCAAGCTTATCTACAGCAAAACGACCAACACCTTTCTTACCTGCAACAACACGATTATAGGGAGGAGGTGAAGTTCTTTTTCGTCTTTTGCTACTAGTACCTATTACCATCCATTTATCCTGCAAATCCTTAAAAGTCATTCCTAATCCATCATCCTCAATAATAATTTTGCTTTTATCTGACAATGGATTCAATTGCTCAAAAGTGATGTTAACATTATCTGCATTAGCATCATAACAATTCTTTACCAACTCAAATAATGCTGTAATTCTATCTGTAATCAGTTCTCTTCCTAATAAACGAAAAGTACTGACATCAAACTTAAAATGCAGTATAGTAGGATTATTACTCTCCATATTCAAGTATTTTTTCAAATACAGCCTTAGCCAACAAAGGAGGTACGGCGTTTCCAATCTGTTGTTGAATACGCATCAAACTGCCTTTAAAGATAAAGTTATCAGGGAAGCTCTGCAAGCGAGCTGCTTCACGAACAGACAGGCCTCTATCTTGGAAAGGATGTATCAACATGTTTTTACGATAATTAGATATTACGACAGATGGCATATCTGCTCGCAAACGCTTGTAAATACCACTATGACAATTATTTTTATTTGCATAGTTCTGCATAAGAGAATCAGGTATAGCCCGCCAATTCTGTCCTTGTTTTATATATGAATAGCGTTCTATTACATAATCCGCATTACGCGAAACATAATTTTGACGAGCTTTCTTTGTCCCAAGACGCATCATTCGAGCATAAGCACTAGCATCATGTTTAGCGCATTTATACGGAAGAGACTCTGCTATTTGTCCATTTTCCAAATCAGGCAGGTCTCCAATTGCGTCTTTTACAGTTACGATTTCCTGATGCTTCTCTGGAAAATCGAATTCTATGCCTAAGCGATTACCAACCATTATAAAACGGTTACGATGTTGAGGAACTCCATAATCAGAAGCTACCATAACTTTTGCTTTGACCGTGTAATTCAATTTTTCAAAGCAACGGATAATTTCTTTTAAAGTCTCACCACTTTCAAAACTAACAATTCCTTCAACATTCTCAAATAAGAACCATTGCGGATTCAACGTTTCCACAAAGCGGACAAACTCTCCAAATAAAGAGTTGTTAGGATTTTCAATATTACGTGTTTTTGTATTAGATAATGAAAAACCTTGACAAGGAGGTCCACCAAAAACAATAAACACATCATCGTTCTCATTCAAATATTCTAAAGGATTTATGTTGTGAATGTCATCACATAACATAACCGTATCAGGATGGTTATATCTATAAGTTTCAGCAGCGCTTTCATCACGCTCTACCGCAAACCGCACATCAATACCAGCCATCTCAGCTCCAAGGCTAAGACCACCTGCTCCACTAAATATGTCAACTCCAACTGGCATATGATTTATTTATAATTTAATTCGTAAAAAGTATAGAATTAAATGAATTTATTACACATCTATTCTATAAATATTAAAACTAACACGCGATTTATCAAAGTCCTTTATTTTATTTTTTTTCTTACTGGACTTCAAATGCATTTTATATTCCTAACAATAAACTCCTTCAACCTCTCCAAATACTACGTATCCAAATCCTAATGCAAAGCATTTTTATAATCACGTTTTTTCTCCTTTATCATTTTCTTCTCCTTCTTAGATCCACCAAGCAAAGCTTCAAGATTGCCATAAATCTTTTTTCTTAGCTCGTTATTTCGAAATTCTTAAATCCATTCATATATTTGAATCAATTTGCTTTATCTTGCAAAGATAACTTTTTTTCTTATAATACTATATTTCTATCGTGTGTTTTATTAAAGTTGACAACCTATATATGTGGTAAAGCGTAAGAAAAAGTTTCTTGAGACATGTCTTTCTCCTTACAGAGTTTTATGATTGTTTTTTCTACTTTTTCCTGTATTGTCATACTATTATACCCGTTGGCGGAATTAATTCAGTGCATATTTAATCTCACCAATGGGTCTGTTGTTTAATTTGTTTACATATTGTAAGATTGTAAAAGCACTGATTTTCCCGATAATTCGGGTAAATAGTCCTATTGTATCTTTG
>JBGVGD010000045.1:0-3069 GCA_045121515.1 Phocaeicola sp. | reverse complement strand
GCTGTATATCATCATAATGGTTTGATCAAGGCTTCCATTATGAGTGCCGACAATGCCCATCGTTTGGGCGCAAACGAGGCACCTCCTGCAATTATATCATCATTTCTCGGTTCACAATTATCTGAAGTGTTGAAGCATCTTGCTGAAAACGACAGCGATGATGTCATCTCTCTGAGCGGTAAGCAAGGGATGAAACTTGATATACCGCAGATACCCGAACTTATGATTGACAATACGGATCGTAACCGCACTTCACCGTTTGCATTTACAGGTAACCGTTTTGAATTCCGTGCTGTAGGTTCTTCTGCAAACTGCGCCAGTGCAATGATTGCTCTGAACACAGCAGTGGCAGACCAATTGCTCACATTCAAGAAGGAAGTAGATGCCCTTATCAGTAGCGGAGAACAGAAGATGAAAGCCATTGTCAAGGTAATTCGCCGTTATATAAAAGAGTGTGCTCCGATTTGCTTTGACGGCAATGGATACTCGGATGAATGGAAAGAGGAGGCTGCTCGAAGAGGCTTGGATTGTGAAACAAGTTGCCCCGTCATTTTCGATAACTATTTGAAACCGGAAAGCGTTTCAATGTTTGAGAATACGGGAGTAATGAACCTGAAAGAACTGAAGGCTCGCAATGAGGTGAAATGGGAAATCTATACAAAGAAAATTCAGATAGAGGCAAGAGTGCTGGGTGATTTGGCAATGAATCACATCATTCCTGTTGCAACCGAATATCAAAGCAAGTTGATTGACAATGTACACAAGATGATGGATATCTATACTTTGGATGTTGCCGACAAACTGTCTGTAGAAAATAAACGGTTGATTGAGGAAATAGCAGAACATACCATTTACATCACAGCTCATGTGGATGCAATGATTGAAGCACGCAAAAGAGCGAACAATATTTCGGATGAAAGAGAGAAGGCGGTTGCTTATCACGACACTGTCGCTCCAATGTTGGAGCAGATCCGTTATCATATTGATAAGTTGGAATTGATTGTCGATAATCGGATGTGGCCATTGCCGAAATATAGAGAATTGCTATTTATTCGATAAATTCATAGGTGTTAGTTTTAGGTAAAAAGGTTAGTTAGGATTGTTTGGTGGAAGGAAGGAGGCATATCTCCTTCCTTTCTTGTAATTAACGAGTTAAATAATAAAAAAAGTCGAGCATATGTCAAGGATAATTCGATTCACAAAAATGCACGGACTTGGCAATGATTATATCTATGTCAATTCTTCTTTATACCCGATAAAAGATCCAACAACAGCCTCTATAAAATGGAGCAATCGCCACACAGGAGTAGGTGCCGACGGACTGGTATTGATCGGCAAAAGCCCTGTGGCAGATTTTTCGATGCGAATATTCAATGCTGATGGAACAGAAGCTATGATGTGCGGTAATGCCTGTCGTTGTATTGGAAAGTTCGTCTATGAGAACGCGCTAACAAGAAAGAGTGAGATTTCGCTTGAGACTCTATCAGGCATTAAGGATCTTATATTGTATATTTCAAGTAACAAGGTGGAGAGTGTAACTGTAGATATGGGCATCCCGTCGTTGTCTAATCATCAACAAGTGTCAACAATAGACGGCAGCCTGCTGAAAAAAGAGTTCAAGGTTAATAATTTAACCTATTATGGCACATACGTCTGTGTCGGCAATCCTCATCTTGTCATATTTGTAGAAGATGCAGAATATGTTCCATTATCAGAGATTGGGCCCATATTAGAGAATCATCAACTTTTTCCTCAAAAGACAAATGTAGAGTTTGCGGAAATAAAACCAGACGGAAGCATTCGTATGAGAGTTTGGGAACGGGGCTCAGGCATTACGCAGGCTTGTGGAACGGGGGCTTGTGCCACAGCTTTTGCTGCAATATCTACAAACAAGGTTCAAAATGAAATTCTTATACATATGGATGGAGGTGATTTGCAGGTATATTGGGATAATATTGACAAGCATATATATATGAGAGGAACTGCCGAAAAGGTATTTGATGGAGCTATCGAATTAAATGAATAAAACAGAAATATTATGGCAATAATTAATGAAAACTTTCTCAAATTATCGAACAACTACTTGTTCTCGGAAATAGCAAAGAGAGTTAAGGCATTTAAGGAGAACTATCCGGATAGAAATGTTATTAGTTTGGGAATAGGAGATGTAACACAACCTCTACCAAAGGCATCTGTTGATGCAATGGTAAAAGCGGTAGAAGAGATGGGTAAGATAACTACATTTAGAGGATATGGCCCTGAACACGGATATGATTTTCTTATTAATGCCATTATCAAGAACGACTATTTACCGCGTGGAGTGGAATTGTCACCTTCAGAAGTATTCATTAGTGATGGGGCAAAAAGTGATTGTGGTAACATTGGTGACATCTTGAGTATAAACAATAGCATCGGCGTGACAGACCCCGTATATCCGGTTTATGTTGATAGTAATGTTATGAGCGGACGTGCCGGTAACCTTACAAATGCCGGATGGAGCAATGTGGTATATATGCCGTGTAATACGGCGAATAATTTCAAGCCCCGGATTCCTCAGAGGCATATCGACATCATCTATTTATGCTATCCGAATAACCCGATGGGGGTTGTTCTGACTAAAGAAGAACTGAAAGAATGGGTTGATTATGCCATCAACAATGATTCCATAATTCTGTATGATGCAGCATACGAAGCCTATATTCAAGATGAGGATATTCCGCACTCCATCTATGAAATAGCCGGAGCTAGGGAATGTGCCATTGAATTCCGCAGTTTCTCCAAAACAGCAGGATTTACCGGAGTTCGATGTGGTTATACCGTTGTACCAAAAAGCCTTACCGCATCTGCGCCGGACGGCAGACGGATTTCATTGAACCAACTGTGGAATCGCCGTCAGTGTACAAAGTTCAATGGAACAAGCTATATCACACAGAGAGGTGCTGAGGCTATCTATACAGAACAAGGCAAAGAGCAGGTCAGAAATACCATAAACTATTATATGACCAATGCGATGTTGATGAGAAACGGATTCGAGGAACTTGGCGTACATGTTTATGGAGGAGAAAACGC
>JBGVGD010000044.1:0-7771 GCA_045121515.1 Phocaeicola sp. | reverse complement strand
AAAAAAATGCCGCTGTATTGGCACAGGCTTTGATAGACCGTGGTTTCACTATCGTATCAGGCGGTACAGACAATCACTCTATGTTGGTTGACCTCCGTAGCAAGTATCCTGACTTGACTGGTAAGGTAGCCGAAAAGGCATTGGTATCTGCCGACATTACCGTAAACAAGAACATGGTTCCATTCGATAGCCGTTCAGCATTCCAAACATCAGGTATCCGTCTTGGTACTCCTGCTATCACTACTCGTGGTGCAAAGGAAGACTTGATGCTCGAAATTGCCGAAATGATTGAAACCGTTCTTTCTAACGTTGATAATGAAGAAGTGATTGCACAGGTTCGTGCCCGTGTAAACGAAAAGATGAAGGAGTATCCTTTGTTCGCTTATTGATTTTATTATTAAAATAAATAAACTCTAAACTAAATTGTCATCCCGAGCCTACTCGAGATGACAATTTTTATACATATATCCAATGAAAGGAATCAAGAATCTTACCGAAGGTCCTATCCTCCGGCAACTATTCATGCTGGCAATGCCCATCATGGCCACTTCCTTTATCCAAATGGCTTATAGTCTGACGGACATGGCATGGGTCGGTCGTTTGGGAAGTGAAGCCATAGCAGCCGTAGGTTCTGTTGGCCTCCTTACATGGATGACCACTTCCCTAGCCTTATTAAATAAGGTTGGAGCAGAAGTCAGCGTGGGCCAAGCCATTGGTATGAAGGATGAAACCGCAGCACGTAATTTCTCCACGCATAACATTACTTTGTCCCTACTGATTTCCATCTTATGGGCATCCATCCTGTTTATCTTTGCCTATTCCATCATCAGCATTTACGAACTAGAGACACCCATTGCCAACAATGCCGTCAATTATCTCCGCATTGTCTCCACTGCCTTTCCGTTCGTATTTTTATCAGCTACCTTTACAGGTATCTTCAATGCTGGCGGTCGAAGCAAGATTCCTTTCACCATCAACGGAATCGGATTGGCTATCAACATGATACTCGACCCGTTGTTTATCTTTGTATTCGATTGGAAGACGAACGGTGCAGCTCTTGCCACTTGGATTGCACAAGCCTGTGTATTCGGTCTCTTCGTCTATCAACTGAAATTCAAGAAGATACTATGGGACGACTTCCTTTTCTTTGGCAAGCTAAAAAAACTTTACACCTCAAAGATTTTCAAGATAGGGCTACCCGTAGCTACACTGAATGCCCTATTCGCCTTCGCCAATATGTTTTTAGGAAGAATCGCCTCTACTGTAGGCGGACACATCGGACTGATGGCCATGACTACCAGTGGACAGATTGAAGCCATCACATGGAATACCTCACAAGGATTCTCGACCGCCCTCAGTGCATTCGTGGCACAGAACTATGCCGCAAAGAAAATAGACCGTGTGTTAAAAGCATTTAAAAGTACACTTTTCATGACTTTAATCTTCGGTTTGGTCTGTACTTTTCTCTTTATTTTTTACGGAAACAATATTTTTGCTATCTTTGTTCCGGAAAAGGAAGCATACGAAGCCGGTGGATTGGCCTTGCGTATTGATGGTTATTCCCAACTTTTCATGATGCTGGAGATAGTCATCCAAGGAATCTTCTACGGAATGGGACGTACAATTCCTCCTGCTGTCATCAGCATTTCATGTAATTATCTTCGAATACCGATGGCTTTGCTTTTCGTTTCCTTCGGATGGGGACTGGCAGGAATCTGGTGGACCATTTGCATCACCAGCATTATAAAAGGTATTGTCATCCTCATTTGGTTCTTGGCTATCAAAAGAAAGACATTGGATAAAATGGCAATAAACGAAAATAATAATATTAACTAAAACAGAAACAAGTATGAGAAAGACTAAATTTATGGCACTCTTGTTGTGCGTAACCATGATTTTGAGTGGTTGTGGTAGTATGAATAATACAACCAAGGGCGGTTTGCTTGGTGGTGGCGGTGGTGCTGCTCTAGGTGCCGTAGTAGGTGGATTGATCGGTAAGGGAAAGGGAGCTGCTATCGGTGCAGGTATTGGCGCTGCAGTAGGTGCTGGTGCAGGTGTCTTGATCGGTAAGAAAATGGATAAGGCCGCTGCAGAAGCTGCAGCTATCGAAGGTGCTCAAGTAGAACAAGTAACTGACAACAATGGCTTGCAAGCAGTAAAGGTTACATTCGATTCTGGTATCCTTTTCGGTACAGGTGCTGCTGCTCTTAGCTCAGACGCTAAGTCTTCATTGAGCAAGTTTGCCAACAATGTATTGAAGCAAAACACTGGTATGGATGTTGATATCTATGGTTATACAGACAACCAAGGTTGGAAGAACTCTACAGCAGAACAAAGCAAGCAGAAGAACATCAACCTCTCACAAGAACGTGCTCAGAGTGTATCTACTTACTTGCTTTCATGCGGTGTAGCTGGTAACCAAATCAAGAAGGTAGAAGGCATGGGCGAAGAAAATCCAATTGCCGACAACTCAACAGCTGCCGGCCGTCAGGAAAATCGCCGTGTAGAAGTATACATGTACGCTAGCGCTGAGATGATTCAGCAGGCTGAAGCTGGTACATTGCAATAAACTTTCATCAATACACAAATCGAATAGCCCGCACACCAATGTGGGCTTTCGTGTTTTTAGAACTTTCGTATTGCGTTTTAGGATCTTCGATCACTTTCTTGGCTGAAGAAGACGCATGCAACAAATGCAACTGATTATCCTTCCAAAATGCAAAACCTACATGCACAACGTCCAAACCCTTTATATTTGTTACAAGAGCCAACACATCCCCATCCTTTATTTTCAATCCTTCAGGAGGCAAATTGAGTTTTTCTTTCGGAATATAAGAAACAACTGTACCCTGCCAGTTCTTTTCGTGAGAAGCCATTTCCTTGACTAGTTCCGGATTTTTCTTCATCGGCAAATAACTGTCCACATGAGTGGTCATAAAATCGAGCCACAACTCCTTAGGTTGGCTGCAGGCAGTTTCTGAAGTACATTCCTTGACAAATCCCATCTGCTCGTTATTGAGGATCCAGTCACTGAAATAATGAAGACGGGAAGTATAACCATTCAAAATGCCATCGCGATAACGAATCTGCGTTAAGGCCTTCTTGAATCCTTCATAATCCCTCTCTCCTCTTTTGTCTGCAATACAGAAAGCCAATACCGTTTCAACAAACGTGGTACAATCCAACGAATCTACCAGAACTACCAGTTGCTCTTCTTCATTTCCATCCAATGTTCCTGCCACATAGGGAACTCCCAACATCTTCTTGGCAAAGTGCAATGTACGGCAACTGTCCTTCGGTAAGGATACGGCTTCCTGCAACCATTTCTCTATACTGGCACGATCCTGTTCATCTGCAAAAGCAGAACAAGCACTCCATACTATAAGGCCAATCAATAACAATCGTTTCATACGTCTATATATTAAAAAGAACGGGCAACTACATAATGCTAATTGCCCGGTCTTACCTCAAAAATAATAATACCTTTTATTCCTTTTCTCTTTCGATATATGCAATCGGCTGACCCTTACGAACCATCTGGCCTTGCTTAGCACTGATTTCCACAATGCGACCAGTGAAACCTACATGCACCTTTTCGAAACCGCCCCACGGAGTAGAGATGTAGCAGAAGAAATCATCCTGATTATACTTGGTTCCTACCGACGGTGAACTAGAAGGACCTTCTACAGAAAGTTCAAACAATACCTGACCATTGTTAGGAGCCAAAATTGCATCAGCCTTGGCACGCTTGATTTGCAGGATCTCTTCAGCACTGAGACCACCCTTAGCCATTTCTGCATCCTTGGCACGGTCCAAATCCTTCAAGAAGCGTTCCTTGGCCACACCCGACTTATAGTCACGATACTGACGGTCGTGCATGGCAAGTTCGAAGAGTTCTTCATCGTCTTCTCCATATTCCCATCCGTTTTCGTCCATTTCCTTACGATAAGTATCGAGTGCATCCGGATAATTGCTTTGTGGATCTTCGTCAGTAAACTGCAATCCCTTACTCTTGGCCAATTCGATAATTTCAGGAGCCAATGCACCAGGAAGCTTACCGCTCTTACCGAGAATCATATCCCACGTATTGTTGTCAATCATTGTCCAACGGTCTTCACCCTTCACACGTTGCATCACGTTCATCAATGCTACATTCTTCACATACTGACTGAATGGTGTCACCAATGGAGGATAACCCAATCTTGGCCATACATATTCCACTTCTTCGAACAGCATCACTACAAGGTCGTCGAGCAACATCGGTTCCTTACCCTGTCCCTTCAAGATAAGATTAATACCCGAGTGAACACCCTTTAAGTCGGCCATCATCGAACCCATCATACCTCCAGGAAGACCACAACCGAGCAACAACGAAGACATATGCTTATTGGTTGGATCCATGAAGTAACCCAAGAAATCGTCAATGAATTCCTGTGTCAAACTACGAGCCTTCATGTAAGCATTCATATTGATTTCAGGAACTTGGAAACCAGCATCCTTCAACATGGCCTGTACTGAAATTACGTCCGGATGTACCTTACCCCATGACATCGGTTCGATAGCAACGTCGATGATGTCAGCACCATTTTCACAAACTTCGAGGATAGAAGCCATAGAAAGGCCCGGACCTGTATGACCATGATACTGGATAATGATTTCCGGATGCTTATCCTTGATAGCCTTTACCAACTTACCCAAGAATGCCGGACGACCGATACCTGCCATATCCTTCAAACAGATTTCAGGAGCACCTGCTTCAATGAGTTGGTCTGCAATGTTTGTATAATATTCTACTGTATGACAAGGAGAGAAAGTAATACAAAGAGTAGCCTGAGGAATCATACCACCTTCCTTGGCATACTTAATGGAAGGAATGATATTTCGTACATCATTCAATCCACAGAAAATACGGGTAATATCAACCCCTTGCTTATATTTCACTTTATACATCAGCTTACGCACATCGGCAGGAACCGGATACATACGCAACCCGTTCAAGCCACGGTCAAGCATGTGGGTCTGGATACCCGCTTCATGCAACGGCTTAGTGAAAGTACGGACTGCCTTGTTCGGATTTTCGCCATACAACAAATTGACTTGTTCGAAAGCACCCCCATTCGTTTCCACTCGGGCAAAACAACCCATTTCTACAATTACAGGAGCTATACGAGCCAATTGGTCAGCACGTGGCTGATATTTGCCAGAGGACTGCCACATATCGCGGTAGACCAAACTGAATTTGATTTCTTTCTTCATAAATTAGTTTAGAGTTTAAGGCATAAGTATACTACAAATATAGACAATCCAAATGAAAAAAGCCCATAAAACACCAAGTATTTTATGAGCTTTTATATGTTTAATATCACATTATCAAACTATTCTCCCTTCAAGGTCGGCAAACAGATATTGAATTTAACAGAAAGTGTGCGCGCCAAGAACACAACAACACCGCAAATAATCTGACTCTGATACGGATCCAAGTTCATCAACATACAAATCCAATAGGCCAAACCACCTATTACACACGCCATTGCATAAATCTCCTTACGGAAAATCAAAGGCACTTCATTAATGAACACGTCACGAAGCATACCACCTGCAGCACCTGTCATACTACCCATAATGATAGCTACCCAAAACGGATGCCCCAAACTGATAGCCTTTTCAAACCCTACAACAGTAAACAACGCCAAACCGATGGTGTCGAATATAAAGAATGTATTGTTCAAATGAATCAAATATTTACTGAACACAATTACCCAAAACAAGGAAAATGCCGTACAGAGCAGATACATAGGATCTGTCATCCACACTGGAGTCACATCCAACAACACATCACGCATCGTACCGCCACCAATCGCAGTAACAAAACCGACTACATATGCTCCGAACCAATCGAAACGTTTAGCCGAGGCCAATCGGATACCTGAAATCGCAAACGCAAAGGTTCCGATAAAATCCAAAACTTGAACAAAACTTATCATCTTCTCTGATTTTTATGCAAAGAAACAAATAAATTCCATAAAAGAATCAATTTTCTTCTAAAAAAATGCCTTGACGTTTTCCTTCAAACATCAAGGCATTTCCTTTTAGACATTACCATGTATAAGATAACCCGAACGTAAGCATTTCCTTCAACTGAAAATAACTCTTGTTCTCCTCTGTCAAGGTTACACCATCGTCATAACGGAGATGAATGAATAATTTTGTCGACAGATAACGGTTCAATTGGAAATTGAATGTATTTTCCCAATTGGCTATTACCTTATCGTAAGTGGTAAAATATTCCAGTTTCGTTACATAAGAAATATCTTTCGCAATCTTCCAATCCAAATTCGCTGTAATTTTCGAACCGAACAGGTTGGCCGATGTATGTCCTGGCTCCACATTAAACGACGAAGGATTCACAATATCATCGTTCTTGATATATACGAAGGTATAAGAAAAAGGAGCACCCATCAATGACAACTTATATTTCGACTTATCCAGTTTGAAGTCCATACCGATAGATGTTTCGAACTGTACCGGTGATAGAAAAGCCGATACCAAGTCATTCGTATTTGTCTTGTAATTTGGGAAGAATTGTGTAGAAAGCTTCGCGTCTATTGTATAAAAAAGGTTCTTGACAGCCTGAATCCCTAACTTACTATACAGACGGAGAAGGTCGGCATTTGTCTTCCATGTATGCACCGTATCCGAAGGAGCCGTGATAAAACCTATCTTCAATTCCAAAGAGTTCTCAAACTGCACTTTCTGTCTATCGTCATAATTAGCTACCAATTTCGTTTCTGCCAACAAAGCATTGGTACTTTCCCCCCCTTGATACCAATTATCCGATATACCGTGTTGAGTGAAATGCAAAGAAGCCGATGCTGACTTCTTCCAGAAGTTCGGTTTCAATACCTTGAATGCATTTTCTGCGCTAGCCTTCTCCACCGGATTTACCACCTGCATATAGTTTTTCATCTTTTCCTGACGCGGGGCATTGATCACTTGAACATCATCCAACAAAATAGCATCGGCAAAATACATCTCATTGCCAATTACCTGATTCGGATGTTCAAGATAGTACCCCAAAAGGATCTTGTTTACCCAGCGATCCACAGCAGCACTCTTCTGCATATCAGGAATTTCATACACCAAAGTCTGAATTCCCTTTGCTTGTGCCAGAGAGTCGCAAGCCGTCATACCCAAATAATTACTAGGTTCCCATTCAATGGCAAGAGCCTGCTCAAGCGGTGCAAAATAATAAGTAGGAGGTACAAATAGTTTATAATAGTCTGATTTGAGTTTCATACCTTTCGGCGGACCAGGTGCATCCAAATCGTCCCACATCCGATGGTAAGCAAAATAGGACGCACTCAATTCTCTTAAAGAATCGGTGAAATTCTTCATTACCCGATTGTTATATGAACTTTGAGCAAACAAATTCATGAAAATGATGGAAAAAACCATCGATATCAATAGTCGTCTTTTCATAATCAACAATATAAAATTAGAGTGAATCAAGTAGATCTTGTTTTTGCAAAATTATACTTATTTTCCATTATTACCAAAATGTCCCGGAAGTTTTCGACAAAAAGAGAATGTTAATCCGTTAAATAGGACAATTATTTTCAACCTTCACCCTTAGATTTCGGAAAAGATTTTGTACTTTTGCAGCTTGATAAAAAATGAAGCATTGAATACTAATCATTTCAAAATAAATCAATTTTAAAAATGGACAAAAACACGTTAGTGGGATTCACGCTAATTGGTGCTGTACTGATCG
>JBGVGD010000043.1:0-7701 GCA_045121515.1 Phocaeicola sp. | reverse complement strand
GAGAGGGAGAGAGAAAATAGTTATAAGCTATTTTATGATTCATGATTTTTGAGTTATGGATTTAATACGTATATTTGTGATGTCAAACAACTAAGTAGAAAGAATATGCCAGAAATTAGTCGATTTTATGGGATTATCATTTATATGTATATAGATGACCATAATCCACCACATTTTCATGTATGGTATGATGAATATGAAGCAACTATAACCATACAAGATGGTATTGTTACAGGTTCTTTACCACGTCGCGCTTTAAAATTGGTTTATGAATGGCTTGATTTACATCAAGAGGAACTGATGGAAAATTGGCGATTGCTTAGTAATAGTGAGGCTGCAAAAAAGATTAGTCCCCTTAAATAATATAGTGTATGGATAAAATACTAAAAATAATCAAGGCTCAGTACGTCAAGGATTATATTCTCCGCTTGACGTTTAATAATGGCGAGATTCGTTTGGTGGATTTCACTCCATTAATGCAAAAAGGCATTTGTACTAAATTGCAAGACATGGATTATTTCCGTTCTTTTACACTTGATCCATTTACTGTGGATTGGAACAACGAAATAGGATTTGCGCCAAGATATCTATACGAACGTAGTGTTATTGCATAAGTTTCTTACATTTATATCCCTTCATCCTCACTACCCCAACCAAGGATAGTGAGGATGATTGTTTTCTCCCCCTTCGTTAACTTGGACATAGTGAATATAATGAAAAGTAAATGATTATAAACATGAAAAAGACAATCCTCATCGGTGCATTGGCTCCGCTTGAAGGTTTGGCGGATGATGCCAATCCGGTGGTGGTGATTGTGGAACCTTAAAAGAAAAGATGCTTCATATCCCTTCTTCATAAGAAAATAATCTGTATATTTGCATCTGAAATTATTTATTACTAACAATTAAAGGAGAAAGGCTACACAATGGCAAGACCTATTAGAGAAACTCCGATACTCTTCGGTGAAGATGCTCGGAGATTTATTAAGAGAATGAATGAAAAACGGCAAGAAGACCCTGAAAAGAAAGCACGCCGTTTGGAAAATTACAAGACTGTAATGGCTATGTTGGAAAGAGGTGAACGTGAGCATAAGCAAAAATATGGAAAAGTTCAGTAAAGAGTATTTCTACGAGAATTACAACGTCCGCAAATTACAGTTGGGAGAAACAGTTTTTATGAACACAACGACTTCCAGCACTTGAAAATACACGATGAAGACCGCATTACCCGTTTACTCTTTTTCGACCTTAGCGATATTGATGAATAATACAACTTGAAAAACAAATGTCTCATCCCCACCGCTTCCCAAACATCGAAGCAGTGGGGATGTTTTTTTCGTCTTTCGAAGTATAAAAAATAAGTACATCGCATTTTCTTCCTCGATATTTGCGACATTTACAAGAAATGCTTATCTTTGCCCATAGCGGTAAAATAAAGGTCAGTAGTTTTTAAGTAGGATAACCCAATGTTATGCCATGAAGAAAAACTACTATATAGTTAAGTTCAGAAGCCACAACGGAAAAAGGATGTTCGGTGGCTATGATTCTTATTGTTTCTCTTCCGCTATGGCATAAATAAAAATCCTTTTTAATCCTATCTAATTATGACATTAATTAAATCTATTTCTGGTATTCGTGGAACCATTGGTGGACATGCTGGTGAAGGCCTCAATCCATTGGACATTGTGAAGTTTACTTCAGCATACGCAACGCTGATCCGTAAGACTACGACTAAAACAAGCAATAAGATCGTGGTAGGCCGTGACGCCCGTATCTCAGGTGAAATGGTGAAGAATGTGGTATGCGGTACCCTTATGGGTATGGGCTTCGATGTGGTGAACATCGGCTTGGCTTCTACTCCGACTACAGAACTCGCAGTGACCATGGAAGGTGCTTGCGGTGGTATCATTTTGACTGCCAGCCACAACCCTCGTCAGTGGAACGCTTTGAAATTATTGAATGAAAATGGTGAATTCCTCAATGCAGAAGAAGGACAGGAAGTGCTCCGCATCGCTGCTGCCGAAGAATTCGACTTTGCAGATATCGACAACCTCGGTAAATATATCGAAGACAATACATACGATGACAAGCACATCGACGCTGTATTGGCATTGAAGTTGGTGGACGTGGAAGCGATCCGCAACGCGAAGTTCAAGGTGGCTATCGACTGTGTGAACTCAGTAGGTGGTGTGATTCTTCCGAAGTTGCTCGAACGCTTGGGCGTGGAAAAGGTGGAAGGTCTTTATTGTGACCCGACTGGTGACTTCCAGCACAATCCGGAACCGTTGGAAAAGAACCTCGGCGACATCATGGGCTTAATGGCGAAGGGCGGTTACGATGTAGCTTTCGTAGTGGACCCGGACGTAGACCGCTTGGCAATGATTTGCGAAGACGGCAAGATGTACGGCGAAGAATATACATTGGTGACAGTTGCTGACTATGTATTGAAGCACACTCCGGGCAATACCGTTTCCAACTTGAGTTCTACTCGTGCTCTCCGTGACGTAACTCGTAAGTATGGTTGTGAATACAATGCATCAGCAGTAGGTGAAGTGAACGTAGTAGCGAAGATCCGTGCAACCAACGCTGTAATCGGTGGTGAAGGTAACGGTGGTGTCATCTATCCGGAAAGCCACTGCGGTCGTGATGCGCTCGTTGGTATCGCTTTGTTCTTGAGCCACTTGGCACACGAAGGAAAGACTGTAAGCGAACTCCGTGCTACTTATCCTCCTTACTTCATTGCCAAGAACCGTATCGACTTGACTCCGGAAACCGACGTGGACGCTATCCTCGCTAAGGTGAAGGAAATGTACAAGGACGAAGAAGTGAACGACATCGACGGTGTGAAGATTGACTTCCCTGACAAGTGGGTTCACCTCCGCAAGAGTAATACCGAACCGATTATCCGTGTTTATTCTGAAGCATCGACTATGGAAGCAGCCGATGAAATCGGTCAGAAGATTATGGATGTGGTTTACAGTTTGGCAAAGTAATTAATTATTAATCTTAATCATATCAATGATGAAAATGAACAAATTTTTAGCAGCAGCCTTATTGGCACTGTCTGCTATGGGTATCCAGACTGCAGATGCCCAGTCTTTGTCTCCTTCTACCAAATGGCATTGGGACAAAGGTACTATCGTAGTGGAAACTCCAGAACGTCCGGCAGGTCAGGAACACGTATTGGGTTTGACAGCCGCTCCTATCAAGACTGTACGCGTAGGTTTTGTTGGTTTGGGTATGCGTGGTCCTTCGGCCGTTATCCGTTTCTGCCAGATTCCGGGTATCGAAATCGTAGCTCTTTGCGACTATGAAGAAAAGCGTGCAGAAGCACAGCAAGTACACCTCCGCAATGCAGGTTTGGCTCCGGCTGCTATCTATTCTGGCGAAAAGGGTTATGAAGAACTCTGCAAGCGTCCGGATGTGGATTTGATATACATTGCTACTGACTGGAACCACCACTTCCCTGTAGCGAAGTGTGCGATGGAAAACGGTAAGCATGCGGCTATCGAAGTTCCTTCGGCTATGAACCTCGAACAATGCTGGGACTTGATCAACTTGTCTGAAAAGACTCGTATGCACTGCTTCATCCTTGAAAATTGCTGCTACGATGACTATGAAATGAAGTCGTTGTTAATGGCTCAGGACGGTGTATTCGGTGAAGTGATCCGTGCAGAAGGTGCTTACATCCACGAATTGTCTGAATTCTGGAAGTACTACTGGAAGGATCCGAACGACAACGATAAGGACAACCTCCACTGGCGCATGAAGTACAACATGGAAAACCGTGGTGACTTGTACGCTACTCACGGCCTCGGCCCTGTGGCACAGTGTATGGACATTCACCGTGGCGACCGCTTCACTACATTGATTGCTATGGATACTGAAAGTTTCGCAGGTAAGGAATGGGTGAAGAAGAATACAGGTAAGGAACCGAAATCATTCTTGAACGGTGACCACACTACTACTTTGATGCGTACTGCTAAGGGTAAGGTAGTGGAAATCCAACACAACGTAATGACTCCGCAGCCATACAACCGCTTGTTCAAGTTGACTGGTACCAAGGGTTATGCAACCAAGTATCCGACTGAAGAATTTGCAATTGCAGGTGATGCATTGAAGGGTACAGACGCTCCGAAAATGGACAACATCAATGCTCACGGCTTCTTGAACGCAGAACAGAAGAAGGCTTTAATGGACAAGTATAATCACCCTATTTTGGTGAAGTATGCAGAAAAGGGACGTCACTTGGGTCATGGTGGTATGGACTACGTAATGGACTCTCGTCTGGTTTACTGCTTGCAACATGGTTTGCCACTCGACATGGACGTATACGACATGGCTGAATGGTGTGCTTTGGCAGAACTCGGTGCGCTCTCTATGGACAACAATTGCGCTGCTGTTACTTTCCCTGACTTTACTCGTGGTCACTGGAACGAAGTGAAGGGTTACACTCACGCTTACGCTACTGCAGAACAGGAAGCTGCACAGGAAGCATACGCTGACGCTTACACTGCTGCACAGAAGGAAGCTGCTGCCAAGTTGAACTTGTGGACACTTTACGATGCTGCCAAGAACGCAGAAGGTAAGGCAAAGGCTGCTGCTGAAAAGAAGTACAACAAGGCTGCTGCCAAGCTTGATGCTCAGATTGAAAAGATCTTGAAGGCTAAGAAGTAATCACTGGATGTAAAGATATATCTAACAACATCCATTGTCATTCAGAGCGAAGCGAAGAATCTCGGTAGCATTCACTAATACATCTAAGTGGATGTTTTCGAGATTCTTCGCTTCGCTCTGAATGACAGATGATGTTAATAAGAAATTTTTATTATCTTTGCAAAAAACCAAAATCAATCTTTATGAAAAAAATATTTCAACTAGCAATCATGGCGTGTACGGCTCTATCTGTACATGCTACAGACTACACCCGTGGCCTATCTATCTGGTTCGATAAGCCTACAACACTGGTGAACAAAGCCATTTGGTGGGGTAATACTCCAGACATGTGGAAGGGTGAAAACAAGCCAGAATCGGCCGGTGATTCTGCAACCAATCCAGATGCCGGTTGGGAATCACAATCCCTCCCTATCGGTAATGGTAGTTTGGGTGCCAACATCATGGGTTCTGTAGAAGCGGAACGTATCACTTTCAATGAAAAGACCTTGTGGCGTGGGGGTCCGAATACATCGGCCGGACCGGAAGCGTATTGGAATGTAAACAAGGAATCGGCTCACGTGTTGGACGAAATCCGTCAGGCTTTCATCGACGGTGACGAAAAGAAGGCTGCCTTGCTTACCCGCAAGAACTTCAACAGTACTGTTCCGTATGAATCATGGAAGGAAAAGCCGTTCCGTTTCGGTAACTTCACTACCATGGGTGAATTCTATGTGGAAACTGGATTAAGTACTATCGGTATGAGCGAATACAAGCGTATCCTTTCCTTGGATTCGGCCTTGGCAGTGGTTCAGTTCAATAAGGACGGAGTAGCATACGAACGCAACTACTTCATCTCCTACCCGAACAATGTCATGGCTATCCGCTTTAAGGCAGACAAGCCGGGCAAACAGAACTTGGTGTTCAGTTACGAACCAAACCCGGTATCTTCCGGTAAAATGGAAGCAGACGGCAGCAACGGATTGGTGTACAAGGGACACCTGGACAACAACAATATGGAGTTTGTCATCCGTATCCATGCCATGAACCAAGGCGGTACTATCTGCAACCAAAACGGTAAGTTAAGCATCAATGGTGCAAACGAAGTGGTATTCCTTGTAACTGCTGATACCGACTATCAAATCAACTTCGCTCCTGACTATACTGATCCGAAGGCATACGTGGGTGTGAATCCTCAGGAGACAACCGCTGCATGGATGAAGGATGCAGAAGCATTGGGATACGATGCTTTGTTTGATGC
The DNA here is from genome assembly GCA_045121515.1 of Phocaeicola sp. GTDB lineage: Bacteria > Bacteroidota > Bacteroidia > Bacteroidales > Bacteroidaceae > Phocaeicola. The sequence goes on along the minus strand of JBGVGD010000043.1, from coordinate 1,788 downwards.
ACACTATAAAGATTATGCATCGTTGTTCAACCGTGTATCCTTGAACTTGAACCCACACGCACCGATGACATTGGAATATCCGGGTGTATACGACCTTCCTACTTACCAGCGATTGGCCCGTTACCGTCAGGGCAAACCGGACTATAAACTGGAAGAACTGTACTACCAATTCGGTCGCTATCTACTCATAGCCAGTTCAAGACCGGGTAACCTTCCTGCCAACTTGCAAGGTATCTGGCACAACAATGTGGACGGCCCTTGGCGTGTGGACTACCACAACAACATCAATGTTCAGATGAACTACTGGCCTGCAGGCTCTACCAACTTGGCTGAATGTACGCTTCCGTTGATTGATTTCATCAAGACCTTGGTAAAGCCGGGTGAAAAGACTGCTAAGGCTTACTTCGGTGCCAGAGGTTGGACAGCCTCTATCTCAGGTAACATCTTCGGTTTCACCACTCCGTTGGAAAGTGAAGACATGTCATGGAACTTCAATCCGATGGCCGGTCCATGGCTCGCAACCCATGTGTGGGAATATTACGACTATACCCGCGACAAGCAATTCTTGAAAGAAGTGGGTTACGACCTGATCAAGAACAGTGCTATCTTTGCTGTGGATTATCTCTGGAAGAAACCGGACGGCACCTATACGGCTGCTCCTTCTACTTCGCCGGAACATGGTCCGATTGACCAAGGTGCTACCTTCGTACATGCAGTGATCCGTGAAATCCTGTTGAACGCTATCGATGCATCAAAGGTATTGGGTGTAGACAAGAAGGAACGCAAGCAGTGGGAAGAAGTATTGAAGAAACTCGCTCCTTATCAAGTAGGCCGCTATGGCCAACTCATGGAATGGTCGAAGGACATCGACGATCCGAAGGATGAACACCGCCATGTGAACCACTTGTTCGGCTTGCATCCGGGACATACTCTTTCTCCGATTACTACACCGGAACTGGCAGAAGCATCGAAGATTGTCTTGAATCATCGCGGTGACGGTGCTACCGGTTGGAGTATGGGTTGGAAGTTGAACCAATGGGCTCGTCTTCACGACGGTAACCGTGCATACAAACTCTACGGCAACTTGTTGAAGAACGGTACCTTGGATAACCTTTGGGATACACATCCTCCTTTCCAAATCGACGGAAACTTCGGTGGCACAGCCGGTGTAACCGAAATGTTGATGCAAAGCCACATGGGCTTCATCCACTTGCTCCCTGCCCTTCCGGATGCATGGAAAGACGGCGAAGTGAAAGGTCTTTGTGCCAAGGGTAACTTCGAACTGGATATCCAATGGAACAATGGCGAATTGGTTTCTGTCAATATCCTTTCCAAGAATGGCGGTAACTGTGAGTTGAGATACCAAGATGCTGTTATCTCCCTAAAGACAGTCAAGGGTAAGACTTACGGATTAGCATTCCAAAATGGAAAATTGGTGAGAAAATAAAACGATTGGATAATATATCCTTTACATAAAATGTCATTCAGAGCAAAGCGAAGAATGACATTTTATTTTTAGTTCCTTTGAACCGAATTATTTATTTATCTTTGTGAAATAAATCACAATCTTAAACAACTATGAAAAACATTTCCAAACAACGTCTTGAATCACTGGACGTACTACGCGGATTCGACTTGTTCTGCCTGGTAGCATTGGAAGGCATCATGCACCCATTGGCCCATGCTATCGATACTCCTTGGTTCAATTCCTTCATGTGGAACTTCACCCATGTAGACTGGGAAGGTCTCTCACCGTGGGATTTGGTCATGCCATTGTTCATGTTCATG
>JBGVGD010000042.1:0-5116 GCA_045121515.1 Phocaeicola sp. | reverse complement strand
TAAAAGATATTCAGGTGGCTATAGCACAAGGGTTCCACCTCTTCCCATTCCGAACAGAGAAGTTAAGCCTTGTCACGCCGATGGTACTGCGTTTGTGGGAGAGTAGGTAGCCGCCGTTTTTAAAGAAAAGTGGGTATGTTTAAAACATATCCACTTTTTTTTGTGTTATATCGAGAAAAAGAATTAACTTTGCGCCTCGATAATTATCTAGGTAAATATAAAATACATGATGGAGCTCGATTTGCTTACGGCCATTTCTCCGATTGACGGCCGTTATAGAGGAAAAGCGGGAGCTTTGGCCTCTTATTTTTCAGAATATGCACTCATTAAATATCGTGTGCAAGTAGAAATTGAATATTTCATTACTCTCTGTGAGCTTCCTTTGCCGCAGTTGAAGTCATTGGATCATGCTCGTTTTGATTCCCTTCGTGCTATCTACCAGAATTTCTCTGAAGCAGATGCGCAACGTATCAAGGAAATTGAAAGTGTAACTAACCATGACGTAAAGGCGGTAGAATACTTTATCAAGGAAGAATTCGACAAATTGGGTGGCTTGGAAGAATACAAGGAATTCATCCACTTCGGTTTGACCTCACAGGACATCAACAATACTTCCATTCCTCTTTCTATCAAGGAAGCACTTGAACAAGTGTACTATCCGTTGATTGAATCATTGATTGCACAGCTCAATGCGTATGCGGAAGAATGGGCAAACATCCCGATGTTGGCTAAGACTCACGGTCAACCGGCTTCTCCAACTCGTTTGGGTAAGGAAGTCATGGTATTTGTATACCGTTTGAACCGTCAGTTGGCTGCTTTGAAGGCTTGTCCGATTACTGCTAAGTTTGGTGGTGCTACTGGTAACTACAATGCGCATCATGTGGCTTATCCGGAATACGATTGGAAAGCTTTCGGCAATAAGTTCGTAGCCGAAAAGTTGGGTTTGGAACGTGAAGAATATACTACTCAGATTTCAAACTATGATAATTTGGGTGCTATCTTTGATGCAATGAAGCGCATCAATACCATTATGATTGACATGAATCGTGACTTCTGGCAGTACATCTCTATGGAATACTTCAAGCAGAAGATCAAGGCGGGTGAAGTAGGTTCCAGTGCAATGCCTCATAAGGTGAACCCAATCGATTTTGAAAATGCAGAAGGTAACCTTGGTGTAGCGAATGCTATTTTGGAACACTTGTCTAACAAGTTGCCGATTTCTCGTTTGCAACGTGACTTGACAGACTCAACTGTTCTTCGTAACGTAGGTGTGCCTTTCGGTCATATCGTCATCGCTATCCAAAGTTCATTGAAGGGCTTGGGCAAGCTTTTGTTGAATGAAAAGGCAATCGCTGAAGATCTTGATAACTGCTGGAGTGTAGTAGCTGAAGCTATCCAGACTATCTTGCGTCGTGAAGCTTATCCACATCCTTACGAAGCATTGAAGGCGTTGACTCGTACTAATCAGGCTATCACTGAAACTTCTATCAAGGAGTTCATCGAAACATTGGAAGTTAGCGAAGACATCAAGAAGGAGTTGCGTGTAATCACTCCGCATAACTATACTGGTATTTAACTAGCATAATCGTGTGAAAAAGCCCGTGAGGGCGAGTACTAACTATAAATATATAATGTATATGAGTTTTGACAACGAAAACAAGTCTTACAACAGATACAACAATGATGGCGAACAACGCCCTCAGCGTCCGCGTGTAGGAAGTTACAATCGTGAAGGTGGTGAACGTGCTTATCGTTCTTCATATAATAGTCGTGGCGCTAATGGCGAACGTCCACAACGCCCACGTTTCAACCCGAACCGTGAAGGTGGTTTCAATCGTGAAGGCGGTTATTCAACCGATCGTCCACAACGCCCACGTTTTAACCCGAACCGTGAAGGTAGTTTCAATCGTGAAGGCGGTTATTCAACCGATCGTCCGCAACGTCCGCGTTTCAATCCGAACCGCGAAGGTGGTTACAATCGTGAAGGCGGTTACTCAACCGATCGTCCACAGCGCCCACGTTTCAATCCGAACCGTGAAGGTGGTTTCAATCGCGAAGGCGGTTATTCAACTGATCGTCCGCAGCGTCCACGCTTCCAGGGTGGTCAGCAACCAAGAAATGCACGTCCGCAACGTCCGCGTACTGCCGGCTACAATCCGAATGCGAAGTATAGCATGAAGAAGCAGATTGAATACAAGGATATTTTGACAGATCCGAACGAACCGATCCGTTTGAACAAGTTCTTGGCTAATGCCGGAGTTTGCTCTCGTCGTGAAGCCGATGAATTTATCACTGCAGGTGTTGTATCGGTCAATGGAGAAATCGTGACTGAATTGGGTACTAAGATTAAACGTACCGATGAAGTGAAGTTCCATGACGAACCGGTGAGCGTAGAACGCAAGGTGTATGTTTTATTGAACAAGCCAAAGGACTGCGTGACTACCTCAGACGATCCACAGGAACGCAAGACAGTAATGCACTGCGTGAAGGATGCTTGCAAGGAACGCATCTATCCGGTAGGCCGTTTGGACCGTAACACAACCGGTGTCTTGTTGTTGACAAATGATGGTGACATGGCTTCTAAGTTGACTCATCCGAAGTTCTTGAAGAAGAAAATCTACCATGTATATTGCGACAAGAATGTGACCAAGGCAGATTTGGATCAGATTGCAGCCGGTATTACATTGGATGACGGTGAAATTCATGCAGATGCTATCAGTTATGCTTCGGAAACAGACAAGAAGCAGGTAGGTATTGAAATCCACTCAGGTAAGAACCGTATCGTTCGCCGTATTTTCGAATCGTTGGGTTACAAGGTGGTAAAGCTCGACCGTGTATACTTTGCCGGTTTGACCAAGAAGGGCTTGAAGCGCGGTGACTGGCGTTTCTTGACAGAAATGGAAGTGAACATGCTCCGCATGGGGTCTTTTGAATAAAAAACTAACTTTCCCCTCTTGAGAGGGGATAAAGGGGTGTGTGATACACGTCCACTAATGAAAATGCTTGTTGATGTATTTCACACACTCCCTTCCCCCTCTCAAGAGGGGAATGCTAATAACAATTAATGGAAAAATACTATATGGAAAAGATTCGTAGAACAAAGATTGTTGACCTTCTCCAGCTCAAGGATTGGGGAGCGATGGTCAATGTAAAAGGTTGGGTACGTACCCGCCGTGGCAGCAAGGCCGTTAGCTTTATTGCGCTGAACGACGGTTCTACTATCAATAACGTACAGGTGGTTGTAGACCTCGCCAACTTCGACGAAGAAATGGTGAAGCTCATCACAACCGGTGCTTGTATCAGCGTGAACGGTGAATTGGTGGAATCTATCGGTTCTGGCCAGGCAGGTGAAATCCAGGCTCGTGAAATCGAAGTATTGGGTACTTGCGACAATACCTATCCGTTGCAGAAGAAGGGTTGCTCCATGGAATTCTTGCGCGAAATCGCTCACTTGCGTCCGCGTACCAATACTTTCGGTGCTGTATTCCGCATCCGTCACAACATGGCGATTGCTATTCATGAATTCTTCCACCAGAAGGGATTCTTCTATTTCCATACACCGATCATCACAGCTTCGGACTGTGAAGGTGCTGGCCAGATGTTCCAGGTAACTACCAAGAACCTCTACGACTTGAAGAAGGACGAAAACGGTTCGATCATTTACGACGATGACTTCTTCGGCAAGCAGGCTAGCTTGACCGTATCGGGTCAGTTGGAAGGTGAATTGGCAGCTACCGCTTTGGGCGCTATCTATACCTTCGGTCCGACTTTCCGTGCCGAAAACTCCAACACTCCGCGTCACTTGGCAGAGTTCTGGATGGTAGAACCGGAAGTGGCATTCGCCGATTTGTCGGAATTGATGGACTTGGAAGAAGAATTTATCAAGTTCTGTGTACAGTGGGCACTCGACAACTGTAAGGACGACTTGGAATTCTTGAACAAGATGATCGACAAGGGTTTGATTGAACGTTTGCAGAAGGTGGTTAGCACTGAATTCGTGCGTTTGCCTTATACAGAAGGTATCAAGATATTGGAAGAAGCCATTGCCAAGGGCAAGAAGTTCGAATTCCCGGTATATTGGGGTTGCGACCTTGCCAGCGAACACGAACGTTACTTGGTAGAAGAACATTTCCAGAAGCCAGTGATCATGACCGACTATCCGGCAGAAATCAAGGCCTTCTACATGAAGCAGAACGAAGATGGTAAGACTGTACAGGGTACAGACGTATTGTTCCCACAAATTGGCGAAATCATCGGTGGTAGCGTGCGTGAAGAGAACTACGACAAGTTGATGAACCGCATCAACGAACTCAATATCCCGATGAAGGATATGTGGTGGTACCTCGATACCCGTCGTTATGGTTCATGTCCGCACGCAGGTTTCGGTCTCGGTTTCGAACGTTTGTTGCTCTTCGTAACCGGTATGGCCAACATCCGTGACGTGATTCCGTTCCCAAGAACACCGAGAAACGCGGAATTCTAATCCCCTTATAATATAATAAGGTATAAGGACAAAAGTAGAACTTTAGGAAAAAGGGGATTTTGACAGGTAGACATAGCATTTTACCCTCAAATCCCCTCCTGAGATACTGCAAACGAATAATTTTGGAGTAAAAAACGAAATTTCTTTAATTTTTTAGCATTGCATGTATTGCAGATTAGAGAAAAATACCTACCTTTGTCCGTTGTTATAATCCCCCTTATAGGAAGATTATGCAGAAACGTTAAGCGTACGTAGCGTTTTTGAGCTTCCGGACGGGTGAGAATGACAAGGTTGTGCAAGGGACAGAGCTCCCCCAATCAACGTTTTATAAATCAAGAGAAAACAATTATTTAGTTTTTTAAATTTATAAATTTAAAGTTTTTTTTATTATGAACAAAAAGTTTTTAAGTGCTATCCTGTTTGGTGCCTTGATGGTTACCTCTACAGGTACTTTCGTGTCTTGTAAGGATTACGATGAAGACATCGAAAACTTGCAGACTCAGATTGACAAGTTGGCGACTAAGGATGAATTGACATCTCAGATCGCTTCTTTGCAATCAGCATTGTCTACAGCTGCTGCTGAAGCTGCTGCTGCTAAGACTGCTGCTGCTGACGCATTGGCTAAGGCTACCG
>JBGVGD010000041.1:0-31886 GCA_045121515.1 Phocaeicola sp. | reverse complement strand
TTCGATTCCGGTCAACAAAGCATCTTACCTTAATATTTATACGCGCGCGCGTATATACAGGGGATTTCCAAAAACAACCTGCATTTCATACACCGGGAAGACAAGTTGCAGACTCACAATAAATAATGGTGTATGATATACAGGAGATTTCCTGCACACATCATACACCACATAAAAGATGACCGCCTTTTTTAAAAACATGACCGCGTTTAAAAAAAAGACGACCGCGTTTTAAAAAAACGCGGTCATCCTTCAATTTGTCATTCAGAGCGAAGGATCGCTGAGCGCCCACATGACGCAATCGAGATTCTTCGCTTCGCTCTGAATGACATTATTATTTTGCAGGAAAATCCAATCGGTGTAGGAAGATTATACACCCCAAGCATCTACCATTCAACCCATTAATGAGCAGATGTATAAAATGCAGGTATTTTCGGCAAAATCCTAAGGATTTATTTCCCTTTATGACGATTGGCACGCTTTCTACGGATTTCCGCCTTCATTTTAGCCGCACCTGACCCATGAAGTCCAGTAATGTATGTTTTCTTTTTTGCCTTGGTCTTCACCTTGTCTTCATTCGGCTTCGGCCCACTGGCCTTCTTGAATACAACACCTTCTGTCAATATCTTTTCTACATCCATATTATTCAAATTCTATCAGTTCCACATTTTCTGCCGAAGCAAATTCTTTAATCAGTTCTACCATGTAATCGGCTGCTTCACGCAAACCTTCCTTACCGCTATATCCATTGATAATGGTAAGCAGACGGGTCGTTTCCAAACCCAACTTGGTACGCTCGTTATCACTAGTCGGCGTACCTACCCCACCGATAGCATCGCGATACACCGGCATCCCCTCGATATTCAGTGTTCCTCGCCCGATACCCTCATACGGTTCTCCAGCCTTGCCGATACCCAATGTCAAGGTATCACCCTCGAACTTATCAGCATCGAAACCACCAATGGAATAACCGAATCGGATAGACACCAAATTAATCAAATCGACCAATGTATCAATCTGATACAAAGGAATTCCACGAAGGATACGACGGCACAACGCCTCGCCCGACGGACGATAACGGCTAGGATCCTTTCCACATTTCTTATACGCCTCACGGGTAGCATGAATTGTCACCATATCCTTAATGGAATCAGTGGTATACATCTCCCGATAGCGAACGGTAAACTCGTCAATCTTCTGCCACAACGCTTCACTATAAGATGTATTCTTTACGGTGGCAGCCACTGCTATACCCGCAAATTGCGGACAAGCGTTCTTTATTTCTTCGGATACAATTATTTTCATATTGGGTGCGAAGATACAACCTATTTTTTGAATAATGAAAAGTTTCCCTTAACTTTGCACAAACAGCAAAAGCATCGGATTATGAAGAAGATACGTTTTGGGGTAGTCGGTACCAACAACATAACCGACTGGGTTATTGCCGGAGCACGGCAGGACGAGCGTTTTGAACTGGCAGCGGTTTGTTCCCGTACCCAAGAACGGGCAGACGAATTTGCTACAAAGCATGGTATTCCGTATACCTTTACTTCTCTGGAAGATATGGCGAAAAGTCCATTAATCGATGCGGTATATATCGCCACCCCCAACTATGTACATGCCGAACAAAGCATCCTCTGCATGAGCCACGGCAAACATGTATTGTGCGAAAAGCCCTTCGCTTCCAATGCCCGTGAGGTGCGACAAATGATTGATGCGGCAAAAAAACAGGGCGTCACCCTCATGGAAGCAATGATTTCGACCCTCAATCCGAATTTCACTATCGTAAAGGAACACCTGAAGGACTTAGGAACCATTCGTCGATACTTTGCCAGTTATTGTCAATACTCCTCCCGTTACGATAAGTTCAAGGAAGGCATCGTACTCAATGCATTCAAACCGGAATTATCCAATGGCGCCATGATGGACATCGGCATCTATACCGTTTACCCAATGGTAGCCTTGTTCGGTCGTCCGCAGAAAGTGGAAGCACAAGGAATCCGCCTCCATACGGGAGTGGACGGACAAGGTGCCGTGAACTTCCAATACGAAGGAATGAATGCAACCGTCCTTTATTCTAAGATAGCCAATTCTTCCCTCCCCACCGAAATAGAAGGCGAAAAAGGCAATTTGATTCTGGACAAAATCCACACCACAAATACGGTGGATTTCATCCCTCGCCAAGTTGTGGGTCAAGGCCAGGAACAAGCGAATATCCCCCATTCCATCGGTGTTTCTTTGGATAAAAACCCTTACTATTACGAGATAGCAGAGTTTATCAACTTGATAGAACAAGGCAAGCAAGAATCCTCCGTGAATAGTTGGGAGAACTCGTTGGTTACTATGGAAATCATGGATGAAGTGCGCAAGCAATTAGGAGTCCATTATCCGGCGGATGAATGACAAAGCATGATCCCCGAAAGGATACGGCCAGACTTAATACCTAACCGGCGAGCCGAAAAGAAATCCTCATGACGTTGAAAAGTACAGATACCTGCCACCTCGATATGTTCGGGTAAGACACCATTCGCCAATAATTGCACACGATTGGCTTCCCACAGGTCGAGGTGCCATTTTTCGTATCGACGGGCAATACGAGTCATATCGAAACCCGCCTCTTCGAAAGCGGCATAGACTTCATCACCTACCTCAAACGATTCCAAGGAGATACTAGGACCAATGCAAGCCACCAGATCCTTGCCTTCCGTACCATATTGTATCCTCATCACTTCAATCGTCTTTTCCACAATGCGTCCTACCGTACCACGCCAACCGGCATGAATGGCTGCTATCACTTGCCTTTCCTTATCATAAAGAAGTACAGGAACACAATCAGCCGTAGAGACACAGAGGCAGAAATCCTTCAACTGAGTGACTACCGCATCCACATCCTGCAATTCTTCCGGCGTAGGAACATCGGTAATGACACGGACATTCGTGGTATGTGTCTGTCGGGGAATAACTATCACGCGAGGACGTTCAGGCAACAACGCGGCAAGACTTTCCAGATTCGTCTTCACATGCTCGGGGCTATCTCCACAATAATGCGTACAATTAAAAGTAGCATACGCTCCTTCCCCACATCCACCATGGCGGGTAGTAGAGAAACCAAAAATGTTGGAATACGGCTTTAAAATACCGTACTCCAACATTTGTTTATGAGAAATCAATGGTTCTTTCATTCTTCTGCTTCTTCGTCCCAATCTTCTTCCTCGTACTCGTATTCGAAATCGTCATCGAAATCATCGTCTTCGTATTCAAATTCGAAGTCATCATCTTCGCCCATATCCTTCAATTCCTGCTGGAGTTTCAAGACATCCTTAGCACGATGCACAATGGTTTCTACGCTAGCACCACCCAACTTGTTGCTTTCGCTATTGAGTTCTGTCCAAAGAATATCCTTCAGTTGCTGGATACCCTGACCAGTGACAGACGAAATGAATACATACGGCACACCTTCCGGCAAGTTTGGTTCAAGCATTTCAATGAGTTCATCGTCGAGCATATCACTCTTGGTGATCGCCAAAACGCGTTGCTTGTCAAGCATTTCCGGATTGAAGGTCTTCAACTCGTTGAGCAAGATTTCGTATTCCTTGCGAATATCGTCTGTATCACCCGGCACCATGAAAAGGAGCAACGAGTTACGTTCGATATGACGCAAGAAGCGGAGACCCAATCCCTTACCGGCACTTGCCCCTTCGATAATACCTGGGATATCCGCCATAACAAACGAAGTTCCTTCACGATGCGACACGATACCCAAGTTCGGTTCAAGAGTAGTAAACGGATAGTTGGCAATCTTCGGACGAGCCGCAGATACAGAAGAAAGCAAAGTAGACTTACCCGCATTCGGGAAACCTACCAAACCTACATCCGCCAACATCTTCAATTCAAGAATAACCGTCAATTCCTGCATCGGTTCACCCGGCTGCGCAAAACGCGGAGCCTGACGGGTAGCGGTACGGAAATGCCAGTTACCCAAACCTCCACGACCACCCTTCAAGAGCACTACTTCCTGACCATGTTCGGTAATGTCGCACAAGTATTCACCGGTTTCGGCATTGTATGCTACCGTACCACACGGTACTTCGATGATCTTATCCTCACCATCTTTTCCGAAACTCTTGTTCTTCGATCCGTTACCGCCATGCGAAGCAAAGACATGTCGGTCATAACGAAGGTGAAGCAATGTCCAATAGTTGCGGTTTCCTCGCAATATCACATGACCTCCTCGTCCACCATCGCCGCCGTCGGGGCCACCGTTAGGAGTGTATTTAGCACGATGCATGTGCACCGAACCTCGTCCGCCCTTACCCGAGCGGCAATAAATCTTCACATAATCAACAAAATTCGATTCAGCCATTTTTATTTAATATTTCATTAATAACGAATGTCATTCAGAGCGAAGCGAAGAATCTCGATAACATAAACGTGTATGCATTCGAGATTCTTCCTCCCTTTGGTCGTCTGAATGACAAAACCTATTTAAAGTTTATCAATCGCCTCTGCAATTTCAGCAAAGATACCTTCCATAGTACCCAAGCCATTGATGTGCTGATACTTGCCATCATTCTTGTACCAATCAATCAACGGAGAAGTCTGTGAATGGTAAACTACCAAACGCTTCTTGATTGTTTCTTCATTGTCATCGGCACGGCCTGATTCCTGACCACGCTTGATCAAGCGAGTCATCAATTCATCTTCTGGCACATCAAGGTCGAGCATGATAGACACTTCCTGACCACGTTCCGCCAACATCTTCTTCAAGGCTTCTGCCTGAGCAATTGTTCTTGGGAAACCATCAAAAATCACACCCTTGCTTTCCTTGAATCCATCCAAAGTGGCAGCCAAAATATCAATAATCAACTCATCCGGCAACAATTGACCTTGGTCGATAAAACCTTGAGCAGTCTTACCCAATTCGGTTCCAGCCTTGATTTCTGCACGAAGCACATCACCAGTAGAGATGTGGTTGATACCATACTTCGCAACGATGCGTTCACTTTGAGTTCCCTTACCTGAACCCGGTGCACCAAAAATAACAATATTCAACATAATATTATCAATTTAAATTCCTTAATCTATTAATTGATGCAAAAATAAGATTTTTATTCCAAGTATCAAGTTTTTACCGCCTCTCTTTTTGCAAATAATGTTATCTTTGTGCGCAAAACAAAAGATTGACATGAAAATTCTAACAAGTGCCCAACTAAAAGAACTGGACAAATACACCATTATCCATGAACCGATTCCCTCCATTGACCTAATGGAACGGGCGGCTCAGACCTTGACGGATGCCATTGTCCGCCGTTGGGACTCTTCTTATGAAATTGTCGTCTTTGCCGGACCGGGTAACAACGGAGGCGACGCCTTGGCTGTTGCACGCATGCTTTCCAAGAAGAATTACCGTGTAGAGGTTTTTTTATTCAACACCAAGGGAAAACTGTCAGAAGAATGTCAGACCAATCTTGAACGGCTCAAGACCTGCGGTTCTATCTATTTTACCGAAATCAGCACTCAGTTCGACCCACCTACGCTGACCGAGAAGCATTTGGTTATCGACGGATTATTCGGTAGCGGATTGAACAAGCCTTTGAACGGCGGTTTTGCCGCTGTAGTGAAATACATCAATGCCTCCAAAGCAGAAGTGGTATCCATCGATATCCCTTCCGGGCTCATGGGAGAAGACAATACGTACAATGTCCGTCCCAATATCGTCCGGGCCAATGTTACCCTCAGCATCCAACTGCCGAAATTGTCTTTCCTTTTCCCAGAGAACGAAGACATCGTAGGGGAATGGGAATTGCTGGATATTGGTTTGAAGCAAACTTTCATCGATAGTGCACCAAGCACTTTCTTCACCATGGAAGAAGCAGAAATCCGTTCGCTCATCAAACCCCGCAAACGATTTGCACATAAGGGAACATTCGGACACGGATTACTCATCGCTGGTTCATACGGCATGGCAGGTGCCTCTATCTTATCAGCCAAGGCCTGCCTGAGATCGGGTATCGGCCTGCTCACCGTACATGTGCCTATCCATAACCACGATTTGTTGCAGATTACGGTTCCCGAAGCCATTGTACATACCGACATACAAGAGCAATATTTTGCCCAACCGATGCACCTCAACCGATATTCGGCTTTGGCTATCGGGCCTGGATTAGGGCAAGAAGAAGATACAGCGCTCGCCATGATGGAACAGATTCAAGGAAGCACCCTTCCTATCGTCCTCGACGCCGATGCTATCAATATTCTGAGTACACACCGCAACTGGCTGAGCCGCATTCCGAAAAGAAGCATCCTCACTCCTCATTTGGGAGAATTGGAGCGCCTCATCGGCAAATGCATGGACACTTATGAACGTTTGATGAAAGTAAAGGAGTTGGCTGCTTATTTACAAAGTTATATCATTGTCAAAGGAGCCTGGACGTGCATCGTCACTCCGGAGGGCAACTATTATTTCAATCCGACCGGTAATCCGGGTATGGCTACAGGCGGAAGCGGCGATGTACTGACCGGTATCCTGTTAGGTTTATTGGCACAAGGATATGAACGGGAGGACGCTTGCCGATTAGGCGTTTATGTACACGGATTGGCCGGCAATCTGGCAGCAGAAGAAAAAACAGAAATCGGGATGACCGCCAACGACATTATCGAGGCTCTCCCTAAAGCATGGAAAACATTAACAACCTAAAATAGATGATATGATAAAGAAAGGAATCTTACTCATCGGACTTCTTACCGCATGGAATGTCCAAGCACAAGATGTCAGCCACTATACTCCAGGAACCATGGAAGAGGGAGTGGTGTATTACCTTCCTAAAACACAAATTGAAATTCAGGTTACAGCCACCAAAGTGACCTACACGCCAGGCGAACTTTGCCAATACGCCAACCGCTATTTGCGTTTACAAGGCATCTCTGCACAACCTAGCGAACATTGGGAAATTAATAGTATCAAAGTAAATACGATTGGTGTACCCGATGCACAAAAGGCATATTCTATCAAGGTAAAGGACAAAATGGTTACCTCGCAAGTGGAACTGACCGAAGACGGAATTATCAAGGCTATCAACACTACGGTTCCAGAAGAAAAGAAGACTTCGACAAAGAAAATTGACAAAAAGTCCAAGCGAGTAGACCCTCGCAACTACATGACAGAAGAAATGCTGTTGGCCGGATCCACCAACAAAATGGCCGAACTTATCGCCAAGGAAATCTACAATATCCGTGAAAGCAAGAACTGTTTGACCAGAGGACAAGCCGACTATATGCCTCAAGACGGTGCTGCACTGAAAATCATGCTAACCAATTTGGAAGAACAAGAAAAGGCTTTTACAGAAATGTTTTCCGGCTTCACCGAACGGACCGAAAAAAGTTTTACTTTCTATGTAGAACCGGAACAGGAAATAAAGGAGCAAGTGGTTTGCCGTTTTTCGAAGAAACTAGGTGTACTCACAGAAGACAATCTAGCCGGAGCACCCATTTATCTCTCCGTCACCAACGAAAGCACATTGCCACCTGCTGATGAAGAGGCCAAAGCCAAAAAGAAACTGGAAGGTGTTATCTACAACATTCCAGGAAAAGGAAAGGTGACGGTCAAGACTACAGAAAAAACTTGGTTCAACAACGAATTGCCTATCACTCAATTCGGAGAAACAGAAGTTCTTCTGAACAACCTCTTTAATAAGAAGGTCAATACCCGAGTAATTTTCAATCCGACTACCGGAGGAATTGCTAAGATTGATAAGGATTAAGAATTTGTAATGTATTCATCAAATCCCCTCTTGAGAGGGGTAGGGGTGTGTAATAAACATCTACGTGAATGTATTCTAACACACCCCCTTCCCCCTCTCAAGAGGGGAGATTGTCATTTCTGGATATTGGCTATTTCCAATCCATAACCCTTCTTCTTATCCACCACCTTGAGCGCCAAGGCAACCAACATGGACAATACCGCAAGACCGGTAAAGATTATCATTGGCAGCGTATAGTCATAACCCTTGGCACCATCGGCAAGCGTTACCACACAATAGTTATCGAGCACCCAACCAATCAAGGTAGGTACACCCCACAAACCTACATTCTGAATCAAGAAAATCAAGGCGTATGCAGTACCCAATTGGTGAGCCGGGAAAATCTTTGGAACTGCCGGCCACATGGCAGAAGGCACCAATGAGAAAGCAATACCCAACACGATCATTAATACAATAGCTACCCAGCCTGCGGTAACCCCTGGCAAGGAATAAACGAAGTGAACACCAATCAACATGGCTGCACCGAGCATCATGATGCTAGCACCCTTACCACGCTTATCAACGATACCACCGAATATCGGAGTCAACACCAAAGCGCCCAAAGCAGGCAATCCGGCAATAGTTCCGGCAATGTTTTCGTCGATACCATATTTACCGATCATCAACTCCGAAGCAAACTTCTGGAACGGGAAGACACAAGAATAGAACAATACACAAAGCAAGGCTATGAGCCAGAAACCCGGACTGGCAAGGATACCTGCCACATCCTTCATTGAGAACTTTTCTTCGTCATCATCAGCCTGCGGATCGTTCTGAATCTGCTGGTCGAGTTTCTTGTCCATCACAGAGAAGATGAAGTAAGCCACCATACCACCCAACAAGAGTAACAAACCGATTAAAATCGGAGTAGAGATATGGGCTGCTCTAGCCATTGGGATAGCACAAGCAAACGCCACTTGCGAACCGATACGAGCCAAGGCAACCTGCACCCCCATGGCTGTAGCCATTTCCTTACCACGGAACCACTTGGCAATCACCTTGGTTACAGTAATACCCGCTACTTCGGCACCCACACCAAAGATCGCATAACCAGCCGAAGCCACCATCACACCCGAACGGAAACCGAATATCTGAGTCGCATCTTCTGCCAAGGCAGTCAGACCATAATATTCGAGTGCAGCACCAAGCACCATGAGAATAGTCGAGAGTTTACCGGTAAACCGTACTCCAAAGCGGTCGAGAATCAATCCGCCCCAAAGGAGCATCAACAGAAACACGTTGAGGAAACTATATGCTCCGGCATAGGTTCCGAACTCTGTACTGCTCCACGACAATTCGGATTCGAGCATAGACTTGAGCGGCATCATCACATCATTTACGAAATAAGCCGCCATCATCGTAAAGGACACTACCGCCAAGGCACCCCAGCGCATAGCGGCAGAATCATTCAATCTTCTTTCTTTCATTGTAGTAATTAATTGTAAGATACGCAATTGCGCAATATTCGCGCAAATATACGAAAAAAAATTAAAAAGGCCGCTCCCCTTTCGGGAAACGACCTTGATAACTACAACGGAGGGAGTATTAGCAAGACAACTTGCCATCAGATCCAAGCACGTTGATGATTTTGTGCTTGTACATCTTTTCCATATTGTCGCGAGCTGGGCCCAAGTACTTACGTGGGTCGAATTCAGCTGGCTTTTCAGCGAATGTCTGACGGATAGCAGCAGTCATAGCCAAACGAGAGTCAGAGTCGATGTTGATCTTACATACTGCAGACTTAGCTGATTCACGCAACCATTCTTCAGGAATACCGATAGCAGCCTTCAAAGCACCACCATACTTGTTGATAGTTTCAACTTCGTCCTGAGGAACTGAAGAAGAACCGTGCAATACGATTGGGAAGCCCGGCAACTTAGCTTCAACAGCCTTCAATACGTCGAATGCCAATGGAGGAGGAACCATACGACCAGTTTCTGGGTCGATAGTACATTGTTCTGGAGTGAACTTGTAAGCACCGTGAGAAGTACCGATAGAGATAGCCAAAGAGTCGCAACCTGTGCGAGTAGCGAAATCGATTACTTCTTCAGGGTCAGTATATGTGTGGTGATCAGAAGAAACTTCGTCTTCAACGCCTGCCAATACACCAAGTTCACCTTCTACTGTAACATCGAACTGATGAGCGTACTCAACAACCTTCTTAGTCAAAGCAACGTTTTCTTCGTAAGGCAAGTGAGAACCGTCGATCATTACTGAAGAGAAACCAGAGTCGATACAAGACTTACAAGTTTCGAATGTATCACCGTGGTCGAGGTGAAGAACGATTTCTGGCTTTTCGCAACCCAATTCCTTAGCGTATTCAACAGCACCCTGAGCCATGTAACGCAACAAAGTAGCGTTAGCATACTGACGAGCACCCTTAGAAACCTGCAAGATAACTGGAGACTTAGTTTCAACTGCAGCCTTGATGATAGCTTGCATCTGTTCCATGTTGTTGAAGTTGAACGCAGGGATAGCGTAACCACCTTCTACTGCCTTAGCAAACATTTCCTTAGTGTTTACCAAGCCTAATTCTTTGTAATTTACCATTGTTCTATAATTTATAATAGTTAATGAATTCATTTCTTGTTGCAAATTTAGTGATTAATGTTCAGATTCCCATTATATTCCCCCTAAAAATATCGAATAAATTAGGTTGGAATAAAAAAATTGCATGTTTCTTTTTCTGTTTCAAAGAAATAACCTATCTTTGCAGTCCGAAAATGTGACCATTACACATTATTGTTACCAAATAAGCAATAATAACAATAAAAAACATATACTGAAATGAAAAAAGGACTTCATCCAGAAAGCTACCGTCCGGTAGTATTCAAAGACATGTCAAATGGCGATATGTTCTTGTCTCGTTCTACAGTGAACACTAAGGAAACTATCGAATTCGAAGGCGAAACTTATCCATTGGTTAAGTTGGAAATCTCTAACACTTCTCACCCGTTCTATACTGGTAAGTCTAAGTTGGTGGATACAGCTGGTCGTGTAGATAAGTTCATGAGCCGCTACGGTAACCGCTTGAAGAAGTAATTTAGAACTTTGATTGAGTTTTAAAATAAAAGGTTGAATCAAATGATTCAACCTTTTATTTTTATCTGAACTTTCCGTCTTTCCATTCAAGCACCACCGGTTCCTTGCGTAAATGAGGCAGCAATTTCTCCTTATCCTCCTGATTCAAGTAATCGGGAGTCGTATATATAAAGGTAAGGGTAGGTTCGTCTTTCGACATCGAAGCCTTCATCAAATGCATATCCGCTTTTTGACGGATGAAAACATCTTCCTCAGACAATGAATCCTTAGGTAGGAAAAACGCCCCCGCATCAGGCCATTGCAAATATTCCTTCTTATCCAACTCCTGTTTCCAATCGGAAGTATAAAAACGTATTTCGCTATCGCAAGCCGAAGCACATACCGTCTTTACCATACAAACCACCTTGGTTGAATCATTCACAGGAAACAATTTCATTTCCAACGTTCCTACCTCTGAGGTCTGTATCAAGGTATAGTCGTCTGTTAGCACCTTCATTTCCGCCGTTCCGTCAAAACGGTTCTTTACTTCAGCCTTCATATTACTATCCAAAAAATCCACACAGTCTTCCTTGTTCACCTTCGTCAACAAGGGAGTGATGGAATCAGGCATCGCTATGAAAACCGACTTCATGTTTTGTGCAGAAGTAGACATACCACACAAGATACTAACGACAATCAATAAAACTATTCTCATTTTGCTCTTGCCGTACGGCTCTTATATATAAGGTATAGTCCCAATAGAATCAAAGGAAGACTAAGCAACTGTCCGATGTTCAATGTCATACCTACCTCTTGTGCTACTTGTGGATTCTTCATGAACTCCAATGCCAAACGGGTACCAAAGAAAATCAGCAACGAAACACCCGTAATCAACCCCACATACTTCTGTAAATGGAACTTATGATACATCACATACGAAACAACACCTGCTGTCAAGCAATAGAGCATTTCATAAATCTGAGTCGGGTGACAAGCCTGGCCTTCGTACAACTGATGCCACTCGCGGGAACGGACGAACTCAAATCCCCAAGGCATATCGGTAGGGAAACCGAAAATTTCGGAATTCATCAAGTTACCGAAACGGATACAGAAACAAAGTACTGCTACTGAAGGGATAATACGGTCGAACAACCACCACACACTCTGCTTGGTAATCTTCTTGGAATAGATCCATGCCGCAAAGATAACCCCAAACACACCGCCATGACTAGCCAATCCACCTTCCCAAATCTTCAGGATTTCAACCGGGTTCGAAGTATAGTAATCCCATTGATAGAAGAGGCAATGGCCCAAACGAGCACCCACCACTACACTTATCAAAGCATACACAAACAACTTGTCCACCCATTCTTCCGGATACTTCTCCTTCTTGAACAACCATTCGGCATACTTATAGGCTAGGATGAAGCCCAAGCCCCACATCAAGCCATACCAACGGATTTGTCGGCTTCCTATCTCAAAAATCGTGGGATCTACGTCCCATACTATACTAGACAACATCATTTCTCTATGATAAGATTACACCAAATGAGCAATCAATTCTTCACGATCACCATGCAACAAATCAATCACTGGCACTTCAATCATCGTATAGCAACCCGGTTGCTGACGCATGGTAGCACGAGCACAACATACCATCACCTGAGCCGTCAAAGCCGGATTGTTGATTTTCATATTAAATTCGAACAACTGATTGTGGGTAGTACCCGATACACCCTTTCGCACCAAGTTCACACCATGGCCTACATCGTTCAAATCATCCACACACGACACTTGCTTCACGTGAGTTTCATCATTCACGAAATATGGGTCAGCCTTTACTGCAGCCTCCACCGCCTTGAAGTCAGCACCTTCTTCCAGTTCCACATACACCATGCGACGATGAATACCGGTTCCTGTCGGGATAGTCATAGACAAAGCATCCTTTACCCCTTCAATCGCACGAACCGCTACCGAGTGTCCCATGGAGCGACCTGGGCCGAAATTGGTATAAGTAATACCCTTCGGTGCAATCGCTTCGAGCAAGGTACGCACCACCGAGTCACTACCCGGATCCCAACCTGCCGAAATAATCGCTACCGAGCCATGTTCCTTGGCTGTTTCGCCCAACGAACGGCGGAGTGATGTGATTTGTGTATGTATATCGAAACTATCTACTGTATGAATACCCAAAGCCAAAATCTTCTTGGCCTGCTCTTCCACCTGGCGAGTAGGACTAGACACAATAGCCACATCTACATCCTTCAGTTCTGTGATATCCTTTACCACCTCATAAGCAGCAAGTTCTGCCGGTTTGTTTTCTGCTCCATTACGACGAACAATCCCTGCAATTTCAAAATCAGGAGCCGCTTGAAGCGCTTCTACAACCGATTTACCAATATTACCGTAACCTACGACGGCTGCTCTAATCTTTTTCATCTTTATCTGTAATTTAGTTACCTATTTCTTTTTTATCGGCACAAAAATAAACAAATAGTTTCACACATAGACGAATGTAACGCAAATATTTCTAAATTTGCAAAAGAATAAACATAACCAAACTGGAATCTATGATAGAATACATCCGAGGCGAACTCGTTGAAACCACTCCTGCCCTTGCGGTCGTCGATTGCAACGGCATTGGCTATGCCATAAACATCTCACTCAATACTTATTCCGCTATTCAAGGGAAACCAAACGTCAAACTTTATATTCACGAAGCCATTCGTGAGGATGCGCATGTGCTTTTCGGTTTCTCCACCAAACAAGAGCGTGAATTGTTCCTACTGCTGATTTCCGTATCGGGCATCGGCGGGAATACGGCACGCATGATTCTTTCGGCTCTCTCGCCAAGCGAACTTTGCAATGTCATCAGTAGCGGAAACGACAAGTTATTGAAAGGAGTAAAAGGCATCGGACTGAAAACGGCCCAACGCATCATTGTGGATTTGAAGGACAAGATAGCCTCAACGGGCTTGGAAACTGTTTCGGGAAGTGTAGCGACTCTCTCTCCTGCCCACTCCGAAGTATATGACGAAGCCATTGCTGCTCTCACCATGCTGGGATTTGCACAGGCGCCTTCGCAGAAGGTGGTTACGGCTATATTGAAGGAAGAACCGGGATTGACTGTTGAAAAAGTTATTAAGCTAGCATTGAAACGCCTATAAAATAAAAGTCCCCAATCGGGGACTTTTGTTATTTTACAGCTGCTTCTTCTATTTTCCGAGTGACAAACTGAATCTTCAGATTCGCTTCCTTTTGCTGCTTACGGATTTCTTCCATACCGGAAAGGATGTGCGCCAACTCTGCCAACTCAACGATAGCCTTGCGGTCATTCTTTTGCATCGCCGTGCGGTAAGTCTTGTCGCCGATGAATTGCAACTGGATGTTTTTATCCTGATTGGCCACAATGAAACCTACAACCCCACCGTCATTGCCCACCTTATAATCAGCCTTTTCAATGGTACGGCCCAAATCGGTAGTCGTATAACTATCACCAGCCATCGGAGTTTCTGCAAACGTATCGCCTACACTCACCTTCACCGAAGTATGGTTCAGGCTACCTCCTGCACAATAAATGGAAGTGAGCGACATTTCTCCCAACTCATTGACCTGACCGCGCAAATAGGTACGGCCCAAACTCTTTTCCACCACCTGTGTAGGGTAGAACCAGTTGCCGATGTCTTGATAAGCCGTATCTTTCTCGAATACAAAGTTTCCCTTCATGGAATCCAATTGAAACTGTTTCACCTGCATCATGCTATCGAGATAGACCAATGTCTTTCCTTGCTCCTTCAAATCCACCTGCTGCATCAACTTGATTCCTTGCTTGCGTGCCTCGAAGGCTTTGGGGTACAACACCTTGATACTGTCTATCTGCAATTTCGCTTCACTGAAATTCTCTTGCTGCAAGGCTGCTTCTGCCTTCTGAAGACGAATTTGCGCTTCTTTTTCACCTCCGTCGCCGCAACTTGCGAGCAAAGCCAAGCCCAACAAGGCCGATAATCCTATCTTTTTCATATCATTTACCTTTGATTGTGTGCACAAAAGTAGTAATTTTGCATCTCAATACACAAAAAATGGAACTGAAAGAACATTTTACCGGTAAGATTTTTCAATTGATCTCCGAAACCGCCGACGAACTGGGCTTGGAATGCTACGTGGTGGGCGGATATGTACGCGATATATTCCTCAACCGCCCATCGAAGGACATTGATGTGGTGGTAGTGGGCAGCGGCATTGAGATTGCCCAAGCCTTCGGGAAAAAACTGGGCAAAGGTGCCCATGTGTCCGTCTTCCGCAACTTCGGTACGGCGCAAGTGAAGTACCGCGACACGGAAGTGGAGTTTGTCGGGGCACGAAAGGAATCCTATAGCCACGACAGCCGAAAGCCGGTCGTGGAAAACGGGACGTTGGAAGACGACCAGAACCGACGTGACTTTACCATCAATGCCATGGCGGTTTGCCTCAACCAGGAGCGCTTCGGCGAATTGGTGGATCCATTCGGTGGCTTGGACGATTTAAAGGAACGCACCATCCGCACACCGCTCGATCCGGACATCACCTTCAGCGACGATCCATTGCGCATGATGCGATGCATCCGTTTCGCTACCCAACTGAATTTCTACATCGATGACGAAACATTCCTTGCTCTCGAACGGAACAAGGAACGCATCGAAATCATCAGCAAGGAACGTATCGCCGATGAGTTGAACAAGATTCTTCTCTCTCCTATCCCGTCGAAGGGATTTGTAGAACTGGACCGTTGTGGCCTGCTTCCACTTATCTTCCCGGAAATGGCAGCCTTGCAAGGCATCGAGACCAAGAACGGACGGGCGCATAAGGATAATTTCTATCATACACTGGAAGTAGTCGATAACATCGCCAAGCAGACCGACAATCTATGGCTCCGTTGGGCGACACTCTTGCACGACATCGGGAAGCCACGTACCAAACGTTGGGAACCGAAGGTAGGATGGACTTTCCACAACCATAACTATATCGGCGAGAAAATGATTCCGGACATCTTCCGTAAGATGAAGTTGCCGATGAACGAGAAGATGAAGTATGTACAAAAATTGGTAGGCTTGCACATGCGCCCCATCGTCATTGCCGATGAGGAAGTGACCGACTCGGCCGTACGCCGCTTGCTTTTCGAAGCCGGGGATGATATAGATGACCTGATGCTGCTTTGCGAAGCCGATATTACCTCCAAGAATGAAGTGAAGAAGCAACGCTTCCTGGACAACTTCAAACTCGTTCGTCAGAAACTGAAGGATTTGGAAGAAAAAGACCGCATCCGTAACTTCCAGCCACCGGTAGATGGTGCGGAAATCATGGAAGTCTTCGGGTTGGCTCCCTGCCGTGAAGTGGGCAGTCTGAAGAGCGCTATTAAGGATGCGATTCTGGACGGAGTGATTCCGAATGAACACGATGCTGCCTTCGCTTTCATGCTGGAGAAAGCCCAAAAAATGGGATTGACTCTAAAAGCGTAACATACGTCTTGTCGCAGTAAGACCATACGTCTTATCGAAGCAAGACCATACATCTTATTGAGGTAAGACCATACGTCTTGCAGCGGATACTTTATACTAAAGAAAAGGTCACCATCTTTTTTTAAAAGATGATGACCTTTTTTAAAAAGACGGCGGCCTTTTAAAAAAACGCGGTGGCGTTTGAGGTATAACCCAATAAGTTACCCCCGAGTGACGGGAGTGAATGTAATTTCAGTAAAATCCCTAGGATAATCAAAACAGGAACCTCACCACATCATTGAAGTTCGCCCATATCAGTAGTCCGAAGAGCAGAATCATACCCACCATCTGCGCACGCTCCATGAACTTGTCGCTCGGCTTGCGACGGGCAATGATTTCATACAAGAGGAACAACACATGTCCACCATCGAGAGCCGGAATCGGGAGAATATTCATGAACGCCAAGATGATAGACAAGAAAGCGGTCATTTCCCAGAAACGGTGCCAATCCCATACAGACGGGAAAATGCTACCGATAGTACCGAAACCACCTACGCTCTTCGCACCTTCCTTAGTGAATACATACTTCATATCGTTCACATAGCCTTTCAAGGTATTAACTCCCAAAGCAATACCGG
The DNA here is from genome assembly GCA_045121515.1 of Phocaeicola sp. Classification (GTDB taxonomy): domain Bacteria; phylum Bacteroidota; class Bacteroidia; order Bacteroidales; family Bacteroidaceae; genus Phocaeicola. Next base: position 14,954 of record JBGVGD010000041.1, on the reverse strand, counting down.
CCGGGAAAGACTCGAAGAAACCGTATTCCAACTTGGTTATCTTATAATCTGCCAACGCCTTTGAGGTAGCACCTACCATGAACAGGGTATCGGTCTGAACGGTAATGGTATCATTGACATTGTCACGACTGTATATCAACGAGAACTCAACGGTCTTCTTGTTTTCTGCCTCAGCATCTTCACGAAGTACAGCCAACTTATTCACAAAAGCATTGTACGAACTCAAGGCTTCGCCATTGACAGCCAACAACTTGTCGCCTGGAAGAATACCAGCCTCAGCAAACGGACGTCCCGGTACTACCGAGTCCACCACATTCGGCAACAAAGGTTCTACGAAAGCAGGAGTTTCTTTGGCAATATCCAACAAACTGATTTCCGGCAGGAATACTTCCACTTCCTGACCTTGACGGCTTACCTTCACCACGCGGGCTTCGGTGATAGCACGAAGCATGTCCATATCAAAACGTGTCAATGGCTGGTCATCAGCACTCAACAAGATATCGCCATCGCGGAAACCGATTTCTTCCGCACGCTCGTTGAACTCCATACCATAGGTCATGTCCTGCAATGACACATACTGGTCGCCCCACTTAAAGAGGATCATCGAATAGATGAAAAGAGCGAGCAAGAAGTTCATCATTACCCCGCCCACCATAATAAGCAAGCGCTGCCAAGCCGGCTTCGCACGGAATTCCCAATCCTCTACCGGATGATTCAAGTCCTCCGAATTCTGTGTCTCGTCCACCATACCGGCGATTTGCACATAACCGCCCAATGGCAACCATCCCATACCATATTCGGTTTCACTATTCTTCGGTTTGAACTTAAAGAGCGAGAACCATGGATCAAAGAACAAATAGAACTTGGTCACACGAACCTTGAATAGTTTCGCAAAAAAGAAATGCCCCCCTTCGTGAATGATTACCAACAACGAAAGGCTCATCATCAACTGAAGGGCACGAATCAAAAATGTCTCCATTTATAGTTAATCAATTTAGTTATTATTCTTAAATCAGGCTTTCAGCCACACGGCGTGCTTCTGCATCCGTTGCTACATAATCTTCGTAAGTCGGTGTCTGAATAAATGATACTTTGGCCATCGACTGCTCAATCACCTCACTCATGCGGAGGAACGAAATACGGTCCTTCAAGAAGGCCGAAACCACGACTTCATTGGCCGCATTGACGATACAAGCCATGTTTCCACCCCGGTTAAGTGCTTCGTAAGCCAAGGCCAAACAACGGAAACGGTTGGTGTCCGGTTGTTCGAAGGTCAGTTCCGACATCTTCGAGAAGTCGAGACGGTCGAACGACGCCTTGATACGCTGCGGATAAGAGAATGCGTACTGAATAGGCAGACGCATATCCGGCATACCCAGCTGGGCTTTCACCGCACCATCTTCGTACTGCACCATGGAATGGATAATCGATTGCGGATGCACCACCACTTCAATCTGGTCCGGACGCACACCGAAGAGCCACTTCGCTTCAATCACTTCGAAGCCTTTGTTCATCATCGTAGCGGAATCGATGGTAATCTTGGCTCCCATCTCCCAATTCGGATGCTTCAATGCCTGTTCCTTGGTGACATGCTGTAACTGCTCCATCGTAAACTTACGGAACGGACCGCCCGATGCGGTCAAAATGACTTTCTCCAACGCATTGTTCGGTTCCAAGCATTGGAAAATGGCAGAATGTTCCGAATCCACCGGAAGAATTGGAGTCTTGTATTGTTGGGCCAAGGCATTGATGAGTTCACCTGCCACGACCAATGTTTCCTTATTGGCCAAAGCAATCGCTTTTCCTGCCCGAATGGCGTTCATCGTCGGACGGAGGCCGGCATAGCCTACCATGGATGCCAAGACTACATCAATCGGCTTGGCTTCTACAATTTCACAAAGAGCATCAGCGCCGGCATAAACCTGAATCGGCAAATCGGCCAACATCTCTTTTAACTGCAAATACTTGGCCTCATTAGCTATAACCACCGCTGCCGGCATGAACTTTCTTGCTTGCTCTGCCAACAGTTCCACCTGGTTATTAGCGGTCAAAGCGTATGCTTCATATAGATCAGGATGTTCCTCTATGACCTTCAAGGCTTGTGTACCGATAGAACCGGTCGAGCCTAATATTGCTATCTGTTTCTTTTTCATGGCTTCTTAAAACACTATATATTTGGTTGGGTCGAGTGCTCGCCCCTTATTCCATACTTCAAAATGCAAATGAGGTCCGGTGGTCTTCTCACCCGTATTGCCAACCAAGGCTATAGCCTCCCCGGCCTTTACGGTATCGCCCACTTTCTTCAACAACGAACCGCAGTGTTTGTAAACAGACACCAGATTCTGATTGTGCTGTACCTGGATGACGTAGCCCGTATCGGCCGTATAAGTCGCCAGAATCACGGTACCATCCAAAGTTGACAAGACACTTTCGTTCGGACTGGCAGCAATATCAATGCCGTAATGCTTTTGATTGGCATCGAATCCCGAAGAAATCATGCCACGAGTAGGACGGAAGAAAATCAGTCCCGTTACTGCCGGAGCATTGTCTATTGTCGTCAAGTTATATCGTTCGGTTTCTTCGTATTGCTTGCGGAATTCATCTTCGGCCTGGGTCCGTTCCATGAGTTCTTCTGAGCGGACAACCGTCAACGAATCAATGGAATGAATACTGTCCGTCTTTACATTTCCGCTGATAATGTCCTGAATATTCATGATGTACATGCGTTGGCGTTCCATAAGCCATTGCAAGGAATCAGCACGCAAAGCATTGGTTACCACCTGTTCACGAACCTCCGTATTCATATATCCCGGCAAGTAGTTACGCAACGGCGTAAATACAATAATCAATGACGCTATCAGAAAAATGACGGTCACGGCAGAAAGCAAGACGGACACACCATTCAACTTTGACACATGGATACCCACGATTTCCTCCAGCGTATTCTCGTTGGTAATGGTCAATTTATACTTGAACTTGAAGTTCTTCCAAAATGCTTTCCTCTTATTCTTCATACCTTTTAATAATATAGAAGTTATAACAGACCTTCGGGTACTTCCACTGTCAGTCTTCTCTTTTTCTTTTCAAGTTTCACCATGAATTCCTCGTGAGCCGGCAGAAGGATTTCTTCGCCTTCAGGAGTTTCTATGGAAAAAAGTACATTCATGGTACTATCATCTACAGCAACAATTTCACCCAATTCACCATGGTTGATGTCCGTTACCTGGAAACCCACAAAATAGCCCCAAGTCGGGATATCATCCGAATCGTCTTCTTCCACAAATTTCAATGGGAAATAGACTTCCACATTCGTGAACTTACGTGCCTGTTCAGCCGTATCTATCCTATCGAGTTTTACCAAGGCAGTCGTATCCGAACGGAAACGATATTCCTCAATAAAAAAAGGAACAAGGATACCATCCAACAAACATATCAAGTATTCACCATCCACACGATCAAATATATCATCGGTGAAAGTGAACGACAATTCACCCTTCACACCGTGCGGTTTATTGAACACACCTATCTTAAAAACTTCGTCCTTCTTGATCATGGTTTAAATCTTATTCCCAGCAAGTTAATGCTTCTTTTTCTGATTGTTCTGCTTACGCTGTTGGAAGTTCTGCTTACGCTGTTGGAAATTGTTGTTACCGCGCGAGTCTCCCAAACGCAAATCCTCGACCTTCAAGTCAATCACACCATTGGTATATTCACGAAGGTCATCTACAATCTTCTGGTCTTCGATACCTTCCTTATTCCAATTGTTCAAGTCCTTCTTCATCTGAATAGCCAGTAAATTGATCAATTGTTTCTTTTCCCCTTCGTTTTCCACTTCTATCGCTTTCTTTATCATTCCTTCCAAAAAACGGCCATAATGACGATAGCGAAGAGCTCCATTTGGGTATTCCAATTTTTCCGGCTTTACTACCAAGTCTTCCTTCTTTACAATCTCGAACGGGTAATCGATGTCCAACTTAAAATCCGCCATGATAGCCAAATGGTCCCAAAGCTTGTGCTTGAAATCGGGCACATCACGCAAATGAGGGAACATGCCACCCATGATGTTGATAATTGTGTTTGCACAGCGCTGACGTTCTGCACGATTTTCGATTGTCAACGCATGGTCGACCATATTCTGTACGCTTCTACCGTATTCGGGAAGCTCCATTTTCTTTCGCTGGGTATTATATTCCATACTGTCAAATTAGTTTTTTGGGTTGTGATGCTACAAATTCCTTCAAATAGAAAGGTTCAAAATAGGCTACATCCTTGAAATCGCCTTTTGATTTGGCTTTTTCTGCCAACGGGAACATCCACTTGGCCAACGGATAGATATTATCAATGAAATGTGCATTCGGGTGTGTAATCTTCTCCCGACACTTGGCTGCACCATTGCCGAAAAAATACACCGGCTGCTTTTCGAGGAACTCCAAATAGGAATTCTCGTCAATGATGTCGGCCGCGATTTCACGTTTCACATTCAAGGCACGATCGTAAATAGCAGCATAAACCTCCATGCGGCGGGCATCAATCATCGGGCAAAGCAAGGCATCTTCCGGCAAGTCCTGTTGGAGAAGCACCGGCACACACATCACTTCCAGGGTATGGAGGGCAATCAACGGCAAGTTACGGCCATAGCAAATCCCCTTGGCCATCGATACGCCGATACGCAAACCTGTATAGGAACCAGGACCGCAACTTACGGCCACCGCATCGAGCACCATTCCATGACTATCGACAAAAGACAAGGCTTCGTCCACAAATACGCCCAACTGAACGGCATGCTGTGGACCATTCAAATCGGCCACCTTGAACTCATTCCAACCGTCTTCGCTAACGGCTACCGAACAAGCCTCTGTAGAGGTTTCTATATGTAAAATACACGACATAATGCAATTCTTTCTTAAATATAAAGTGCAAATATACACTTTTATTTATACATCATTCCCATAAAAATGTTACTTTTGCAAAAAAACAAGTTAAGATATGATACAATCAATGACCGGTTACGGCAAAGCAACCGTAACCTTCGGTGAAAAGAAAATACATGTAGAGTTGAAATCACTGAACAGCAAGGCAATGGATTTGTCTGTGCGCATCGCGCCACTCTACCGCGAAAAGGAAATGGAAATCCGTACCCAAATCACCAAAGCACTCGAACGAGGCAAGGTGGACTTCAGTCTATGGATTGAGAAGGAAGCAGCTGAAATGGCAACTCCTATCAATGCCGCACTGATGAACAATTACTACGAGCAGTTCAAGAACATTGCTAGTACAACGGAAATCCCCATGCCTGCCGACCTCTTCTCCACGCTACTCCGCATGCCGGATGTGCTGACTAAGGTAGACATCCAAGAATTGACCGAAGAAGAATGGAACGTAGTCCGTCAAGCCATCGACGAGGCTATCACCCAAATTACCAACTTCCGCATTCAGGAAGGTGCTGCCCTTGAAAAGAAATTCCACGAAAAGCTGGACAACATTGAGGCACTGATGAAGGATATCGAGCCATACGAAACAGAACGTGTAACCAAAATCCGCGAAAAGATTACGGCTGCCCTCGAAAAGACCATCAGCGTGGACTACGACAAGAACCGCCTCGAACAGGAATTGATTTACTACATCGAGAGACTCGACATCAACGAAGAAAAGCAACGACTCAGCAACCACCTCGCCTACTTCCGCGAAACCATGGCTACCGGTCACGGACAAGGCAAGAAACTTGGTTTCATCGCTCAGGAAATGGGTCGTGAAATCAATACTACCGGAAGCAAGTCGAACCATGCGGAAATGCAGAACATCGTAGTACGCATGAAGGATGAGCTGGAACAAATCAAGGAACAAGTTTTGAACGTAATGTAACAATCATATTATGGCAACCGGGAAACTGATTATTTTCTCTGCCCCATCGGGCTCAGGGAAATCTACTATCATCAACTATTTGATGACACAGAACTTGAACCTTGCATTCTCTATTTCCGCCACAAGCCGTCCTCCAAGAGGAACCGAACAACACGGGGTGGAATACTATTTTCTCTCGGCAGAGGAATTCAAGCAACGCATCGCCAACGATGAATTTCTGGAATACGAAGAAGTCTATGAAAACCGTTTCTACGGTACCCTAAAAGCACCGATTGAAAAGCAATTGGAAGAAGGTTTCAATGTGGTGTTTGATGTGGATGTAGTAGGTGGCTGCAACATCAAGAAATATTATGGCGACCGTGCCCTTTCTGTTTTCATACAGCCGCCTAGCATCGAAGAACTTCGCAAGCGCCTCGTAGGTCGTGCTACCGATGCTCCGGAAGTGATTGAAAGCCGCATCGCCAAGGCCGAATTTGAATTAGGCTTTGCAGAAAAGTTCGATGTAGTGGTTATCAACGACGACCTTGAAAAGGCACAGGCCGATGCATTGAAAACCATCCAAAATTTCTTGAACGCATGAGTTTACCGAAAGAAAAGAAACAGGCACGAATCATGATGCACGTCAGCCTTCTCATTGGAGCATTGTGCATCATCCTATTGGTGATTTCTATCGCCATGAAGGTCTGGTTATTGGCTCCTTGTGCTGCATTGTGTGGAATCGCTCAATATTTCAGTTATAAAAGTTGGCAAAAGAAAGCATGAAAAAAGTAGGTATCTTCGGAGGTTCGTACAATCCGATACACATCGGTCATTTGGCTCTTGCCAATTACCTTTGTGAGTTTGGCGATTTGGATGAAATATGGTTCATGGTTTCCCCCCAGAATCCCTTCAAAGCCCATTCATCGGACTTGTGGGATGACAACTTGCGCCTGGAATTGGTGCGTCTGGCCGTTGAAGATTATCCCAAACTTCAAGCCTCGGACTTTGAATTTCATTTACCACGACCTTCTTATACTATCCATACGCTCGATGCTTTGCAAGAAGCCTACCCCAACCATGAGTTTACCCTCATCATCGGTGCAGACAACTGGATGTCTTTCCCCCGTTGGAGAGCTGCGAACGAAATCATAGCCCGCCACCGCTTGTTGGTGTATCCACGTCCGGGATATGAGATAGACGAAAGTACGCTTCCTCCATCGGTACAGAAGGTAAACACACCATTGATAGAGGTCAGTTCCACCTTCATCCGCGAAAGTTTGAAACAAGGCAAAGACGTGCGATACTTCCTTCATCCGAAGGTTTGGGAACGAATTTCTTGCATATTCAAAGAAGAATCCTTACTTTAGCAAAAAATATCAACCATTAAACACTCAATATTATGGGATACAAAATTGAACAAATCGAAGGTATCGGCGCAACCTACGCTGAAAAGCTCCAAGCTGCCGGTGTAAAGACTACAGAAGACTTGTTAGAAAAGTGTGCTGCCAAGAAGGGCCGTACTGCTTTGGCAGAAGAAACAGGCATCAGCGAAAAGCTCATCTTGAAGTGGACCAACCATGCTGACCTCTTCCGCATCAACGGTATTGCAGGACAATTCGCAGAATTGCTCGAAGCGGCTGGTGTAGACACCGTAAAGGAACTCCGCCACCGTGTTCCGGCCAACCTCCATGCCAAGGTAACAGAAGTAAACGCAGAAAAGAATCTCTGCAACCGTGTTCCTTCTCTTCCTGAATTGGAAAAGATGATTGCGCAGGCTAAGGAATTGGAACCAGTTATTACTTATTAATCTCCAAGTAATTTCCCAACAAAAGCACTTGTCCATTTGTTTGTCCTCGAAAAGACATACAAATGGACAAGTTTCGTTTTATATTTCTAAGCATCATGCTTCAAGCCAGCATGAACATTTCTGCCGGCTATGCACCTACCCTCGTACAAAATGCGCTGAAAACTCTTTTCCCCTCTGTACAAACAGTAGGTTGGAGCATTGACCATGGCTATTATGTAGCAGGTTTCAAGTACAATGGATTCAACACGAAAGTCTGGTTCACTCCTCAAGGACGCTGGAAAATGAAACAGACCGACTGGCAAGTGTTGGATGAAGCTCCCGATGCAGTATGGCACACCTTCAGTTTCGGTCCCTACTCTACAGACAACATTCTGGATGTAACCCTCGTCGAATTTCCGAATCAGAAAGCTCAAGTAGTTGTCCACATCGGAATAGACAACGCCCAAACAGAGTATCAGTTGTTCTATCTCATGGATGGAGAACTCATCAATGCCCGAAATGTAACGTATATGAACGATATTTTAGGAGCAAGTACCTTTCTATAGTCTTCGAGAAATGCTATCTTTGCAAAGCATTTCAATAGACAGATAATGGAAAACGTACAGACCAATTCAATCAAAGCATGGATATTGGCAGCCCGTCCGAAGACTTTGGCGGCGGCTGCCACGCCCGTATTGTTAGGATGTGCCCTGGCCTATACCGCCGGAGCATTCCAATGGATTCCTGCCATCCTCTGCTTCCTGTTTGCATTCAGCATGCAGATAGATGCCAATTTCATCAACGACTATTACGATTTCCTGAAAGGGAGTGACCGCGAAGACCGTCTCGGTCCCGAACGGGCTTGCGCCCAAGGCTGGATCACCCTTTCGGCCATGAAGAAAGGAATGATTGTCACTACCCTGCTTTCTTGTTTCTGGGGATTGTTGTTGCTGAAGTATTGTGGACTTGAAATGATACCTGTAGGAATGCTTTGTGTACTCTTCGCCTTCCTTTATACCGCCGGTCCTTACCCCTTGGCCTATCATGGTTGGGGAGATGTCTTGGTTATCGTCTTTTTCGGTTTTGTACCGGTAGGTTGTACCTATTATACCATGGCACACGATTGGACATGGAATGTCACTATTGCGTGTGCTGCCTGTGGCCTCGTTTCCGATTTACTGCTGATGCTGAACAACTACCGCGACAGGGAACAAGATAAAATTAGTGGCAAACGGACATTGGTCGTGCGCTTCGGAGAGAAAGCAGGTCGATATGCTTATTTGACATTAGGCATCCTTGCCGTAGGCCTTTGCTCCTTCTATGCGTTCAATGGTTATCTAATGGCATCGTTACTACCTATCTTTTTCTTGCTTTTGCACTTCACCACTTGGCGTGAAATGGTACGTATCTACCAAGGTAAGGCACTGAACATCGTATTGGGCAAAACAGCCCGAAACATCGTGGTGTTCGGGCTGTTGTTATCATTGGGGTTAATATTATAATTTCTCGATCAATACTGTCGCATAAGCAGAAATACCTTCCTCGCGTCCGGTAAAGCCAAGTTTTTCGGTGGTGGTTGCCTTAATGGAAACATCATCCACATCTACCTTCATCAACTTGGCAAGCACTTCCTGCATTTCAGGGATACGGGCCTTCAACTTTGGACGCTCGGCACATACCGTTGCATCCACATTGCCTACCCGATAGCCCTTCGCAGCAATCAAATCCACCGTCTTGACCAGAAGAATCTTGCTGTCGATGTTCTTGAACTCGCCGGCATTGTCCGGAAAATGATAACCTATATCACGCATATTAGCGGCTCCCAACAGCGCATCGCAAATGGCATGAATCAACACATCGGCATCCGAGTGGCCCAACAGTCCCAATTCATGCTCGAACTTGATACCACCCAACCATAATTCACGGTTCGGCACCAACTGGTGCACATCAAAACCAAATCCTACCCGTATCTTCATCGCACATAAAAGTCTAAAAGTTTCTCACCTTCCAAATATCCCTCCAAGTGCTGGCCGATGCTGACCGGACCAACACCAACCGGCGTTCCCGTATAAAGCAAGTCACCGATCTTCAACGTATAGAACTGACTGACATATGCAATCAAGTCGTCAATCTTGAATATCATATCGCGCGTATGGCCTTCCTGCACTTTATTTCCGTCAATATCCAAATGGAAATCCAGGTTCTGCACATCCTTGAAACGGCTTACCGGCACAAAATCGCCAATCACCGCCGAGTTGTCAAACCCCTTGCTGATTTCCCAAGGCTTTCCCTCCGCACGCAACTTATTCTGCAAATCACGCGCTGTAAAATCAATCCCTACCGTTACCGCATCGTAATAACGATGGGCAAAACGTGGAGCAATATTCTTACCTAACCGGCAGATACGCACCACCAGTTCTGTTTCATAATCTACCCGTTTCGAGAAATCGGGTATAAAGAACGGCTTGCTATCCTTGAGCAGAGCCGAATCCGGCTTCATAAAAATAACCGGTTCTTGTGGCAAGTTCTCATTGGCATGGAGTTCCTGGCAATGCGCCACATAGTTCATTCCTACAGCAATAATCTTCATTTTCTTAAACAATGACTGTTGTCCACGCAAAAATACAAAAAATGTCGTATCTTTGGGGTATTCATTAAAACATATTCGCATGAAAAATAACGATTGGAAAGACCGTCTGAATGTGGTGTACTCCACCAATCCGGACTATCAATACGAAAACATCGAGGAAGAAGAAGCAGAGACACTTCCAAAGAACCAGCAGAAACTGCGCATCAGCATGGAGAAGAAAGGACGTGGCGGCAAGACCGTTACCCTTGTACGGGGATTCGTCGGCACAGAAGACGATTTGAAAGAGCTGGGCAAGCTACTGAAAACCAAATGCGGTGTGGGCGGTTCCGCCAAAGAAGGAGAAATCATCATTCAGGGTGATTTCAAGCAACGCATCATCGAATTATTGAAAGCGGAAGGTTATACGCAGACTAAATAAAAGAAAAGCCGGACTTCGAAAAGTCCGGCTTCCTTTTTATCATAGGATGATAATTATTCAGCACGCAAAGTGAAACGCTTGAAGTCGATAATCTTCAATTCAGCGTCAGCAGCCTTCAAAGTTTCTCTTACAGTCTTCTTGCCATCCAAGATATCTTCCTGGTTCAACAAGCAAACTTCCTTCAAGAACTTAGCCAAACGACCCTTAGCGATGTTCTGGATCATTGCTTCTGGCAAGCTAGCAGCCTTTTCAGCAGATACTGTAGCGATGATTTCCTTAGCCTTAACTACATCTTCTTCAGTAATCCAACCCTTAGCCTTGTTGCTTTCCATATGGTCTTCGCTATCTACGTGAGCAGGATTGATACCAGCCTTGTTCAAAGCAGCATCAACAGCCTTCTGTACGAGTTCAGCCTTAGTCTTTTCGATAGCTACGTTGATTTCAGTCTGCTTGATTTCTTCAGATACACCGTCTTCATCAACAGCGATCGGGTTCATAGCAGCGATCTGCATAGCGATGTTCTTAGCCAACTGAGCGTCTACTTCCTTGTTGAAAGCAGCGATTGTACAAAGACCATTCTTGTTCTGGTGGTTGTAAACAGAAGTAACAGCACCTTCTACGAAGCAGTAGCCGTCCAATTCCATCTTTTCACCAGTGATACCAGAGCGGTCAGTTACTGCATCCTGTACAGTACCGTTGCCCATCGGCAATGCCTTCACTTCTTCCAAAGTCTGGCACTTGTTAGCCACAGCAGCATCCAAGATATCTTGAGTCAACTTCACGAAGTCAGCGTTGTTTGCAACGAAGTCAGTTTCACACTTCAAAGCGATGATAGCAGCGAATTCGCCAGTAGTCTTTGCCAATACGCAACCTTCAGAAGCATCACGGTCTGAGCGCTTTGCAGCCACAGCTTGACCCTTCTTACGGATAATTTCCATTGCCTTGTCGATATCACCGTTTGCTTCGTTCAAAGCGTTCTTACAGTCCATCATACCAGCACCCGACATCTTACGGAGCTTGGTAATTTCAGCCATAGTTACAGCCATAGTAATTTCTTTATTTTAATGAGTTAATAATATGCTTAAAACAAAATTGAGAATTGAGAATTAAAAATTAAGAATTAAGAGTACATGCTCCATTCTCAATTTTTAATTTTCAATTCTCAATTTACTTAGATATATTAAGCTTCTTCTTCCTTCATGAAAGCAGCAGCCTTAGATGCGTTGATAGCATCTTCTTCTGACTTGTCCATGCGAGCCTTAGAAGTTCTTTTCTTAGCAGCCTTAGGAGCATTTTCGCCAGCAGCTTCCATATCTACCTTTTCAGCCTTACGTTCTTCCAAACCTTCAGCCATTGCAGCGCAGCAAGCATCCAAGATAACTTCGATAGACTTAGTAGCGTCATCGTTAGCTGGGATTACGAAATCTACGTTCTGAGGATCAGAGTTTGTATCAACGATAGCGAATACAGGAATACCCAAACGGTTAGCTTCGCGGATTGCGATGTTTTCCTTCAACACGTCAACAACGAACAATGCAGACGGAAGACGAGTCAAGTCAGCGATAGAACCGAGGTTCTTTTCCAACTTAGCACGTTGACGAGAAATCTGAAGAACTTCTCTCTTAGAAAGGTTAGAATATGTACCATCTTGAGTCAACTTATCGATAGTAGCCATCTTCTTAACAGCCTTACGGATAGTTGGGAAGTTAGTCAACATACCGCCCGGCCAGCGCTCGATTACATAAGGCATATTTACAGATGCAGCTTTCTCAGCTACTACCTGCTTAGCTTGTTTCTTAGTAGCAACGAAGAGGATCTTCTTGCCAGACTTTGCAATTTGCTTCAAAGCTTCAGCAGCTTCGTCAACCTTTGCAACTGTCTTGTGGAGGTCAATGATATGAATACCATTGCGTTCCATGAAAATATAAGGAGCCATTGCAGGGTTCCACTTTCTCTTAAGGTGTCCGAAGTGGCAACCGGCTTCCAACAAAGTATCAAAATTTGTTCTTGACATTTCTTTAATTCTTTAAAATCGTTTACTTTCTTTTTTGTTTTTCTCAACCAACCATCGGGTAGTCCATAATAAAGAATCCCGGCGGTTTAGATACTAAACGCTTCTTAACCAGTTCTAAGTAAAACCGGATATTAACGTTTACTGAACTGGAATCTACGACGTGCCTTCGGTTGACCTGGCTTCTTACGTTCTACAGAACGTGGATCGCGAGTCATGAAGCCTTCTGCACGGAGAGTCTTCTTGTCTTCAGCGTTGATCTTCACCAAAGCACGAGCGATAGCCAAACGCAAAGCTTGTGACTGACCAGTGAAACCACCACCGCAAAGATTTACCTTGATGTCATATTTTTCAGCAACTTCGAGCTTGTTCAACGGTTGCTTTACTACATACTGAAGAATAGTTGATGGAAAGTACTCTGTAAGGTCTCTCTTGTTAATAGTAATCTTTCCTGTACCTTCGCTAACATATACGCGAGCAATAGCGCGCTTACGTCTGCCTAATGCATTAATTACTTCCATTCTCTATTATTTAAGTGTGTTAATATCAATTGTCTTCGGGCATTGAGCTTCGTGCTTGTGTTCGCTACCTGCATATACATACAAGTTCTTCAACAAAGCAGCACCCAAACGGTTCTTCGGGAGCATACCCTTTACTACTTTCTTCAACAGTCTTTCTTCACCGTCTACCTTCTTAATCAATTCAGCAGGAGTGATAGAACGCTGACCACCAGGATAACCTGTATAGTGCAAATACACCTTGTCGTTCCACTTGTTACCAGTGAACTTCACCTTGTCAGCATTGATAATGATTACGTTATCACCGCAATCTACATGAGGAGTAAAGCTTGGCTTGTACTTTCCTCTCAACAGTTTCGCAACTTTCGAACCGAGACGGCCTACGACCTGATCGGTTGCATCAACAACAACCCATTCTTTCTGAGCTGTTACCTTGTTTGCAGAAATGGTCTTGTAACTTAAAGTATCCACTCTTAAATCTTTTTTAAATTATTACTACTAAAAAACATTATTTCATTCTTCACGCCTAAACGTTCCCGGACAAAGAATCATTAAGTCGCTAGGAATGAGTCCTTTATAAACTTATTGATAATAATCGGCTTGCAAAGGTACTACTTTTCTTTGAACTGACAAACAAAATCTTCTTTTTTTAGCACAAATAAAAAAAGAGGCGGAATTTCTTTCCACCTCTTTTCAAGCTATTTAGAGCATTTATCTGACCAAATCCTTAGGATAAGCAGCCGGCATCTTCACCTTCTTCCAGGTTTCATAATACCAGGAATTGATTTCATTGCCTTCTTGGTCTTTCTTCACGAAAAACTTCACCATCATCACTTCGCCACCCTTCATGTCAAATTCCAACACATTGTCCACGCCTACCAACTGCGGGAGATGCAAGTTCTTTTCCACATGCTCAGTAAAGGCATTCGGAGCCGTCAACTTATAAGTACCAGAACCGATAATAATAGCCCCCTTGTTAGGAATCACCGTCATATTGGTAAACTTACCGTCATCGGAAAGAATCTTGAATGAATTACTCGGTTTCAATTCACCAGGAAGATTTGGGTCACTCGACATATAGAAACACATTTGCCAGATTCCCTTCAAATCATCAACTGTAGTTTGAGCCATTGTCTTACTGATTCCTGACATCAGGAACATAGCTACTAAGAAAAATAAAATACGACGTTTCATAGCTATTATATATTTAAGGTTTACAATTTGAGTATTAAGACACCCTAAAGGTAGACATTTTTTTTATAATTACAACAAAAGTCCGAACTTTTTTTCAATTCAAAGACTACTTTTCCCAATTCAAACCTTTTTAGTCCTTTCCCTCTATTTTATAGCCAATGCGACTTCCGATATTCCCCCTTATAGGAAGATAGTGCAAAAATGTTAAGCGTACGTAGCGTTTTTCTGCTTCCGAAACGGGTGAGAATGACAAGGTTGTGCAAGGGACAGCGCTCCCCGAACAACATTTTATAAATAGAGAGAAAACAATTATTTAGTTTTTTAAATTTATAAATTTAAAGTTTTTTTAATTATGAACAAAAAGTTTTTAAGTGCTATCCTGTTTGGTGCCTTGATGGTTACCTCTACAGGTACTTTCGTGTCTTGTAAGGATTACGATGAAGACATCGAAAACCTGCAGACTCAGATTGACAAGTTGGCGACTAAGGATGAATTGACATCTCAGATCGCTTCTTTGCAATCAGCATTGTCTACAGCTGCTGCTGAAGCTGCTGCTGCTAAGACTGCTGCTGCTGACGCATTGGCTAAGGCTACCG
>JBGVGD010000040.1:0-22901 GCA_045121515.1 Phocaeicola sp. | reverse complement strand
CAACGGGAACCACACTACTCCATGTACCAAGAATACGGCTAATGCTGCAAAGTTAGTCGACAGGTTAATGACCTTGGTCGTACCGGCTGCTTCATTCAAACTGACATGAGCCACGGCGGTAAGCAAAAGCATTAGGAATGTACCCGTACCCGGTCCGTAAAATCCATCGTATACTCCAATGACCAATGCCAACGACATAATGATCAGCATTGTCTTCTTCTCTGTAAAAGGGACTTTATCAGACTGCAAGGATTTCTTACGCAATACGTAGCAAGCCGTCAACGGAAGAACGAAGAGCATAATAATCTTGAATGCACCTGCTTCTACCAACAAGGCCAATCGTGCACCCAACCATGAACCCAACAAGGCTGTAACTACCGCCGGAATCACACGTTTCCAATGAATGAAACCACAACGGGCATAATGCCAAGTGGCTACAGTCGTACCTAGACAAGCGCTGAACTTATTCGTACCAATCGCAGCATGAGGAGGAAGTCCGGCAATGAGATAGGCTGGGAGAGAGATCAAGCCACCGCCACCCGCAATGGCATCAATAAAGCCCGCCAGAAACACCAGCGGACAAACAATCAAATATTCTATCATAATCTATTCTTTTATAATTGCGCAAATTTAACCATTTTATTCGTACCTTTGCATGTTGTTGAAAAGATTTTACGAATGACACAAGAAGATACCTATAAAACCATTACCGACTTAGCCGAAGGCATCTATACCGAAAAGCGAAGCAAGTTCATTGCTATCGCTATTCCAGTACGTACCTTGGACGAAGTCAAACAACATCTGGAAGTTTACCAAAAGAAATATTACGATGCCCGTCATGTGTGCTATGCCTACATGTTGGGACACGAACGCCTCAACTTCCGCGCCAATGACAATGGAGAACCTTCTGGTACAGCAGGCAAACCTATCCTTGGCCAAATCAATTCCAACGAACTGACAGATATCCTCATCATTGTAGTGCGTTACTTTGGAGGTATCAAATTGGGCACCAGCGGACTGATTGTGGCTTACAAGGCAGCAGCAGCCGAGGCAATCGCTGCAGCCAATATCATTGAGAAAACGGTAGATGATGACATCTACTTCGCTTTCGAATACCCGTTCATGAACGATGTGATGCGCATCGTCAAGGAAGAAGAACCCGAAATCTTGGGACAGTCCTACGACATGGATTGCCTGATGCGTCTTCGTATCCGCCGTTCTTTGATGCCGAAACTTAAAGCACGACTGGAAAAGGTGGATTCCTTGCGTTTTATAGATGAAGAATAGGGAATAATCTCCCTATTCCCCTAGGAATTTCCGAAATAACATACATTTCATACACCGGCCTGTTAAGTTATTGATTGATAGAGTCTACAGGGTGGTGGCTCTTGAAAATTGCTCCTACACAACCTACATCAACGGGATTCCGCCAGAAGTAGATACGTCTTATTGAAATAAGACTATACCTCATCCGCTGAAAGTTCATACATTTTATTGCATAAACATGTAGTAAAAAAGATGACCGTCTTTTTTAAAAAGATGACCGCCTTTAAAAAAAACACGGCGGTGTTTTAGATGAAACGCGACCACGTTTTTTAAAAACGCCGTGGTGTATGGAGGAAAATCTTTGGTGCAGGATAATCCACAACCACTTTTGCATTAATATTCAGCAAGTTAATCCTTGGGTGCTGGATGTGTATGTCGTTTCGGGGAATTTATGGTTATAACCATTTTTTTCACCTTCTGCCATAATCATGCAGAAGTATTTCCTATCTTTGCTCTCACTAATCAAGCATAAACAGCATGGAAAACTTTGCCGCCATAGATTTTGAAACCGCCAACAACGAACGGACCAGCGTATGTAGTGTGGGAGTCGTCATCGTGCGTAACGGAGAGATAGCAGATTCTTTCTATTCCCTCATCCAACCCGAACCAAATTATTATTGCTACTGGAATACCAAGATTCATGGCTTGACCCAAGAAGACACAGAAAATGCCCCTGTCTTCTCCGAAGTATGGGCACAAATTGCTCCGAAGATAGAAGGTTTACCTTTGGTTGCTCACAACAAAGCATTTGATGAAAGTTGCTTGAAAGCAGCCTTCCGATGCTATCAAATGGATTATCCCGACTACGAATTTCATTGTACCTATCAGGCTTCGAAACGTGCTTTTCCTCATGCCGTAAGTTATAAGCTTGATAGCATATCCCTGCTTTGTGGTTATCGGTTAGAAAATCATCATCATGCTTTGGCGGATGCGGAAGCTTGTGCTTGGATTGCTAGAGAGATGTTGTAATGAGGTAAATATATGATAATCGTACCAAATCTGTATTTTTTTATGAGATTTAGTACGATTATCTTGCTTTTTCTCATTTTTTGATCTTATCTTTGCTTTCAGAATAAATGCAAATTGGTATGGCAAATAAATTGATTGGAAGAGAAAAGGAGTGTATAGAATTGAAAAGATGTTTTAATTCAGACAGATCGGAATTTGTAATAGTATATGGTCGTCGTCGTGTTGGTAAAACATTTTTGGTTGACCAATACTTCTCCGGTAAATATGACTTTTCTTTTGTAGGAGGTCATAAACTACCAAGACAAAGACAACTTCGTAACTTTGCCAAAGCATTAAGGAAGTATTCAGGTAGTGAAAAAGAAGGTAAATTCGCTGATTGGTTTGAGGCTTTTGATGCTCTTGAAGAATATTTGGAATCCTTGCCTCGTGAGCAAAAAAAAGTAGTCTTCATAGATGAAATGCCATGGATTGATACCATGAAATCTGATTTTGTAGATGCACTTGAAAACTTCTGGAATAGTTGGGCTGCCCGACGTGATGATATATTATTCATTGCAAGTGGTTCGGCAACATCGTGGATGGTCGATAAATTGATTGAAAATCAGGGAGGATTACATGCTCGTATTACAAGCAGTATTTATCTTCGTCCATTCAACTTACATGAAACAGAACTATATTTGTCAAGTAAATCCTGCAAGTGGGATAGATATCAAATTCTCCAATGCTATATGATTATTGGTGGAATCCCTTTCTATCTCAGTTTATTGGATGTAAGAAGTAGTTTGGTTCAGAATATCGACAGGCTTTTCTTCCAAAAGAATGGTGTCATGCAAATTGAATTTGAAGAATTGTATAATGCGCTGTTTACTAATGCAGACCAATATATTTCTACCGTAAAGATTTTGACAGAGCACCGTAATGGAATGACAAGAAAGGAGTTGTCTGAAGCATTGAAACTTGAAGGTGGAAAGCTGACTCGCATCTTGAATAATTTGGAGCGATGTGATTTTATTGCCAAGAATCAATTCTATGGTCATAAAACGAAGGATTGTATTTATCAGTTGGTTGATTTTTACACATTGTTTTACTACAAATTCATAGCTAACAATATTGCTAAAGATGAGCAGTGGTGGAGCCATAATTTCGAATCACGTAGTGTAGAATCATGGCAAGGATTGTCTTTTGAATTATTGTGTATGCTTCATGGTGGACAAATAAAGAAAGCGCTTGGAATTTCCGGTATGTCTTGTGATTTGTCTGCATGGAGGGTCGTTGCCAATAAAGACCTGTCCATTCCCGGTGCACAAATCGACTTAATCATAGACCGTTCTGACCGGATGACTCATTTGTGCGAAATCAAGTTCAGTCAAGGTCCTTATCGTATCACAAGTGAATATGAACAAAAACTTCGTGAGAGGATGGAACTATTTCGTGAATTGACCAAATCACGGAAATCGTTGGTGCATACCTTCATTACAACCTATGGTGTTGCCGATGGAATACACTCGAGCGTCGTTCATTCTGAAGTGACAATGGGAGCACTTTTTGAGTGAAAACATGGAAAACTTTGCAGCCATAGATTTTGAAACAGCCAACAACGAAATGGGAGAACTATATAAATGAACTCACAACAGATTAAGAAGAGAGCGTTGGAAATCACCCCCAACGCTCTTTCAACATATCTTCCAATCGTAACAACTCATCTCTATATTGGGCTGCTTCGATAAATTCGAGTTTCTTGGCAGCTTCCTGCATCTGCTTGCGGGCACGCTCAATGGCCTTTTCCATTTGTGGTTTGGACATATACTGAACCACCGGATCGGCAGCAATGCTAATCTTTTCAGGCTCGATGTAAGCTTTCGATACCTTTCTGTTATCTTCTTCCTTCTCGGCACTAGCACCCAACAAAGCATTGTTGAATGCACGCTTGATTTGCTTCGGAGTGATGCCATTCGCTTCATTGTAGGCCAATTGCTTTTCCCGTCGGCGATTGGTTTCATCAATGGTCTTCTGCATACTCTCCGTGATACGGTCAGCATACATGATGACCTTTCCATTGACATTACGGGCCGCACGACCGGCAGTCTGTGTCAAGGAACGGTGGGAGCGGAGGAAGCCTTCCTTATCCGCATCCAGAATAGCCACCAATGACACTTCCGGCAAGTCCAAGCCTTCACGAAGGAGGTTTACACCAATCAATACATCGTAGATACCCTTACGCAAATCATCCATAATCTGCACGCGCTCAAGAGTATCCACATCGCTATGGATATAGTTGCATCGTACATCGTGATTCAACAAGAACTCGGTCAATTCTTCTGCCATACGCTTGGTGAGGGTAGTAATCAATACACGTTCCTCCCGTTCAATGCGTTGCTGGATTTCTTCCATTAAATCGTCTATCTGGTTCATACTTGGACGCACCTCGATAATCGGATCAAGCAAGCCTGTCGGACGAATGACTTGTTCCACTACGATACCTTCGCTTTGCATCAATTCATAATCGGCAGGGGTAGCACTAACATAAATGACTTGCTTAGCCAATTCCTGAAACTCTTCAAACTTCAACGGACGATTGTCGAAAGCCGATTCCATGCGGAAACCATATTGCACCAAGTTGGTCTTGCGGGCACGGTCGCCCCCATACATGGCATGAATCTGAGGAACACTCACATGACTCTCATCGATGACAATCAAGAAATCATCCGGGAAGAAATCGAGCAAGCAGTAGGGGCGGGTGCCAGCCTCACGTCCGTCGAAATAGCGGGAATAGTTTTCAATGCCCGAGCAATGTCCCAACTCCCGAATCATTTCCATATCGTAAGTCACACGTTCGTATAGACGTTTGGCTTCAAACCTCTGCCCGTTTTCTTCAAAACGTGCTACCTCTTTCGTCAAATCGTCCTCAATCTGATGAATGGCCCGAAGTTGGCTTTCCTTTGTGGTCATGAAAAGATTGGCCGGATAAATCTTGTATTCCTCGAATTGTCCCAAACGGACACCTGAAATCGGATCCACTTCCTCAATGGCATCAATCTCATCGTCCCAGAACATCACACGAAGCAAATTATCATTGTATGCCAGATAGATATCGACTGTATCTCCTTTTACCCGGAAGTTTCCACGGTTCAACTCCAAGTCATTACGGACATACAAACTATCCACCAACCGACGTAAGAATACATTTCTATCCAATAACTTACCACGCTTGATTTCAATGACATTCTCATAGAAATCCGCCGGATTCCCCATACCATAAATACAAGATACGGAGGAAACGACCACTACGTCCTTACGTCCGGAAAGCAGGGCAGAAGTAGCCGCCAAACGAAGTTTGTCTATCTCATCGTTAATGGCCAAATCCTTTTCTATATAGGTGTCTGTCGAAGGAAGATAAGCCTCCGGCTGGTAATAGTCGTAATAAGAAACGTAGTATTCCACCGCATTATTGGGGAAGAAACTCTTGAACTCTCCATAAAGTTGGGCAGCCAACGTCTTGTTGTGACTAAGAATCAAGGTTGGCTTGTTGATGTTCTTGATGACATTGGCAATGGTAAAAGTCTTACCCGAGCCAGTCACCCCCAATAGGGTTTGGGCCGGCACTCCTTGAAGAACACCTTCCGTCAGTTGGGCAATCGCTTCCGGTTGGTCACCCGTCGGCTGATAATCTGAAATCAGTTCAAAATTCATAGCATCAATCACCATTTAGAGTGGTAAAGGTATATATTTTCCCCTAAAACAACATCATCCGTCCTCATTAATCTCATTTTTGTAGACTTTTTAGTATTAAAAAACATATTCGATGTTGTATTATTCGGTGGAAAGGCGTAAATTTGCACAATTATTTTGAATATGATGAAAAAGTATATAGCAATAGCATTATTATCAGGTGCTTTCCTTACCTCTTGCGGTGAATATAACCGGGTATTGAAAAGCGCCGATTATGAATATAAGTACGAAGCAGCCAAAAGTTATTTTGGCAAGGGTCAATATACCAAGGCTTCTACTATATTGGAAGAACTGATAACTATCTTGAAAGGTACAGAGAATGCACAAGAATCACTCTACATGCTAGCCATGTCTTATTACAATCAAGGTGATTACGTTACAGCCAGCCATTATTTTACTACCTATTATAATACTTATCCGAAGGGAACTTATACAGAATTAGCCCGTTTCCACTCTGGAAAGGCTTTGTTCTTGGATACCCCGGAACCACGATTGGACCAGAGCAGCACATTCAGTGCGATTTCTGAACTTCAGATGTTTATGGAATATTTCCCGGAAAGCAAACGAAAGACAGAGGCTCAGTTAATGATCTTCAGTTTGCAGGACAAGTTAGTGGAAAAGGACTATTTGACAGCCAAATTGTATTATGATTTAGGTACTTATACTGGTAATGCCTCTTATACTGCCGACATGCGTATAAACGGAAATAACTTTCTGGCTTGTATTACTACAGCACAAAATGCCTTGAAGGATTATCCTTACACCAGTATGCGCGAAGACATTTCCATTCTTTTGTTGAGAGCCAAGCACAAATTGGGAAGTGAAAGTGTGCTCGAAAAGAAGGAAGAACGTATGAGAGAAACTATCGACGAATACTATGCATTCAAGAATGAATTCCCTGAAAGCAAATACATGAAGGAAGTGGAAGCCATTTACAAGGATGCCAGCAAATATGTAAAAGAATTGAACGAATAAAATATAAAGGAATTATGGATTACAAAAAGACAAACGCTCCGACAAATACCGTCACACGTAATATGATGGATTTGTGTGAAGATACTGGTAATGTATATGAAACCGTAGCTATTATCGGTAAACGTGCCAACCAGATTGGTCTTGAGATGAAGAATGAACTTTCCAAGAAATTGCAGGAATTTGCTTCATACAATGACAACTTGGAAGAAGTCTTTGAAAACAGAGAGCAGATCGAAATCTCACGTTATTACGAAAAGTTGCCGAAACCAACCTTGATTGCCACTCAAGAATACATGGAAGGTAAGGTCTATCATCGTAACCCTGCAAAGGAAAAAGAAAAACTCCAATAACAAAGGTACAAGTAAAGGCCGTTTCCCTAAAGAAACCGGCCTTTCTTTTTATTCATTAAATCACTAATATTATGATTCAACGTATACAGTCTGTCTACCTCTTGGTAGTATCTATTTTAATGGTAATATGTATGTGCAACCCTGTCGGTTCGATTATTGCCAGTACCAATGAAATTTCTGAATTCGGCAACTTGTTCATCACTTTGCCTGACGGAACAAAAGATTATGCACCTTGGGCCTTGTTCGTTATCCTCCTGGTTGTAGCCGTTCTTGCTTTCGTAACTATCTTCTTGTTCAAGAAGCGTATGTTGCAAATCCGCTTGACTATCTTCAGTAGTGTAGTGTTGATTGGTTATTACTTGGTAATGGCAGCACTTATCTTCATGACTGCAGAAGAAACCAGTTTTACTCCGTCATGGACCATTTGCTTGCCTTTCGTTGGCATCATCCTGAACTGGTTGGCAATCCGGGGTATCGGTGCTGATGAAGCCTTGGTTAAGGCATACGACCGATTAAGATAAGAAAAGAAAAAGACATAAAAAAAGAGGGTTTCCAATCGAAACCCTCTTTTTTTTATTTCGTAATATCAAATAGGTAAGTCAGTTTAACTCCCATATAGGAATGACCGGAACGACCGAATTCATCTTTCTTGGTACTTCCCCAAAAGTCGGCCAAGCCATAATAGTAACGTCCTTCCAACAAGAAATGACCGGCTTTCGTACTAAGTTCCACACCAAGTCCTCCTAATAGGCCGTAATCAAACTTGTTTTCCACCCACTTTCCATATTGTTGGTTCACACCATTCGGACGATAAGCCGGATTCCAATTATCACTCATCTTTTCCTTTTCGTTCAAAAAGAATGCCACCTGAGGACCCATATTGATAAAGAACTTTGCTCCCTTATCCAATGCATCCTTACCGAAAGCCAAATGAGCCAACAAAGGAACCTCTACATAATTCATGATACGACTATACGTATTTTCTGTTCCGTCATCAATATCCTCATTCCAACCGCGTTGGGTATAATTAATTTCCGCCTGAATAGCACACATCATATTAAAGTACTTCTCACACATATAGCGGGCAGTAACCCCAAATGCCATTCCATTTAGGGATTTCTGCTTAATGCGTGGACTGAAATCCACTTTCGTCATATTCATACCCATGTTTACCCCAACAGCCCAGTTCTGACGTTCTTCACCCAACTGAGCCATCATCGGCAAGGCAAAAAGGCATACCAACGCAGATAGAATCAATTTCTTCATAATCATTCAAAATCCAATTTAATCAGTTCAAAGTTCTTGGTAAAGTTCACAAAGAACACCTTACGATTGATAAAACCACCCCAGTTGTTCACACGTTCAAACTTGAAACCTGTCTGAATAGGAGTGAGCATCATCTGGTTCATATTATCTTCGAAATTGCTTCCATACTTATGCAAGCCTTTCAAGAAGAAGAAAGCTGTATCAAAGCCTAACATACCATACTTAGGGAAGGTATTGGCCATGTCCTTGCTATACCATTTCCGATAAGCATTCGTTAACTTGATCGCTTCCGGGAAAAGGTTGTTAGTATAGAACGATGAATAAAAATAAGTATCCAATTCAAAGAAGCTGGATAAATGGTCATCTGTATAGGTTTGCCATTCCGGATAGCCGAATATCTTCATGTTATAATTCGGATGTTCGCGACTTGTCACAATCATCTGCGGAAGAATCTTGATTAATGCCACATTCTTACCCGAAGTAGGAATAATCACATTTTCACGCAAGGAATCTACCACCAGTTTCATGCCTTCCGGATTGATATTTTCTCCCTTCAGTTCTTTGAAGGTTATCTGGTTGTTCTTCAACTCTTCCTTCAACCCTTTGATGAAATCGGCCTTGTCTGTATGACCTGTTTCTGCATCCAGGAATACTACATGAGCATTCGGGAATTTGCGGAGATAGTGTTCGTACACTTCCGAATACAAATAAGATTGAGGAGTATTGATCTGATATACAAACGGATTGTTGAATACATCATCTCCCTTCGAAGCGAATGGAATTACCAAGCGAATATTATTCTTTTCCGAGAATTCCGCCATAGGCTTCACCTGGTCTGCATAAGCCGGACCGAAAATGATATCCATGTTCTTCATTTCAGCCTTCTGCAAGACTTGGTTGACCGAAGCAGTAGACTTTCCACTGTCGTAAGTATACAAATCCACAGATACACCTACTTTCTTCAAGCTATCCAATGCCATCAGGAAACCTTCGTAATATTCCACCATACGGACTTGTTCTTCCCGTGTACCTGTTCCATCAGTATTGAAAGGCAATACAACAGCCGCCTTGATAGAAGAAAACTTCTTGTTTTCCTTCTTGTTCTTGTCGAACAATTGGGCATCTGTCATAGTAGAATCTTCCTGTTGCGCCGGAGCCGCCGGTGTTTGCGTAGTAGCTTCCTTAGCATAAGGAATACAAAGGAACTTGCCCCTCTTCAGTTTCTTGTCCTTGATTTCCGGATTGGCAGCAATGAGTTCTTCTTCTGTAATGCCATACTTCCGACTGATGCTAAATATTGTTTCCTTGCGTTCCACCTTGTGCATATCGCGACATTTCGGCTTCAACGGTTCAGTCTTTTGAGGAGCCTGTACCTGAGGCGCTTCTACCGGAGCCTGTTCCTTGACTTCAGTAGCAGCCTTTCCAGCAGGCGGAATGGCAATTACCTGACCGACACGGAAATTCTTGACACTCAATCCCGGATTGGCACGGCAGATGCGTTCTACGGATACACCATGCTTTACACTCAACTTATAGAGGGTTTCTCCAGCCTGTATCGTATGGAATATCACTTGATTATCAGCACTTGTCTGAGGAATCTTCAATGCCTGGCCTACCTTGATACGTTCATCACTACCCGGATTCATCTTCACAATATCCGCGATAGGAACATTATACATGCTGGAAATGGAATACAGACTCTGTCCCTTGGTTACAGTATGCATAAAATGTCCGGAAGTGTTCTGCGCCCACATCATTCCGGCAGGTGCAACGGACAAAGCCGCCGCCAAATATAACACTTGTATAAACTTCATAAGTATAAGTATAGTTTTTTACAAGTTACAAAAGTACAAAAAAATCCGTATCATCCCCATGTATATCTTTATAAAGCCAAATATTATTAGTCATTTTAATGAAATATATCGCCGAGAAAGGTTATATTTGCGTGATTAAGCAGACAATATCATGAAAGAAAAAGAATATATCAATGTATATGGTGCCCGTGTCCACAACCTGAAGAACATCGATGTGGAAATTCCACGCGATAGTTTGACCGTCATTACTGGATTGAGCGGTAGCGGAAAGTCATCCTTGGCTTTCGATACGATCTTCGCGGAAGGACAACGGCGATACATCGAAACCTTCTCGGCCTATGCCCGCAATTTCCTGGGAGGAATGGAGCGTCCGGATGTAGACAAGATTACCGGTTTGAGTCCGGTCATCTCCATTGAGCAGAAGACCACCAATAAGAATCCCCGTTCTACTGTAGGCACTACCACCGAAATCTACGACTACCTCCGTCTGCTTTTTGCCAGAGCCGGCATCGCCTATTCTTATCTTTCGGGAGAGAAAATGGTGAAGTACACCGAAGAAAAGATTCTCGATATGATTCATGAAGAGTATCAGGGAAAGCGTATCTACCTGTTGGCTCCGTTGGTTCGTACCCGTAAGGGACATTACAAGGAACTTTTCGAGCAAGTACGCAAGAAAGGTTATCTCTATGTCCGTGTGGACGGGGAGGTGCGTGAAGTAATGCATGGCATGAAACTTGACCGATACAAGAACCATGATATCGAAGTGGTGATTGATAAAATGGTGGTTTCCAATAAGGATGAAAACCGCTTGAAACAGAGTGTGGCTACTGCCATGCAACAAGGCGACGGCTTAATCATGATACTCGATGCCACGACCAATGAAATCCGTCATTTCAGCAAGCGATTGATGTGTCCGGTAACGGGAATAGCCTATAAGGAACCGGCTCCTCATAACTTCTCGTTCAACTCTCCACAAGGGGCTTGCCACCGATGCAAGGGATTGGGTTATGTGAATCTCATCGATGTTGATAAGGTGATACCAGACAAGGAACTTTCCATTCACGAAGGCGGAATTGCTCCGCTTGGCAAGTACAAGAATGTGATGATTTTCTGGCAATTGGAAGCCTTGTTGGAGAAATATGACCTTACTTTGAAGACTCCATTGAAGGACTTCCCCGAAGAAGCCATTCAGGATGTGCTTCATGGCTCAGACGAACGTATCAAGATTAAAAGCAGCCTCATCCATACCACATCAGATTATTTCACTACGTACGAAGGTATTGTGAAGTACATCCAGATGATGCAGGAAAAGGATGCATCGGCCACCGCACAGAAGTGGGCCGACCAGTTTGCCAAGACAGATGTATGCCCGGATTGTAAGGGAGCACGCTTGAATCGGGAAGCCTTGCATTTCCGTATTCATGACAAGAACATTTATGAGTTGGCCAGCATGGATATCAATGAACTATATGATTGGTTGGAAAATGTAGAGCCTCATCTCGATAGCAAACAACAGAAGATTGCTTCCGAAATCTTGAAGGAACTGAAAAGCCGACTCCGTTTCTTGCTCGATGTGGGCTTGGATTATCTTTCGCTCAACCGTACTTCCGTATCCTTGTCGGGTGGAGAGAGCCAACGTATCCGTCTGGCTACCCAAATCGGTTCGCAACTCGTGAATGTACTTTACATCCTCGACGAGCCAAGTATCGGTTTGCACCAACGGGATAATCTCCGCCTCATCAATTCCTTGAAGAAACTCCGCGATACAGGCAATTCTGTGATTGTAGTGGAACACGACAAGGACATGATGCTCGCATCAGATTATGTCATCGACATGGGGCCGAAAGCCGGTCGTATGGGTGGGGAAGTGGTATTCCAAGGTACTCCTCAGGAAATGCTCCGAAAAGAGACATTGACTTCCCAATACCTCACAGGAAAGATGAAGATAGAAATCCCTGCCGAACGACGTCCAGGAAACGGCCAGTCGCTTTGGATTCGGGGAGCACGAGGCAACAACCTCAAAAATGTGGATGTGGAATTCCCGCTTGGCAAGTTGATATGCGTAACGGGAGTATCGGGTAGTGGAAAATCAACCTTAATTAACGATACCTTGCAACCGATTCTTTCCCAACACTTCTATCGTTCCTTGCAAGACCCTTTGCCATACGACAGCATCGAAGGATTGGAACATATAGATAAGGTAGTGAATGTAGACCAGTCGCCATTGGGACGTACACCTCGTTCGAATCCGGCCACCTATACGGGTGTCTTCTCGGATATCCGCAACTTATTCGTCGGTTTACCCGAAGCCAAGATTCGTGGCTATAAACCTGGGCGCTTCTCGTTCAACGTATCGGGTGGCCGATGCGAGACTTGTGGCGGTAACGGTTACAAGACCATTGAAATGAATTTCTTGCCGGATGTATTGGTGCCTTGCGAAGTATGCCATGGCAAACGATACAACCGCGAAACGTTGGAAGTACGCTTCAAAGGAAAATCCATTGCCGATGTACTGGACATGACTATCAATCGTGCGGTAGAATTCTTCGAGAACGTGCCTGCCATTCTGAATAAGATAAAGGTATTGCAGGAAGTCGGTTTGGGATACATCAAGTTGGGACAACCTTCTACAACCTTGTCAGGAGGGGAAAGCCAACGTGTAAAATTGGCTACAGAACTGGCCAAGCGCGATACAGGCAAGACTATTTATATCCTTGACGAGCCAACTACCGGGCTTCACTTCGAAGATATCCGCGTCTTGATGAATGTCCTCAACCGATTGGTGGACAAGGGAAATACGGTCATTGTCATCGAGCATAACCTCGATGTGATTAAATTGGCCGACCACATCATCGACATGGGTCCTGAAGGCGGACGGGGAGGCGGTCAAGTGCTGGCTACCGGTACACCCGAGGAAGTGGCGGAAAGCAAGAAAGGGTATACACCACCGTTTATAAAAGAAGAGTTAAAATAATTCACACATAATGTAGGGACGCAGCGTGCTGCGTCTAGAATACGTCCACGTGACTGTTCGCACGCTGCACGCAGCGTCCCTACATTCTTCGAAAGAAATAGCCACATGAAAGAAAAAATAAACAAAACCAATGTAGCCCGCTTACTGGACAAGGCCAAGGTGAAATACGAACTCATCCCATACGAAGTGGATGAAAACGACTTGAGCGCTCCCCATGTGGCCGAGAGTCTGGGCGAGAACATCGAACAAGTGTTCAAGACCTTGGTACTTCATGGCGAGAAGTCGGGACATTTCGTGTGTGTCATCCCCGGCGAACACGAAGTGGACTTGAAAATGGCAGCCAAGGTATCGGGCAACAAGAAATGCGATTTGATACCGATGAAGGAACTCTTGCCACTCACCGGATACATCCGAGGGGGATGTTCTCCTATCGGCATGAAGAAACATTTTCCTACATATATCCATGAAACATGCATGGATTTTCCATTCATTTTTGTCAGTGCAGGAGTGAGGGGTTTGCAGATAAAATTATCTCCACAAGACCTGATAAATCAGTCAAGAGCGACGATTTGCCGCCTTTTCAACGAATAAATCCGTAAAAAGAGCCACTTTCATGGCTCTTTTTTTTATGATTCCCGTAATTGTTCTATCTTTGCAACATAAAATGGATATAAATCACTAATTTAATAACTTAATAATTTTAATCTATGTTTGAAGGTCAACCCAAAGGGTTATACGCATTAGCGTTGGCAAACACGGGTGAGCGTTTCGGTTACTATACCATGCTTGCCGTATTCGTAATGTTCTTGCAGGCTAACTTCGGCTTCTCTGCCGCAACTGCAGGTTCTATTTATTCTATTTTCCTTGGTTTCGTTTACTTTATGCCGTTGTTCGGTGGTATGGCTGCCGACAAGTTGGGCTATGGTAAGATGGTAACTATCGGTATCACAATCATGTTCCTTGGCTATTTGCTTTTGGCTATGCCATTGGGAGCTAATACAGTGGCTATTGCTGCTATGGGTGGTGCATTGTTGCTCATTGCAGTAGGTACTGGTTTGTTCAAGGGTAACTTGCAGGTAATGGTAGGTAACCTTTACGATGAACCTCTTTATGCTGCAAAGCGTGACTCTGGTTTCTCTGTATTCTACATGGCTATCAACATTGGTGCAATGTATGCTCCAACTGCCGCTATCGAAATCATGAAGTGGGCTCAGACTTCACTTGGCGTAAGCGAAGCTGACTCTTATCACTTTGCATTCGGTGTAGCATGTCTTTCATTGATTCTTTCTATCATTATCTACTACGCATTCCGTAGTACATTCGCTCACACTGACCGTAGCAAGGCTACTGCAGCTGCTGGTAATACTAATGTGAAGGAATTGACTCCAGCTGAAACAAAGGAACGTATCGTATGTCTTTGCTTGGTATTTGCCGTAGTAATCTTCTTCTGGATGGCATTCCACCAGAACGGTGCTACATTGACATTCTTCGCTCGTGACTATACCGCAACTGTTTCTAGCGGTTTCGAAAGCATGGCATTCAGCGTATGGAACCTTCAGTTGGCTATCTTCGTTGTTTATGGTTTGTTCGGCTTGTTCCAAAGCAAGACTGGTAAGGGTAAGGGTATCTCTCTAGCTGTAATCGCTGCTTCTGTTATTTGGTTGTATTATCGTTATATGGGCTTGGCAGAAACTACAGAAGTTAATGCTCCTATCTTCCAACAGTTCAACGCTTGTTTCGTAGTAGCATTGACTCCAGTATCAGTAGCTATCTTCGGTGCTTTGGCTAAGAAGGGTAAGGAACCTTCTTCACCAATGAAGATTGGTTTGGGTATGTTGGTAGCTGCTATCGCTTACGTTTTGATGATTGTAGGCTCTATGGGTCTTGCCGCTCCTGAACTCGGTGCTGATGGCCAACCATTGCACATGGCAGACGTGACTCCGAACCTCTTGATCTCTACTTACCTCATCTTGACATTCGCTGAATTGTTGCTTTCTCCAATCGGTATCTCATTCGTTACTAAGGTAGCTCCTCCTAAGTACGCTGGTATGATGATGGGTGGTTGGTTCGTTGCAACTGCTCTCGGTAACTTCCTCGTTGCTATCCCATCATTGATGTGGGGTGCTTCATTGACAGTAGTATGGGGAACATTGGCAGGTATCTGTGTGGTAGCTGCACTCTTCATCTTCGCTATCTTGAAGCGTTTGGAAAAGGTTGCTAAGTAATCTTTCGCTACTATAAAAATGAAGCGGATGTGCCTTCCCGGTGCATCCGCTTTTTTATTAATTCAATGTAACGACGAACGTAGTCCATTCATCCCGATAAGGTAATAACGAAACGTTACCCCCTTGCAATCGCATCATCTGCTTACTCAGACTGAGGCCGATGCCACTACCTTCTTCCTTGGTGGTAAAGAAAGGAACGAACATCTGTTCCGCCACTTCAGGAGCGATTTTCGGTCCATTATTGGCCACTTCTATGCGGACAATATCTTGGCTATCCACATACGCACGAATGCGAATTTCGCCCTCCTTAGTACCGCCTATGGCCTGCACGGCATTCTTCAACAAATTGATTACTACTTGTGCCATCATGCTCTCATCGGCAAAGGCCATGAGGTCTTCATCCACTCTCTCCAAGGTAATGCGTACGTTGGGCGAAGGATGCTGATGCTGGGCAAGCTGAACCATGCGTTCCAGGAACGGACACACATCGAAGAGTGTCGGTTCGGGCGAGGGTAGACGGGTGAGTCTGCGATAGGACATCACAAAGTTCACCAACCCTTTTCCAGTAGTATGAATGGTTTCCAGTCCTTGTCTGAGTTCTTCATCCTGCTTTGCAGAAGGAAGGGTGAGAAGCGTTTCACTCAGCGAGGTAACGGGGGTGAGCGAGTTCATCATTTCGTGAGTAAGGACACGGGTCAGGCGAATCCAGGAATCGATTTCTCGCTCGTCGAGTTCGTGACTGATATCGTTTAAGGCGATGATACGATAATTCTTATCTTGAATCGTGATAGAGGACTCCGTAAAACACAGAGTCGTCGTACCCCGTTCATGGGTGTATTCCACTTGCATTTTCTGTCCCGGCAGGATTTCACGGAAAGCCTTTTCCACGCTCTCGGATACTCTGCCCAATTGTTTGACATGCGTCAGTACATCCACGCCCAAAAGTTCCAATGCCTTCCGGTTCTTCTGGAAGACTACTCCCTTTTCATCCAGGACTACAATACCCGTTTCCACGAAGTCGAGTATCAGTTCGTAATACTTCTCGCGCTCCACGGTTTCACGCTTAATGGTCTGCAACATGCGGGCAATGCGGTTCAGCATCACGTTCACTTGCGAGGAATCCTTGTCCACCACGTGTTCGTAGAAATGCACGGCAGGGTCGTTGTTCTCTATGGCATCGAGCAGGAAAGCCACCTTGCGGGTATGGTAGGTATAGAGGCGATAGAAACTCCAAATGCTCCAAGCGAGGGTAGGGACGGCGATGCATAGCCATAGCCAGTTACTTTCGGTTATGAGCCATGCACAGATACCTGTCAAGAAAAGGATGATGGCGAGGCGTGCCCAAAAGGTATTATAGTATTTCTTACAATCCATACTTCTTCATCTTGTTATAAAGTGTCTGACGGGTAATCCCCAATTGCGATGCAACCGCCGAAAGATTCCCTTCGTGCTTGTCGATAGCCTTGCGGATCATCACCAGTTCCATATCCTCCAGCGTTTCCATGGCCGATTCCTGAGCCGGTGAAAGACTTTTCTTCGGAAAATGGAAATGCGCATCAGCCAACATACCACCGTCACTGATAATCACCGCCTTCTCAATGGCATGCTCCAACTCACGGATATTGCCATACCACGGATGCTCCTTCAACTTCTGTTGGGCAGCCTCGGAAAGGGTAAGCGGTCCCTTGTCGTATTGCTTGGCAAAACGCTCTACGAAGAGTTCTGCCAAAGGGACGATGTCTTCCTTCCGTTCACGCAAAGGAGGTATTTCGAGGTGAATGGTATTGATGCGATAGAGCAAGTCTTCACGGAACTTGCCTTGCATGACCCGCTCATCCAAGTTGGCATTGGTGGCACAAATCAGGCGGACATCCACGGGTATCGGCTCGTTGCTTCCCACCCGTACCACGCTACGGCTTTGGAGAACGGTGAGCAACTTCGCTTGCAGATGATAGGGCAGATTCCCTATTTCGTCGAGGAAAATCGAGCCTCCATTAGCAGCCTCGAACTTGCCCGGACGGTCCGCATGGGCATCGGTAAAGGAACCCTTCTTATGCCCAAACAACTCGCTTTCGAAAAGCGTTTCGGTCACGGCTCCCATATCCACCGTCACCATATCCCGACGAAAACGCTTGGAGAGGCTGTGAATCTCCCGCGCGAGCATTTCCTTACCCGTACCATTCTCGCCCGTAATGAGGACATTGGCATCTGTTTCGGCTATCTTCTCCACCATGGCACGGAGTTCACGCATCGGCGCACTGGCTCCCCAATACATAGCCGAGGAAGTCCGTTCTTCCTTCTTCTTGCCCCGTTTGGAGGCTTGGTTGCACGCATTCAGCAAGGTTTCGACGAGTTTGGCATTGTCCCACGGTTTCACCACGAAATCGGTTGCACCTTCCTTGATGCCCCGCACGGCCAAATCAATGTCCGCATAGGCAGTAAAGAGCACCACAGGCAGGGCAGGGTGCATCCGCTTGATTTCGTGCAGCCAGTAAAGGCCTTCGTTGCCGGAGTTGAGGGCATCGGAAAAGTTCATGTCGAGCAGCACCACATCAGGGTTTTCCATGCGTAGGACGGAAGGAACCGTAACGGGTGAGGGTAGCGCAATGATTCGCTCGAAGTGGCTCTTCAAGAGCAACTTCAAGGCCGAGAGTACGCCTTTGTTATCGTCGATGACGAGGATAGTCTTGTGTTTGGGCATTGTTCCAGATTTTTATTGGAACAAATATAGCCATTCTGCCAGCATCCTCCTAATGATTGTCTAAATTTCATACAGGCGTTTTTTTAATCTTTTATGATATCGACATAAGGAATCTGCTGAAAATCTGAAAGAAAGACTTGGAAAAGCAAATGGAATTTTGTACGTTTGCGGAGTGAAAACAAAATATCATTATTATGGGAACTTCAGAAACAACAAAAACGGGTAACAACAAGATGCAAGACTTGCGAGAAACCGAAACAAAAAAAGAGGTAAAGAAGCCTTTCAAACTAACCGTCGTATCAAAAGAAGAATTAGAAAAACTACGTATTCCGGTCTATCCCTATTTGATATGATGAATCAAGATTGTTATCCTTTTACCTTTGTCCATCGTTCCAGGAACTGTGGACAGGGGATTTTGTATGTAGACATCTACCGATTCAAGTCTACCAAATCGAATCTTGTCTATCTAGTACGTGTAGAACGATATGAGCACAACATGTATGCGGTAAAATTCTACCAAAAGAATCACCGTCTTTCTCCAAAGAAGTATCAGATACTTTCCAATACATTTGAAGCAAGAAGAATTATTTATACTTGCATGAATGTTATGTTCCATGTTTACAAGGAAAACCCTCGTGCTTCATTTGGATTCATTGGTGCAAATTGTGAAAATGAAACTCAGGAAAACACCAAGCGATATCGGGTTTATAGAAAGATTGTAGCGACACAAATTAGTGAAGACAAATTCATTCATACTAAAAATCAAGATAAAAGTGCATGTATGCTTATCAATCGAGATGAATTGAAAGAATATCCAAACTTGGTTGAAGAAATAGAATGTACCTTTCAGGAACTTTACGATTATTTTGATTGACCCTAGCATTCATCAAGGACTATTTATTATCCATACAAGCGTTTAAAGCAAAACGTGCTCGCGTTTGAGTTAAAACACCGTCGTACTTTTCAGTCAGTCGGTCAGTCAGTCAATTATTTTATTTTCTAGTTGAATGTATAAATAGAATTTTACCCATAAGTATATATAATTATATATACTTATGGGTAATTATTTTTTAGTATAATTGTAGGTGAATTTAAAATAACTGACTGATTGACTGACTGACCGATTTGTGTCTAATTATTGGACACCAGTGTCTAAAAATCATACATTTCACCTCCATACCAAAATCATCAATCATCTAATAATCAATCAAATAAAAGTTTGGCATGGTTTTTGTAGTACAATTAGCGAGAATGAATTGATTACGCAAATCATTGCGTAATGTTTCTTATTTTAAATGGAAAAACAAGGAAGTTTCGTTGTGAAACGCGGCTTCCTTACTTAAAACGATGATAAAAACAATAAAAACACAGATATATATGAAACAACTTTATTATGTCATTCAAACACTGATGCACGGCAAAAATGCCAATGTCATCAAAATCGTCTCCCTCGGATTGGGACTGACGATGAGTATACTGCTCTTTTCTAGAGTTGCCTATGAGCAAAGTTTCGATACTTGCTTCAAGGACAACCAGAACCTTTATCAACTATGGAACAGGTTCATTACGGAGAAAGAAACGTTCCAATGGAGCCCAATGTGTATCGGGAAACTGGCGGGAGGTACTTTCGAAGCCTTGCCTGATATGGTGGAAAGCGCAAGCACCGTCAGCACTTGGTTGGCAAGCGATCCTCTGTACAATGGAGAAGTGGCCTTTGACGACAGAAAGGTGGTGGCCGACTCACTTTTCTTCCAAACCATGGGGATTGAAGTAACCAGCGGAAATCCAGTACAAGACTTACAACAGATGGATGTCATCTACCTGAGCGATGACTTGGCATCCCGCATGTTCGGAGGCGAAAATCCGATAGGAAAGGTCATCAGCTACAACAAGCAAATGGAACTGACCGTCCGAGGAACGTTTGCCGACATACCAGCCAATAGCACCATGCGCCCAAAGGCTGTTATCTCCATGCCGAGCATTTGGAAAAGAGGCTGGGGAAACTATTCGTGGGCAGGAGGTGATAGCTGGAAGAGCTACATCCGCATCAAGCCCGGTACGGACATCGGTACACTGAACAAGCGTATGAATCTTGTGGTGCAACAAAACATACCTTCCATTGCCGGATACAAAATGGAAGCCGACGCACGCCCTATCCGTGACACCTATCGCAACTCGGACGAAGTAAAGCGCATGAGTACTATCATGGCTATCTTGGCAGGCTCGATCTTGTTCATCACTGCCTTGAACTATGTCTTGATTTCCATTTCCTCACTGAACCGACGTGCCAAGGCAGTAGGTGTACACAAGTGTAGTGGAGCAGAAGCAGGTACTATCTTCGGCATGTTCCTTTGGGAAACGGGCATCATTATTTTAATAGCCTTGCTTCTAATGGGCTTCCTTATTATCAACTTCAAGGATTTTGTGGAAGATACAGCCTCTACCCAACTTGCGAATCTTTTTGCTTTCGACCGTATTTGGGTTTCCTTGTCCGTAGTGGGTGCATTGTTCCTCATTGGTGGGGTATTGCCAGGTTATGTATTTTCGAAAATCCCTGTCACCCAAGTATTCAAGCGATATACCGAAGGAAAGAAGGGCTGGAAACGTCCGTTGCTCTTCATTCAGTTTGCTGGAGTGGCTTTCATCGGTGGCATTATGATTGTGGTGATGCTTCAATACTATCATGTACTCAATAAGGATATGGGGTACAATCCCGAGCGCATAGCCGTAGAATATCAATATTGCGACAACTATGAAACAAGCCAATCGGTCAAGAACTTCTACCAAGGATTGCCTTACGTGGAAGCCGTAACTTCTTCTAGTGAAAATACTCCCTTGTGGGGATATAGCGGAGAATTGATGTTCGATGAAGCAGGAAAGACCTTGTTCTCCAGCAAGTACGACTATATGAATGAAGACTATGCAGAAATCATGGGAATCAGCGTGAAACAAGGACGTTTACCTCGTGAAAGGAAAGAAGTTGCAGCCAATGAAACATGGTTGGAAATGCGTGGTTGGAGTTCCGATCAAGCCATTGGCCAAACCATCCAAACCGAAGAAGGAAAAGTAAAGATAGTAGGTATCATCAAGGATTTCCAAATTGCCAATTTCTTTGAAGAAAACAAGCCTTTCCTCATGCACTTCAATCCGATGTTCACCGGTGAGATTCACATCCGTCTGAAAGAACCGTTTGCTGAGAACTTGCAGAGATTGAATAAAGAAGCAGGAGAGGCTTTCCCGGGGCAAACTATCAATTTCGAAAGTTTGGAACAAGCCATGGCCGAATCCTACAACTCCGTCCGCATCTTCCGAAACGCTACCATAGTAGCCACCTTCGTCATCCTCTTCATCACCCTCATGGGCTTGATAGGTTACACCAACGACGAAACCCAGCGCCGGAGCAAGGAAATCGCCATCCGCAAGGTGAATGGGGCAGAAGCATCCTCTATCATCGAAATGCTGGCAAAGGATGTGCTCGTAACGGCTCTGCCTGCCGTATTGCTCGGTACCTTGGCATCATGGTATGTAGGCGAACTATGGATGTCTCAATTCGCTACTACCCTTGGTAGCACCATTCCTTATTATATCATGACCGGCTTCGTGACCTTGCTGATGATTGTCGGTGTGGTGGTCGTGAAGACCTGGAAGATTGCCAATGAAAATCCAGTGATTAGTATTAAGAGTGAATAACAACAAAAAACATAACGATTATGATTAAGATTGAAAACCTCAGTAAAGTATTCCGTACAGAAGAAGTAGAAACCGTAGCATTGAACGGTGTAAACATGCAAGTAAGTGAAGGCGAATTTGTAGCCATTATGGGTCCTTCGGGATGCGGCAAATCGACCTTGCTCAATACCCTTGGCCTCCTTGACAATCCGACTGAAGGCAGTTACCAACTCCTCGGCACCGAAGTGGCCAACTTGCAAGAAAAGGAGCGTACCCGTTTGCGTAAGGGCGTGATTGGCTTCGTCTTCCAAAGTTTCAACCTCATCGACGAACTGAACGTGTTCGAAAACGTGGAACTCCCATTGACTTACCTCGGCATCAAGAAGGCTGAACGCAAACAAATGGTGAACGATATGCTCAAGCGCATGAACATCAGCCACCGTGCCAAGCACTATCCGCAACAACTCTCGGGTGGTCAGCAACAACGTGTAGCCATTGCCCGTGCCGTCATCACCAATCCTAAACTCATCCTGGCCGATGAGCCTACGGGTAACCTTGACTCCAAGAACGGCCAGGAAGTGATGAAC
Organism: Phocaeicola sp.; assembly: GCA_045121515.1. Classification (GTDB taxonomy): domain Bacteria; phylum Bacteroidota; class Bacteroidia; order Bacteroidales; family Bacteroidaceae; genus Phocaeicola. Next base: position 316 of record JBGVGD010000040.1, on the reverse strand, counting down.
CTCCTTACCGAACTGAATCAAGAAGGTACTACCGTAATCATGGTAACACACTCCAAGCACGATGCTTCATTCGCACACCGCATCGTTCATTTGTTCGACGGTAGTGTGGTAGCGAATATCATGGAATGATTTTAACTCACCACAGATTACACAGATTTTCACAGATAAAAATTAAATACCCGTTGGCGGAATTAAAGTTTTAACCTTTTGAAAACAAAAAAAGTTGTGCATATGGTTGATTTTTAATATATTAGTAGTGACCAAACTATTAATATCCAATCATATTATGCACAACTTATATGCAAGGTTCGTCAAA
>JBGVGD010000039.1:0-95925 GCA_045121515.1 Phocaeicola sp. | reverse complement strand
ATTTTCATCCCCAGCCATGCCCCGATACTACCACCCAAAACAGCAAGCAACAGCAAGGTCGATTCCGGGATACGCCACCGGTCCTTCTTGGCTTTCCACTTATCGATGCCATATAAGAAGAACGTGATAACGTTGAGAATTGCAATAGATGTGTAGATGATCATTTCCATAGTGGTTGCAAAGGTAGTGAAAATATGGTTGCTAAATATCTAGACAAGATAAGAAGACGCATATATTTTAAAGTTGGTTACGAGGGGAACATGCCAATATGATGAATGGGTGGTTGATAACGACTATCACAATGCATTTATTACTGGTCTAACTTTTGAAGAAGTCGAAAAACTATAATGATGCTGCTAAACCAATGTTATATCCGTACATCATGTTTTCCGTATATATTCAGATGAACATTAGGATATCTCGAAAACAATTAGTTTATTTGCAAAAAAATAAAATCAATATGGCTAAACCAATTCGAAACACTCCCATACTTTATGGTAAGGATGCCAAGCAATTCCTTGCTGAAATAGAGAATCTTCCGACTCCCGAAGAGCGTAAAAGAGAACGTGCACGTATAGATGCTGAAGTAAATTATTTTTTAGCTGAAATAGGAAAGATGAAAAACATGCAAATGTAAATACATATGGTGACTGAAATGCAGAAAGGTGATACGGTTGCAATGTATTTCGATCTGATGCAGATTGTTTGAGGAGAGTTTGTGGCCTTTGCATTATCTGTATCCGTATACTATCTTTTATACATATACACTGCTAGTGAACGATAAATGAAAACACAGATGAAAACCTATAAATTTCCATCAGCAAAATCCGTTGTTGTATCGGGCGACATCCACGGTGATTTCAATCGCTTGGTGTTCAAGATGTGCGTGCAATACGAAATGCGCGACACTCTCTTGATTGTGGCCGGCGATTGCGGATTCGGTTTTGAGAGCCGAAACAGTTACGAGGAGATGGCGAAACGTAATTCCAAGCGTTTGTCCGAGGCCAATAACTGGATAGTTTTTGTACGTGGGAACCACGACAATCCCGCTTATTTTGATGGTGAAACCTTCCGTCATCGCCGCATGATGTGTGTACCAGACTATTCTATCATCCAGGCTTGCTCTCACACGATTCTTTGTGTGGGAGGTGGTATTTCCATTGATAGAGTTTATCGCAAGGATAAGTGGCAGGCCGATCAAAAGAAACGATTCCGAAGTCATTATACACCTTCAGATGACCGCCTTTCCAAGCACTACTATTGGTCGAACGAGGCACCGGTCTTTGACGATGCCCAGTTGCATGAAATCAACGAAAAGTTTGCCATTGATATCGTGATAACACACACGGCCCCTTCATTCTGCGAATTGCAGAACAAGAATTTCCTATTGCAGTTTGCTGCTTCGGATGCCACGCTGTTGGACGATGTACGGGCCGAACGTGCCACCATGGATGCCCTTTACGACCGCTTGCGCCACGATGCACATCCATTGACACATTGGTTTTATGGACATTTTCATCAGAGTTGGCATAGTGATGTGGATAGAGTGATGTTTTCGATGCTGGATGTGATGGAGTTTAGGGAGGTGTGGTAATAATTGAACTTGTCGGTAATTCCGACAGGTTCAGCAAGAAGAACCAGTTATCGCAAAATTTGCAACAACAGATTCCACGTATTAATCTTTATATTTCAAAAACAAATTTCCGTATCTATCACGCAATTTCTCGGAGTCACTGCAATGAATCGGCTTCTTTTCATTGAATTTCTCGAATACATCTAAGCTTGCACTTCCAATACGCCTTCCACCTGACTGTTGAGATGCAATTAAGAAACGAACTTCCACTTCATCCTTAACCAAATGTTTTATAACCTTTGTATTTACACCGGATTTATTATATGCATAGATTTTGGTTATGGCACCATCAATCGAGAGTTTATCTTCACTTTTTGAAATGATTCGATATTCATTTTCATGCTCCCAATGTCTATGCTTTATAAAGAATATATCTCTTTGATAATCTTTGATATAAGAGTCTATTTCAGGTTCTTCCAATAGCATTCTTTTATCGAAAGGGATAAAAGGTACCTTGTAATCATATTCAACCTTACCTAAAATTATTTCTTCTTCAAGTTTTAACTTTTCGGAATCCAATTCTATACATACACCATTTTCATTGTGCGCATAATGTCCCCACATCATAGGTGATTTATATCCTTCCTCGTCCGAATCCATAGAAAAACTTATCTGCTTGTACTTAGACAATATTGTGTAGAAATTATCAAAAGACTCATAATGAGGATATAAGGCGTCTATGTATTTATTCACCTCAAAACTATCATTAAGATTCTTATACACAGAAAATTTCAAAGTCTTGGTTACCCATATCTTTGCGAAAGACTCAAGGGTGGTAAAATGATATAGTTTCATTCTTTCATATTTATCAGTATTTACAAAAATAGGAAGTTTTTTTGATTCCTACATACTTTTTCAAAATCATTGTCTAACTTTGAAGAAAAATGAAATAGCATGAATAGAATTATTCTTATTGGTAACGGTTTTGACTTGGCTCATAGACTTCCTACGAGTTATGGGAATTTTATTGATTGGTATTGGAATGAATGGCTAAAAAAATTAATGGCTTGTGTAGGTTATTCAATAAGTGATGAATTATGTAAATTTTCGCTTCAAGAAAAAAACAACATATGGATGGGATATTTATATAACAAAATTTCTCGTTTAAATCCTCCTAAAGGACGTGATTTTCTTGATTTTTTAAAGGGAAATAGTAACGTAGAAATTAGCAAATGTCCCTTCTTAAATAATATTTGTCAATCAATAGATACAAAGGGGTGGGTTGATATTGAAAATGAGTATTATAATTTATTGGTTTCAAGTTCAAATAATGACAATATCGCATTAAATCATCAAATTTTAAATAATCAACTCAAATGTTTACAAGATTATTTGGTAGAGTATCTTAAAAGAATTTCTATTGATGCAGTAAATATAATACCTAATATAAAGAATATAATATCTAGTCCTATTAATCCCCAAGACATATCGGTTAGCGAAAAAGAACAAATTATATCTCATGCGAAATATTGGATAAATTGCTCAGATATTGATTTTGATAACAAAATACGGAACTATAACGTAAGTGGCATAGATAGTTCAGCACATTCATATTATAGAATACGAAGAGAAAAATTTGATTTAGAGAATATATATAAGAATTATTCAACTTTCTTTTTACCTGACCATATTTTAATGTTGAATTTTAATTATACTTCCACAGCTAACAAATATGCACAAGAAAATAAATCTATAATAGAAGTTAACCACATTCACGGAGAATTAAGCAATCCTGATAGCGTGATTTTCGGTTATGGCGATGAATTGGATGAAAACTACAAGAAATTGTCCAATCTCAACGACAATGAATATTTGAAAAACTTCAAGTCTATCAAGTATTTGGAATCCGACAGATACAGAAAGGCATTGCAATTTATGGATGCCGCACCTTATCAAGTCTTCATCATGGGACATTCATGCGGTAATTCTGACCGTACTTTGCTGAATACTCTTTTCGAACATAAGAACTGTATTTCTATTAAGCCATACTACTATAAGAATGGAGATAAGGATAATTATTTGGAAATAGTCCAGAACATATCAAGAAACTTCACTGATATGAAATTAATGCGAGATAGGGTAGTGAATAAGACTTATTGTGAACCTTTTTCTATAAAAGTTCCTAGTACAATATCTAAAGAATAAATTGTACGCCAAAAATATATCCGTTATATTTGTATAATGAATTAATCTACGATGAAAGACTTATTACTTCCATATGCATACGATAGTACAGGAAATCTTGTACATATCAATGATGCACGGAAAGATGATTCATATAAATGTCCCGAATGTGGACAACCTTTGATTTTAAATATCAGCAAAATCCCGGAAGGACAAAAGTATCATCGAAGAAGTCATTTTTCACATCCTAAAGGTAGTCCCGACAATCATTGTACAGAATCATTTCTACATAAACTATTCAAGGAAAGAGCTGCAGAATGTATACGTAAAAAGATTTCTGAAAACGAAAAAGAGTTTTGGTTTACTTGGCAATGCGATCAATGCAATGAAGAACATTGTGGCGACATGTTTAAAAAAGCTAGATCTGTACGTTTGGAATACGATTTGAAAGTTTGCAAGCCAGACATTGCTTTGTTTAATGCTGATGGTCAAGTAGTAATAGTCATTGAAGTAGTAGTAACACACAAACCTACTCCAGAGGCAATGGCTTATTATGATGAACATAAAATAGGATGTTTACAAATATATGTATCTGATTTTGAAGATTGTAAACATGTGGAAGAAAAATTAAAACGTCCTAATTCTGTAAATATCTGTCCAACACCCAAATGTGAAAAGTGTGGAAAAAAGAAGCATAAGACAAAAATGGTTATAGTGAATACCAATTGTGGTAAATGTCTAAATAATATGAAAGCGGCAATAATAATGATTAAAGGAAATCCACATTATCAAATTTATAGCCCTTCAAATTTTACAAAAGAAGAAATTCAATTAGCGAATGTAAATGGAGCAAATATAAAGATGAAATACGACGAGAAAATGAATAATGCATATTATGCTAATGTATGTGAATGCTGTGATACTTTTATCAGTAAAGATATTATAGATAATTATTACAATTATCCACATGACAGAGAAATTGACTTATCTTATAAATGTTATGATTGCATAAAGTTAGATACCCCTAATAAGGCTAGTACTACAGATGAGATAAAAAAGAATGAGAAATCCATGTATAACAATGAAAGGACTTGTCCTAAATGTCAGTGTGAATTGATTGTAAAACAAGGTCCTTATGGAAAATTTTATGCATGTGGGAATTTCCCTAATTGTCGATATACTGAAAAAATTATATTAAAAGATTAATATGAACCTACGTTTCGATACATCTTTAATACAAGGCTATAAAAGCGCCTCACAAATTGCAAGAGTACTGACCGAAGACTGGCTTGCTCGAAATATGTATTGCCCCGTATGTGGTGAAATTTCCATACGCAGAGCAGAGCCCAATGCTCCCGTTGAAGATTATGTATGCGAAAATTGTAAGTCGCAATATGAGTTAAAAAGTAAAAAAGAAAATTCCGATAGATATGTTAGCAAGGTAAATGATGGTGTATATCGAACAATGATTGACCGCATCACATCACTTGACAATCCGAGTTTCTTTTTTATGCATTACGATGCCTACGAAGTGAATAACTTAATCATCGTACCTAAATGCTTCTTTATTCCTGAAGTTATCGAAAAACGAAAGCCTTTACCCGAAAGAGCAAGACGGGCAGGGTGGATAGGATGTAATATCTTGCTCAAACAGATTCCCGAATTTGCCAAGATTCCAATCATCAAGAATGGTGTATCGTTAGACCCTAAGAATGTTTGTAGTGAATACAATCGGGTTTATTCTTTACAAACCAATTCGATAGAAAGTAGAGGTTGGCTATTTGATGTGCTGAATTGCGTAGAACGTCTTGATTCAACATTCACCCTTAAACAGATGTATGATTTTGTAAACGAATTAAAGATAAAACATCCTACCAATAATAATATTGAAGCCAAGATTCGCCAACAACTACAATTCTTGCGTGATAAAGGATTTGTTGAATTCACTTCACGTGGTAGTTATCGGAAGATTGGCATATAATCCCAGCAATTGATCTTTTTTGATCACAAATCTTAAAGAATGATCTTTTCCCCTTTTTGCAATTTTTTTGATCTACTTTTGCGCATCGAAAAATGCAAAATGGAATATCAAGTAACCATAACTGAAATACTTTCACGCACTGAAAAAGTGGAAGCAACTTCGGCTCTGATAGCCGAGGAAATGGTGCGTCGTAGGTATGCCAAAGAAGATATAGTACTTGACTATTCTGACTTTAAGAGTGTGGATTTCCATACGTCCGATTCTTTATATTTAAAATCAAACGACCAACGATTCACCCTCCTTCACGGTGATTGCACCAAACTTTTGAACGATTTCGACTTCAAATTCGACATGATATTTGCCGACCCGCCTTATTTTCTCTCCAATGGAGGAATCAGTGTACAGAGTGGGCGAGTGGTTTGTGTAGACAAAGGAGATTGGGACAAGGGTGGTACGCCCGAACATATAGATTCCTTTAATCGGAAATGGATTTCGCTTTGTCGGAACAAGTTGAAGGACAACGGAACCATTTGGATTAGCGGAACGTACCATAATATCTTTTCCGTGGCCAATGCTTTAACCGAATTGGGATTCAAGATTCTGAATGTCATTACATGGGCAAAGACCAATCCACCACCTAATATCTCGTGCCGTTATTTTACATACTCTACCGAGTTTATTATTTGGGCACGCAAGAGCGAAAAAGTTCCTCATTACTACAACTATGCCTTGATGAAGCAAGTGAACGAAAACAAGCAGATGACCGATGTATGGCGTTTGCCTGCTATTGCTCCGTGGGAAAAGAAATGCGGCAAGCATCCCACACAGAAACCTTTGTCTGTGCTTTCCCGTATCATCTTGGCATCTACACAACCAGGAGCTTGGATTCTCGACCCGTTCACGGGAAGCAGTACCACGGGGATAGCAGCTAATCTGCTAGGTCGTCGATTTCTTGGAATTGACAAGGAGGAAATGTACCTTGAAATCAGCAGGAAGAGAAAACTCGAAATAGAGGATATACGTACTTTTTCATCTTATCGAAAGAAAGTGAAGGACATTGCTTTGCTCGACAAGGAATCGTCTACAATATTTGCTTTGGAAGAAGAGTTTTTGGGGTATGATTTACCTTTTTAATTTATATTAATAGAAAAGTGTTGCATCAATTATTGCAAAATTAAAATCTATAATATTATTTTGCAAACGAGAGTAAATAACTAATTTGTTAAACAACTAAATGAATACAACTATTTGGGAGTATTTGTTGGTTTTAGCCGATTAAAAATTATGCTAATATACCAAACTATGTCACAAGACGAGCGTTTACAGGAAGCGCTAACTGATTTCCGTGAATTATATGATGAACGATTGATCAAATTGATAGAACGTTATCGCCGTACATTTACAATAGCCAAAAAATTTCCTCTAGCAATAACTTGTTCAATTAAGACTGCACGAAATAACCGTTGGAGTATGACATTGTATGCTCGTAAAAAAACAAAAACTAAGAGCCCTGGATTCATTCCATTATTGAAATACCGTACATCGCATGGTATAGGATTCCTTTATCCTAAAATTATGGATAATTGGACAATGGACGTAAGTGTCTTTGATTTTACACCTCATCTGATAAATCGTTATAAAGAACGTTTTTTACAAGCAAATGGAGAGGAGGAACAAGTAGTGGAAAATTTTATGGTGGACATGATGGTACGCAATATGCCCCTATATATAGCATATGATGAAAAGCATAAATGCTATATCGCTTTTATCAATGACGGCATTTTTTTAAGCAACCAGTGTAACCCTCATCGATATATTCAATGGAAAACATTTGTTTCCAAAGATATGCTATTCGATGAACAAGTAAAAGGATTCGAACTTTTTAACGATTTCCGTAAAAGTTATATGGAAAAAGTAGCCGAAACAGGTGAATATGCTAAGGGATTGGTACATTTAGGACACGATGGATTTCCGCTAATGTACGGAAAACATAAAACTACTTTAGATAAAATATTATAAACAACAGCAAGTCTTTATGTTAAATCTTGCAATAAAAAAATCAGGGAAGACATGCTCAGCCATTGCACCTCTACAGAGGTTGCAGTGGCTTTTTTCATGCAAACCATTTGCTTTTTCGGAAACTTTCACTAATTTTGCATTGAAGTATGAAAAATCTATCTTTCTGATGCGGAAACGTATCGGGTAGAAGTAAGACATATGGACACATAGCGTTGTGTATTTTAGCGGTATAAATCTTTACACTGGAAAACTGCGAATTTTCATAGAATTGAGAAAGATTTGTGACGCCATTACACTTCCATGTAGTTCAAACTACACGGAGGCAGTGATGGTTTTACAATTTTCTCAATGACCATCGCAGGGTCTCCGGTGTTAGTTGTTCTTCCATTATCTGCCTTCCGTTTTAGTTTTCTAACAATTATGTAACTTCTATGGTTCATGCATGTACCATTGGGAAGGGAATTTTCGTACACTATTGTTTAATAAATTTATCTTACAATTATGAAAAACTATCAAACTAACGAGCAGTTGGCCATTCTCCGTTATAACCAACTGAAAACGAAAAGAGAACAAAACGGAATGAATACAGCATCACTAAACGAAGGAGGGAAAGAATCATGTCGAACAATGAACGTCTTCTGATTACGTTGCCGGACGGCACCAAAGTGGAAATAGGACAGCATAACCAACTGATTCCTCCTGAAATCCCTCTCAAACTACCCAAAATCTTCCTCAGCAAGGAACGAGGCAGGCGATTGGACATGATCCGTGTCATCAACTCCATTATAGAACTGGGGTTCTTCGTCGATGAAAACGGACGGAAGTCCAATAAAAAGGATGTGTTCGTCGTACTGGGTCATGCCATGAACGTGGATTTCTCCAACTATCATAATGATTTGTCAAGTTCTTTGGCAGATAGTACTTCCATGAATAAGCATTTGAAAATATTCGAAGAAATGCTTGATGTGATGAAGAAAATATTTAACTTTGCATAGTACTCTCATGGTAGAGTGCTCGTTTAGTTGTATTGTATATAAAACGGAGAGGCTGTGAAGTTTCTCCGTTATTTTTTTCTATAGTTTTCAGTGGAGAATCTATAGTATATAATGTAGTCTATATATAGTTTAGGAAAAAGCATTTTCCGGTACTATACCTTTGCTCCCGTAATCACTAACAAACTGGTTGCGGGAGTTTTCGTTTTTGCGCGCAGCGAATCTTCCTTTTTAATCATCATTAATAGAAAAGGAAATATGAAGAATTTAGTTTTTAGAAGCAAGGAGTTCGGACAGATCCGTACTTGTACAGTAGAGGGTGAAACTTTTTTCGTGGGTAAGGATGTGGCTTCGGCTTTGGGATACGGCAATAGCCGAGAAGCATTGAGAAAACACGTAGATGAGGAAGACAAGCAGGCGTCACGATTCGTGACGGGAGGTCAACAATACAATATGACTGTCATCAACGAATCCGGACTCTACTCGCTCATCCTCTCATCGAAACTCGATAGCGCACGAAGATTCAAACGTTGGGTCACCAGCGAAGTCCTTCCAGCTATCCGCAAGAACGGACGATACGAACTTGAATCGAAGGCCAAGGAACTCCAACAGCAGAACAGAGTGCTGGAAAGCAAAAACACCTTGCTCGAAGAAATCACCGCACAACAGAAACCGCTGACCGACTATGCCCGCATCATCCTAAGCAGCACGCAGACCGTCACAGTCACACAGATTGCCCAGGACTACGGTATGAGTCCGGTACGGATGAACCAGTTGCTCTTCAAGTTGCACATTCAGCACAAGGTGGGCGGACAGTGGATTCTCTACATTCCTTATTTGGATAAGGGGTATGTGCAAAGTTTCTCGTCCTACTTTGTGAGAGAGAACGGCGAAGTGCAGGTGAAACTGCATACCCGTTGGACGCAGAGCGGCCGCTTGTTTCTGTATGAGGAATTAAAAAAGGCAGGGGTACTGCCTTTGATAGAGTTGAATTGATTTCATTTATCCTCGTAGTGGCCATAGGCGGAGAGGACATCCACATAGACTTCAGTCTCGAAAATACGGTAAACAAGCCGATGCTTTTTGGATATCTGTCGGCTCCAACGGTTTTCGGGTTTGCCTTTCAAAGGTTCAGGATGTCCGGTTCCCGTCTTGGGATGTTCTACAAGCTCGTTCAGCAGTTTGACAGCCTTCTTGAAACAGGCAGGTTCGCTCCGTTTCAGTTTGACAAGGTCAGTTTCGGCCTCGGGAGAGAAAGTGATTTTGTACATGGTCATAGGGAGTTAAGCCAAGCATTCATTTCACTTGGTTGAGTAAATGTTTTTCCTTTACCTTGTTCGATACTTTCTTCCGCCTTATCCAGTTTCGCAAAGAATTCCTCCTTGCTCATCAGTGTAGGGTCGGCTTTCTTCTCTTTTACGAGTTTGCGGAGATACTTCGCTACGCGGGTCATCATGTCCTCGCTATCAGCCAGGACGCTGAGGTTCTGCATGATTTCAGCATTCAATTGTGCAGTTGTCATAATTCATCGTTTTAGTTGGTTATGCGGCAAAGATAAAAATAATTATTCAATAATAATCAAAAAATATGTTTGGAATAGCAAAAGATATAAGAAGCGAGGTTCGGGTATGTACGCCCGACCTCCTCAACCAGGCACTCGATTCTACTCATGTAGCGAGAACTTGCTCTGATATAGAAGACGCGCTCGAAAAGTGCCGTCGGGGTGAAATCACCAAAGAGGAGTACGAAACTATCAAGGCGAACTTGAAGAAGAAACTGCCTATCCTTACGTTTCATGCCACCTTCAAGAACGGTCGTCGCAAGAACGATGATGCGTTGCCTAGCGGTTTAAGCATCTACGACCTAGACCACATAGAGAATCCACGGGCCAAGTGGAATTCAATCAAGGAACGCTCCAAGGAACTGGGTATCGTCCTGGCGCACATCTCGCCAAGTCTGGAAGGTTTGCGACTGGTGTTTGTGATGCCTAGTGGTATGTCATTGGCGCAAGCGCAAGCGTGGATGTCTTCGCAATTGGGCGACGATAAGTACGATGCTTGTGTGAAGGATTATGCTCGGTGTTCGTTTGTGGTGCCGAGGGAATACGTTTTGTATTTGAATGAAGAAGGATTGTTCGCAGAGAATCTCCCCTCTAGAGAGGGGGAAGGGGGTGTGTTAGAATACACTCACGCGAGCAACAAGGTGGATGAAGTGGACGGATATCACACACCCCCAACCCCCTCTCAAGAGGGGAGTTATCCTGATACTTTCGAAGACATCCCCTATGAATCGATAGTAGAAGTCTTGGAAGAACAAATGGGCGGAGAACCCGAACACGGCTCACGAAACAACTTCATCTTCTCCATGGCCTGCCACCTCCGCTATGTATGCAACGATGATGCCACATGGATATCCCAAATCCTGCCTACCTACGGCGAAGCAAGGGACAAATGGTTGGCAAGCATCCGCAGTGCGTGCAACCGCAACCAGACGAAGAAGATGCCGCGCATCATGAAGCGTACTCTCGCCATCTGCAAAGAACGTAAAGAAGAGGAACTTATGACTCAGAACTCTGAACTAATAGCACCCCCGAAGATGCCTAACCGCTTGCCGCCGCTCATCAAACTGCTGGTGAGCCGCACGCCGAAGATTTATCAACCGGCGGTAGCGCATGCAGTCTTCCCGGCGCTGGGCGCACATCTATGGAAAACGTACTTCCGCTATATAGATAATGTAGAGCATGAAGCCACCCTGATGTGCTGCCTCATGGCGGGTACGGGTGCGGGGAAGAACTGCATCAGCGAACCGATCAACCATATCCTGAAGGACATCCGCCAACGGGACCGTGACAATCTCCAGCGCGAAAAGGAATGGAAGAAGGAGATGCAGAGCAAGGGGGCGAACAAGGACAAGCGCCAGCGTCCCGAAGGTTTGGTTATTCAAGAGATTGATCCGGACATGACTAACGCCGCGTTCGTACAGCGATTGGCCGATGCCGAAGAAAGATTTCTTTACACGAAGATGAACGAAATAGACCAATTCGATTCGCTCAAGACATCGGCACGGAGCAAGGCGCACTTCCAAATCATGTGCCTCGCATTCGACCCGGGGAATGTTTACGGTCAGACGCGTGTGGGTACGGGGAGCGTGAGTGAGCGTGTGTGCATCCGCTTCAACTGGAATGCATCGACCACCATTCATAAGGGACAAGCGTATTTCCGTAGTGTGCTCACGGACGGCCCCGTCAGCCGTATCAACTTCTGTACCATACCGGAGCAGCCTATTGGGGCGGATATGCCGATTTATGGTACGTACGATGCTGCCTTCGACGAGGAACTTCGTCCGTACATCGAACGGCTGAACAAGGCGCGCGGACTGGTGGAGTGCCGTGGTGCACAATTGCTCGCCAAGAAACTGAAGGAGGAGAATGCCGAATTTGCCCGTCTGTCCGAAAGCCGTGTGTATGAGAATCTCTCGTTCCGTGCCAATGTGATTGCGTATCTCAAGGCCATGGTGCTTTTCGTGGCACACGGCGGTGTTTGGGACAAAACCATGGAGGAGTTTGTCCGTTGGTCGCTGCGGTATGACATGTGGTGCAAGATGCGTTTCTTCGGCTATGCTATCGAGGATCAGGAGGTATCGGAATCGACAGTCAAGAGGACAGGGCCCAAGAATCTCCTCGACTTGCTACCAGTGGAGTTTACGCGGGAGGAAGCACAACTCATGCGCCAACGCCAGGGCATCCGTCGGGGCAGTGCGCAGATGATGCTGGACAACTGGCGGAAGCGTGGGTATATCGTAGTGAAGGGCGAACTCCGTCCTGATGACATGGCTCGCCAGTTGTTCTCGAAAACGGAGGAGTACTTGAAGAAACATCCGCAAAATCAGTCAGTCGGTCAGTCAGTCAATTAATTTAAAATGAATCAACACATGCAACCAAGAGGAATCAGAAATAACAATCCCCTCAATATCCGTCACTCTGCCGACCAATGGCAGGGTGCGTGTGAGGAACAGAAAGACAAGAGTTTCGTGCAGTTTAAGACCATGGCCTACGGCTATCGGGCAGCATGGAAAACCTTGCAGAGTTACTACAACCGCTTCTGCGCGCAAAGCAGGGCATTTACGGTAAGGAACATCATAGGCCGTTGGGCGCCTCCCAAGGAGAACGATACCGAGGCTTATGTGCATAGCGTCATGAGACTGAGCGGCATCGGTGGGAAGGAGAACTTGCTGCCGCCGGAGAATGTGGACAGTTACGGACGTCTCAGTAAAATGATAGCCGCGATGACGTGCATAGAGTGCGGCATCCGCATGAACCAAGTGGACGAGGAAGCCATTTTCCAAGGATACAAACTGGCCTTTCCGGAGAACGCTCGGGAGTTGGACGAGTGGATGTTGGGGGAGGATGAATACCGTGACTGGTAATGATGTTCAAGACAAGTGCGATAGTGTTGAGTTTTGGTATCATATCAATATCTCTTCCTTTTAATCAAAAAGTAGTTGCAAACTTGTGCTATGCAGATGCAAAGAGCGAATATGCCAATATAATATGTACCATCTATAAAGCACCAAATGGTTAAGGCAAGTGCTAATATTGCAGTGATAATTGCTAAAATCATCTTTCCTTTCATAGTCTTGTGATTTTGTTACTTTACAAATATATGAATAAAAATTGACATACGAACTGTGAATGTCATTTTATTTTATATAAAAAATAGCCCCAACCTTTGTAGGGTCAGGGCTATTGAAATATACTCTAAAAGGGCTTTATTTTATTCCCATTCGATAGTAGCCGACGGCTTCGGAGACATATCGTAGCAAACACGGTTTACGTTTGGAACTTCCTTCAAGATACGGTCTGTAATCTTGAGAAGGATAGGCCATTCGATTTGCTCGATAGTAGCAGTCATCGCGTCGATAGTGTTTACCGCACGGATGATCACCGGCCAATCGTATGAACGTGCATTGTCACGTACACCTACACTCTTGAAGTCAGGTACTACAGTAAAGTATTGCCATACCTTCTTGTCAAGACCTGCGATAGCGAATTCTTCACGAAGGATAGCGTCAGCTTCACGGAGAGCTTCCAAACGGTCGCGAGTGATAGCACCCAAGCAACGTACACCCAAACCTGGACCTGGGAACGGTTGACGATAAACCATTTCGTATGGCAAGCCGAGTTCTACACCACATGCACGAACTTCGTCCTTGAACAATTGCTTCAATGGTTCTACCAATGCGAATTGGAGGTCTTCAGGCAAACCACCTACGTTGTGGTGAGACTTCACCATCTTAGCGGTCTTAGTACCCGATTCTACGATGTCCGGATAGATAGTACCCTGACCGAGGAAGTCGATACCATCGAGCTTGCGAGCTTCTTCTTCGAATACGCGGATAAATTCTGTACCGATAATCTTACGCTTCTGTTCAGGATCTGCTACACCTTCGAGCAAGCTCAAGAAACGGTCTGTAGCGTCAACGTATACCAAGTTAGCGCAAAGCTGGTTGCGGAATACTTCGACTACATTTTCAGATTCACCCTTACGCATCAAACCATGGTTCACGTGAACGCATACCAAGTTTTCGCCGATAGCCTTCAAAAGGAGAGCAGCCACTACAGAACTGTCCACACCACCAGAAAGAGCGAGCAACACCTTCTTGTCGCCTACCTGCTGACGGATCAATTCTACCTGGTCTGCCACGAAGTTCTTCATGTTCCAGTTGGCTTCTGCCTTACATGTATCGAAAACGAAACCCTTTACAGCTTCCTTGATAGCTTCTTCGTCATTGGCAAACTGAGCGAGCTTTACTTCGCAAAGAGCCTTGTCATGACCAGCAGCCATTACTGGGAAGCCAGCTTCGTAAATTTCAGGAAGTACGTCGATAGCAACACCGTCGATCACATTGTTAGGACCACCGTTGATGATGATACCTTTCACGTTCGGCAATGTCTTCAACTCTGCAACGGTGATGTCATGCGGATAAATTTCGCTATACACACCCAACGCACGAATCGCTCTAGCAACCACGGTATTTTCATGGCTACCCAAATCCAGAATAACAATCATGTCTTGTTTCATATTCCTATTTACTTTAAAAAGTTATTATTCATTATAATAAAGATGCGGCACTCCAAGTGTATTGGATGCCGCATTATTCTTCCGAAAATTCGTTCAAGCGCAAGTCTTCCTTCATACCGGCAGGGCAGCAACCTGTAAGCCAGGCGGTGCTATGGCCTCTGAAAGGACGGATATTGGTCTTACGCATCATATATTATAAATGTATAGTTTCAAAATCGGGAACAAAGTTAGCAAAAAAAATGATTACTGCTTTATGAATTTGCGATTTTCTGCATACAAAACTTGTTAAATACATTTTCGGGGATAGGGAAGGGGAAAAAATCAAGAAAAAACACTTTTTTCGGGATAAAAAGCGGAATTTAATCGGAGAAATATATACGGATATAAAAACAAATTATTATCTTTGCATTGAAATCTGTTAAATTGATGCAGAAAAAAATGCAATGACGCGATTTCACGTGAGTAAAAACTTATTATAAAACCTTTAAATTTAAAGAAAAATGATTAAAGTAGGTATTAATGGCTTCGGTCGTATCGGCCGTTTCGTGTTCCGTGCTGCTCAAACTCGTAACGATATCCAGATTGTAGGTATCAACGACTTGTGCCCAGTAGATTATTTGGCATACATGTTGAAGTACGATACAATGCACGGTCAATTCGAAGGTACTATCGAAGCTGACGTAGAAAATAGCAAGTTGATCGTGAACGGCAACGCTATCCGTGTAACAGCTGAACGTAACCCGGCTGACTTGAAGTGGGGTGAAATCGAAGCTGAATACGTAGTTGAATCAACTGGTTTGTTCTTGTCTCAAGATAAGGCTCAGGCTCACATCGAAGCTGGTGCTAAGTACGTTGTAATGTCTGCTCCTTCTAAGGATGCTACTCCGATGTTCGTTTGCGGCGTTAACTTGGATAAGTATGTTGCTGGTACACAGTTCGTTTCTAACGCTTCTTGTACTACTAACTGTTTGGCTCCTATCGCTAAGGTATTGAACGACAAGTGGGGTATCACTGACGGTTTGATGACTACAGTTCACTCTACAACTGCTACTCAGAAGACAGTTGACGGTCCATCTATGAAGGACTGGAGAGGTGGTCGTGCTGCTGCTGGTAACATCATCCCTTCTTCTACAGGTGCTGCTAAGGCTGTAGGTAAGGTTATTCCTGAATTGAACGGTAAGTTGACTGGTATGGCATTCCGCGTTCCTACTTTGGACGTTTCTGTAGTTGACTTGACAGTTAACTTGGCTAAGCCTGCTACTTATGCTGAAATCTGTGCAGCAATGAAGGAAGCTTCTGAAGGTGAATTGAAGGGTGTTCTTGGTTACACTGAAGACGAAGTAGTTTCTTCTGACTTCTTGGGCTGCACTTTGACATCTATCTTCGATGCTAAGGCTGGTATCGCTTTGACTGATACATTTGTTAAGGTGGTTTCTTGGTATGACAACGAAATCGGTTACTCTAACAAAGTATTGGATTTGATCGCTCACATGAAGAAGGTTAACGGTTAATCCGTAACAAACTTATAAGCGAGGGCCGTCCGATTTATATCGGGCGGCTTTTTTTATGCTATTTATAGTTGGATATTACTCAAAATGCTTATCTTTGTGCAATTTATGTTTTGTAGACGATGAAAATTGATTTGATAACCATATTAGGACCTACTGCTTCTGGTAAAACTCCACTAGCTGCAGCATTGGCTGATAGACTGGGAACGGAAATCATCAGTGGTGATAGCCGTCAGGTGTATCGGCGAATGGACTTGGGTACAGGAAAGGATTTGGTGGACTATACAGTAGAAGGACGCCAGGTGCCTTATCATCTCATTGACATCGTGGAGCCGGGATATAAATACAATGTATTCGAGTACCAACGGGATTTCTTGAAGGCTTATCAGGAAATCACTGCGAAGAACAAACTTCCTATCCTTTGTGGTGGTACAGGGATGTACATCGAATCGGTGTTGAAGGGATATCGATTGTTGCCCGTACCGGAAAATCCGGAACTCCGTGCATCACTGGAAGGAAAGTCGTTGGAAGAATTGACAGGCATATTGGAAGGGTACAAGAAACTTCATAACTCTACGGATGTGGATACGGCCAAGCGCGCTATCCGTGCTATCGAGATAGAAGAATACTACAAGCAGCAACCTGCCGAATACCGTGAATTCCCTTCATTGAAGAGCTTGATTATCGGGGTGGATATAGATAGGGAATTGCGTCGTGAGAAGATTACTCGTCGCCTCAAGCAGCGTTTGGATGAAGGTATGGTAGAAGAGGTGAGAGGATTGTTGGCCGAAGGTATTGACCCTGAAAACTTGATATATTATGGGTTGGAATACAAATTCCTGACCCAATACGCTATAGGTGAGTTGACATTCGATGAAATGTTCCACCAACTGGAAACAGCCATTCATCAGTTTGCCAAGAGACAGATGACTTGGTTCCGGGGTATGGAGCGCAGAGGATTCACCATTCATTGGCTGGATGCAACATTACCTATGGAAGAGAAAATAGAACATATTACCAACTTGATAAACACAAATAACTAAGTCATGGCAGTAGAATCTAACAGGTGGGGGATTATTTATAATCCGAAAGCAGGTAGCCGCAAGACTCAGAAGAAATGGAACAAGATTCGCGACTACATGGAAAGTCGTGGTGTCATGTTCGACTATTTGCAATCGGAAGGCTATGGTTCGGTAGAGCGCTTGGCGCGTATGCTGGCCAACAATGGCTATCGGACGATTGTAGTAGTAGGTGGAGACGGTGCTATCAATGATGCCGTCAATGGTATCATGACCTCTTCGGCCGAAAACAAGGATGAGATTGCATTGGGCATTATCCCTAATGGTATCGGTAATGATTTTTCTTCTTATTGGGG
The DNA here is from genome assembly GCA_045121515.1 of Phocaeicola sp. Taxonomy (GTDB): domain Bacteria; phylum Bacteroidota; class Bacteroidia; order Bacteroidales; family Bacteroidaceae; genus Phocaeicola. Next base: position 78,213 of record JBGVGD010000039.1, on the reverse strand, counting down.
ATTGGATGATGACGATTACAAAGCAGCGATTGATTGCATCATCGAGCGCCGGGTAAGAAAAATTGATGTAGGCCGTGTGGGTTATACAGATAAGGATGTATGCAGTACCCGATACTTCATCAATGCCATGTACATCGGTCTGGGTGCCCGTTTTGTTTGGATTTCGAACGGTACCCGTCGTTTCTGGGGTAGACAGTGGATTTCTTATCTATCGTCCATGTTCCTGCTCTTGTTCGAACGAATGTTGCACCGTATGCACCTGAAGGTAAACGGCGAGCATATCCGTGACAATATCATGACGGTTTGTATCGGTAGTGCCCGTGGTTATGGTTTGACTCCTAGTGCTGTGCCTTACAACGGTTGGCTGGATGTGTCAGTCATTTATCGTCCGGAATTGTTGCAATTGATAAAGGGACTTTGGCTGCTTGTCCATGGACGAATCCTGAACCTGAAGGTGGTGAAGCCTTATCGTACTCGTAAAATTAAGATATTACGTGCACAGAATGCGGCTATCAGTTTGGACGGTCGCCAACTGTATGCTGAGTGTCCGTTGGACGTACGTATTTTACCGGAAGCATTAACTTTGATTATACCTAAATAATAATGACAATACAAGAATTAAAAAAGTCAGAAAATTTCTTTCTGTTGGCTGGCCCTTGTGTGATTGAGGGTGAAGATATGGCGATGCGTATTGCAGAGCGAGTGGTCAAGATGACAGATAAATTGGATATCCCCTACGTATTCAAGGGTTCTTACCGCAAGGCAAACCGTTCGCGTCTGGATTCCTTTACAGGCATCGGTGATGAAAAGGCATTGAAGGTATTGAAGAAAGTACGCGATACATTCAATGTACCTGTTGTAACAGATATTCACGGACCGGAAGAAGCGGAAATGGCGGCTGAGTATGTGGATATCTTGCAGATTCCAGCCTTCCTTTGTCGTCAGACAGACTTGTTGGTGGCTGCTGCCAAGACTGGCAAGATTGTAAACATTAAGAAAGGTCAGTTCTTGTCTCCAGGTGCAATGAAGTTTGCAGCGGACAAGGTGGTAGAAGCAGGAAACTCACAAGTGATGTTGACAGAACGCGGTACTACCTTCGGCTATCAGGACTTGTTGGTGGACTATCGTGGCATTCCTGAAATGCAGACATTCGGTCATCCGGTAGTATTGGACGTAACCCATTCCTTGCAACAACCTAATCAGACCAGTGGTGTGACAGGTGGTATGCCTGCCTTGATTGAAACAGTAGCAAAGGCTGGGGTAGCAGTAGGTGTGGACGGTTTGTTTATGGAAACACATGAAGATCCTAGCGTGGCAAAGAGCGACGGTGCCAACATGTTGAAGTTGGACTTGCTGGAAGAACTGCTCGTGAAACTCGTTCGAATCAGACAAGCAATCAGATAAAAAGAAAGAGGTGCAATTTGAAATGCACCTCTTTTCTTTTATCCTATTCTACTGATTTTTCTCAGTTTGTCTTCTTCCAGAATCTTGATCTTGCGTCCGTCGATTGCAATCAATTTTTCAGCAGCAAAGTTTGACAATGTACGGATAGCATTGGATGTGGTCATATTGGAAAGATTAGCCAAGTCTTCACGAGAGAGATAGATGCTCAATGTGTATTGGTCTTCTTCCAAACCATAACTGTCTTTCAAGAAAAGCAATGATTCTGCCAAACGTCCACGGATATGCTTTTGGGTAAGGTTGACAGTTCTCTCATCAGCCACACCCAAGTCCTTGGAAAGTTGGCGGATAAAGAACATGGCCAATTCATTGTTCTCTTTCAGCAGTTGCATGATGATTGGCATTGGAATCAAACAGATAGTACATGGCTCGAACGCAGCAGCAGCAGTAACGAAATCTTCACCAGCAAAATAAGCACGGTAAGCAAAATATTCCTGGTCTTTCATGACACGGATAATCTGGCTTCTACCACCGACACCGTCTTTGTAGATTTTCACTTTACCACTTAAAAGACACATCAAGTGCATAGGAGTTTCACCTTCACAATATATAGTTTCGTTCTTCTTGAACTTCTGTACAGTGAAGTTTTGTGCCAACAAACTTCTCTGTTCAATAGTGAGTGGCAGCCACAAGTCTGGGATGCAGTCTGCTATCTCTCTTTCTGTCAATTCTTTCTTTGCCATTTAAATAATGCTGAAAAATCATGTTATTTGGCACAAAGATAGAAAGAAAAATAATTAAAAAGAAACTATTTCATGAAAATAAAATAAAAAGGGAGAATATTCTCCCTTTTTTATCATTTTGTAAATAGTAATTCACGATATTTCGGCAATGGCCAAATCTCATCATCGATTTCCAATTCCAGTTCGTCGATGTGCTCTCTGATCTTTTCCATGTATGGACTAACCGTTTCCTGATAATTGTAGGCCTTTTCTTCTTGCGATGCCTTTCTGTTGGCAATGCGGCGAGCATCGATCATTTCATTGACCAGTCGCTTGATATCCAGGATGCGGAATTGGATTTCCTTCACTGCTTCCTTACGTTCGGCACCGAGGGTTTCGAACTCTTCCGGAGAGAAGATTTCTTTCAAGCCTCGCAAATTTTCAAGTAAACGATTTTGATAAATGATTGCTGTAGGAATGATGTGGTTGATAGCCAAGTCACCAATGATTCTACTTTCAATCTGAACCTTCTTGGTGTACTTTTCCAATTCCACTTCCACACGACAATTCAATTCGTTTTCATTGAAGATGTTTTCGCCAATCAAGACTTCACGTGATTGTGGAGCATTGAATCGCATAATGGCTTCAGGTACATGGCTGATGTTGGTCAAACCACGCTTCAATGCTTCTTCCTTCCATTCTTCTGAATAACCGTCGCCTTCGAATCGGATGTTCTTGGAAGCAATGATTGTTTCCTTCAACACTTTATACAAAGCTTCTTCCTGTTCCATGCCTCCGCTTACGAGTGCATCGATCTGTGCTTTGAACTCATTGAGTTGGTGAGCCATGGCAGCATTGATGACAATCATGGATGCAGCACAATTGGCTGATGAGCCTGCTGCACGGAATTCGAATCTGTTACCCGTAAACGCAAATGGAGACGTACGGTTTCTATCTGTATTGTCAAGCAAAATAGCCGGAATACGGCTGATACCTAATTGTAAGGCTTTTTTCTTTTCTGCAGTCAGTTTTGCATCTCCCAATCTTTCTGCCACTTCGTCCAGCATGTGCGACAAGTGTCCACCCAAGAAAATGGAAAGGATAGCAGGAGGTGCTTCGGCTGCTCCCAAACGGTGGCTGTTTCCTGCACTTACAATAGAAGCACGGAGCAAGTCCTGGTTCTTGTAAACCATCATCAGTACATTCACCACGAATGTAAGGAAGAGCATGTTTCCTTCTGCAGTTTTGGTAGGAGAGAAGAGGTTGATGCCCGTATCTGTACACAAAGACCAGTTGTTGTGCTTACCAGAGCCGTTCACACCCTTGAATGGCTTTTCATGGAGCAATACAGTGAAGTTATGCTTGGTAGCGATACGCTTCATCAAGTCCATAACCAACTGGTTGTGGTCGTTCGCCAAGTTTACATCTTCGAAGATTGGCGCCAATTCGAATTGGTTAGGAGCCGCTTCGTTATGACGTGTCTTCACAGGAATACCCAACTTGTGACATTCAATTTCCAATTCCTTCATGAAGTTGGTTACACGGGTTGGAATGGAACCGAAATAGTGGTCGTCCAACTGTTGGTCCTTAGGAGAGGAATGTCCCATTAATGTACGTCCGGTAATGCAAAGGTCTGGACGGGCATTGTACAAAGCGGTATCTACCAAGAAGTATTCCTGTTCCCAACCAAGATTCGCATAAACACGCTTTACATCTGGTACAAACATTTTACAAACTTCGGTAGCGGCCTTGTCTACTGCAGCCAATGCCTTCAGCAATGGAGTCTTGTAGTCCAACGCTTCTCCTGTATATGAAATAAAGATTGTTGGGATACACAAAGTCTTGTCTACAATGAAGGCTGGAGATGATACATCCCATGCAGTATAACCACGTGCTTCGAATGTATTTCGGATACCACCGTTCGGGAAACTGGATGCATCCGGTTCTTGCTGGATAAGCAACTTTCCAGAGAATCGTTCGATGACATTTCCTTCGTCACCAAATTCGATGAAACCGTCATGCTTTTCGGCTGTACCGTCGGTAAGAGGTTGGAACCAGTGTGTATAATGGGTAACGTTGAATGTCTTCGCCCAACTTTTCATGCCATTGGCGATCATATCGGCCATTTCGCGATTGAAAGGGATACCTTTCTCGATAGCATTGATAACGGCTTTGTATGCTTCGCTAGGAAGAAACTCCTGCATTTTTTTACGGTCAAAGACATGTGCACCGTAATATTCAGATAATTTTTCTGTCGGATATTCTACAGGGATAGGGCGTCTGTTTGCCAATTCCTGAAGAGCAAAAAATCTCATTTTGGACATATTGTCTAATTATAAATGGTTGTTGCGTGCAAAATTAGTTATTTTTTTCCTTATATTTGCCATTCGATGAGTGGAAATGTGTGAAGAATGTATAGAGTTTTAAAAATTGCAGTATATATATTAATTATTTGCGTCTTGTTCCCTTTGGGGATAATGGCAAAAGATAGCAAGGTCGCTCTACCGGATAAGCCGGTGGTGCCAGACTCCATTCTTCAGAACATTTTCCAATTCTCTCCCTTCTATTCCAAGATAGTAGATGAATACAATGCCGATTTGTATTTGAAAGGTAAAGTATTGGTACACAAGAGTAATAAGTTGGTGAAATACATACCTTCTATGTTCAGATTGGAGGAAGGTGTAAGACATTACATCATCGAATCCTTGAGCGAAATGCAATATACGGCACCCGATATTTATAATCGGAAAGTAAAGGCTGTGTCATCCACTTTTCCCCGCAATAGTGGAGAGTTGACGGACTTGACAAACTTTCTGAATATGAATATCTATTCTTCATCCATTATGTCAGACAAGTTGTTGTCTCCATTGGATGAGAAAGCATCGAAATACTACGTCTATCTCTTGGATTCCATTGTTGTGGATCAAGGTTTCCAAGAATATAAGATTAGTATCATCCCCAAATTCAAGAGTACTCAGTTGGTGAATGGCTACATTTGGGTGAGTGATGAAGTATGGACTATCCGTGAAGTCTATTTCGAAGGCAAATTCGATTTGATTGAATTCAAGTTAAGGAACATTATGGGCGAGAAGGGCGACGAGGAATTTCTCCCTGTCCGATTGAATTTGGACATTAATTTCAAGTTCATGGGGAACCATCTGGAAATGAAAGCGGATGCATGGGTGAAATACAACGATGTGTTATTTTATAAAGGTGGAGAAAGAAGGAAATCGCAAAAGAAGCATAGCCATGATTTGACCGAATTCTATGAACTGACAAATGATACTACCCAAGCAATCAGTGGCCCGGAAGAGTTCGCCAAATTCCGTCCGATTCCATTATCGTTTGATGAGGAAGTTTTGTATATGCTTCATCAAGGTCGATCGGGAAAGGTCAATTGGATTTTCGGTGAAGAGAAAGAGTCTGAGAAAAAGAAAGCAGCCGAATTTTGGGGAGAATTGGGCGATGTGCTTGTCAGTAGTTATAATGTAAATTTAGCGGGATTCGGAAGTGTGAAATGTTCACCTTTGATTAATCCTGTGATGTTGGATTACAGCCACAGCCGTGGTATTTCCTATCGTCAACGATTCAAGTATAACCGTTTGTTTCCAAATGAGAGATTGCTTCGTATAGTTCCACAAATAGGTTATAATTTTACAAAAAAGGAACTGTATGTAAAGGGGGATTTGGACTTTCAATATTGGCCTCAGAAACTTGGTTCATTTGAATTGAATGCAGGAAATGGGAATCGTATTTACAGTAGTGTAGTTCTTGATAAATTGAATTCACTACCTGATCATTCGATAGATTTTGACGAAATGAATCTCGATTATTTCAAGGATGTCTATTTAAATATTTTTCATAATATAGAACCTGTAAATGGTTTGTTCATAAAGGCGGGTGTATCCATGCATTGGCGTTCGTTGACAGACCATAGCCGTTTGCAACTAAAGGATTTCATCGAACAAGCCGGTGGTGGGTTGTTGCAGAACCTGGACTTGCGTTCGCAGTACAATAGTTTTGCTCCTCGTTTGCGTATTGAATGGACACCTGGCATGTATTATTATATGGTAGGAAAACGGAAGATGAATGTCGGTTCCAGTATGCCTACTTTCATCTTCGACTATGAACGAGGATTGAAGAATGTATTCAAGAGTAATGATGAGCACGAACGTATGGAATTTGAAGTTCAGCAGAAAATAAAGTTGAACCAAATACGGACGTTGAGTTATCGTGCCGGATTCGGTATGTTTACTAAAGTGGACAACATTTATTTCGTGGATTTTGTAAACTTCAGACGAAGCAACATTCCGGAAGGTTGGAACGATGAAATTGGAGGAACATTCCATTTGTTGGACAGGCAATGGTTCAACTCATCCCGCAATTATGTCCGTAGTAATCTAACATACGAATCGCCGTTCATTCTCCTCCGTCCATTTAATAAATGGTTAGGTATGGTGCAACAAGAAAGACTTTATGGTGGGGTGTTATTTATGCCACACTTGAAACCTTATGTGGAATTGGGATATGGTATAGGCACTCATGTGTTTGATGTAGGAGGATTTGTAAATCTTATTAATGGAAAATTCGATACAGTGGGCTTTAAATTCACATTCGAATTGTTTAATGATTGAATTCGATGATGTTTTCGCTAGAATAACTTCGGATTTCATCTAAAATACTGTCGGTTTTAAGAAAAAAATCTATTTTTATTAAAATATTTTCGCATTTAGTTTTTCATTCCATATAAAATAACTAATTTTGAGCGGCTCATATATAAATGTGCCGAAATTGAAATTTTTTAATAACCTTAATATAACAACTATGAGTTACTTACGATTTGACAAGACTCTCATGACGAATCTCGAAGAAACTCTTCCAAGAGAAGTTCTTCGCACGAACCGTTCAGGAGCCTACCATTGTACTACCATTGTTGATTGTAATACAAGAAAATATCATGGTTTGCTCGTTGTTCCAATTCCGGAACTAGACGATGAAAACCACGTATTGCTTTCTTCTCTCGACGCAACAGTGATACAGCATGGTGCAGAATTCAACTTGGGCCTTCATAAGTATCAGGGCGACAACTTCTCTCCTAGAGGTCACAAGTACATCCGTGAATATGAATGTGAAAAAGTACCTACTACATTGTATCGTGTAGGTGGTGTTATCTTGAAGAAGGAAACTCTCTTCGAACACTACGAAAACCGCATTCTTATCCGTTATACATTGGTGGATGCTCACTCAGCCACTACATTGCGTTTCCGTCCGTTCTTGGCATTCCGTAGCGTACGTCAGTACACTCACGAAAACCCGACTGCTAGCCGCGAATATAGCGCAGTAGACAACGGTATCAAGACTTGTATGTATGCTGGTTATCCAGATCTTTTCATGCAGTTCAGCAAGAAGAACAACTTCGTATTCCAACCTGATTGGTATCGCGGTATGGAATATCCAAAGGAACAAGAACGTGGTTATGACTTCAATGAAGACCTCTATGTTCCAGGTTACTTCGAAATGGAAATCAAGAAGGGCGAAAGCATCGTATTCGCAGCCGGTACTAAGGAAGTGAAGACAAAGGGCTTGAAGGATACTTTCGAAGCTGAAATGGATGAACGTACTCCACGTGACAACTTCAAGCACTGCTTGATCAATGCTGCTCACCAGTTTACTAACCGCTCGGAAGGTGAAGCTTACATCTTGGCTGGTTATCCTTGGTTCAAGTGTCGTGCACGCGATATGTTCATCTCTCTTCCAGGTTTGACTCTCGCTATCGACGAAAAGGCGAAGTATGAAGAAATGATGACTACTGCCAGCAAGGCTATCCGTAATTTCATCAACGACGAACCTGACAACTTGAAGGTATATGAAATGGAACACCCAGACGTTCTCTTGTGGGCTGTATGGTGTATCCAGCAATATGCTAAGATGGTTTCTAAGGAAGAATGTATCGAAAAGTATGGTGCATTGTTGGCAGAAATCATGGAATATCTCCGCAACGAAAATCATCCTAACTTGTTCTTGCATGGCAATGGCTTATTGTACACTAACGGTCATGACAAAGCAGTGACATGGATGAACTCTACAGCAAACGGTCGTCCGGTTATCCCACGTACTGGTTATGTAGTAGAAATCAATGCATTGTGGTACAATGCCCTTTGCTTCGTTGCTGATTTGTTGGGTAAGGAAGAATATAAGGAATTGGCTGAAAAGACAGGTGTTTCATTCATCGATACATTCTTGAATGAACATGGTTACTTGTTGGACTATGTAGATGGTCACATGATGGACTGGAGTGTTCGTCCTAACATGATCTTTACTGCTGCATTCGATTATTCTCCATTGAATACTCGTCAGAAGAAGGGTATCGTAGATATCTGTTCTAAGGAATTGTTGACTCCGAAGGGTCTCCGTTCATTGAGCCCGAAGAGCGGTGGTTACAATCCTAACTATGTAGGTCCTCAGACTCAGCGCGACTATGCATACCACCAAGGTACAGCATGGCCATGGTTGGCTGGTTTCTATTTCGAAGCATATCTTAAGATTTATAAGATGAGTGCTCTCGGCTTCATCGAACGCCACATGATTGGTTTCGAAGATGAAATGACTTCGCACTGTATCGGTTCAATCCCTGAAGTATTCGACGGTAACCCACCGTTCAAGGGACGTGGTGCTGTTTCGTTTGCGATGAACGTTGCCGAAATCTTGCGCACATTGAATTTGTTAAGTAAGTATAACTATTAATAGGAGGAGCCTATATGAAAGTATTAATGTTTGGATGGGAATTTCCTCCCAAAATTTTAGGTGGTCTTGCGGTAGCTTCTTACGGTATTACGAAAGGTTTGAGCCTTCAGGGGGATGTTGAAACCACATTCTGTTTGCCGAAGCCCACAGGTGAAGAAGAAAAGTTCTTGCATATCTTAGGTATGAACCAAGTGCCTATCGTATGGCGCGATGTGGATCATGAATACTTGAAGTCACGCTTGCCTAACTATACAAGTCCTGAAGAATATTATTCACTCCGTGATCATATCTATGCAGACTTCTCATACATGAATGTCAATGACTTGGGTTGTATGGAATTTGCAGGTGGTTATCCGAAGAATCTTCACGAAGAAATCAATAACTACTCTATCATTGCAGGTGTAGTTGCACGTACTCGTGAATTCGATATCATTCACGCTCACGACTGGTTGACATATCCAGCAGGTGTACATGCTAAGATGGTAAGTGGTAAACCATTGTGTATCCACGTACACGCTACAGACTTTGACCGTTCACGTGGTCAAGTGAACCCAACCGTTTATTCTATCGAAAAGAACGGTATGGACCATGCAGACTGTATCATGTGTGTATCTGAGTTGACACGTCAGACAGTTATCAATCACTATCACCAGGATCCACGCAAGTGTGTGGCTATGCACAATGCTGTATATCCATTGTCTCCTGAATTGGATGCAATCCCACGCGTAGAACATCCGAAGGAAAAGGTGGTTACATTCTTGGGTCGTATCACTATGCAGAAGGGTCCTGAATACTTCGTTGAAGCAGCAGCCCTCGTATTGAAGCGTACTAAGAACATCCGTTTCGTATTCGCTGGTTCTGGTGATATGTACGAAGCAATGGTGTACTTGGCTGCAGAACGTGGTATCGCTGATAAGTTCCACTTCCCTGGATTCCAACGCGGTAAGCAAGTATACGAAGCATACAAGAATTCAGATGTATTCGTAATGCCTTCTGTATCTGAACCGTTCGGTATCGCTCCATTGGAAGCTATGCAGTGTGGTACTCCGTCAATCATTTCCAAGCAGTCTGGTTGCGGTGAAATCCTTGAAAACGTAATCAAGGTGGATTACTGGGATATCAACGCTATGGCTGATGCTATCTACTCTATCTGTACAAACGAAGGTTTGTTCAAGTACTTGCAAGAAGAAGGTAAGAAGGAAGTAGACGGTATCACTTGGGAAAAGGTAGGCTTGAAACACCGTGCTATCTATGATGAATTAATTAGAAACAACCAATAAATAAAATAATATAGATATGAAAACAATCTGTCTTTATTTTGAGATTCACAATATTATCAATTTGAAGCGCTATCGTTGCTTCGATATCGGTCGTGACCACTACTACTACGACGACTATGAAAATGAACGTACTATCAACGACGTTGCAGAACGTTCATACATCCCTGCATTGGGTACTTTGATTGAAATGGCTAAGGCTAACAATGGTGCATTCAAGGTTGCTTTGTCTGTATCCGGTGTTGCTTTGGAACAGTTGGAAACATATGCTCCAAGAGTAATCGAATTGTTGCACGAATTGAACGAAACTGGTTGTGTTGAATTCTTGTGCGAACCTTACTCACACGGTCTTTCTTCTTTGATCAACGAAGAATGCTTCCGCGAAGAAGTAGAACGCATGCGCATCAAGGTTAAGCAAATGTTCGGTAAGGAACCTAAGGTATTCCGTAACTCTTCTTTGATCTACTCAAATGAAATCGGTGCTATCATCGGTGACATGGGCTTCAAGGGTATCTTGACAGAAGGTGCTAAGCACGTTTTGGGTTGGAAGAGCGCTCACTACTTGTACCACTGTGCATACAATCCTAACTTGAAGGTGTTGTTGCGTGACTTCAAGTTGTCTGATGACATCAGCTTGCGTTTCAACAACTCTGAATGGAATGAATATCCTTTGTTCGCTGACAAGTACATCGGTTGGATTGCTGATATGCCAGAAGAAGAACAAGTAATCAATATCTTCATGGAATTGTCTGCTCTTGGTGTGGCTCAACCGTTGTCTTCTAACATTCTTGAATTCTTGAAGGCATTGCCAGTTTGCGCTAAGGAAAAGGGTATCACATTCTCAACTCCGACAGAAATCATCACTAAGTTGAAATCTGTTGACGCTGTTGACGTTCCTTATCCAATGTCATGGACAGACGAAGAAAGAGACGTATCTAGCTTCTTGGGTAACACATTGCAACGCGAAGCATTCAACAAGCTTTATAGCTTGGCTGAACGTGTACACCTCTGCCAAGACCGTCGTATCAAGCAGGACTGGGATTACTTGCAGGCAAGTAACAACTTCCGCTTCATGACTACTAAGCACACAGGTATGCACATCGAACGTGGTATCTATGACTCTCCATTCGATGCCTTCACTAACTTCATGAACATCGTTGGTGACTTCAACTCTCGCGTAGATTCATTGTATCCAGAAGATATGGACAACGAAGAATTGAACAACCTCTTGACTACTATCAAGAACCAGGGTGAAGAAATCGCTGCGTTGACTAAGGAATTGGAAAAGGCTCAGAAGAAGTTGGCAAAGCTCGAACCAAAGGAAAAACCTGCGAAGAAGGCTTGTGCTAAGAAAACTAAGAAGGAAGAATAATTTTCTTTTGAAATAAGATTGCGGTTCGTTTGCTTTTTGCAGGCGGACCGCATATTCTATTAAATCAATAGTTGTATGAAAAAATTATCTATTTTAATGATGTTTGTCGTTACAATGATGATGTTTGCATCTTGTGGCGGCGGTGCTAAGAAGGCAGAGACCCAACAAAATGAAGGTACAGAAATCGGTTTGCCGGAAGGTTTGCAGCTCTATACAGTTCGTGACGATATGGCCAAGGATTTCAAGGGTACTTTGCAAAAGGTGAAGGAATTGGGTTATGACGGTGTGGAGTTTGCCGGTTTGTTTGACAACACTCCTGAACAGGTAAAGGCTATGTGTGCCGAAATCGGTTTGAATCCTATTTCTGCTCATGTACCTTTGGCAGATATGTTGGCCGATGTAGATAAGGTGATTGCTGACTATAAGGCTATCGGTTGTGAATACATCGTAGTTCCTTATGTAACCGAAGAACGTCGTCCGGGTGGTGAACTCTTCAAGCAAATGGTGGAAGAAATCCGCGCGATCGGTCAGAAGTGTAAGGAAGCAGGTCTGGTATTACTCTATCACAACCACGACTTCGAATTTGCTAAAACTGAAACTGGTGAATTCGGTTTGGATTATCTCTATGCTAATGTTCCTGCTGATTTGTTGCAGACTGAACTTGACCAATGCTGGGTGAAGTATGCTGGTCAGGATCCAGTTGCTTACTTGCAGAAGTATGAAGGTCGTTCTCCAGTGGTTCACCTAAAGGACTACTATGCAAGTGGTGAACAGAAGGAAGATCCATACGCACTCATCGGTTTGAATGAGGGTGAAAAGAAGGAAAACACTGCATTCGAATTCCGTCCGTTGGGTTATGGTGTTCAGGATATTCCGGCTATTATCGAAGCTTCAAAGAAGGCAGGTAGCAAGTGGCTCATCGTAGAACAAGACCAACCAAGCATGGGCAAGACTCCTATGGAATGTGCAGGCATGAGCATTGAATTCTTGAAGAACGGAAAGAAATAAGATACTATTTTGAGTATTTTGAAGGAGTGGGAGTGTTTCCCACTCTTTTTTTTTGATACTACCTACATATCCTACATCATGGACTTATGTTGTTGATTTATTGACATTAATGGTGTAGGATGTACCTACATCGCACCTATTTTTCGTACACCAACTGCTGCATCAATCTGTTGGTGCATTTTTATACTTTGGAATCGTATAGATATGCGTTAGTTTGTTCGTAAAAAAAGATGGTCATCTTTTTTTTAAAGACGGTCGTCTTTAGGACAAAACATGACCGCGTTTTTAAAAAACACGGTGGTGTATAAAGAAAATTTAGGATGTAGGATTATCCAACACCTGTTTTGCATTTATATTCAATTGTTTGGGTGCTTGGTGCTGGATGTGTAGGTAGTTTTAGTAAATACCATGGAAAACAACCACGATACGCTTTTTTTCTCCCTACCCCATACAACATTCAAAAAAATCTCCTATCTTTGTCAATGTCTCATACAAGTAGCCCTAACGAGGGACAGTGGGACAACTTTTTGAGAAAATAAAACGGAAGCGTTTAAGCGATATTACCCGCTATTGGAAATCTGGACAATTTTCATGTTAACAGGGTGATAGGCAACAAACGGCTCCCGCTTGTAGTTTATATATGTGTACAACCCATGTTGTACCCATACGCTATAGGCGTGGGGCGTGTTGTCTTATCTAGTCTTGTTAACCGGGAGTCCAGACCCGCCAATAGCAGACAAGGATAAGCACACGTCACACGCTTTCTTTGTATAACCTTACATGTAGCGTATGGAGCTGATAGACAACATCAACCGGACCTTGAAGGACGATTTCATCAAGGAAATTGGCAAGGGGAGCAAGCTCTCCATTGCAGCTTCGTGTTTCTCTATCTATGCGTTTGAAGAATTGAAATCTCAACTCAAGAACATTCAGGAGCTTCGTTTCATCTTCACTTCTCCTACCTTCGTCACCGAGAAAGCCAACAAGCAGAAACGGGAGTTCTATATTCCCCGACTGAATCGGGAACGGAGTCTTTATGGGTCTGAATTCGAAATCAAACTCCGCAACGAGCTTTCGCAAAAGGCCATTGCCAAGGAGTGTGCCGAGTGGATTCGGAAGAAAGCGTGCTTCAAGTCCAATCGTACCGGAGAGAATATGCCGGGATTCGCTACTTTGGACGATAAGGTTTATGCACCTATCAACGGATTTACGACCGTCGATTTAGGATGTGAGCGTGGCAACAATGCCTATACGATGATCAATAAGTTCGAGGCTCCTTTCTCGCAATCTTACCTTGCTTTGTTCGACCAGGTGTGGAACGATGCATCGAAGATGCAAGTCGTGACCGACAAGGTGTTGGACAACATTACGAATGCTTACAAGGAGAATGCACCTGACTTTCTCTACTTCGTTACCATCTATAATATCTTCCGTGAGTTCTTGGACGACCTTTCCGAAGACGACTTGCCTAATGAAGCTACAGGTTTCAAGGAAAGCCAGATATGGAACAAACTCTATAATTTCCAGAAGGATGCTTGTTTGGCCATTATCAACAAGTTGGAGAAGTACAACGGTTGTATCTTGGCGGATAGTGTGGGTTTGGGTAAGACCTTCACGGCACTGTCTGTCATCAAGTATTACGAGAACCGCAACAAGTCGGTGCTGGTGCTTTGTCCCAAGAAGCTCAACGACAACTGGATTACTTACAAGAGTAATTACCTGAACAACCCGATAGCCAAGGACCGTTTGCGTTACGATGTGTTTTTCCATAGCGACTTGTCACGTACCGGAGGTAAGACCAACGGTCAAGACCTTTCGTACATCAATTGGGGAAACTACGATTTGGTGGTGATAGACGAAAGCCACAATTTCCGAAACGGAGGCAAGGTGACGACCGACGAGAATGATGAGAATCCAAGGGAAAACCGATACCTCCAACTGATGAACAAGGTCATCAAGAAAGGGGTAAAGACCAAGGTACTGATGCTTTCGGCTACTCCGGTGAACAACCGTTTTAATGACTTGAAGAACCAAATCCAGTTGGCTTACGAAGGCAATAGCGAAAAAATAGATGAATTGCTCGATACCACTTCGGGCATCGATGACATCTTCCGTCAGGCACAGAAAGAGTATAATCTCTGGTCGAAGTTACCGGCCGAGGAACGCACCACCAAGGAGTTGCTCAACCGCTTGAGTTTCGATTTCTTCGAGGTGCTGGATAGCGTGACCATTGCCCGAAGCCGGAAGCACATCGAGCAATATTATGATACGGCAGACATCGGCCAATTCCCGACCCGACTTACGCCATTGCTCCGTCGTCCCGATTTGACCGACCTCAATACGGCTATTAATTACAACGAGATTTACGAAATTGTCAGCAAGCTCAACTTGGCTATCTATACCCCTTCGGACTTTATCTTGGCAAGCCGTCGGGAGAAGTACATGGATATAGATAGTGAAGGTGGCTATTCGGGCTTGACTATGAGGGGACGTGAAAAAGGTATCCGCCGACTCATGAGCATTAACCTGTTAAAGCGTTTGGAAAGTTCAGTCAATTCGTTCCGATTGACGCTTGAACGCATCAAAAACCTTATATCCTCTACCATGGCTATGATGGAACAAGTAGGGACGCAGCGTGCTGCGTTTGCTGAATCATCCGGACACGGCACGCCATGTCCCTACATCGAGATGGAGGACATATGGCAGAATCTCGACAATGATGACCAGGAAGCCGACATGTTCATCGGTGGCAAGAAAACCAAGATAGCCTTGCAGGACTTGGATCACATTGCTTGGCGAAGATACTTGTCGGAAGACTTGGAAAACCTGAACTTGTTGCTCCTGATGTTGGCGGACATTACCCCCCAACACGATAGTAAGTTGCAACAACTCATCGCCGACCTTCGCCATAAGTTTGCGAATCCGATAAACGAAGGCAACAAGAAGGTTATCATTTTTACAGCCTTCAGCGATACGGCCGAATACCTCTATGATTGCTTAGCACAGCCTATCAAGGAAAAGCACGGTCTGAACACTGCTTTGGTATCGGGCGATGTGGAAGCTCGAAGCACCGTCCGCTTGCCCCAACGGGAGAAGTTGGATTTCAACAAAGTGCTGACCTTGTTCTCTCCGATATCGAAGGAGAAGGCAACCATTTATCCGCATATCAGCGAAGAAATCGATGTGTTGATAGCCACCGATTGCATCAGCGAAGGTCAGAACTTGCAGGATTGCGACTACTTGATTAACTACGATATCCATTGGAATCCCGTTCGTATCATTCAGCGTTTCGGGAGAATTGACCGTATAGGAAGCCGCAACCAAGTGATTCAGTTGGTGAACTATTGGCCAAATGTCACGTTGGACGATTACATCGACTTGAAAGGTCGTGTGGAAGCCCGCATGAAGGTATCGGTACTGACCAGTACGGGTGATGACAACCCTATCTCGCCCGAAGAAAAGGGAGACTTGGAATATCGTCGGGAACAACTGAAACGCTTGCAAAGCGAGGTGGTGGATATGGAGGAAATGAATACGGGCGTCAGCATCATGGACTTGGGCTTGAATGAGTTCCGCATGGACTTGTTGGCTTACCTGAAGGAACATCCCAACATCGAGCATACACCTTTCGGCCTCCATGCCGTTGTGCCTGCCCAGAAGGATAGTCCAGCCGGTGTAGTCTATGTCTTGAAGAACCGTAACAATGGAGTCAACATAGACAAGAAGAACCGCTTGCATCCGTTCTACCTTGTATATATAGACGATGCTGGAGAGGTAGTGGTGAATCACCTTCAGCCCAAAGAACTATTGGACAAGCTTCGCTATCTCTGCAAAGGCAAGAGTACTCCTGATATGGATATCTGTAAAGTCTTCAATGACCTCACCAATGACGGAAAGAACATGCAGCAGTATTCCGAACTATTGGGAGAAGCCATTAAGAGCATCATCGATGTCAAGGAAGAAAGCGATATTGATTCTTTCCTCAGTGGGATACAAGGAAGCCTCTTTACGGAAGAGATAAAGGGACTGGATGATTTTGAATTGATATGTTTTTTAGTGATAAAGTAATAGGAATTGTCATTCAGAGCGAAGCGAAGAATCTCGAAAACATCAACAATATGTACGGCCTACCATCAACAACCGAAATAAAAAAGCAATTGCCCAAGAAAGCAATCTATGCCAAATTCAATATGCCCACTTCCCAACGTGAGCATTTTGATGCAGACATTGCACGCATTGATATTGAGGTAGGTGTATCCAAAGCAACCGTACCGGCCTTAGCGGAAGGTGAGGAAATCAAAGAGTTTTATGTGTTAGGCATACAGCTAAAACGCAAAGAGTACGATCCTAAAAACATACTCATGCTAACAAAACTTCTTCCTCATAAAATGATATTTGCTTTGCACTATGAGGACGAAATTCAGTTTGCTATATATCACACCGAGCTAATCACGTCAGAATGGCAACTTATAACTCATAACTCATCACTCATAACTCTTCAAGGCTTAAACCTGGATAGCGTATGGGATAACATCGTGAAGCAAATTGGCCACATTGAGGTACAAGAAGGAAATACGCTGACCGAACAGATAAAGGCCAATGAAGAGCAAACCAAACTTCTTGCACAGATAAAGATGTTGGAGCGCAAAATGGCCAATGAGAAACAACCACGCCGAAAGCGTGAATACTTTGAACAGATAAAGAATCTTAAAAAGAAACTATAATACTATGGAACCCTTAAAAATGCAGAGTCACGATGTGATAGGCTCGAACACTCTAAAGATAGCCCAATTATTTCCGAACTGTGTAACGGAACGAAAAGGCAAAGACGGTAAGCCAGAACTGGCCATTGATTTCGAAAAGTTACAAGCGGAATTAAGCGATGAAATCATTGGCGAAGGCGAAGAACGTTACCAATTCACTTGGCCAGACAAGCGTGCTGCTGTTCGTTTGGCGAATACTCCCACTACCATGACACTTCGACCATACAGAGAAGAAAGTGTAGATTTTGATAACACACAGAACCTCTATATTGAAGGTGATAATTTGGATGTACTTAAAGTACTTCGTGAAACGTATTTGGGTAAGGTGAAGATGATTTATATTGACCCTCCTTATAATACGGGTAATGACTTTGTGTATAATGATGATTTTGCACAAGGTAAAGGAGACTTCGAACAAGCAAGTGGACTCTTTGATGAAGAAGGAAATCAAACCATTGACCCGATGCAACGCAATACAGAAAGTAATGGTCGTTTTCATACGGATTGGTTGAATATGATTTATCCTCGTTTGAAGGTGGCAAGAGATCTATTGACGGAGGATGGGGTTATATTTATTTCTATTGATGATAATGAAGAACATAATCTTAAAAAGGTTTGTGATGAAGTATTTGGTATAGGAAATTACATAAATACATTTGCTTGGATTAATAATTTAACAGGACGACAAATTTCAGGAAAAGGAGCGGCAAAAACTTGGGAACCTATATTAGTTTATGCTAAAGATTGTTCAGCTATATCGACATTTGATATAGATATAAATTTTGCAAAAGAAAATATGCCTGATTCTTATAAAGGGTTTAATAAAGACTTACGAGAGGACCAATATGGCCTTTTTGCTGTAGGTGATACGTTATATAATCACAATCGAAAATTCAATGAAGAAACACGTCCAAATCTTGTGTTTTCTATTTTTTATAATCCTATAACACAGGAAATAAAATCGGGTAATATAGGAGAATCACATAGTGGTTTCGTAGAATTATTGCCACATACTAATGGAGATGGTAGACATAAATATCATGCATGGCGTTGGTCTAGAAATAAAGTTGATAGTGAGTCATATAATCTTATAGTTCTACCTACTTCAAAAGGTGGATATGAGATTTATACTCGTATTAGAGATTTCAATACAACTACGCTTAAAGATGTAATAACTAATATATCAAATGGTGATTCTGAAGTTCAAAAACTGTTTGACAACCATAAATATTTTGATTATCCTAAATCAATAGCTCTATTAAAAGCTATTATTGGTTTCTTAAATAACGATTCCATTATCCTCGACTTCTTCTCCGGTTCAGCAACAACCGCTCATGCCGTAATGAAACTAAATGCAGAAGACGGAGGAAACCGCAAATTCATCATGGTACAACTACCCGAAAAGACGGATGAAAAGAGCGAAGCCTACAAAGTTGGTTACAAAAACATCTGCGAAATTGGTAAAGAACGCATCCGTAGAGCCGGGAAGAAGGTAAAAGAAGAAGCCGGTTTGAAAGGTCAGAATCTCGATACAGGATTCAGAGTATTAAAACTTGATTCCTCGAATATGGAAGAGGTGTATTACACTCCGCAAGAGTTCAGCATGGCTTCCCTCTTTAATGAAAATGTAAAGGCAGACCGAAGCAACGAAGACTTGCTCTTCCAAGTGATGCTCGACCTCGGCATTGAACTGTCAGCCAAAATAGAATCCAAGCAGATAGCCGGTAAGCAAGTACACATCGTGGATGAAGGTTATCTCGTGGCCTGCTTCGACCGTGATGTAAACGAATCGACCATTATCGAAATAGCCAAGCAACAACCCGTGTATTTCGTGATGCGTGATGCCTCGGCTGCCAATGACAATGTGATTGATAACTTCGAGCAGATATTCCGTCATTATTCGCCGGATACGACTTGTAGAATCATTTAAAATGAGATAAAAAGAAAAAGAAATAACCATAAAACCATTCACTTATAAAAAGAAAATTGTTATATTTGCGTAGAACAAATAGTTTGTAGTTATGAATAGCAATACGATAAACAGCATTATTCCTGCCATTCAAGGCTTTTTAGCTACGCAACCCATATCAAAGGCATGGTTGTTTGGCTCCTATTCTCGTGGAGAAGAAACGAGGGGAAGTGATGTGGATATCATGGTTTCTTTTGAAAAAGGTGCCAAGATTAGTCTGTTTAAGTATGCTAATATGATTTGTCAACTTGAAGCATTATTGAATTTAAAAGTTGATTTAGTGGAAGAAGGTACTTTGTTACCTTTTGCAATACAAACTGCAAACCATGATAAAATCTTGATCTATGAGAGAGGCAATTAAAAACAGAGGTAGGCTGGAGCATATGTTAGCTGCCATAGAAAATGTGGAAGAGTTTACAAAAGACATCAGTCTCGACGATTTTGTAAAGAGTAAAGTTCTGTTTTTTGCTGTTGTCAAGAATATTGAGATTGTAGGTGAAGCAACTTATATGCTCACAAAAGAATATAAGCAATCTCATCAGTCTGTACCATGGTTGGTGATAGAAAAGATGCGTCATGTTTTGGTTCATGGATATTATACCATTTCTCCAGAAAAAGTTTGGGAAACCGTGCAAGAAGATATTCCTTTATTGAAGGAACAGATACTTGCATTGCTTAATGAATAAGTGAATGGTGTTATGGAATATAATCCTAGCACCGAAAATGAAGTTCAAATTTAAAATCCAACAATATCAGACGGAAGCGGTAGAGAATACCGTGGCCGTTTTTACCGGTCAGCCTTCGCATACGATGGCTCAATACCGTATTGACCGGGGTAAGAAGCAACAACAGCAAATTGTGTATGAGGACGATGATACCGGTTATCGCAATCATCGTATCGAATTGGATTCAAAAGCATTGCTTCAAAACATCCATTCCATACAGAACCTCTATGACATTACTCCTTCGCCTACACTTGCCAAAGGAGTGGGAGCTGTGAACTTGGACATCGAAATGGAAACAGGTACAGGGAAAACATACGTCTATATCAAGACGATGTTCGAACTGAATAAGCAGTATGGGTGGAGCAAGTTCATTATCGTGGTACCCAGCATCGCTATCCGTGAAGGGGTGGCCAAGAGTTTCAAGATGCTGGAAGAGCACTTCATGGAGCACTACGGAAAGAAAGCCCGTTGGTTTATCTACAACAGTGCCAATCTTCAACAACTGGATAGTTTCTCGGCAGACTCCGGTCTCAGTGTGATGATTATCAATACTCAGGCTTTTGCTGCTTCCATGAAAGAAGGTGGCAAGAGCAAGGAAAGCCGTATCATCTACTCCAAGCGGGATGAGTTTGGAAGTCGCAGGCCGATTGACGTCATTTCGGCCAATCATCCGATTGTGATTATGGATGAACCACAGAAAATGGAAGGGGATGCGACACAAGCGGGTATCAAGCGGTTCAATCCGCTCTTTGTGCTAAACTACTCGGCTACCCACAAGACCAAGCATGATACAATCTATGCACTCGATGCTCTGGATGCCTATCGACAAAAGTTGGTGAAACGTATCCATGTAAAGGGTTTTGAGGTGAAGAACCTGAAAGGGACAAGCAGCTATCTGTACTTGGATAACATTGTGCTTTCGCCCAAGCATCCACCTATGGCACGCATTGAGATAGAGACAAAGAATGCGTCGGGCAGTATTGTACGTAAGATAAAGACCTTTGGTGTGGGTGATAACTTGCGTGCGGAATCGGGATTGGCTCAATATGATAACTTTGTGGTATCGGAAATCAATGCCAATGGCTATGTAACTTTCCTCAATGGTACGACCATAAGAAGGGGCGAAGTGATAGGCGATACCAACGAACAGAACATGCAACGGGTGCAGATTCGTGAAACCATTATGTCGCACTTTGAGAAGGAACGCCAGTTGTTCAAGCGTGGTATCAAGTGCTTGTCGCTCTTCTTCATTGATGAGGTAGCCAAGTACAAGAGTTATGATGAAGACGGCAATGAAGTGAGAGGGGTGTTCCAGAAGATGTTTGAAGAGGAATACGCGCGTTTGGTGAGCGAAGAGTTCCATATTTGGGACGAGGACTATAACGAATACTTGCGTAAGTTTATTCCGAAGGATGTGCATCGGGGTTATTTCTCGATAGACAAGAAGAGCGGACGGATGATAGACGGAAAGGTAGAGAAGAAGTCGGGCTTATCGGACGACATTTCGGCCTACGAATTGATCTTGAAGAACAAGGAACGCTTGTTGAGTTTCGAAGAACCGACCCGTTTCATCTTCTCGCACTCGGCGCTACGTGAAGGTTGGGACAATCCGAACGTGTTCCAAATCTGTACACTCCGACATAGTAATTCCACTACAGCCAAGCGTCAGGAAGTGGGACGAGGACTTCGTATCTGTGTAGATAAATATGGTACCCGTATGGATGCGGAATTGTTGGGTGAAGATGTACACGAAGTGAACAAGTTGACCGTAATTGCCAATGAAAGCTATGCAGACTTTACAACGGCTCTACAGAAAGAAACAAGAGAAGTGCTTCGTGAACGTACAGCCAAGGCAACCGTTACTTACTTCACTGGCAAGCAACTTAAAATCGGAGAAGAGATACATACTATTAATGAATCGGAAGCAAGTCGTATCATTGTCTATTTGGAAGATAACGGTTACATTGATGAGAACAAGAACATTACCCCGGCCTATCGGGAAGCTGTGGCAAACGGCAATGTAGCACCTTTGCCAACTAAGCTACAACCTATAGCAGAAGGGGTAACCCGACTCATCAATTCCATTTTCGACCCGAAAGTCTTGGAAGACATGGTGGTTCCCGAAAAGACCGTTACACCGGAGAACAAGCTCAATCAAAACTTCGACAAGGCAGAGTTCCAAGCTTTGTGGAACGAGATTAACCACCAGTATGTCTATACGGTGAGCTATGATAGTGATGAGTTGATTGATAAGGCTATCCTATACTTGAACAGAGACTTGGAAGTGAAACAGCTTCGTTATGTGATGGTGGAAGGTATCCAGAATGAAACGGAAGTAACTGACTTCGGAAATACTCGTTCGGAATCGAAGTTGCTGACGGATGTTTGTACTTCGACGGTTAAGTACGACTTGGTGGGCGATATAGCCAAGGGAGCTAACTTGACCCGTAAAACTGTAGTTCGAATTCTGCAAGGCATCAAGGAAAACAAGCTTTATCTGTTCAAGAACAATCCGGAAGAATTTATCCGCAAAGTAATCAGTATCATCAAGGAACAGAAATCGACCATGATTGTGGAGGCTATCCATTATAATATGACTGAAGGCAAGTATGAAAATGACATCTTTACGGTAAAGAGTAAAATGGAGTTTGACCGTGCCTACGAAGCCAAAAAGCATGTAACGGACTATGTGTTCAGCGATAGTAAGGGAGAACGCCAATTTGCCGAAGCATTGGATGAGGCGAGTGAAGTGGTGGTGTATGCCAAGTTACCTCGTTCGTTCCAAATACCGACACCGGTAGGAAACTATGCTCCCGACTGGGCGATAGCCATGAAGAAAGACGGAGTGAAGCATATCTTCTTCATAGCAGAAACCAAAGGTTCGATGTCATCCATGGAACTGAATGCCATTGAAAGAGCGAAGATAGCCTGTGCAGAGAAACTTTTCAATGATATTTCTACGACTAATGTAAGATATCATCAAGTGGCTACCTATCAGGATTTATTGGATGGAATGAATGCAGTAGGATAAAAGAAAAATCGGACAGGTAAAACACCTGTCCGATTTTCCTTTTGTATATCAATCTAATGAGTATGGTTTACGATATTCGTAATGAAGTTTCGAATTTGCTTCTACATCATTCATGAACTTCTGTACGATAGGATTCCATTCTAATGGTCGATTGAGTTCATAAGCGATGTTACCCAATGTACACATGGTGCAAGAACTGTGGCCGGTTTCTACTGGTACCAATGGATCACGGCGTGAACGGATGCAATCGATGAAGTTCTGATAGTGTGGAACATTGGTTTCATATACCGCTTGTTGGTCTACCTTGTTAGGCATAAATTCTGGAGAAGAAGCCAGGAATTTACCACGACCTACAATAATCCAGCCATTTTCACCATATACTTTCACGGCTTGTCCATGACCAAATTCCATTTGTGCCACTTCGATGCCATTGTCATAGCGGAATGTCAAGCAATCATACGGGCTACAAGAAGGCGGTAGGATTTCAGAAGGACCAGATCCGTCCTTACCGATACACCACTGAGCGATGTCAAACATGTGTGCTCCCCAGTCTGTTGTGAAGCCACCACCCATGCCTTGATACCAGCGCCATGCACCCCAACATTCATCACGACCCTTTTCGTCCAACAATGGATTCAGTTCATGGTTGTAGTAGAACTTTTCATCAAGAGGACCTAACCATAAGTCCCAATCCAAACCTGCCGGTACTTCTTGCTTCGGGAGAGTGTAAGGTTTCGGACCATCACCTACGTATGCTTTGATAAGAGATACTTTACCCAATCTACCTTCACGAACCAAGTTGGCTGCATGAATGAACTCAGCCGATGAGCGTTGCATGCTACCTACTTGTAAAATAATATTGTTTTCACGAACAGCCTTTACCAATTGTTGTCCTTCGTAGATAGTGAAGGTAAGTGGTTTTTCCAAGTAAATATCTTTCTTAGCCTTACAAGCAGCAATAGCCATGAGTGCATGCTGATGGTCCGGTGTAGCAATCACTACGGCATCGATATCGGGACGTGCCAACAACTCTTCATAGCGTACATACATGGTGAATTTGTTCTTGATCTTGTTATCGGCATAATATTTATTTACTCGTTGTTCAAAGCGGTCTCGCTTGATGTCGTAAATATCACAACCAGCAACAATACGAACCTCTGGGATAGTGATGAAACCATTCATCAAGTGGATGGCTTGTTGGCCTAAACCGATAAAGCCGAGATTGATTTTATCGTTGGCACTTCCTTTCTTCTTTGAAGGAGCAAAGAGAGGTGCTTCCAAAGCATTAGCAGCCGATGGAATCATCATAGCAGATGTTCCTAATGCAGAAAGGCGTAAGAAATTACGACGTGAAATCTTATTCATAATCTTAGAAATTAAAGGTTATTAATTTAATGCCTAAAATTAATGAATAGAATGGAGAAAAACAAAAGCGGTGATATCTTTTTTGATATCACCGCTTTGAAATTATTTCTCTACAATCTGCTTGCCAAATGGTGTTAAGGCTAAACCTGCAAGTTTGAAATGTTGCTTTCCGAAAGGAATACCGATAATGGTAATGCAAAGCAATAAGCCAAACGCAAGGTGTGTAAGACTAATCCAGATACCACCCAAGATTATCCAAAGAAGATTCATGATGATACTCAAGCAACCGCCGGATTGTGGTGTAGATTCTATACGCTTGCCAAAAGGGCAGAGGGCAAGGAGGCCTATTTTCAAGGTTTGAATGCCAAAAGGTATCCCAATGATAGTTACCATCATACCTACACTGGCTACAATGTATTCTACGGCAGTAACTACACCACCCAACACCAGCCAGAGAATATTCATAAATAGACTCATACTTATTAATTTAAATTGTTAGAAACTGATGCCTACTGTTGCGTAGAACTTTTCAATAGTAGGATTGTAAGTAGCCTTAGCATAAAGGGTCGTGCTGAATGACTTGCCGATATTCAATTCCTTCGATGCGCCTAGACTGAGGTCGCATACAGAGAAATTATCTGTACCATAATAGTCAGTACCCCATGGTGTAGCACCTACTTCCGCTTCACAATCGAGACCGATTAAAGAGAAAGGAGCAGTCAATGAGATATAGGAAGCATATTCCTTGTCATCGCCATATACATTAGTGTACCAATTTACACCCACGACTCCGAAATCGTAACCCAACTGTGCTTCCAAGGTATGATCATTGTCGTATTCTGCATACCAATAATCTGTAAGCGAAACGCTGAAATTGCCTGTTTCGTAAGCCAATGTCAAATCGATTTCATCACCGTCTTCGCCATCAAAAGCCAAAGTTGACCATGCACTGAATGAAAAACCCTTGTAAGCCACAGAAACGTTGGTTTGTAAACTAGCATTACCAAGTTTCTGACCACGCCAAAGGTATGAACTTACCACGTCGATATTTGCACCTAACTCTACTTTATCCTGTGCCATTGAGGTAGCAGGAAGGGCGATTGCTGTCATCAACAACAATACCCACTTTTTCAGATTCTTCTTCATTCTTTGTCTTTTCACAAAATTTAGGTCGCAAAAATAGAACAATTATTAAATATTCTTGCATTTTAATGGCAAAAATTGAAGTAAAAGCATAAAAAAAGTTCCACAAGTATACTACTTGCGGAACTTTCCTTGATTATTGATTAAAAATATTAGATACCCAATTTTTTCTTCATATCCTTTGGAATACCATCCTTATGAATCAAAACATAGATAGTCTTAGCACGAACGTAACTTTCAGACATATTCAAATAGCCACCGAAAGTATTGCGTTCTGTACCCCAAGAATTCTTTGTGATATAGTATACTGTACCATTTTGGTCTTTAACCATACCAGTGATGTGCATCAAATGGTCGTCTGTTGTCACGAATGATTCATAACCAGCCTGACGAACTTCAGGAGTTACGTTAACTTCCGGACATGGAGCAGCAAACTTATATGCTTCTTCCAAACGTGCCTTTTCATCCATTTTTTCGAAACGTGCACGGTCTGTACCGCTCATGTCTTCCAATTTCTTCACTTCCGGATTGATTGCTACACCGTTCTTGTGAGAGAATCCCTTTTCACTAACGTCACCGTCCCAACATACAGTATAACCATTGGCCAATGCATGGTTCATGATACCGATCATTTCATCCAAAGGTACATTGTACATCAACTTGCGTTCCCAGTTGTCTGGTATTTCTGGAGCAAATTGTTGGTAGTACGGATGATGAGTAAAACTAGTGATTTCAATGTAATTATCCATGTTCAAACCAAGGCTTTCTGCAAATGATTTCGGAGTGTATTCCTTACCTTTATAAGTAAACTTAGCAGGAAGTTCACCCAAATAAGTGTCAAACAAACTGTTCACCAACTTATAATATTCCGGGCTACGGTTCTTGTTCTTGATAGCCACTTCAGCAATCGCATGAATGTATTGGTTCAATTCACGGTGATTGTGCTTGTCTGAATTGTAATTGATACCGTCATATACTTCTTCTGGAACGATACCTACTTCGTTGAAAGCATTTTTCCAAGCATTGGTGATACTACCTTGGCCCAATGTACCCTTGCCACGGCGGATGTAATTATCCTGCAATTGGTTCATGTATTTCTGGCGAACGATGAACATTTCAGACAAGTCATATTCTCCCTTACCCATACGGAGAAGTTCTGCTTCCATGAATGAAGTAGTAGCAAAGCACCAGCATGTACCAGTAGATGCTTGATTCTTCACTGGAGTTACATTGATTCTTGCTACATCAGTAAACTGATAACCTGTTTTGTTTTCTTGTGCAGATACAGCTGTTGTACAAAGCAACAAACCTGCGAGTGTAAATAATTTTGTTTTCATATTATATTGTATTTATAGGTTTTACAATCCGAAACGGCTCTGAATCCAATAGTCGCGTGTCATTTCATCCCAACGAACAATGGTCGCACCAAAGAAGTCGCTGGTATATCCAGTCAAGAATTCCTTCGCTGCTTGTTCGCCCTTTTCTTCGAGAATCTGCTTATATGTGGCTTCTACGAATGGAAGTTCGCGCTGACCCTTTTCTTCAAAGTACTTGATATTCTTTTCCATTACCTTTCTGTAAGTGCCCCACTTGGTAGCAGCCAATTTGTTGGCTTCACGGTAGTGCCACAAAGCAGCATCATCACGATAACGGTGATTACCGCAAATATCGAAGAGGGCAGGGAAGTCCTGAACGCCACAGAATACAGGAACGCGAGGGCTCTGACCCGGGTTATCCAAAGAGAACCATGCGATACCTCCAATAGCATCCGGCAACCAACTACGGAGTTGGATAACTGTAGAGTAAGCACATTGAGGAACAGCAATGTTACGAACTTGTGTTACAGCATCATCTTTGATTCCCTTCAACATCTTGATTTCATCCGGACGCATCCATGGGTTAGCCTTCGGGCTGATAATTGTGTCTACCTTTTCGCTACCTCTTTCCTTTACTGTCACCTTCAAGTTTTTAGTCACATCCCACTTGGTACCTTTGTATGTCTGTCGGAGGAATGCCATGACATCAGTTGCAGACAATTGCTTTTCAGGCTTTACACTGAAAGGAAGTTCTTCTGCTTCATAATCCAAGTTTAAAGAAGGAGCCAATTGATCCAAGATGAAGAATTCGCGTACGCTGAACGCCTTCTTGTTACCGTATGCTTTCCAGAACTTAAACGGTTCCTTTCCGTCCCAAAGACCTAACTTCTTGGCAACTTCGAATACATTTTCAGAAGCCATGTAGTGATCCTTATCCTTCAAGTTCAAAGTACTGATTCTTGGAATATTGGCCGAAACACCTACGTGATCATCTGGAATACGGACTGCAGCCCATACACCACCAATCTTGTCCTTACCTTCACCGAATACTTCGAAATGCCATACTTCGTTCGGGTCGGCAATAGTCAAGCATTCACCACTATCAGCATAACCATACTTCTTGATGAGTTCACCCATAAGTTGGATTGCTTCACGGGCGGTTGTACAACGTTGGAGAACTACACGCTGCAATTCTTCAATCATGAACATACCTTTAGGATTACGCAATTCACGCTTACCGGTAATGGTTGTTTCACCAATACCCAACTGCTTTTCATTCATACAAGGATAAGAAGTATCCATGAATGCATAAGTCTGACGTGCTTGAGGAATTTCGCCTTTGACAGTAACCTTAGTCATGTCCGAAATCCATTCAGTGTGCATACGGCCGTCATAAATAGCCATAGTCGTATCACGATCATACTTCTGAGCAGGAACCATGTCTACCCAAGTACGATACCAACTATCACAAGTATGACTGGTAATAACCGAGCCGTCTACAGTTGCTTTCTTGCCCACCATGATGCTGGTACAACTTTCCGGGTCCTTTTCGTAATTTGATTGTGCACTGACAGAAGTTGTCATAAAGAATGCACCAATCAAGAGGAATTTACTTATTCTCATTGTTATGATGTTTTGATAATTTTTTCAAAAGTAAGGAAAATATGTTTTTACACCTAATGTTTTGTAAAATATATGCTAAAAAATAAATAAAGGACCATGCTCGCTTGCAAGGTCCTTTACTACAACACAAAAACTAAACTAGACTTAACTAAACTATTCTTACTAGAAGTTTCACAACTTCATCTGCAAATATATAGGAAATATTTAAAAAAACAAAAATATTTAAAGTAAAAAACACTCATTTAATATTCAAAATGACCGATTTCGAATATGTGAACTATTTAAATCGACAAACAGATGTTAAATAACATGTAAATGTAGCAAAAAAAGGATGATGAATTTGTGGATTCGGAAAAAAGCAGTACCTTTGCACTGTGTTTTTCATAGTATTAGATTTAAGGTTAACAAAGGTTGGAGCATGGCGTTGCTCCTTTTTTTATGTCCATACGTTTTCTCCTTCATTATTTTATATTAACTTTGCTCCATAAACCTCTAAATTATAGAATATGTTCTCAGGAATTGTAGAAGAATATGCAAAAGTAGTACGTGTCGTAAAAGACCAGGAAAACTTACACCTTACATTGACTTGTTCATTCGTGGACGAATTGAAGATAGACCAGAGTGTGTCTCATAATGGAGTATGCTTGACAGTTGTATCCATTGAAGACAATACCTATACTGTTACTGCCATGAAGGAAACTATCGAGCGTTCCAATATCGGGCTCTTGAAAGAAGGTGACAAGGTGAATGTGGAAAGAAGCATGATGATGAACGGCCGATTGGACGGGCACATCGTACAAGGTCATGTGGACCAGACTGCCGAATGTGTGGACATCAAGGATGCAGAAGGTAGTTGGTACTTTACCTTTAAGTATAAGTTCGATAAGGAAATGGCGATGCGCGGTTATATGACTGTAGATAAGGGTTCAGTAACTGTAAATGGTGTAAGTCTTACTGTATGTAATCCTACAGACGACAGTTTCCAAGTGGCTATCATTCCTTATACATACGAACACACGAACTTCCACACTTTCCAAGTAGGTAGTGTTGTAAACATTGAATTCGACATCATAGGCAAGTATTTGAGCCGCATGATGCACTTCAATTCTTAAAGATCTTTCAGGAGAATCTTTCCTGTACTAACGTAATAGTCTTCGCGAGCCTTGCTCAATGCTTCCCAAGATGCATAGTAACGTTCGCGGTCAATCTTGAATGCTTCTGAGCCTTCTTTATCCAGTCGACTCAGAAGCATTGCTACACTCATACGGTTGATATCCACCGAAGGGAGGTAGGCCATTTCTTCATCATCGCCGTCCACTGGAGTCTCGAAAATCATATTCAAGTCCTGAAGTTCGTATAGGATAGTGGTGGTCAAGCGGATTGGAATCTTATGTTCATCGCTCAGACTTTCGGCTGTATAAGGAGGCAAGTCGGTCTGGAAACGCTTGCATATTAAGGACATAATCAGGATACAGAGGAAGTCATGGTATCGACGGCTGATATTTTCCGTTTCCTTACTGAAAGAGAAGTTGCGCAAATTTTGTGCCACATAACATAACTGTGCGCCATAGAGACAGATACTCCAGGAAATCTGAGTCCATAAAAGGAACATAGGAATGGCCGCAAAACTACCATAGATAGCGTTGTAACGTGATACCCAGATCTGAGTGCCGATATAGAGATACTGGAATGCCTGAAAAGCCGTACCTGCAAGAATACCAGGGAAAATGGCATACTTGAATTTTACTTTTGTATTCGGCATAAAGATGTAAAGGGCCGTAAACATTCCCCAAGTTAGTACGAAAGGAGTGAGACGTACCAAAAATTTCACGATTGGTGCCAATAAGGCAAATTCCTGGATATTCTTCACAAAGGTGGAAATGAAAATCGAAATACCACTTGAGAGAAGAATCAGCAAAGGAAGAAGTAGCAGCATGGAGAAATAGTCGGTAATCTTCCGATAGAGCGTGCGTGGTTTCTTTACCTGCCAAATGGAATTGAATGTCCGCTCCATATTATAAGTAAGGAGAAGCACCGTGTAAAAAAGCAAAATCAGACCCACACCGATGAAAATGCCGCTTTTGGCATGACTCAAATAAGAGTCAATAAACGTGAGGATTGTTTCGGCTGCCTGTGCTTGGGAAGAGAGACCGCTACGGAATTGGTCTTCCAGTAGATTGGCAAACCCAAATCCGCGTGCAATGGCAAATAGGATAGCCAGAATAGGAATAATGGCTAGCAAAGTATTATAGGTAAGTGCCGAAGCCTTGTTTACTACTCTTCTTTCCGTAAATTCCTTGATAGAAAGGGTGACGATTTTAATGGCATTGTAGAACATGCCTCTTTTCTTGCTGACTTCATCGTCTGTTACCCGCCAGATGTCATCCAACAGGAATGTTTTGATTTGTTTGATATCCAGTTTATTCATTGCCATTACCGTTGCATGATAGATTTAAAAGAAAAAAGCAGTCAGCCTATAAGCCGGGTTCTGTTCCTCGTCCGAAGACAAGGCGTCTGTCATTTATCTACACCCATTGTCACCAATAGGCTCTAGCGGTCTACCCTCCGACGTTGGGCGAGCAACCCTAATAATGCCGGTTTACATGACCTTACAACTCCTAAGATGCACAGCCCGCATGTTGCCATACGGCTGGTAGGCTCTTACCCCACCTTCTCACCCTTACCTTGTGCAAGTCAAGGCGGTTATTTTCTTCTGCATTACTCTACCTTCGCAGATAGCTTTCCGTTAGGAAGTAGGACGCTCTATGTTGCCCGGACTTTCCTCTTTTACCATTGCGGTACCAGCGACAGACCGGCCAACTGCTTTCTGCGTGCAAAGATAAAGAAAAAAATCAATAGAAGAACTGAATGATTGAATAATTGGTTTGTATAATGAATGTAAAATTGCTTATATTTGCGGTTAATCGCTGTTAATGAAGGGATATACTGTGTTAAAAAGCGACAAAATTGATACCGAAGTGTACCAATCTATCATTTTTGTATATACTTTAGCGGTGTAAATGTTAAACAGAAGATTAGAATTAACAAATTAATAGTTTTGAAGTTATGAATAAGACAACTAAATCTATCTTAACTGCTACAGCCATTGTTGCTGTCAGTGCTGGTGTGGCTGGTTTAACTAGTTATTCATTGATGCAGCCTAAACAGATCCAGCAAACTATGAATTTTGAAGACGTGTTCCAAGTGGATCCGAATACACGCCTGGCTGCACTCGATGCAACACAAATGCAGCCTGTAGATTTGACTAAGGCTGCAGAAAGTTCGGTCAATGCAGTTGTACATATCAAGTCTACCCAAGAAGCGAAAACGCAAACGGTAACCGTACGCGATCCGTTCTATGAATTCTTTGGTGATATGTTCGGCAACCGTGGTGGTCAGCAACGTCAGGTACAGACTCCGGAAAGAGTTGGTTTCGGTTCTGGTGTTATCATTTCAAAAGACGGATACATTGTAACCAACAATCACGTAATAGATAAGGCCGATGTCATCAGTGTGAAGTTGAACGACGGACGCGAGTTCACCGGTCGTATCATCGGTACAGACCCAAGCACAGACTTGGCATTGGTAAAGATTGAGGGAGAAGACCTTCCGACAATCCCTGTAGGCGATTCAGATCAGTTGAAGATTGGTGAATGGGTATTGGCTGTAGGTAATCCTTTCAATATGACTTCTACCGTTACGGCTGGTATTGTCAGTGCAAAGGCTCGTTCACTCGGCGTATATAATAAAGGTGTAGAATCCTTCATCCAAACTGATGCTGCTATCAACCAAGGTAATAGTGGGGGAGCACTCGTCAATGCACGTGGTGAATTGGTAGGTATCAACTCTGTACTCTATTCTCCAACGGGTGCATACTCGGGTTATGGCTTTGCTATTCCGACTAGTATCATGACTAAAGTAATTGCAGACTTGAAGCAATTCGGAACCGTACAACGTGCTATGTTGGGTATCAGCGGACGTCCGCTTGACAATGACGGTCAGACTATGGATGCTGAAATGAAGAAGAAGGCCGAAGAACTTGGTGCTACTGAAGGTGTTTGGGTAGCAGAAGTGGTAGAAAACGGCTCGGCAAGCGGTGTCCTTGAAGTGGACGATGTCATCATCGGTATTGAAGGAAAGCGTGTGAAGAATTTTGCAGGCTTGCAGGAAGAATTGGCTAAGCACCGTCCGGGTGACAAGGTGAAGGTAAAGATTCTTCGTGACAAGAAGGAAAAGACTGTTGAAGTGGAATTGAAGAATGAACAAGGTACTACTAAGGTCATTAAGGACAATGGCATGGAAATCTTGGGTGCTGCCTTCCGTGAATTGCCGGATGAGATGAAGAAGCAACTTCGATTGAATGTGGGTGTTGAAGTGACAGGTGTAACCGAAGGCAAGATGAAGGATGCTGGTGTACGTAAGGGATTCATTATTTTGAAAGCCAATGGACAAACAGTGAAGTCTGTAGAACAATTGGAAGAGATTGTTAAGCAAGCATCACACTCAACTGAACCTGTATTGTTCCTCAATGGTATCTTCCCGTCGGGTAAGCGTGCATATTTTGCAGTAGACTTGACACAAGAATAAAAGGAGATATATCTCTTGTCATTGAGAGCGAAGCGAAGAATCTCGTATGCATTCACGTGAATGTTTTCGAGATTCTTCGCTTCACTTTGTTATGTTCTGAATGATAATCCCATTAAATATAATCATCTTTTCAAAAAAAGCCGTAAACAATTTGCTTCTTTCGGTTGTTTTTCGTAATTTCGCATGCTAAATTTGTTTTATATAGAATTATATATAGAATGAGACAATTAAAGATTACCAAAAGTATCACTAACCGTGAGAGTGCCTCTCTCGACAAGTATTTGCAGGAAATCGGACGTGAAGACCTGATTACAGTCGAAGAAGAAGTGGAACTCGCACAGCGTATCCGCAAAGGCGATCGCATTGCTCTTGAAAAATTGACCCGTGCCAATCTTCGTTTCGTGGTATCTGTGGCCAAGCAGTACCAAAATCAGGGATTGAGTCTTCCGGACTTAATTAACGAGGGCAATTTGGGATTGATCAAGGCAGCTGAGAAGTTCGATGAAACCCGTGGTTTCAAGTTTATCAGTTATGCTGTATGGTGGATTCGCCAGTCTATTCTCCAGGCATTGGCAGAGCAGTCTCGTATTGTGCGTCTTCCGTTGAACCAGGTAGGTTCCTTGAACAAGATCAGCAAGGTATTTGCCAAGTTCGAACAGGAAAACGAACGCCGACCGTCACCGGAAGAATTGGCTGATGAACTCGACATGCCAATCGACAAGATCTCGGATACGCTGAAAGTTTCTGGCCGTCACATTTCTGTAGATGCTCCTTTCGTTGAAGGTGAGGACAACAGTTTGCTCGATGTGCTTGTAAACGATGATTCCCCTATGGCAGACCGCTCATTGGTGAATGAATCACTTTCGAGGGAAATCGATAGAGCACTCTCTACGCTAACCGAAAGAGAAAAGGAAATCATCCAGATGTTTTTCGGTATTAACACGCAAGAAATGACGTTGGAAGAAATCGGCGACAAGTTTGGACTCACTCGTGAGCGCGTTCGTCAGATTAAGGAAAAAGCCATCAGAAGATTAAGAACCAATTCGCGTAGCAAGTTGCTCAAGTCCTATCTTGGATAAGGCAAAATCGGTTTTCGAAAAGAACACATGGGATTGTTTGGAGATTAAATCCGGACAATCCCTTTGTTTTTATGTTAATTTGTCCTTTTTCAATTTCCTATATTTATCATATTCACTATCTTTGTGGTTTGAAATTTAAAAAAAAGAATAAGATATGAAATTCGTGAAAATTTTTGCATCCTTGATTTTGGTCTTCATGGTATGCTCTGCATTCAGCATGAAAGGCAAGAAGCAGGAAAATGGTATGTATATGGCCGGTGTGTCTGCATCCTTTACAGACTCTTTGATTTATTTTACCGATATCCAATACGTGGACAGTGTGGTTTTGGATAAGAACAAGTTATTGCCGATGCGTATGCAATATAGTGAACAGTTGGAAGATTACTTGGAAAATAAACTTGGATTGCAGGACCGTACTTGCTTCATCTATTTCGATGTCAAGAAGGCTAAGTTGGAAAAGACTATGAAGAAGATGAAGGATAAATATAAGAAGGACGGTAAGGCAGTCATGAAGGAAATTGGTTCGGATTTCCAGTTTACTAAGGCGGTTGAATATTAATCAAACGGATTATGAAAAAGTTTTTTCTAGGAATCTGTTCTCTTCTTATCCTATTTGCTTCTTGTGGAGGGAATGGAGATGATCCTCAACCAAAACCTAATGATGCGGCAGAACTTACTATTCTTGCATATCTTGTAGCCAATAACAATCTAGACGATGATTTGTTGGCCAATATCGGTGCGATGTATGATGGTTTGGTAGAAATGGATAAGGAAGCCACTTTGTTGGTTTATTGGGATGGACAAACTGCGGTTGGCATCAACAATTCCAAGCATTTGCTTTTGAGATACAAGACTGATGGAAAGGGGAATATCAATGGCAACCCTGCTTTGGATGTAACTTACACCATGGACGATATATTAGCAGAAGCCGAAATCGTAAAGGAATATCCGGTTCAATCATCTGTAGACAAGAATGTGATGTCGCAAGTCTTAAAAGACATGATTGTACAAGCACCGACAACTAAGTTAGGTTTGATTCTTGGCTCACATGCAAGTTCTTGGTTGAACACCATTTTCACTTCCCGTGCATTTGGTCAAGACGGTTCAGGAACAGACAATACAATGCTTATTCCGGATATGGTGGAAGCCTTAGGTTCTGTAAACAAGAAATTTGACTTCATCCTTTTCGATGCTTGTTACATGGGGACAGCCGAAGTAGCTTATGCATTCCGCAATGTCTGCGACTATCAGCTTTCTTCCGTCATGGAAGTTCTTGCATATGGCTTCCCTTACGAAGATTTCATGAAGTATCTTTATAAAGGTAATGTAGACAACTACAAGAAGGTATGCCAAACATACATTGATTTCTATCAGAGTTTATATACAGAAGGTTCATATGCATGGGCAACTGTATCGTTGATCGATAGTAAGGAAATGACCAACCTTGTAGGTGAACTCAAAAAAGAAATCATTGCACACAAAGATGTTTTGGCCGATTATGATACAGACCATTTGGAAGAATATGGCAAAAGTTCAGGTCCGAATATCGCTGTAGATTTGGGCCATTTTGTAAAGGACTTGAATGGAGGAACCATGCCTTCAACTTTCTCTTCCCAATTGGCAAAGACTGTTCTTTATAAGGGATGCTTGGAACAAGCTCGTCCATATACTTATGCTGTAGATGCAGCTAATTACAGCGGCTTAGGCATTTACATTCCAGTGGAAGAACGTCCTAAATGGAACTCCTATTTCAAAACCATCGACTGGTATACAGCCGCCGGATGGAATGAAGTAACATTCTCGTGGGATTTCTAAAAACTATATGCACCCTCTGCAAATCATTTGTGGAGGGTGTTTTCTTTTTATACCTATAGAAAAGATTTATCGCGAAGTAGAATCTTTTTATGAACCTTCTCATCATCCGAAGCATTTTTATATGTAACTTTGTTTCGTAAAAAGAATGAAACGATGAAAAATATTTGGAACGAACTTAAGAACAAGCATCACAAACGCTATTTGGGCGGTTTGGACATTTTTAAATACATTGGTCCTGGATTGTTGGTTACGGTAGGATTTATTGATCCGGGGAATTGGGCATCCAATTTTGCTGCGGGCTCCGAATTTGGGTATGCACTCTTGTGGGTAGTTACGCTCTCTACTATCATGCTCATTATCTTGCAACACAATGTGGCTCACTTGGGCATTGTAACCGGTCTTTGCTTGAGCGAAGCAGCCACTATCTATACACCTAAGTGGGTGTCACGGCCGATTCTTGGAACAGCTGTATTGGCTTCCATATCTACATCGCTTGCCGAGATTTTGGGTGGAGCGATTGCTTTGGAAATGCTCTTTAATGTTCCGATTGTTTGGGGAGCTATCTTGACGACTGCGCTTGTGCTTATCATGCTTTTCTCGAATACATACAAGCGTATCGAGCGACTAATCATTGCTTTCGTTTCTATCATCGGATTGTCCTTTCTTTATGAACTTTTCTTGGTGGACATCGATTGGCCATTGGCGGCGAAGTCATGGGTAACACCAAGTATACCTGAAGGCAGTATGCTCATCATTATGAGTGTGCTTGGCGCTGTGGTGATGCCACACAATCTTTTCTTGCATTCGGAAGTTATCCAAAGTCAGGAATACAATAAGCAAGACGAAGCGGCTGTACAGAAGCGCTTGAAGTATGAATTCTACGATACGATGCTCTCCATGATGATTGGTTGGGCGATAAATAGTGCGATGATTCTTTTGGCAGCATCTACTTTCTTCCAATCGGGCACACCTGTAGAAGAACTCCAACAAGCCAAGTCATTGCTTACTCCGTTGCTTGGCGAGGCGGCAGGCATCGTCTTTGCACTTGCCTTGCTCATGGCGGGTATCTCTTCGACTGTGACTAGCGGTATGGCGGCCGGTTCTATTTTCTCGGGCATCTTTGGTGAGTCCTATAATATCAAGGATATCCACTCTAAGGTAGGGGTGATTCTTTCGCTCGGCATTGCTTTGCTCGTTATTTTCTTCATCGACAATCCATTTTATGGTCTCATTATCTCACAGATGATTCTGAGCATCCAGTTGCCGTTCACTGTTTTCTTGCAAGTGGGGCTTACTTCGTCGAAGAAGGTCATGGGTAAGTATGCCAATTCTACATGGACCAAGTGGTTGCTTTATGGCATTGCCACCATTGTATCGATATTGAACATCATGTTATTATTCTCATAATCTATGAACAAGGAAAAACCAATTGCAGCGCTCTTCGATTTCGATGGCGTTGTGGTAGACACCGAACCGCAGTATACTCTCTTTTGGGATGAAAAGGGAAAGAAATATCATCCGGAGATTCCTGACTTCGGGCATCATATTAAAGGTCAAACTTTGATACAGATCTACAAACAATATTTCCGCCAGCCGGAAGGACTGCAAGACGAAATCACCCGTCAACTCCTGGACTATGAACTCACTATGCACTTCGAATACATCGACGGGGTGGTGGATTTCATGAAAGAATTGCGCGGGAAAGGTGTAAAATTGGCCATAGTAACCAGTTCGAACGATGCGAAAATGGCCAATGCTTATCGCGAACATCCTGAACTGAAATCCATGGTGGACTATATTGTGACAGCCGACCGTGTGACTCATTCCAAACCGCATCCCGAATGCTTCTTGCTAGGTGCTGAAATGCTTGATACGGAGATAGAAAACTGCATCGTATTCGAGGATTCTTTCCACGGAATAGAAGCCGGAAATAGGGCAGGGATGAAGGTCATCGGATTATCCACAACCAATTCTGCCGAAGCCATTGCAGACAAGTGTGCGCTAGTGATTCCTGACTTCACCGACTTCTCAGTCGAAAAAATGAAAAGCATATTGCAATAATCGGCTAAAAGACGTAACTTTGCGCCATTAATTTTAGAATAACTGAATATATGGCAGGATATTTAACTAGTGACAATCGTAAAGTTACAACACATAGATTGATTGAAATGAAGCAGCGTGGCGAAAAGATTTCCATGCTGACTTCTTATGACTATACTACTGCACAGATTGTAGATGGTGCAGGCATTGACATTATTTTGGTAGGCGACTCTGCATCGAACGTAATTGCAGGTAATATCACTACACTTCCTATTACCCTCGACCAGATGATTTTCCTCGGTAAGGCTGTAGTGCGTGGCGTGAAGCGTGCGCTAGTAGTAGTAGACATGCCGTTCGGTACTTACCAGACATCGGCATACGATGCTGTTACAAATGCCATTCAGATCATGAAGATTACTCATGCCGATGCATTGAAACTCGAAGGTGGGGAAGAGGTTATCGATTCTGTGAAAAAGATTATCGCATCGGGTATTCCAGTCATGGGACATCTCGGTTTGATGCCTCAATCCATTAACAAGTATGGTACTTATGCCGTACGTGCCAAGGGCGATGAAGAAGCCGATAAGCTTATCCGCGATGCCAAGTTGCTCGAAGAAGCAGGCTGTTTTGCAATCGTGATCGAAAAGGTACCGGCAGCCCTCGCCGAACGTGTAGCAAAGGAACTTACCATTCCAGTAATCGGTATTGGTGCAGGTGGTGGTGTAGACGGTCAGGTATTAGTTGTATCGGATATGCTAGGTATGACTAATGGCTTCAGCCCTCGTTTCCTCCGTCGTTATGCTGACCTTCATAGTGTCATGACCAGCGCTATCAGTCAATATGTGGAAGACGTAAAGAATTGCGACTTCCCGAATGAAAAGGAACAATATTAAGGGAGTTATGAGTTTTGAGTTATGAGTTATAAGTGGCCATGCGGATACCTTGTAATAACTCATAACTTATAACTCATAACTTAGAAAAACTCATAACTCATAACTTATAACTCATAACTTATAAAATGGCAACAGTAGACGATAAAAAAATCATCTTTTCGATGGTAGGCGTAAGCAAGGCCTTCCAAGCGAACAAGCAAGTATTGAAGAACATCTACCTGTCTTTCTTCTATGGTGCTAAGATTGGTATCATCGGTTTGAACGGTTCAGGTAAGTCAACCTTGTTGAAGATCATCGCTGGTCTCGACAAGAGCTACCAAGGCGAAGTGGTGTTCTCTCCAGGTTACTCGGTAGGTTACTTGGCACAGGAACCGCAATTGGACGACACCAAGACTGTAAAGGAAGTGGTTATGGAAGGTGTACAGCCTATTGTAGATGCACTTAATGAATACGAAGAAATCAACAATAAGTTCGGTCTTCCAGAATATTATGAAGATCCGGACAAGATGGATGCCCTCTTTGCTCGCCAGGCAGAATTGCAGGACATCATCGATGCAACCGATGCATGGAACCTCGACAGCAAACTTGAACGTGCGATGGACGCTCTCCGCTGTCCGGCCGAAGACCAACCGGTGAAGGTGCTTTCGGGTGGTGAACGTCGCCGTGTGGCTCTCTGCCGTTTGCTTCTCCAGAAGCCGGATGTATTGCTCCTCGACGAACCTACAAACCACCTCGATGCCGAATCTATCGACTGGTTGGAACAGCACTTGCAGCAGTACGAAGGTACTGTGATCTGTATTACCCACGACCGTTACTTCCTCGACAACATTGCAGGTTGGATTCTTGAACTCGACCGTGGTGAAGGTATTCCATGGAAGGGCAACTACTCTAGCTGGTTGGAACAGAAGACCAAGCGTATGGAGCAGGAAGAAAAGAGCGCCAGCAAGCGTCGCAAGACTCTCGAACGCGAGTTGGAATGGGTACGCATGGCACCGAAGGCTCGTCAGGCGAAGGGTAAGGCACGTTTGAACTCATACGACAAGCTCCTCAACGAAGACGTGAAGGAAAAGGAAGAAAAGCTCGAAATCTTCATCCCGAACGGTCCACGCTTGGGTAACAAGGTCATCGAAGCTATCGGTGTTCAGAAGGCATACGGTGAAAAGTTGTTGTTTGATAACCTCAACTTCATGCTTCCTCCTAACGGTATCGTTGGTGTAATCGGTCCTAACGGTGCCGGTAAGACTACACTTTTCCGCTTGATTATGGGATTGGAAACAGTAGATAAGGGTAACTTCGAAGTGGGTGAAACCGTGAAGCTCGCTTACGTAGACCAGCAGCACAAGGATATCGACCCAAACAAGAGCGTTTACCAAGTAGTGAGCGGTGGCAACGACCTCATCCGTATGGGTGGCCGCGATGTGAACGCCCGTGCGTACTTGAGCCGTTTCAACTTCTCGGGTGCTGACCAGGAAAAGCTTTGTGGTGTTCTCTCGGGTGGTGAACGTAACCGTTTGCACCTTGCTATGGCATTGAAGGAGGAAGGTAACGTACTCCTCCTCGACGAACCTACCAATGATATCGACGTGAATACCCTCCGTGCGCTTGAAGAAGGTTTGGAAAGTTTTGCAGGTTGTGCGGTAGTCATCAGCCACGACCGTTGGTTCCTTGACCGTATCTGTACACACATCCTTGCATTCGAAGGCAATAGCGAAGTGTTCTTCTTCCAGGGTTCTTACTCTGAATACGAAGAAAATAAGATGAAGCGTCTTGGCAATGAAGAACCGAAGCGTGTACGCTACCGCAAGTTAATGGAAGATTAAAAATAGAATAACTGAATAATAGATTAATTCAGGGTGAAAGAGCTGGAAGTAATATGCTTCTGGCTCTTTTTTATGTCCTCTAACACAAATAATATGCACATCTATGTTTTTTTTGTGCATAAAATTTTGTTCTACTATAAAATATCTATACCTTTGCACAGTTTTTAACAAGATGTGCAAAAAAGAATAATATACACATTATAATATATGGAGAACGAAAAGAGTTTCATTGCTCTTATTGAGAAGAGCATCAAGAAAAATTGGGATTTGGACGCTTTGACTGATTATAAAGGCGTAACGCTTCAGTATAAGGACGTAGCACGTAAGATTGAAAAACTTCACATCATTTTTGAAGAATGTGGTGTTAAACCAGGTGACAAGATTGCAGCTTGTAGCCGAAACATGTCGAACTGGGGTGTAACTTTCCTCGCTACTGTATCATACGGGGCAGTTATTGTTCCTATTCTCCACGAATTCAAGCCTGATCAGGTACATAATATCGTAAACCATTCCGAAGCTAAACTCTTGTTTGTGGGTGATGTAGTGTGGGAAAACCTCGACGAAACCGCTATGCCGGACTTGGAAGGTATTATCCTCTTGAACGACTTCAGCGTACTCGTTTCTCGCAATGAAAAGTTGACTAATGCCCGTCAGAACCTCAATGCTCTCTTCGGCAAGAAATTCCCGATGAACTTCCGTAAGGAACATGTATCTTATTATAAGGATCAGCCTGATGAAATGCTCGTACTCAACTATACATCGGGTTCAACAGGATTTTCTAAGGGTGTAATGCTTCCGGCCCGCTCCATGTGGTCGAACATTCAGTTCGGTCATGAAAAGCTTGGTAAGGCCTTGAAGGCTGGCGACAGCATCGTTTCTATGCTCCCAATGGCACACATGTATGGCCTTGCTTTTGAATTCCTTTATGAATTCTGCTACGGCTGCCACATCTACTTCCTCACCCGTATGCCGAGTCCGAAGATTATCCTCCAGGCGTTTGCCGAAGTGAAGCCGAAGCTTGTCATCGCCGTGCCTCTCATCATCGAAAAGATTGTGAAGAAGAACGTGCTTCCGAAGCTCGAAACCCCTACCATGAAGTTCTTGATGCGCGTTCCACTCTTGAACGACAAGATCAAGGCCAAGGTGCGCGAACAGATGATGGCTGCTTTCGGTGGCGAATTCTATCAGATCATCGTGGGTGGTGCAGCGTTCAACCAGGAAATCGAAGCCTTCCTCCGCAGCATCAACTTCCCGTACACCGTGGGTTATGGTATGACCGAATGTGGTCCTATCATCAGCTACGAAGACTGGACTGACTTTAAGGCAGGCTCTTGTGGAAAGTCGGCTCCACGTATGGAAGTGAAAATCTTGAGCGTAGATCCACAGAATGTACCGGGCGAAATCGTAACCCGTGGTGACAATGTGATGCTTGGTTACTATAAAAACGAAGAAGCGACAAATGGTGTCATCGATGAAGAAGGCTGGCTTCATACAGGCGACCTCGGTGTAATGGATGCAGAAGGCAACATTACTATCAAGGGACGTTCGAAGAACATGCTTCTCGGTCCTTCTGGTCAGAATATCTATCCGGAAGAAATCGAAGACAAGCTCAACAACATGCTTTATGTAAACGAAAGCATCGTGATTCAGGCATTGGACGGTAAGCTGGTAGCGTTGATTTATCCGGACTTCGACCTTGCTTTTGCAAATGGTTTGACAGAAGACGATATCGTTAAGCAAATGGAAGCTAATCGTGTGGCTTTGAATCAAGAAGTAGCTGCTTACGAACAGATTGCTCGTGTGAAGATTTATCACGAAGAGTTTGAAAAGACTCCGAAGAAGAGCATCAAGAGATTCCTTTATCAGGAAGCACGATAAGTATAAGTTTATATATGATAAAAGGCGTATCGATAAGGTACGCCTTTTTTTTAAAACATCTTCACATTTACTTTCAAACATCATCTGTCATTTGTCATAGTTCTAGTGACTTTACTTCTTAAAACAGTATGATAGTTATTAAAGTATCTGATAGTTAGAGAAAAGAAAAGGTGTAACTCCATGGGAATTACACCTTCTTTTTCTTTTGAAGTAAACTTCGGATTAAGCTTCAGCTTCTGTTGCTTCTTCAGCAGGAGCAGCAGCTTCTTCAGCAGCAGCCAAAGCAGCAGCCTTCTTTTCAGCTACCTTCTTAGCGATTTCTTCGTTTACCTTCTTTTCAGCTTCCAAACGAGCCTTAGCGTCAGCCTTCT
The DNA here is from genome assembly GCA_045121515.1 of Phocaeicola sp. Classification (GTDB taxonomy): domain Bacteria; phylum Bacteroidota; class Bacteroidia; order Bacteroidales; family Bacteroidaceae; genus Phocaeicola. The sequence continues at coordinate 35,271 of JBGVGD010000039.1, read as the reverse complement.
TAGCTTCTTCTTGCTTAGCCTTCAAAGCAGCCAAACCTGTCTGCTTGTTGTTCTTCCAAGCGTTGAACTTAGCTTCAGCATCAGCTTCAGTGAATGCGCCCTTAGCTACACCACCCAACAAGTGCTTCTTCATGTAAACACCTTCCTTAGAAAGAATGTTGCGTACTGTGTCTGTAGGTTGTGCACCGCACATTACCCAGTGAAGAGCACGTTCGAAATTCAAATCTACTGTGGCAGGATTGGTGTTAGGGTTGTAAGTACCAATCTTTTCAGTAAATCGTCCATCACGTGGAGCTCTTGCATCTGCAATTACGATAGAATAGAACGCATAGCTCTTGCGACCTCTTCTCTGCAATCTGATCTTTGTTGCCATTTTCTTTAATAGTTTTTTTTGTTAATGATTTGAATTTATGCAAATATCCCGTATTTGCGGGCGCAAAGGTACTGACTTTCTTTGGATTGTGCAACATTTTTCGTTCTCTATTTTAGGTTTTACAAGAAAATAATCGTACTTTTGTTCTACTTAAATCTTAAATAATATGAAAAGAAGAATACTAGGTATTTTTATCTGTTTGTTGGCAGTGCTGGGGGTGTGTGCACAGCCAGTTTTGAAGAAGGTTCAAATCCATTTGATTCCTGACCATGAGGATGCTGTTTATCGATTGGGAGAGACTGCCAAATTCAAGGTTGTCGCTCTTGATTGTGGAATCATGCTGAGCAATATCCAAGTGGATTATGAAGTGAGTGAAGACTTGATGCCGGCACACACCAAGAAATCTATCAGACTGAAAGGAAATGAGGGAACGATTGTGGCAGGTACGATGAAACAACCTGGATACCTTCGCGTTAAGGCGGTAGTGGAACACGAGGGTAGCAAATATACATCGTATTCTACGGTAGGTTTCGAACCGGATAAGTTATTGCCCAAAGTAAAGATGCCGGAGGATTTTGATGCTTATTGGACAAAAACATTGAAACTGTTGGATAAGGTAGAATTGGCTCCAAAAATGGACTTGATAGCCGACCGCTGTACAGATAAGGTAGATGTATATCATATTTCATTCGGAAACATCAAAGGAACACGAATGTATGGGGTATTGACCATGCCGAAGAAGGAGGGCAAGTATCCGTCCATTCTCAAGGTACCGGGAGCTGGCGTACATGCCATGAGTGGCAATGTGACTTGGGCAGCCAAAGGAGCAATCGTATTGGAAATCGGTATCCATGGTATCCCTGTTATCCTGGAAAGCGGATTGTATAGCGATTTGTCGAAAGGGGTATTGTCTGATTATGTACTTCATGGTATAGAGAACCGTGATACTTATTTCTTCCGTAGAGTGTACATGGGCTGTGTCAAGGCTGTTGACTTCCTGCTTTCCTTGCCGAAGAGCAATGGTAAGGTGGGTGTGATAGGAGGTAGTCAGGGTGGTATGTTATCGCTTGCCACTTCTTATTTGGACAAGCGCATATCAGCAACAGGTGTCTACTTCCCGGCTTTCTGCGACCAGGAGGCATACATGCATGGACGCACCGGTGGTTGGCCGCATTTCTTCAAGAATAAGGAAAACTGCCAGAAAGAATACCTGGAAACTGCCCGTTATTACGACGGTGCGAACTTTGCCCGTAAACTCACCGCTCCGGTTTACTATGCGTATGGTTACAATGACATTACTTGCGGACCTACTACATCAAGTGCCACTTACAATGCTATTACTGCCCCGAAGCAAGTGGTGATTGGTGCAAACGAAGGCCATTGGCTCTTTCCGGAACATATCAATGGCATGTGGGAATGGATGATAAAAGAATTAACTAAATAAAAGAAAAATGAAAAGAAATATTTCATTGTGGTTGCTGGCTATCTGTCTACTGGCTTCACTGTCTACCAGTGCACAAACCAATGAATTGCCCCGTTCTACTCCAGAAGAACAGGGTGTACCTTCGAAAGCACTTATCGCTCTGTTCGATTCACTCCACGCACTTCCACTAACAGATATGCATGCAGTTGTAGTGATGCGTCATGGTAAGGTAATAGGTGAAATGTATCCGAAACCGTATGCACCGGAATATCGTCATACGATGTATTCTTGCTCGAAGACTTTTGTAGGGATTGCTGTTGGTTTGGCGATTGAAGACAACCGTTTGCGATTGGATGACCGTGTAGCTGCTTTCTTCCCAGAACAATTGCCTGATAGCGTTTCGATGGATTTGGCATCTATGACCGTCCGCGATTTGCTTACCATGGCATCGGGGGTAAAACCGGATTGGAATATGCGTAGCCGTGGCAAGGAATGGATACGTACCTTCTTGTCTAAACCAGTGGAAGCACCAGGTACCAAGTATGCGTATGATTCTATGGTTTCTTATATGCTGGCTGCGGTAGTTCAGAAAGTAACTGGAAAGAAATTGACCGAATATCTTCAAGAACGAGTTTTCACACCGATGAATGTTACTGAATGGGCATGGGAAGAAAGTCCGGAAGGTGTAAATACCGGTGGTTGGGGCGTACATATCCAACCGGAATCCTTGGCCAAGTTCGGTCAACTGATTTTGAACGAAGGCCGTTGGGAAGGCAAGCAATTGGTACCAGCCGAATGGATTCGCGAGATGTGTAAAAAGCATCGTGAAACAGGGCGTGAAGTCTATGGTTATCATATCTGGCATTGCGATGGACATGACGGAGCCGTTCGTGCAGACGGAGCGTTGGGTCAGTATGTCATCTCTGTATTGGATAAGGATATGGTAGTAGTCATGACTGAGGCTACCCTCGGAAACGGGCGAGACCAACGACGTTTGATTTGGGATGTATTGCTTCCTGAAATGAAGGATGAGCCATTGCCTGCCAATAAGAAGGATTATCAGAAGTTGCTCAAGAAGCAAGAAGGATATAAATTGGCCGAAGTTAAGGGTAAGGCTAGTTCTGCCTTCGCATCGAATTGGGAGAACAAGATCATCGAATTGGGAAAGAACACTTTCGGTTGGAAGTCGTTGAAACTTAACTTCGGAAAGAAGCAAGTGACTATGATGGTAACTGAAACCAATGGAAAGAGTTATGAATTGCCGTTCGGTTATCAGCAATGGATAACTACTACATTTGATTCTTATCCTCCATATTCCATTACACCGATCGATCGCTTCAAAGGATTGGAAGGACCATATTATGCATCAGGTAGTTATGCATGGATTTCGAAAGAAGAACTCCAACTGAAAGCGCACTATGTAAATTGGGTATCAGCCCTTGAAATTACCTTCCATTTGGAAGAAAATGGTGAGGTGAAACTGAATGTTCAGACCAATTACATCAAGAAACCATATACCATTATAGGAGTTATCAAATGAACTCACATATTTTAGTAGCAAAAAAAATCTTCCGTGGAAAGCCTCGGAAGATTTTTTATAAAGGTTAGAATATCAATTTCACGCAAAATTTTGGTTTGTCCTCAACCCTTCCTTGAATGTATACGGTAATACCTTCATCCATATTTTGTATAACACGATAAAGTTGTACTTCTTCATCCAACAGGACCTCAGCATCGTAATTTACAATAATTTCTTTTAATGGATATTTCTGAAGAGTTTCCTGACTGACTGCATCAAGTGCCCAACATACATATCGTACATTATTGACATGCGCCATTGTGTCTATATCAGACCATACCACTTTGTGTGAACCAGCTAGTTCCGGTTCCACTTCGGTAGGGAACACAATCTTGTCTGCAGGTTCTTCAATTGCATGTTCAAATACACATGTTTCAGGGCTGCTTGCCAATTCAGGATTGCGTACCATACGGCGTGTATTCATATCAATGATTAACCATGATGTAGTGGCTGAAACGAGAGAGTTCCCGGCTTCATCAGTTAAAAGAAAATCACGTAAATACAAAACTTTGAATGCTCCTTTGTGCCATGTCTGGAGATTTACACGTTCTCTCCACTTGGGGTACTGATGGAAACGGACATGCGTGCGTGAAAGTACCCAAGCTGTTTGAGTTTCCATCAAATTGTCGTAACCAAACCCCAAACGGGTAGCATCATGGCCGGCTATTTCCTGCATCCAGTCAAGCATGGCCGTTGGTTTTAATAATTGGTTAGCATCCGCTTCATAACAAGCGATGGTGTAATTTTCTGAATATTTTTCTGCCATAGAATCCAATTTCTCATGTTTATGATGCAGCAAATCTACAAATATAATTTGACATAATAACAGGAAAGTTTAGAGAAATCCGATTTTGGAATAAATTCAAAGAAAAATAGGACAAATCTGAACAGATGAAATGCTATACCTTTGTCAGACACAAAAACTAGGCAAATATGAGAAAACTTATCAACCCCAAATTCCAGTATTTATCTGGATGCATTGATTTATTGCTGGATTCCGATTACTTTGAATCGCAAGGAGAATTATTGTACGATGTAGGTCGTAATGTAGTCAAGCGCTTTCATTTTGAAGATGTAGATGTTGTAGTGAAACGGTTTGGCCGCATTACATCCTTCAATAGGATGATGTATGCCATGGTCCGTGAAAGTAAGGCAATAAGGGCTTACAAGTATGCTTCAAAACTTCGGTCTATAGGCATATCTACTCCAGAAGAGGTTGCTGTTTTGGAAACCTATTCACATGGTATGTTGGTGGACAGTTATTTCATTTCCCTTTTTACACCTAATCGTTCTCTTACCTTTCTACAAGAATTCAATTTCAACAAGTGGGAGTGGTTCCCTGTATTGGACCATTTAGCCGAATGGATTTTTATGCTTCATGAAAATGGTGTTCTTCATTTGGACCTGAATCTAGGTAATATTCTGTATCAGGAACAGAAGGATAGGAGAGAACACACTTTCCAATTGATAGATAACAACCGCATGAAGTTCTGTCAACAAATATCGGTAGAGGAACGATTGAAAAATCTATGCAGACTATCCACTAATCTGGAACTACATCTGTATATAATGAAGAAGTATATGGAACTGATTCCATGCAATAACAAAACACTGGCGATTAAAGGTTGTTACTATAAACTTAATCTTGAATATAAACAAATGGTAAAACGGAGAATGAAAAAGTTAAAACACTTACTGTTTTAGTTTATAAAGAAGAGTAAGTTCTGTAAGTATCGAATGTAAATCTTTATGTTTCCATATCATACCTAAAACGGCTATGCCTCCAAAACCCATATTGGTTAAATGTAATATATGGGAAGAGTCAATACCACCCAAGGCTATTACTTGATGGTCGATAATACCTTTTTCAATAGCCTTCTTCATTTCACTTTCAGAAAATGCTGCTTTGTATCCCTGCTTGGATATACTGTCGTAGATAGGACTAAGTGTCACATAATGGCACTGGTCCTTATATTTCTCCACCTCTGCAATGGAATGGCAAGAACGGCTGATACTAGCCTTTTTCCAGTATACACCTTCCATCTTGAAATCCCGGTTTCTTGCGTTCAAATGAATACCCTTCAGGCGATATGCTTCGGCCAATGTATAGTGGTCATGCAATACAATCCTTCCATAAAACGAATGGTCAATATGTTGCAAGAAGTTTTCGGTTTCTGCTAGAGAAGCAAACGGTTTTCTGATATGCAAGATAAAATCAAAATCGCTCATCATGGCATTTATCCAAGAGGCTTCTTCCGGGAAGAAAGTATCTTTAGTTATGACAATTAGTTTCATATTTGTGTTCTTAAATGGTTAAAAGATGAAATTCCATTCGGCATAGATCAATGGTCAGTAATTTACCTGCCAGTCTCTCACCAAATCCGCATATCCATTTGATTACTTCATTGGCTTGTAATGATCCGATGACTCCTGCAGTAACTCCTATGGCTGGTATTTCATGTGGATATTCTTGTTCCTCATCCGGCCAAAGATCCCTAAATCGCTTATATGAAGAGCCATCATTGAATACGGAGACGTATCCACAGAATCCTTCCATGGCTCCATATACAAATGGAATGGATAACTCCTCCGTCAAATCACTTACTAGATACCGGGTAGCCATATTGTCGCATGCATCAACAACAATATCATATTCTGCTACGATTTCGCGTGCACGCTGGTACTTCTCACGAGTGATTTTCTCGGGGTATGCGTTTATATGAATCCTTCGGTTCAACTTTTTGATTTTACAAGCTGCCGCATCTACCTTCCATTTGCCTTCATCGTTGTCTTCATAAAGAATCTGACGATTAAGATTGCTGGTACTTACCTTATCATAGTCAAGGATTCCCAAGGTGCCAACTCCAGCAGCTGCCAGATAGAGGGCTACAGGTGAACCGAGTCCACCTGCGCCTATAATCAATACTTTGGAATCTTTCAGTCGTTCTTGTCCCTTTTCTCCGATTTCGGGAAGTACCAACTGACGGATATATCTATCTTTTTCTATCATCTTTCTACTTCTTACATTAAATCAAATGATGCATCCCAATCTTTCCATACTGGTTCAAGACCCAACTCTTTCAAACGCTTACTCACTTCGATTGCAGTCCGTTCATCACTGACTGAAAATTGTTCAAGGGCTTGCGGATAAGTGTAGTATCCTCCCGGTTCAGTTTTACTTTCTGCACTCATGGTGGTCACTCCCAAAGGAGCCATATGATCACGAATAAAAGGAGTTTCTCTGGTAGAATAAGAAATATCTATGTCATGGTCAAAAATCCGCATGGCAAAAGTCAATTGGGCAAGTTCCTTGTCTGTCATAATTACATTAGGTTGGAAGCCACCATTTTCTGCTGGTCGCATTCTGGGAAAATTCACACTATATTTTGTCCGCCAATATTTCCGTTGCAAATAGCGAAGATGATGAGCCATAAAAGTTACATCGGTCCGCCAATCTTCCAAACCAATCAGTACACCCATACCAATGGAATGTACATTCGCTTCTCCCATTCTGTCAGGAGCATTCACCCTCCAATCGAATTTAGATTTCATGCCTCGTGGGTGATAGATATTGTATCGTTCCTTATGGTAGGTTTCTTGAAAGCAGATAACTCCATTCAGACCATGACGAGTTAACTCTCTGTATTCTTCTGTTTTTAAAGGCATCACTTCAATCTTTAAATTGGCAAAGTATTTCTTGGCTAGTTCAAGTGCCTTGGCCAAATAGGAAACACCTGCTTTTGCAGGATTTTCGCCTGTAACCAAAAGGATATTCTCGAAAGGCCCTAATGATTTGATGGCTTTATATTCATTTTCCATTTCCTCGAAAGTTAATATGGTACGAGGCATCGGATTGCTGATGTGGAATCCACAATACACACATGAATTTGAGCAAGAATTAGTCAGATATAAAGGGATAAAAAGAGACATGGTACGACCGAAACGCTCTTCTGTATAACGTTTGCTGAGTATAGCCATTTCCTCTAGATAGGGAGTCGCAGCAGGAGATATGAGTGCCATGAAATCTTCTACCGTACAATGTTCCTTACTCAAGGCTCTACGGACATCAACTTCTGTTTTGGAATAGATATTATTGGTTATCTCATTCCATGATAATTTGTTAATCTCTTCTGAAAACATAGGCTGTTTATTTGATTTCTTTCAAATCTCTACTTAGTTTCATGGCACAGAAATGGGGACCACACATGGTGCAATATTCACCATCCGTATGCCTACCTTCATTAAAATACTCTAAAGCTCGTTCCGGGTCAAGACTCAGATGGAACTGATCGCGCCAACGGAACTCAAAGCGGGCTTTACTCAAGGCATTGTCACGAATGAGCGCTCCTGGATGTCCTTTCGCTATATCAGCAGCATGGGCAGCTATCTTATAGGTGATAACACCGGTTCTAACATCTTCCTTGTTCGGCAATCCAAGATGTTCTTTGGGAGTGACATAGCAGAGCATGGCTGTGCCTAACCATCCGATTTGTGTTGCCCCAATGGCCGATGTAATGTGGTCATAACCAGGAGCAATATCCGTTACAAGTGGACCTAAAGTGTAGAATGGGGCATTATGACAACTTTTAATTTGTCTGTCCATATTTTCCTGAATCTTATGCAATGGAACGTGACCCGGTCCTTCGACAAATGCCTGCACATTCTTATCCCAAGCCCGTAGAACCAACTCACCCAATGTATCCAATTCTGCAAATTGGGCTTCGTCATTGGCATCGTAAATAGAGCCGGGGCGCAATCCATCGCCCAAGGATACGGCTACATCGTATTGGGAAAGTATATCACATATCTCATCAAAATGGTCATACAAGAAACTCTCCTGGTTATGAATGAGACACCATTTACTCATGATACTACCTCCACGGCTTACAATACCAGTAAGTCGCTTGTCAGCCAGATGTACATTATGCAAGCGAATACCAGCATGTATCGTAAAGTAGTCTACACCCTGTTCGCATTGTTCGATAAGAGTATCACGATAAATTTCCCAAGTCAGGTTCTCTACTTTACCATCTACCTTCTCCAAGGCTTGATAGATAGGAACTGTACCCACGGGAACGGGACTATTACGGAGTATCCATTCCCGGGTTTCGTGTATATTGTTTCCCGTAGACAAGTCCATTAATGTATCACCTCCCCATTTACAACTCCATACTGCCTTCTCCACTTCCTCGTCAATGCCGGATGTGGTCGCTGAATTTCCTATGTTAGTATTAATTTTAACGAAGAAATTACGACCAATAATCATCGGTTCACTTTCGGGATGGTTGATATTGGCAGGCAAAACGGCACGTCCTTCGGCAATCTCCTTACGGACAAATTCAGGAGTAATGTATGTCTGGATACCTAATTCTTGGCAATTCATATTTTCACGTATCGAAACATATTCCATTTCAGGAGTGATAATTCCGGCACGGGCACAAGCCATCTGACCAATCGGCTTTCCTTCTTCTTTACGTATCTGAATCCATTCTTTACGGATTTTTTCAATTCCTTTTCTTGCATCGGTTTGGATGTTAGTGTCGGTGTAAGGACCTCCCGTATCATAGATATAGACAGGAGCATTTGGGGTAATAACCTTTTCTCCATTTATAACATCGACTGTCGGTGTTAGATTGACCTTCTGCATTCCGACTTTTATGAATGGAAACAACGTGCCATTCAAATATGCTTTTTCGCGTTGTGCGTAATATTTCTTGTTTTCCATTGTTTTAATCATTAAGGAATTGGGTTAATGGAGAGGATGCTGATGCCATAAATGTTTGTCCGGTACTTCCTAAACCTGATTCAAAAGCACGTCGACCAGCAATGACGGCTTCTTTAAAGGCTATAGCCATCTCTACAGGATTCCCAGCTACGGCAATGGCCGTATTGACCAAGCATGCAGAAGCTCCCATTTCCATGGCTTCTGCAGCGTGGCTAGGTGCTCCTAATCCCGCATCAACGATAACTGGTACATTGGCTTGTTCAATGATGATACGGAGAAAATCACGTGTTTGCAATCCTTTGTTTGTACCAATAGGTGCCCCTAGTGGCATAACAGTAGCAGCTCCCGCTTCTTCCAAATGCTTGCAAAGAGTCGGATCGGCTTGGCAATAAGGCAACACAATAAAACCAAGTTTGACCAATTCCTCCGTTGCCTTTAGAGTTTCAATTGAATCAGGTAATAAATATTTAGGATCTGGATGAATTTCAAGTTTCAACCAATTGGTTCCGAATGCCTCACGTGCCATTTGTGCCGCAAACACGGCTTCTTCAGCATTGCGGACTCCAGAAGTGTTAGGCAACAACTGGATTTTGGGATTCAGGATATGATTCAATAAATCGTCTTCCTTGTCATTTAAATCCACACGTTTCATAGCTACTGTTACCATTTCGGTGTCTGATGCTACAATTGCTTCTTTCATCTGTTCGTTTGAACGGAACTTGCCTGTTCCTAAAAAGAGACGTGATTCAAACTCACGACCTGCAATAATTAATTTTTCCATGATTCTGTCAGTTTTATGATTTTCTTCATTTCTTCAATAGGGTTCTCTGCTCTTAAGATACTTCCGCTAAGAGCAATTCCACTGATAGGGATTTGCATTAATTCCGGAATGTCCTTTTCTGTAATACCACCAATGGCAACAATGGGAATATCGATGTGTGCTTCTTTCATCTGAGATGTTATCCTATGATATCCTTCCAAACCAAGAATGGGGGAGAGATTGCTTTTGGTGGTAGTATAACGGAAAGGACCACAACCTATGTAATCAGCACTGGCTTTATAATGTGCTTTGACATCTTCAAACGTATTGGCAGTACCGCCAATAATAAATTCATTCCCAAGTATTTCTCTTGCTTCGGTAATGGGCATATCAAGTTTTCCAAGATGAACACCATCAGCCTTTATTTTCTTGACTAACTCCACATGATCATCTATAATGAAGGTGGCACCATATTTCTGGCACATCTGTTGGACTTGCAGTGCGATAGGATATAGATGTCTTTCATCCGCATCTTTCATCCGTAATTGTATCCATCGGCAACCTCCTTCAAGTGCTATGCGTACCGAATCCAAATAAGAATATTTTTCAGTGAAATGTGTAATGAATTGTACCATAATCAACCTCCACAAACAGCTTTGATAATGATTAATTCATCATTCTCATTGAGTACAAAATGCTCCCATTCCGCACGAGGTACCATGCGGTTGTTGATTGCTACTGCAATGCCTGTTTGTGGCAGTTCCAGTTGTTGAGATAATTGTAGGAGATAACTGGCTCCGGTCTCGATCTCTTTGTTGTTTACTCTAATTTTCATCATTCAATAATTAAATAATACAAACAACAAAGAGATGCTTCGCCAAAACGAAAAAAACGCATGTCGGATGGACATACGTTAACTCAATCTAATATCCACAATTCCTACGGCAGTATTAACTGCATCAGGTTCGAGGGTATAATCTCAGCTTTTCCGAACTATTGGAAAAGCACCCCTTTGTTTCCAATTTATTTGAAGGCAAAAATACGAAAAGAAATTTATTCTGCTATTATTATCACCTATTATTTTTTTCAAATTCAAAGAAATGATTCACGGGACCATGACCATGACCTATCTCATACTCAGCACCAGATATGATAGCTTGCTCTATATACTTCTTTGCCAACTTTGCTGCATAGGTCAAATCGTTTCCCTTGGCAAGAGCTGCAGCAAATGCAGAGGATAACGTACAACCTGTGCCATGGGTATTTTTTGTATCAACTCGCATCGAAGGTAACAAAGTCAAGGAATCATTTTCTACATTGTAGAAATAGTCAGTCAATGTATCTCCGGACAAATGTCCGGCTTTTAATAATACGGATACACCATAATAAGTAGACAATTCTTTAGCGACTTCAAAAAAATCACATTCACCAATTATTTTTCTTCCTACAAGAATTTCTGCTTCCGGTATATTGGGAGTCAAAACTCTAGTTAAAGGTAACAAACATTCTTTAATGACATCAATAGCATTTTCTTCTATCAAACGGTGACCGGATGTAGATACCATGACGGGATCAAGTATCACATTCTTGATTTGATATTTTTTGATGATGTTTGCAACAAGATTGACTACTTCAGCTGATTGGAGCATACCAATTTTGATTGCATCTGCACCTATATCAGAAAGAACTGCATCTATCTGACCTTCCAATATATTTAAAGGGATAGGATGTACGGCTTGAACGCCAATGGTGTTTTGAACGGTTATGGCTGTAATGGCTGATGCAGCATAACATCCCATGGCACTGATAGTCTTTATATCAGCCTGTATTCCTGCTCCACCACCAGAATCGCTTCCTGCGATAGTAAGTACTCTTTTATATTTCTTTTTCATTGTTATAAGGATTTTACAACCCAAGGAAACGGCTTATTTCCAAAAGCCTTTAGAACAATGAAATACCATACCGTTTCCCTGCGCTGTTATTATACATATCAGGTTCATAGGGTATAATCTCAGCCAAGCAAAAAGCATAGCACCCCTAACAGCATCGCAAATATAAGGATATAATTTAAAAGCATCACAAATTAAATAAAAAAGCTGTCTTGAAAGTTATTCAAAGACAGCTTTTATAATGTAAGATTTTAGCTTATGGTAGCAGTTCCCTCAACCATTTTTCCAATTCATATTTCCATTGTGACTTGTAAGGGAAACTGTCATTATATCCCCAACCATGTCCACCCATAGGGTAGAAATGTACTGATGCAGGAATACCATGCTTGCATAATTCCAGATAGTAGTTGATTGTGTTTTGCACAGGTACAGCTTTATCATCACTACTATGCATAATGAAAGCTGGAGGAGTCTGTTCGTTTACCTGCAATTCATTGGAATAAAGTTTAACCAACTCTTCGCTCGGATTTTTTCCCAACAACAAATTCTTGGAACCTTGATGAGTATATTCTCCCATGGTTACTACCGGATAGAATAAAATTTGAAAATCCGGACGTGTTTCTGCATCGAAATGAGTAGCCGCCGTAGAAGCTAAATGTCCACCGGCAGAAGAACCCATAATTCCTAATTGGCGGATGTTCCATTGGGCAGCATGCTTACGCATATAGCGAATGGCTCGGTGTGCATCATTCAAAGGAATTTCATGATTTCCGTATGGCATACGATAATGGAGAACAGCATAAGTAATACCTTGGGTATTGAACCAGGCTGCCATATCGTGTCCTTCGTGAGTGGTAGCAATACCGGCATATCCACCACCAGGACAAGCGATTATAGCTTGTCCATTAGGTTTCTGTGCTGGATATATGGTGAGAGTTGCTTCTGTGTATTCATCGGCATTGATCCACCCTTTGATGACGGGCTTCTCGTCGACTACTTTCTCTTCTGCCAACTTTACTTGAATAGGAGTTTGAGCGGAGAGGAGAGAAGCAACAATCATAGCACCTGATAAAAATAATTTTCGCATAATTACTTCTTCTGAATATTCATACTAGCCTTGATCAAATAAACGATCAACAAAGCATAGGCTACTAACGAAACGAGTTCACTCATCGGATTAGCCAACCAACTTTCATTCACAAGGTTGATGCCACCGAATCTCATAGCTGCACTGACAACACCCATTAATGCACCACCGGCAATGAAACCGGAAGCAAGGAGTGTACCTTTTTCACCACGTTCATTGTTAATTTTTTCATCCTTGCTACGAGTAGTTACATACCAATTGATAGCACCACCTACCAACAATGGAAGATTCAATTCCAATGGAATGAACATACCCAATGCAAAGGCGAGAGCAGGGATATTGAAATAAGTAAGAACAAGCGCCAGAGCAGCACCGATACCATAAAGCAACCATGGAGCACCGACACCATTCATCAATGGATCAATCACTGCAGCCATAGCATTTGCTTGAGGAGCAGCCAATGCACCGCTAGTAAAGCCGTATGTCTTGTTCAGAATCATAATCACTCCACCTACAGTTGCAGCAGAAACGAGTGTTCCCAAGAACTTCCAAGTTTGTTGCTTGGCAGGAGTAGTACCCAACCAGTAACCAATCTTCAAGTCGGTAATGAATCCGCCTGCCATAGATAGAGCCGTACATACTACACCACCCATAACAAGAGCAGCCACCATACCGGTTGCACCTTTCAAACCAACTGCTACCATGACAACAGATGCCAAAATCAAGGTCATCAAAGTCATACCTGATACAGGATTAGTACCCACAATTGCAATAGCATTGGCTGCTACAGTTGTAAAGAGGAAGGAAATACCAGCCACCAAAAGGATAGCCACGATGCTATGAAGCAAATTGCCATGCATTACATCGGTTATGAAAAATACAAAAGTAAGTAAAAGGGTAAAGATAGAACCGAAAGCAATCACCTTCATGGAAAGGTCCTTCTGTGTACGTTTTACGTTTGAATCGGCCTTCTTACCACCCATTTCCTTGGCAGCCAAGCCGACTGCACTCTTGATGATACCCCATGAACGGAAGATACCGATAACACCAGCCATAGCGATACCACCAATACCAATACTCTTGGCATATTCCTTGAAGATTGTTTCAGGAGCCATCTCGCTGATAGTCTGAGTAATGGATGGATTCCAAGCATTCAGTAACTGGTCGCCGAAAAGAAGGTTCATACCCGGTACAATGAGCAACCATACAGCCAATGAACCTGCACAGATAATGGCTGCATACTTCAAACCAATGATATAGCCCAAACCAAGTACAGCAGCGCCTGTGTTGATTTTCAAAACAACCTTGGCTTTATCTGCCAACATTTCACCCCAACCACAAACACGAGTAGTGAAGTTTTCATTCCACCAACCGAAGGTAGCCACGATAAAATCATATAAACCACCCACCAAACCGGCAATCAACAATGGTTTAGCTTGGCTTCCACCTTTCTCACCCGAAACCAATACTTGTGTACTGGCAGTTGCTTCAGGGAAAGGATATTCACCATGCTTGTCGCTAACAAAATACTTGCGGAAAGGAATGAGGAAAAGAATACCCAAAATACCACCCAACAATGAACTGATAAACATTTGCATGAAGTCGACAGTCATTTCCGGATATTTATCCTGCAAGATGTAAAGTGCTGGAAGAGTGAAGATAGCACCTGCCACAATTACACCCGAACATGCACCGATAGATTGGATAATAACGTTTTCACCCAATGCTCCTTTACGCTTGGCTGCGCTGGATACCCCAACTGCAATAATGGCAATTGGAATAGCGGCTTCGAATACTTGACCAACTTTCAATCCAAGGTAAGCGGCAGCGGCAGAAAACAATACTGCCATAGCAATACCCCAAGATACAGACCAAAGATTTACTTCCGGATATTCCTTATCCGGTGACATCAGCGGATGATATTCTTCACCCGGTTTCAATGGACGGAACGCATTTTCAGGCAATCCCGTCGGCTTTTCATTTTCCTGTTTCATGTTTTTCTATTATAAATTTTGATTGTTTCCGACATTTGGTTTCAAAAATAATCAAAATTTGGAGAAACATCTATCTATTTCAATAAAATCTCTTCGTTGTCATTCAGAGCGTAACAAAGTGAAGCGAAGAATCTCGTATACATAAACGTGTATGTTCTCGAGATTCTTCGCTTCGCTCTGAATGACACTAAAAGTGTACTTATTTACCACCTAACATGTCACCTTCTACATAGAGACGGATGATTTCTTGTTTTGCATTGCTTCGGATAGTAATGGACTTTCTGAAATGTCCAGGGAACTTACCAGCACCATTATAAGTCACAACAATTTCACCACTTTCACCTGGTTTGATTGGTTCTTTAGAATATTGTGGTACTGTACAACCGCAAGATGCAATGGCTTGATGAATAACCAACAAGTTATCACCAGTATTCGTAAACTTGAATGTACATGTCACTTTCTGAGATTCCGGGAATGTTCCGAAATCGTGGCTTGTCTTGTCAAACTTAATTTCTGCTTCACCGGCAGCAAAAACTACCAAAGCTATAATTGATAGTATTGTAGTTAAAATTGTTCTTTTCATCATCTTTGTTTTAAAATACACTGCAAATATACAATCTTTTTAAGAGAAACTGATTTTAATTGATTGAATTAAAAAGAAATTTAACAATAGAAATAAGGAATGAAGATAATCATACCTATGATAGCGGCGGCAATGGCACATATCAATACTGCACCGGCTGCAACGTCTTTTACATCTCCGGCTACAGGATGAAAGTCAGGTGAGACAAGGTCTACCAAACGTTCTATTGCCGTATTGAAGCCTTCCGCAGCCAAAACCATACCAAAACATAAACATACAATGCACCATTCTGTTCTTGTTATACTGAAGTGCAAGCCTGCTAATGTAACTACAATAATGGCTATACAATGAATCCAAGCATTATGTTCTCTTTTCAAAAGGCTGGCTATGCCTTTGAAGGCATAACCAAAACTCTTGATTCTTTTCCTCAATTCATTCATCGGATTATCCTCTGTTTACTTGTTTAACACCCTTCACCGTTCTCAGTTTTTTGATGAGCGCTTCCAGTTTTGCTGTGTCATCTACCATAACAGTCAGCATACCGGAGAAAAGGCCGTCATTCGAATCAATACTGATAGAACGGAGCAGGATACCACTTTCTTTATTAATAATGGAGGAGATATTAGTAACAATGCCAATATCATCATGTCCTACTACACGGAGAGTAATTGGATATTGCTTGCCCACACTTTTTCCTGCCCATTTGGCCTTGACAATGCGATAACCAAATCTTGATTTCATTTCAGTCGCATTCGGACAATCCTCACGATGAATCTTGATACCACCACTAATAGTTACAAAACCGAACACTTCATCTCCATAAATCGGATTACAACATTTTGCCAATTTGAAATCCAGACCTTTCAAGTTCTGGTCAATAACCAATACATCATCCTTGAAGTTCTTGTCATCGGTAATTGATTGCATGCTATATCCTTCAGCACTTCGATAAAGCACCTCATTGTTCGCTTCCGTTTCTTTCTTTTTCATTTCAACGAAACGGTCAAGAATATTGTTTGCATCCAACTTCTCGATAGCGATATCTTGATAGAATTCGGTTACAGTCTTGTAACCCATTTTTTTGATTAAGCGCATCATCACCGATTCATCATAATCGACCTTCCGGTTCTTGAACTTACGCTCAATCGTTTCCTTGGCAAATTCTGTCTGACGTGCTTCGATTTCTTTCAATGCCTGTCGAATTTTGGTACGTGCTTTTGAGGTGGTAACAATATTCAACCAGTCCTGCTTCGGTGTTTGTGTATTCGAGGTCATGATTTCCACCTGGTCGCCACTATTCAGTTGCTGGCGAAGCTGGACATTCTTACCATTCACTTTCGCACCAATGCACTTGCTTCCAAGTTTCGTATGGATACTGAAGGCAAAGTCAAGAACAGTAGACCCCTTTGGAAGTTTAAATAAGTCGCCTTTTGGAGTAAAGACAAACACTTCATCTTCATAGAGTTCCAGTTTGAACTGATCCATGACTTCCAAGTCACTTCCTGCATTTTCCAATGTTTCGCGAATGGTTGCCAGCCATTCGTCCAATCCACTTTCGCCTTTCACACCTTTGTATCTCCAGTGGGCTGCAAAACCACGTTCGGCAATATCGTCCATACGTTCCGTACGGATCTGCACCTCTACCCATTTACCTTCCGGTCCCATAACAGTGGTGTGTAGGGATTCATAACCATTGCTTTTCGGTACACTTAACCAGTCACGAAGACGCTTTGGGTTAGGCATGTACATATCCGATACAATGGAATAAACTTGCCAACATTCCTGCTTTTCCTTTTCATATTCAGAATCCAGAATGATGCGGATAGCAAACAAGTCGTATACTCCCTCGAATGGGCATTTCTGCTTCTTCATTTTCTGATAAATGGAGTGTATGGACTTGGTTCTTCCTTTCATGTGGAATTTCAAGCCTGCATCTTCCAACTTCTTCTGAATCGGTTCAATAAAAGCAGCAATGTATCTGTCACGGGAAGCCTTGGTTTCGTTCAACTTTTCCTTGATATGATAATACATTTCCTTTTCGGTGTATTTCAACGAAAGGTCTTCCAATTCCGATTTCAGTTTGTAAAGTCCCAACTTATGGGCTAGGGGAGCATATAAGTAAGCGGCTTCATTGGAAACTTGCTTACGTGCTTCTTCATTCGGTGAGTCCTTGATTTGGCGCATCAGATTGACACGGTCGGCAATCATGATGAGAATTACGCGCATATCTTCAGCAAAAGACAACAATAGATTACGGAAATTTTCCGATTCTACAGTTGGACTCTTTGCATATAATTCATTGATTTTTACCAAACCTTTGATAATACCAGCAACATCTTCTCCAAATTCATCGCGTACAAAATCCAAACTACACAAACCATGTTTAACTGGTTCGTGCAACATGATACTGAGAATAGATGCCCGCTTCATGCCTATTTCTTCAGCCACAATGATAGCCGTCTGCATATCGCGGATAATTGGATTCATACCGAATGCATTGCGGGGTAGGTTTCCTTCGGTCAGATATTGTATAAGATAACCTTTCAACTTACGACAATCATCCTTTTGGATAGCATCGCAAGAAAGTTTGATGAGCTGCTTATATAGAGTAAAAAGTAGTTCACGTTCTTGGTTGGTGAAATAAAATCCTTCTTCCATTCTCGTTTTAAATTTATTTCTTTCGGTCAAAGGTAGTTTTTTTCTTTGGTTTATAGTTAGCTTTCACTCTTTTTTTTGTAATTTTGGGCAATTATAGCGAATTATAGGAATTTATTAATTATAACCTCTTAAAAATTTAATATTATGTTGACAGCTGAAGACAAAGCTTTACTTGAAAAGAAAGGCATTTCTGAAGAAAAGATCGCAGAACAGTTGGCATGCTTCGAAAAAGGTTTCCCATTCTTGAAACTTGACGGAGCTGCATCTATCGAAAAAGGTATCCTCGCACCGGCAGAAGCTGAAATGAAGGCTTACTTGGAAGCATGGGATGCTTATATGCAAGGTGAAAAGAAGATTGTGAAGTTTGTACCTGCTTCTGGTGCTGCTAGCCGTATGTTCAAGGATATGTTCGAATTCTTGGGTGCTGAATATGATGTTCCTACTAAGCCATTTGAACAGAAGTTCTTCGAAAACGTTCATAACTTCGCTTTCTTCGGTGATTTGAATGCAGCTTGTGAAAAGAACAATGGTAAGGGTATCGACGCTTTGGTAGCTGAAGGTAACTATAAGGCAGTTGTTGCTAACTTGCTCGAAGGTGCTGGTTTGAACTATGGCGCTCTTCCAAAGGGCTTGTTGAAGTTCCATAGCTATGAAGACGGCGTACGTACTCCGTTGGAAGAACACTTGGTAGAAGGTGCTCTTTACGCTGCTGGTAAGACTGGTAAGGTAAATGTTCACTTCACTGTATCTACTGAACACCGCGAATTGTTCCAAGCGTTGGTAGAAGAAAAGGTGGCTGCATACGCTGCTAAGTATGGTGTAGAATACCTAGTTTCATTCTCAGAACAAAAGCCAAGCACAGATACAGTTGCTGCTGATATGGAAAATAAGCCATTCCGCGACAATGGTAAGTTGTTGTTCCGTCCAGGCGGTCACGGTGCATTGATTGAAAACTTGAACGACCTCGATGCAGACGTTATCTTCATCAAGAACATCGACAACGTAGTTCCAGACCGTTTGAAGGATGAAACTGTTGCTTACAAGAAGTTGATCGCTGGTGTATTGGTAACTCTCCAAAAGAAGGCATTCGAATATCTCGAATTGTTGGATACAGCTAAGTATACTCACGAACAATTGGAAGAAATCATCCGTTTCGTTCAGAACGACTTGTGCTGCCGTAAGGATGATATCAAGGATTTGGAAGATGCTGACTTGGTTATCTACTTGCGTAAGAAACTTAACCGCCCAATGCGTATTTGCGGTATGGTGAAGAACGTAGGCGAACCGGGTGGTGGTCCGTTCTTGGCATACAACCCTGATGGTACTGTTTCATTGCAAGTATTGGAAAGTTCACAAATCGATATGAACGATCCTGAAAAGAAGGCAATGTTCGAAAACGGTACTCACTTCAATCCGGTAGATTTGGTTTGTGCAGTTCGCGACTATAAGGGCAACAAGTTCAACTTGGTGAACTATGTAGACAAGGCAACTGGTTTCATTTCTTACAAGTCAAAGAGCGGTAAGGAATTGAAGGCTCTTGAACTTCCAGGTTTGTGGAACGGTGCAATGAGCGACTGGTCTACTATCTTCGTTGAAGTACCTCTTGGCACATTCAACCCAGTTAAGACTGTGAATGACTTGTTGCGTGAACAACACCAATAATTTTTGATTAACTAGAAATGTCATTCAGAAGGGTTCTGCTCGTCTGGATGACATTTCTCTTTTACCTTATTTATATATATGAAGAAAATTCTCTTTTTAGCTATCGCCCTTGTGGGTATGCTCTCTTCTTGCGGACATAAGGAATATCCTTCAATTGGCGATACTCACATTAACGTATTTGAGAATACCAACATTTGTTTCCAACCGGACAAGTATCAGAATTTCAATGAAGCAGATGCCGATGGTGTTATTCATTTGGTGAACGGACGTATCATTGTAAAGAAAATTACTTTGCCTGAATACAAGCGTAATGCTAATGTTACTTTGACTGTGAAGTTGGCTTCTAATGGTGACCGTTGGGACAAGTCGGGTTCATGTTTTGTTCTTCCAAAAGAATCGGCAGTAAACTTGCTTAGTATTGCTAAGGGCGAAAAGCAATTCCCTGCAGTAGACAGTACCAAGTATGAAAAGATGATTGGTATTGTACCGGGTGAAGACTATATCCCTACTATTGAATTGATGCGTTTCATGACTCCATTTGGTGTAGGCTACTACAACAATCATGAAATAGGTCAAAAGCGTAAACCGGTTTACATTGACGAATGGGCAGATTGTGTAACTTGGATGCAAGACATCACTGACCTTTATCCAACATTGGAAAAGGAAGCATACGTAGGTATTTACATCGATACTTGGACTGCAGAAGGTTATGTAGTAAGCATGGACCTCGATATCAAGGAAAGCCAAATCACTTGCGATGGTATGCCAAAGCGCCAGGTAAAACCTTTGATGAATACTGTATATTATATCGGTCAGACTTATCCTGATATCTTTGCACGTCAAGATGTAGAAATGGAATTCGAAATGCCTAAAGATGCTAAAAATGTTCGTTTGAAGTATATCGTAACTGGTCATGGTGGCCATAGCGGTGGCGATGAATTCGTTAAGCGTCAGAATATTGTATCAGTAGATGGCAAGGAAGTGTTGAACTTCATCCCATGGCGTAACGACTGTGCTTCATTCCGTCGTTTCAACCCTGGTACAGGTGTTTGGCTGAGAAAGCGCTTGGCTATGTATTTGGCTGGTGATGGTTATTCAGAAAAGATAGTAGAAGAACCGGTTGGATCTTCAGACTTCTCGCGTTCTAACTGGTGTCCAGGTTCGGATGTTGTACCTGAAGAAGCATTGTTGGGAGATTTGACTGCAGGTAAGCATACTTTCAAAGTAAGTATCCCAGAAGCAGAACCAGTAGAAGGCCACAAGATGAACCACTGGTTGGTATCTGCTTACTTGGTTTGGGAAGAATAATGATTTTTCAATATTCATACGAAACAATATTGGGTTCCGTCACCTTCGTAGAAGAGGACGGGACCCTTCTTGCTATTACAACTCATCGTACATACAAAGGCGAAAAATTAGAGACTCCTCTTCTCAGAGAAGCCTATAAGCAATTGTCAGAATATCTGATAGGCAAGAGACAGAATTTTGATCTACCTTTGAATCCTCGTGGAACGGTATTCCAACAGCAAGTATGGAAAGCCTTATGTGATATTCCGTATGGAGAAACTAGAAGTTACAAGCAAATAGCCGAGGCCATTGGAAATCCGAAAGCCGTACGTGCGGTAGGTATGGCAAATAACCGGAACCCATTATTGATCGTTGTACCTTGTCATCGAGTAATTGGTGCTAATGGAAAATTAGTAGGGTATGGTGCTGGCATTGAAAAGAAAGAGTTCTTGTTAAAACTAGAAAAGAGTTTGCTTTGATGCAAACTCTTTCTTTTTATATATCCAATGCCATGATATAGTCCGTCATCAAATATCCATGACCGATATCGAAATCACCTTCAAATATTTTCTTCATTCCCATGCGTTGATAAAACTCCACTGCTTTGGTGTTGTATCGGTTCACATTCAGACGCATTTGACAAGGTTCGGGATGAAGTTCCTTGATTCCATCAATAGCCTGTTTGAACAATAGTTTACCTAATTTCATTCCTTGGAAAGAGGGTAGAACGTAAATTTTCTGTAAATGGAAAATGTGTTCTGCTTCTGGCTGGATAGAAAGGTAACCGGCTGGAGTATTTCCTTGGAATGCTAAATAATACACATGACCGTCTTCTGTCATTTGTTTGTGTAGATTGGTTGGAGAGTACATCCAGTCCATCATGAACTCAATTTGTCCGGGAGAGAGTAATTCTTTATAAGTATGAGGAAAGACAATCCATGCCAATTCGTTGATTAAGGCAATGTCCTCCAAAGTGGCTTTTCTAATTTCAAACATATTCTTTAATTATATTGTTTTCTAATGACAATTAGATTAGCAAAGATAGAGTTTAAAGAAGAAACAAGAATCATTTTCTTCTATTAATTTGTTAAATGATGTAAATTTATAGTTCTATGCATTGCAAGGTACTAATATTTTGCATACATTTGTGCAAAACAAAGAACACAGACCATGAATGTAGATAATGTACGCTCACAAATGCGCAAGGGGATGTTGGAATATTGCATCTTGTTGTTGCTTCACAGGGAGGCTTCCTACGCTTCAGACATCATTCTGAAACTGAAAGAAGCACATCTCATCGTAGTGGAAGGTACACTCTATCCGTTGTTGACTCGATTGAAGAACGACAATCTGTTGGCATACGAATGGGTAGAGTCCACCCAAGGACCACCACGAAAGTATTACTCACTCACTCAGGAAGGAGAACAGTTCCTTCTAGGATTGGAAGAAGCCTGGTCAGAATTGGCTAATACAGTAAATCATTTAAAAAGAACTCAACACTTACTTACATGAAAAAGACATTTAATATAAATTTAGGTGGTATCGTCTTTCATATTGATGAAGACGCATACGAATTGCTCGACCAGTATTTAAGTAATCTTCGCATTCACTTTAGTAAGGAAGAAGGAGCCGAAGAAATCGTCCATGATATGGAACTCCGAATTTCGGAATTGTTCAGCGAACGATTGAATGAACGGAATCAGGTCATCACATTGAGTGATGTGGAAGAAATTATTTCCCAAATGGGTAAACCCGAAGAATTTTCAGAAGACACAACACAAGACGCAAATTCATATAATGAAAAGGAAGAGAAGAGTGCCAAAAGATTGTATCGTGATCCGGATAATAAGGTTATCGGTGGGGTATGTTCCGGTATTGCAGCCTATTTCGGGTGGGATGTAACCGTCCTTCGTATCATTCTCATTCTCTTGGCACTCCCCATTTTCACTAACGGTGCATTCATCGTGAAAGGTATTGTCCTTTTTTACATTATCGGGTGGATTATTATTCCTGAAGCAAACACAGCAACAGAAAAACTTTCGATGAAAGGAATGAAGGTGAATGTTGAAAATATCGGTAAAACCGTTACAGACGGTTTTGAAAAGGTGAATGATTATGTAAAATCAGATAAACCACGTTCCATTGTTCATAAGTTAGGAGAGGGCATCGTGTCGGTAGTAGGCTTCTTGGTGAAGGCTGTTCTTGTAGTGGCGGCTATCTGTTGTACACCAGTATTGTTCGTTTTATTGGTAGTATTCATGTCATTATTCTTGGCAGCAACAGGTGTAATCTCATCATTGCCGGCTATCTTTTATAATGGCATGCCTAACATTGATTGGTCGATTGTTCATACATCACCATTCCCAACTACCATGTTGTCCATTTCAGCCTTTTTGGTTATCGGTATCCCTATAATCGGTTTCATTCATTTTTTGATGAGTACATTGGGAGGTTGGAAACCGATGCCATTCGGAACACGGAGTACATTGGTAGTACTTTGGCTCTTCGCTTTGGGGGTAGGTATTTTCTTTTTCATTAATTTTGGTGTAACTGGTTTTTAATCATTTAAGATATGGAAACAAAGAAATCTCTTTATCGTGATACTGACAATAAAATGTTGGGTGGTGTCGCTTCTGGTTTGGCCGAGTATATGAACTGGGATGTAACCCTTGTTCGTCTAGCATTTGTGTTTTGTTTGTTCGCTGTACAAGGTTCGGTATTGGCTTATATTTTAGCATGGATTGTTGTGCCAGGCAAATATAATCCATCGGGCGGTTTGGGATTTGGTAAGATTTTGTTGTTACTCATCATCATTGGGTTGCCTATGATTCTGTTTACTTTCTTGTTCGGAGCGATGATTTTAAGTATGTTTGCAACGATTTTGTAGTATCTTTAAATAAAAAGACTTATATTTGCAAGTGGGGAAATTTTGTTTCTTCACTTGTTTTTTTTGAATAACCGAATAATTACTAAGATATGACAAAGAAAATTCTATTGTTAGGTTCTGGAGAGTTGGGTAAGGAATTTGTAATTGCTGCTCAACGTAAAGGTCAGTATGTGATTGCTTGTGACTCATACGCAGGTGCTCCTGCTATGCAAGTAGCCGATGAATGTGAAGTGTTCAGCATGTTGGACGGTGATGCACTCGAAGCTGCTGTAGCAAAGCATCAACCGGATATTATCGTACCGGAAATTGAAGCAATTCGTACCGAAAAACTGTATGATTTCGAAGCTAAAGGTATTCAGGTAGTGCCAAGTGCTAAGGCAGTAAACTATACCATGAACCGTAAGGCTATCCGTGATTTGGCTGCAAAGGAATTGGGTTTGAAGACTGCTAAGTATTTCTATGCAAAATCATTGGAAGAATTGAAGGAAGCTGCCAATGAAATCGGTTTCCCATGTGTAGTAAAACCGTTGATGTCTTCATCAGGTAAGGGCCAGTCATTGGTAAAGAGTGCCGACGAATTGGAACAGGCTTGGATTTACGGTTGCGAAGGTAGCCGTGGTGATATCAAGGAACTCATCATCGAAGAATTTATCAAGTTCGATAGCGAAATCACTCTGCTTACAGTAACTCAAAAGAACGGTCCTACTTTGTTCTGTGCACCAATCGGTCACGTACAGAAGGGTGGTGACTATCGTGAAAGTTTCCAACCGGCACCGGTTGCTCCTGATCATTTGAAGGAAGCACAAGAAATGGCTGCTAAGGTAACCGAAGCCTTGACAGGTGCAGGCATCTGGGGTGTAGAATTTTTCTTGAGCCATGAAAATGGTGTATACTTCTCGGAACTTTCTCCTCGTCCACACGATACTGGTATGGTGACATTGGCAGGTACTCAGAACTTGAACGAATTCGAATTGCATTGTCGTGCCGTCCTTGGTTTGCCTATTCCTGAAATTACACAGGAACGTATCGGTGCAAGTGCTGTAATTCTTTCTCCAATTGCCAGCAAGGAAGCTCCACGCTACCGTGGCGAAGAAGAAGTATGCAAGGAAACCAATACTTACCTCCGTATCTTCGGTAAGCCATATACCAAGGTAAACCGTCGTATGGGTGTAGTGGTAAGTTATGCTCCAAACGGAAGCGACCTCGATGCTCTTCGCGACAAGTGTAAGGCTGCTGCTGCTAAGGTAGAAGTTTATTAATCGAATGAGTAAAAAGCGTATATACACTCCCACAGATAAAATGAGCGACATCATCTGCGACAACTATCGGTTGTTGCAGGTGATGAGTCGTTTCGATATCCCTCTAGGATTCGGTGATGCTTCGGTAGAAGAAGTATGCCAAACGAACCAAGTAGACTGCAACACGTTTCTGGCTGTAGTCAATTTCATCAACAAAGGTCATTCCCGTTCCTCTCTTCCTTACGTGGATTTGTCCGTACAGGCATTGATGCATTACTTGAAGAATGCCCACCATTATTTCCTAGATTTCCAACTTCCGACTATCCGACGTAAATTGCTCGAAGCCATTGACTGCTCGACCGACAATGAAGTAACTTTCCTTATTCTGAAATTCTTCGACGGCTATGTACAAGAATTGAAGAAGCACATGAACTACGAAGATATGTATGTTTTCACCTACGTAGAAAATCTTCAAAAGGGAATCAAGGATGAAAACTACAACATCGATATGTTTGTACGCAATCACAATCACATCGATGATAAGTTGACGGAACTGAAGAATATCATCATCAAGTATTATCCGGACAATCAAAAAGCCTACATGATGAATGCCGTCCTTTTCGATATCTATAACTCAGAAAAAGACTTGGCATCGCACAATGAGGTGGAGGATTATTTGTTTGTCCCGACCGTATTACAATTAGAAAAAGAAGTCAGCGAACGAGCAAGTACTCAAAAAGCAGAAGCGGAACTTCCGAAAGAAAAGGAAGAAAAGAAATCTTCACAAGACGGATTGAGCCAACGTGAAAAAGAAATTATTGCATGTGTGGTGAAAGGTATGTCCAATAAGGAAATTGCCGATCATCTTTTCATTTCCATTCATACGGTCATTACTCATCGTCGGAACATTGCCCGTAAGTTGGAAATCCATTCGCCTACATTACTTACGGTATATGCTATCGTAAATAAGTTG
Source organism: Phocaeicola sp. (assembly GCA_045121515.1). GTDB lineage: Bacteria > Bacteroidota > Bacteroidia > Bacteroidales > Bacteroidaceae > Phocaeicola. The sequence continues at coordinate 9,153 of JBGVGD010000039.1, read as the reverse complement.
GTTGATATCAGTGAGGTGAAACTAAGTCTTTAAAATACCTAGAAATGGGGATTGCGAAGAATTGAATATAGAACTATCTTTGCATACGTAAGTTAGTCATAAAAAGAATTACGTAAACCACAAAGTTAGTTATTAGTTAAAATAGGGATTCCCTGCGAAGTGATTTCGCGGGGAGTTATTGTTTTTATGCGTTTCCTCAAGGGATTTCTGTTTTTTACCTACATTTTATACACCAGTTATTTAACTTATTGTCTTTCTTTTGATTTGGGTGTAGGTAGTTCTTGTATTTCCTACATCTAAAAATCAGGATTGGATTTTTATACGAATTATTATTCATTATATACGGACCACCATCTTTTTTAAAAAGATGACCGTCTTTTAAAAAAAGATGACCGCGTTTGGTTTTAAACACGGTCACGTTTTTTTAAAACGCCTTGAGATTTTTGATGTAGGATAGAAATGGGGTGGTGTATCTTCTTCCACAACCCGTTTTGTATTAATATTCAGAAAGTTGAACCTTCGGTGCTGGATATGTAGGTGGTTTCGGGATTTTCTATGGATAAGAGGAAAAAGAAGAATGGAATGGGTAAATCTAGAAGTTTTCTAACTTTCCGTTTGATATGTTAGTTGGAATATTATATCTTTGTATAAATAAAGACGTAGCATTATGGTACAACAAACTATCCGTTGGCAACAACGTTTTTCAAATTATCGAAAAGCTTTGGTGAAGTTTAATCAAGCAGTGGAACTTCTATCGAAACATATAGAGCATAAGAATACTGTTGATGAACTTTTACAAGAAGGCCTTATCCAACGCTTTGAATACACGCACGAATTGGCTTGGAAGGTAATGAAAGATTATGCCGAATATCAAGGCTATACTGATATTCGCGGTTCTCGGGATGCAATTCGCAAATCATTGGAAATGAACTTAATTGACGACAAACGTTGGATGAACACGATTGAAGATCGCAATTTGACAGTGCACAACTACGACAATGAAATCGCTTCGGAAATATACGATAATATTATGAACATATATGCTCCGTTATTTGTAGCCTTTGAAAGTAAAATGCAATCCTTAATAGAACCCACTTTATTTGATTGAATGATGTACGGAATGGCTGATGAAGAATTGAGTTTTTTGTGTACTCTATTTGCCCAACAAAAGGAAATAGAGCAAGTCATTCTGTATGGTTCTCGTGCCAAAGGTACATATAAACCTTTTTCTGATGTAGATATTACTTTGCTTGGTTATGGCTTGACCCGTAATCATCTTAATCGTCTTTCTGCCGAACTTGATGAATCTTCCTTGCCTTATCGGTTTGATATTTCTATTTTTTCCAAACTTACGAATGATGCTTTGATAGAGGAGATAGAAAAGACTGGAGTGGTGTTATATCGGAGAGAGGGGAGTGCTTTTGTGGCGGAAGCTATTATGTAGTCCCTCTGGAGTGATGAAAACGGGATTTTTGGCTTTTGTGTATATTATTTAATTGCTCTTCGCACGGACATATAAGGCTTTACCCTCTTTCCCAAGTATTAGTACATAGAGTCGGGTTGTATTGGGGATAACTTGAAATGTACATATGCTATCCTTGTTTTTATCATATATATTATTTTATACTATAGATTCTTCGTTATTTTTAAAACTCTTCCACAGCAATTGTATTATTGGTTGTATACTTTCTATGTGATTTAAAAAAAGTAATTCTAATTGTGCTAATTCTTTTTGGCTTTTTGAAATGCTTTCCCATGTTAATGTTTCATGTGAGGTGTCTTTCTCTTTTATTAGATGTTTTTCTAGTTGACTCATTATTTTTCTAATATCTCTTTGGTCAATAAGCATTATTGTAGAAGTTAAAGCGGAATCTTGTTTAGGGGTTAGATATTCTTCAAATCCACTTAAATATAATTTAAAGTCTAAGAATTCTCTTTCAATAGCCTCACAACATTCATGTCTCTTATTATCACGAATTTCATTGATGTAATTTCGAAGAGAAATGTATTCAGATAAAGTATACAAATCTTTGTCATTAATTCTATCCATATAATTTCCAGTCCATTCAATTGTATATTTATAGCTGGATATCGCAAGATTGGTTCTATGGAAAAATGTGTCTACGTATATTTTTAATTTAGCCCTTTTTTGTCTTTCTTTCTTCTTTTGAGGGTAGTAAGCAGAAAACAAATATGTAATATAACCAACGCTATAACTATAAGACAGATTTAATAATATACCATTAAGCTTATTAAAGAATTGCTCTGGAAAGGGGAGTGTAAAAATATATAAATTAAATCCTATTGTTATTATAAATATTAATGACAATAATGCTAAAATGTTTAAAAATCTCATATAAAATCAATTAGTTTAGTATGCAAATATACTAACTATTTATCTTCTAATACGGATAAACTGCAAGATTTGAGAAATCAAATAAGAAGATAAATAACATAAATGTTCGACATAGTCTTTAGTTATGCCAATTTAAAGCAGGATATGACATTATTCAAACTAATTTGATCCTATCTCTATACAAAGACTTCTCCTTATTACAAAATTACTCTAATAAAAAAGGAGGATTATTGCACTTTTCATAAAGGATTGTTATATTTGCCATAGATTAAAATTGATTGTTATGTCACGTGAAGAAACAAATAAATTGAAATATACCATTGCCTTAATTGCTGAATTTGCAGACAGATTTGGCATTGGAGAAAAGCAAGCATATAATTATTTGTCACGTTTCAAAGGCTTAGCACATCTTTTTACATTTTATAATGTCATTCATACCCAATCTTTTGATGATGCTGTAGATATGATGATACAAGTTTGTGCCCATAATGGAGGAGGATTACGATGAAATTATATCATGGTTCTAATATGGACATCTCGGTCCCAGATCTTTCCAAGTCTAAACCTTACAAGGATTTTGGTCAAGGCTTCTATTTGTCGGCTGATAAAAACCAAGCAACAGAAATGGCCAAGCAAAAAACTGTTTTAATGAGATTTGGAACACCTTGCGTTTCTGTCTTTGAATTTAATGAGTCACTAATGCTAAGCAGTGAACTAAAGGTTAAGATATTCAATGAATATAGCGTTGAATGGGCACAATTCATTTTAGAGAATAGGGATATGAAGCGCCAGCATCCAATACATGACTATGACATTGTATATGGACCAATCGCCGATGACGGTGTAACTTTTCAACTCCGTCGCCACTTGTCAGGTGCTATTACCATAGAAGAACTTGTAAAGGAACTGCATTATGCCAAAGGCATAACATTCCAATATTTTTTCGGAACTCCATTGGCTTTATCTAAACTTACAAAATTATGAAACTTACAGAAGGACAAATAAAAATGATGCAAGAGGATATGTATGCGGAACTGATACAAATCCTAATGGAAAAGTATGGATATTCTCTAGATAAGGCTATGGATACATTTTATAACTCTGAAACATTTGCCTGTCTACAAAATCATGAAACAGGCTTGTATTACCAAAGCCCTGGTTATGTCTATTCTTTCCTAAGTAACGAATTAAATTACTGCGATTATCGTAGATAGGACTTTACAGATTTAGATAGTATCGTTTTGTTCCATATAAATATACCCTTTAGGCCACAAATATCAAAAATAGTCTTGATATTGCACCCTAAAGGGTATAAAAGTTTCAATTAAAGCTTCAAATATACCTTTTCGGGTATAATATGATTTTAATTCACAAACACACAATCAAAATACTCTTCAAACAAGTCATGAGCAGCATCAAGTTGTGCAGGGGTATTTTCTTTCACGCCTTGTAACTTGTATTCCTTACCCATGGCTTCGTATTTATGGACACCAAGTGTATGATAGGGGAGGATTTCGATGCGTTGAATCATCTGGTAATCCTTGAAGTGTTCACCCAAGGCACGGATGTCTTCTTCGGCATTGCTATAGCCAGGAACCAAGACATAACGCATCCAGAAAGGCTTACCATTCTTTTCCAACCACTCAGCAGTCTTCAAAGTCTGTTCATTCTTGCGTTCAGTTAACGTGAGGTGACGTTCCGGATTGAATTGTTTTACATCGAGGAGCACCAAGTCTACCAAACCCAACAATTCTTCTACATGCTCGTTCCAAATGCTACCATTGGTATCGATACATACATGAATACCCAATTCCTTCAGACGCTTTACCATTGGCACCAATTCCTTGGCTTGGAAAGTAGGTTCGCCACCACTGAAAGTCACGCCACCTTTCTTGCCGAAGAAAGGACGTTGGCTCATAGCCATGCGTGCAATCTCGTCTACTGATGTTTCCTTGCTTTCGCCTTTGGCATCAATGGTATCAGGATTCGCACAATAGAGGCAACGGAAATTGCAACCTTGCAAGAAAACCACCAATCGCAAGCCGGGACCATCGAAGGTACCCATTGATTCGTAGGAGTGTACTCTTAACATATTCTTTGATTAAATAAAAGCGTGGCAGAAGAACTGTCACGCTTTTTATTAAATAGTTGTTCTAAAATTACATTCTTTCGTGGAAGCTACGAGAGATTACTTCCAACTGGTGTTCGCGGCTCAACTTGATGAAGTTTACAGCATAACCAGAAACACGGATAGTCAACTGCGGATACTTTTCAGGATGTTCCATAGCGTCCATCAACATTTCACGGTTCAATACGTTAACGTTCAAGTGGTGAGCACCCTTCACAAAGTAAGCGTCCATCATAGTCACGAGGTTTTCTACACGTGTTTCCATATCTACACCGAGTGACTTCGGTACGATAGAGAATGTGTTAGAAATACCGTCCTGAGCATCGCGGTAACGCAACTTAGCTACTGAGCTCAAAGAAGCGATAGCACCGTTCTTGTCACGTCCGTGCATTGGGTTAGCACCCGGAGCGAAAGCAACACCCTTTTCACGACCGTCAGGAGTAGCACCAGTCTTCTTACCGTACATTACGTTAGAAGTAATAGTCAACAATGACAATGTCGGACGAGCGTTTTTGTAAACTGCGTGCTTCTTCAATTCTTCAGTGAAGAAGTAAACCAAGTCAACACCCAATTGGTCAACGCGGTCATCATCGTTACCGAACATTGGGAAGTCCTTTTCGATTTCGAAGCTTTCTGTCAAACCGATTTCGTTACGCTTAGCAGTAACCTTACCATACTTGATAGCTGACAATGAGTCGAGCACGATAGACAAACCAGCAACACCGTATGCCAAGTTGATACGTGGGTTAGTGTCGATGAATGCCATCTGAGCCTTTTCATAGTAGTACTTATCATGCATGTAGTGGATGATGTTCATTGCGTCGTTGTAAACGCGTGCAATTTCCATCAATACCTTCTTATAGTTAGACAAAACTTCTTCGTAGTTCAACAATTCGCCTGTCAAAACAGGGATGTCCTTCACCATTACAGTACCTGTGTTTTCGCAACGACCACCGTTGATAGCCAACAAGAGAGCCTTAGCCAAGTTACAACGTGCACCGAAGAACTGGATCTGCTTACCGATAGCCTGATAAGATACACAACATGCGATACCGTAGTCGTCGCAGTTACGTACTTCACGCATCAACTTATCGTTTTCGTACTGTACTGAAGATGTATCAATAGATACGCGAGCACAGAAATCCTTAAAACCTTCTGGCAATTCAGGGCTCCAAAGCACTGTCATGTTTGGTTCTGGAGATGGGCCGAGGTTGTAAAGAGTCTGCAAGAAGCGGAATGAAGTCTTAGTCACCTTAGTGCGACCGTCGTTGAAACGACCACCGATAGCTTCAGTTACCCAAGTTGGGTCACCAGCGAAGATATCATTGTAAGACTGCATACGCAAGTGGCGAACCATACGCAACTTGATTACGAACTGGTCAATCAATTCCTGAGCGAATGTTTCATCGATCAAGTTGTTGTCCAAATCGTATTGGATATAGATGTCGAGGAATGAAGAAACGTTACCGAGTGACATTGCAGCACCGTCTTGTTCCTTAACAGCAGCCAAGTATGCCATGTATACCCACTGAACAGCTTCCTGAGCGCTTGTAGCCGGACGGCTCAAATCCAATCCGTAGTATTCACCCATTACCTTGATTTCCTTCAAAGCCTTAATTTGTTCAGATACTTCTTCGCGGAGGCGGATAGTAGCATCAGTCATCGGGCTTGTCAAGTTCTTCAAGTCTTGCTTCTTAGCTTCGATCAAACGATCCAAACCATAGAGTGCCAAACGACGGTAGTCACCGATAATACGGCCACGAGCGTAGTTATCTGGCAAACCTGTCAAGAAACCGAGTGAACGGAACGAACGGATTTCTTCAGTATAAGCATCGAATACACCGTCATTGTGAGTCTTGCGGTAGTGTGTGAAAATGTCCTTTACCTTTTCATCTACTTCAACACCATTTTCCTGGCAAGCCTTTGCTACTACGTTGATACCACCGAACGGCTTGATAGCACGCTTCAAAAGTTCGTCTGTCTGAAGACCTACGATCAATTCGTTTTCACGGTCGATGTAACCTGCTTTATGTGAAGTGATAGTTGATACAGTAACATTGTCAAGAGCACGAACACCGTTGTTAAGTCTTTCTTCTTCCAAAGCCTTCAAACAAGCGTTCCATACTTTCATTGTTCTTTCTGTAGGACCAGCCAAGAAAGAAGCATCTCCTTCATACGGAGTCAAATTTTCGTGAACGAAATCAGCAACATTGATTTCTGTCATCCACTTACCTTCTTTGAATTTCAAATTCATGTCCATTGGTTTATTGGTTTAAAAGTTCGTGATGCAAAGATACTACATTTTTATGATATATAACATAACTATAAGTAGGTATTTTCACGTTTAGATACAAAAAAAAGGCTTGATAATCAAAATAACAAATATCCCAAATTCAAACCGGCTTAATAATCTACTTATTAATATAAAAGGTCATGTGAAATAGTGCATACAACTCTCAAAGATAGAATACTCAATTCTTAAGAAATTTTTTCAGGTATCATTGGTGTGGATGAAATTTTCTTCCTGAAATTCACCTTTTCTCATCTTCTCCACCACTTCCCCGGGTGTCATGCTCCAGATGCGATGGCAGAAGCGGTTGAGTTGGCGTGGGGTGATGGTTAGTTCTTGGGCTATCTCCGTTGGTGTCATATTCTCATTTACGGCATAGTGACTGAATTGTCCTTTGAGGCGTTCGTCTAACCATTGTTTGGCTGTCATGCCATAGATCGCTTTGAATCGGGTCTTGAAGGTCTGTACCGACAGTCCCGATAGAGCTATTAGTCGCGACACGTTACCTCCTGCTTCTAGATAGTTGTTCTCGATGAATGACTCGAAGTCAGCCCCTGCCGAAATGATAGGGCGCATAAAGGCAGTAATTTCGTCTCTGTTGTAGTATGACGACATGATGTGAAAGAAATAACTGTTCCACACGTGGCAGATACCACTATGCTTCAACTTCTTTTCGTGAATCTGTTTGCTGATGAGTGTCATCAGGTCATCCATGGCCGTACATACGGGCAGTGTATTGAAGGTGTAGTCCTTCTTGCTGGCATTGGTACAGAAGTAGTCGAGCATCTCCTTGTCACTGCGTATGATGGTGGTGGTAAAGCCGAACATCAGCAGGTTGCTGTCGCAAACTCCCTTGAAAGAAAACTTGCCGGCTTTGGGGATAAAGGCCATCGTGCCCTCACGTATTATCTTATTATGATACAACTTACAGGTGAGCATCACCTCTCCCTTACGTACAATGAGTATGATGTAGTGCTGTGTATAGTCCTCTCTATGCACCTCGTCTTTGCTGACGAAAACATCGGCAAATCCTGTCTCATGCTCGTTGATTCGGCTTGCCATCTGTGTCGCACCCCTGAAATTCGTTATTTTTACACCTTGTATCATGTTGCTTAATTCGTTGAAAATAAATTATATACCTATACCTGCCAACTAAAATGACTATTACCTATATTAAAAAGGTAATAGCAAAAGATTTCACAAATTTATTATTTTTTTGAAAAACCACATATATTTGCATTTGAAAAAAATATCAATAAAGAAATACTATGCCAGACAGTGATTTAGAGAAATATGTGATGAAGCGTCCACTGCCGACATATAAAGAAAAGATTGATGAGGTGGAAGCGGCCCTCAAGCAGTGGGCAAAGCGTAAGTACTACCGTCAGCGGGGTATAAAGCTTGCGGAAGTAGCATCCGAACTGGAGATTGCCACTACGCACATCACTTATTGTGTAAGCGCCCGCATGAAGATGAACTTTGCCGCATGGATCAATAGCTTGCGTATCGAGGATGCCAAGCAACAGATGAAGAAGAACCCAGCCATGACACCCATTGAGATAGCCAGTAAACTGGGATACTCAACGGTAGCGGTGTTCCGTACCAACTTCGTGAAGTTTGTGGGATACAGTCCCGAGGAATACAGTGAGCAGTTTAGAACAGAAAGACCGGCTGACATAAATTGAAGAAACAAAGTAATAATAAATATCAGAAAAGTATGAAAACAACAGAAGTATACGAAGCTCCCGCAGTGGAGGTGATTGAAGTGGAGGTAGAAAAAGGATTTGCCATGAGTGGCCAGGGCTTCGACAGTGATGACTCCGAGTTTGGAGCTCCTGCTAAATAACAGTGAATAATAAAATGACTATGAAGATAAATAAATTTATATTTAGTGCATGGGCAATGCTTTCGTTGGTAGCTTGTAGCAACGACGATATTAAGCTCGAGCAACCCACCACAGGCTACCGCCTCACCTTTTACGGCGGTGTGGGCGTTGAGAATCAGACTCGTGCCCATTGGTCTGACCTACAAGGAAGTGGCAACCTGTTGTTCAATTGGGACTACACTCCCGCAGGAGAAGATGGCAATGAGATGGTGATGGCATTCTATAAGGAAAAGTTCCTTGCCAGCACAACAGGGAACTACCACACCTATGCCAGCATCCATCGTCATAGCGATCCTGAGAAGCAGCAGGACAACCATTATGCCTCTTTCACCACCATAGAGAAGTATGATAGCCCCCTGTCGAGTGGCGATTACGAGGACTGTCGTGTAGTAGCTCTGACACCGCTTCGTGCTGACAATGATACATATATATATAGTCTTGAGAGACGAGTTGTAGCCAATCTGCCTATGCCAGGTACATTTGAGCAGAACGAT
>JBGVGD010000038.1:0-9398 GCA_045121515.1 Phocaeicola sp. | reverse complement strand
ATACTTTTTCTTTGCCTTATAGAAATGCCAGAAGGGTATATTCAGTTCTTCCAGGCGCTTTCTGTGCGATACCTTATGTTCTGCACAATACTCCTCTATGGAAAGGATTTCTTCACGTGTCATCATAAAATTACTTTTTTAGGCAAAGGTAGCAAGCTTTGTTACACGCTACAATATGCATTTCTTCGGAGGCTTACTATGCATTTCTTCGGAGGCTTACTACAAAAAGGCGCGAGAGGTTTGAGAATAAAGAAAAAATCCCGAAGCACTAATGCCTCGGGATTTTTTCTTGTTACATGTTTTAGTAAAACTAATAACTAAACATTATTTGTTACCGAAGAATGCCATACCGTCGATTTAGGCTTTGGTATTTCGGATCACTAATTTTTTTTGTTTATTAGGATTATTCACCATATACACGTATTTCAGTAGCCATAGTACCATAGCTTGAACTATAGCCAGGACGACCGATTGTCAACTCAATATATTGTGCATTTACCGGGTAAGAGAAATTGATGTTGGTTGTACCACTTCCGTAGTAGTTAGGAGTGTTTTTCCATTTAGTCCACTTGACACCATCTTCACTTGTACGAACAGAAACATATTCCTGTACACCATAATACCATTGATAATATTGTACAGCCACACAAGTCACTGTCTTAATTTCACCCAAATTGATTTCAACTACATCATTTGGATTCCAGTCATCAGCGTATGAATAAGTACCTCCGTCAAACAAATTCGTTTTCCAGTATTTAGAACCATACATGTTTGAACCATTAACCTTCAGATCCCAATTTGCTTTATCTTTCAATTCAGTGCCCTTTGCACTGCCACCAGAGATGGTCGGAGCTAACTTACAGATTACGAAGTAAGCTACTTTAGCATCTTCATCTGCGATAGCACCGTCACCTTCTACATTAGAAATACGAACAGGTACAACATAACCAGTTTCCAACTGGCTATAATCACTTACATTGAAATGAATCTTAGCTACATCCTTGCCAGCTTCAATAACAGCATCTTCAATTTCGAGACCTTCCCATGCCAAATATTCAGTATCGTTTTCTTTGTTATATTTATCAATCAAAGAATTATCGATTTCGAATTTAATGGTTGTGTTGGCATCAGCAGTGAAGATGGAAGAGATTGCTTCAAATTCAAGATTTGCCATTTTTTCAGCCCAAAGAGATTCGTCAGCACCTGCTTGATAAAGAGCACCTTCAACGCTAACCACATTTGCAGAGTAGTGGAATGCAAGGAATACACGGCTTGTTTTACTTATTGTAATGCCATTGCTTGCTGCTTTAATTACAACAGGAAGAAGCAAGTCATTACCATTTTCTACAAAACCGCTGTTTCCGTTAAGGTCGATTTGAATAGAATCTGTTGAAAGGAACTGGCCTTGTGCAATCTTAATCATAGGGTTAACAACAGAAACATCTGTCAATGCTTCATAATTTGTTCCCTTAGCTGCGTTGTATTCATCAACCAATGTCGGGTCGATAGAAATTTCAATATCAACATTAGTAGCAGCCGGTTTTGTTAAACGCACTGGTACCAATTTGAGTATTTCTTCATCAGTCTCGATGATGTTGCCGCTATAGCGGTAACTCATTGTTGAGTAGCTGTTGTCGCTTTCCAAACAATATGCAAAATTGGCTTCGTAGTTGGCTTTATCCTTCGGACCCAATTCAGAATCATCATCGCAAGCGGTAAACGGCACCATTACAGCTGTTACTGCAGCAATGGCAATATATTTCCAGATTTTTTTCACGATTTCTTGATTTTTAGTTTTTTACATTTGAAAAAAGAATCCCGCAAGCTCGTGTCTTTGCATTTCGCCCACGAGACTCTTTTATTCTGTTTCAATTATTCCCAAGTGTATTCAGTCCAGCTGTAAGCTTGAGTTCTTGGAGTACCGTCTGTGTAACCAGAACCAAATGACAAGCCGAAGCCATTGCCGGTTACATCATGAAGTTCTTCACCTTCGCCTTCATTCATCGGGAAGTAGAACAAGAGGTCTGGGTCGTTGTACTTAACTTCCTTCTTCATATTCTTGGCAATCTGAGCGGCTGTACGGGTGGTTTTCCACATACGAACCTGACACATTTCGATGATGTCTCTGTGCCAACTACTACCTGCTCCGAACATTGAACAACCTGTGAAATTGAATACAGTGCCAGCACCACCATTGTTGCGGTTCACTTCCTTACCGTTCATGTAGAGAATTACATCACCAGTTGCAGCATCGTAAGTGTGTGCAAAGTGAATCCATTCTCCCCACTTCAAAGGATTCTTGTTAGGGTCACCTGAGTCGTAGTTAGCATCGATACCCATAGTCTTGATCTGAAGGAAGTTATACATGTTACGACCAGTGTTTTGGTCAACATATACGATATCACCGAAGCGGATATAAAGTTCCTTGTTAGCATTAAATGAGAACATAGCTTGGTTGTTTACAGAGAAACCACCTGTGCCGTAAGTGTTGGTACAACGAGCCCACCATTCAAGGGTGAAGTTAGTCAAGTCAACTTGTTCTGGCCATACCATATTCATCTTGCTGTCATAGTAGAAACCTGGAGCTTTCTGGATGAGAGGCTTACCGAAGGTATAGATATAAGCACCTGAACCCTCTGATACTGGAATACCATTGGCAGCTACTACTTTAATAGGAGCTGCGTATTCCACACCTTTTTCACCGTCAAATGAAGTTACAGTAAAAGGAACTTCCACTTGTGATGAACCTGCGGGAATTTCTACAGAAGAAGGAAGTGTAATATATTCAGAAGGAATTATTGTGAATTCTACATCGTTACGGCTGTTGTAATTCTTGAGAACAGCGTCATCCAATGCAATCTGAACCTTGATATTGCTTTCAGCCACTCGTCCAGATCTTACTGTTACTACACCCGTAGAAACTTCTCCTGTCTTGCCAAGAATGATTTCTCCGGCTGATGCTGATGCAGCTTCGGAAATGTAAATCATATTGTCGATTACATCGTTCTTAGCATCTTCACATGCAGTGAATGAGGTTGCGAAGATTCCGAGTGCAAAAATATTGAATACTAATTTTTTCATTTCGTTAAATCATTAAATGTGATTATTCGTAGATCGGAGGATTCTGTGTACTAATACCTTCACGGACAAATGGATAGTCCGGGTTGCCCGGGTAGTCATACTCAATGTGGTATGCACCTTGTCCTGCATGTGGCAAACCATCGCGATGTCTCCATGTCGATTGGATAGGGAAGAGGTATTTGTCCGCAGCACGTTCGAATGTAGCGGTGATGACAGATTTTGAAAGTACTTCTTCAAATATTTCCGGTTTGTATCGTTTTACAGCATCGAAGAAGTTGTCAAGACCCGCATGTTCCAATTCATAAGTCTGCCAGCAGATATACTTAACTTTTTCCAATACGTCTGCAGATACAATGTCATAGAAACTCAACCATCCTGTACCACCAGGGATGTCAAGTACCAACCAACGGTTTTCCGGTTCGAAGCGTTGAATCAATCTGCGGAAGAATGAATTGAGCACAATGCTATCTTCGCCAGATCGAATGAGTGTACCCCATGATTCAAGGTCGGCATCGAAACCGTCGATGTTGTACTTTGCACAAGTGTCGGCAATCGCATCAGCATATTTTTCTGCTGCTGCAATGTGGCTTTCAATGGAATATGGGTATTCTACCCAGATGGTATCGCCATTTGCATCCAATTTGGCATTCAATTTATCATCGTATTCAGGTGCTGTAATACCATTGGTAGGAATATAGCCCCAATATTTGAATGCATCCTGTGAGTTTGGAACACCATTCACACCTGGAGTAATGTTTTCACCAATGTTGGTGTTAAGCCAACAAAGTACACCTCTTGAACCGCGTTCCTGGAACGCCTTCAAGTCAGCTTGTTGTGCTTCATTCAGGTTACCATAGCAAAGCCAGAGTGAAACAAAGTCTGTTGAGTCAGGAAGACCGATCAGCTTATTACTGATGTTACCTGCTGACCATGAACCAAACCATCCGAACATCACCTTGTGAGGTGAGTTGAAATAGTTCTTCAATTGGGCCTTGTAGGCTTCTGTATTTGCTGTAGCCGAGAAGTAGTCTTTTGCCTCTGGTTCTGTCCAGTCCTCGCATGAAGAAATCAATGTCGGGACTGCAATCATAGCAGCTGCAGCAAAAAGTATTGATTTTAATCCTTTCATTTTCGTAAATTTAATTTGCTAATTAAAACTTGAGTTAAATTAGTTTTTCTTTGCCCACCAAAGATCTGTAGCACCTGTATCAGGACCACCGAGCAACTGCTGTGCAGCTTTGACATTCGCTTCGTTGGTGTTGAATTCAGAAACAGGGAAAGGCAAACGACGCATACCACGCTGTGAACTTACACCTGCAGTTGAACGGTTTTCAACAGTCGGGAAGAACTTCGGATAGCCTGTACGGCGAACGTCAGCCCATGTTTCCCAACCATTCGGGAAGTTACCGATCCACTTCTGAACCATAATCTGTTCGAGATTAGTTTCGAAGTTACCTTCAATCCACTTTGGAGTAACGGTAGAAACGGCTGTAATGTTATTAGAAGCATCATTTGGATCTTCGTAGTCAGCAGGAACAGCTTCGCTTGTGAGGTATGAACCGATAGCAGCACCACGTTCAGACATAGATACTTCAATACCCTTTTCGTAGAAATACTGTGCTGTACCACCCATGTTCCAACCACGGAGAGCACCTTCTGCACGTGAGAACCATGATTCACTAGCTGAAATACAGAGAAGCTTGTCTTGTTCTGTTACAACTGGCTTTGAGAACTTATCAAAACCATTGCCAGCATCTCTATGCCAAAGACCTGAACGCATACCGAGGTAATTACCATCTGCATTTGCTGTGGCATATTTAGCCATACGTGGGTCTGCATAACCATTCATATAAGAAAGGATATCAGCACTTACTGCACCTTCATTCCATGAAATATTGATTTTGTGAAGTGAGTTACCACCTGGGATGAATGATGACCATGCAGCATCTGCTGGTTCAGAAATCAAGCCAACTGCGTCGTTAGCTGCTTCTTCTGCCTTTTGTTGTGCAAGAGTCGGGTTCACATTGACAAGACGCAAAGCTAAACGGAGCTTCAATGTGTTGGCAAATTTCACCCATTTGGTCATGTCGCCACCATAAATGTAGTCAACGTCAGCAAATACAGATGCAAAACCACTTTCCTTCAAAACAGGAATTGCAGCATCCAATTCTTCCAACATTGCATTGAACAATGTTTCCATATCATCGTAAGCAACCTGATAGTTTGAACCTAAACCAATCTTTGAGAAAGGAACAGGGCCATAGCAGTCGCTCACACGGAGTGTACCGAAGATACGGATAAGGTTTGCCCAGTGATAAACCAAGCCTTCACCGCCAGAAATATCACGAATCTGGAAGAATGGAGTGTAAATCTGCGGCATGCTAGTAGTGAAAGGAATTTCTCCCCAACCTTCAGAAGGATTGTAGGTTGCGAAATATGCATCAGAACCCCAGTGGTTACGTGCACAGGTCATACGACCATATTCACAACCAATCATCTGGTCAATCATCTGATAGTTGTTTTCTTGACCTTGCACCATTACTGGAATCATGGTAGAAATCAGTGTGGCTGTTGATGCAAAGTCGCCCTCCATTTGTTCTGGAGTCGGTGCTTTGGGGTTGGTGTTGAAGTCCTCGAAGCTTTCTGTACAGCCAATGCTGCCAAGCATGAGAGTACCTCCCAACATCAAAGTAGCTATTTGTTTGAATTTATTATTGTTCATAACTTATGTTCTAATAATTAGAATGATACTTTTACATTGAAACCGTAAGAGCGGATGCTTGGCTGCTGGAAGTAATCTACACCTTGATAGAAGTTATTAGTTGTAGATGATGTTGATTCTGGATCAAATGGAGCCTTGCAGTAAATCATCAAAAGGTTCTTACCGGTTACACCGAATGTGAGGTCACATACGTTGCGAAGCTTAGTGCGTGGCAATGTGTATGACATGGTCAAGTCTGCCAAACGAACATTAGTTGCATCGTAAATATAGTATGCACCTGGCATTTGTGAGATAACTTCATAGTAGTTCTTTGCGTCAACGATACCATTACCGAAGATTTCTACACCACCATTGTCACGTGCAATGGCTGAAGCTTCAGATACACCATAGCGGTCCAAGAGAGCTTGAGTGTCTGATACTACCTGACCACCGAAGCGACCTGTTACAGCCCAAGACAACTGAAGGTTCTTATAACCCAATGAACCTGTCCAACCCATATTGAACTTAGGAAGTACTGAACCAACCTTGTAGTAATCTACTGTTTCGTCCATTACTTTACCAGTTTGTGGATCCTTCCAGATATAACCATTTGCTGACTGGCGGAGACGCTTGTTGTAGTAGAGGTCACCCATTGAACCACCTTCATAAAGACGGATAGAAGGACCGCCACCCATACCAAGACAGCCTGATGCTGTATAGTATTCCATTTCAATAGGCTTACCTGTTTCAGGATCGGTTGCACCATTAGCAAGAGCGATGATTTCGTTCTTGTTCCAAGACCAAGTTACACCTGTGTTAAATTTCCAATTACCCCAAGTGTTATTGTAGTTAAGAGATGCTTCGATACCAGTGTTCTGTATGTTACCAGTTTGTACGAGGTTGCTCTTGTAACCAGATGATGCAGATGCTGGGATCTGGAAGGTCTGATTGAAAGTGTTTGCCTTATAATAGGTAACTTCCAAACCTACAGTATTGTTGAAGAACTTAGCACTCAAACCTGCTTCCCATGATTTAGTGTTTTCAGGACGAAGATTGGTGTTGTAGTGGATAGATGGCCATTCGTACTGGTTGGTCTGGTCGTTATAGCTATATTGCATGCGAGTCAAATAGCGAGATGGTGAACTTGCCACTTCTGCCCATGAACCACGTACCTTCAAATATGAAATGAAGTTAGGAAGTTGTTCGTTGAATGTTTCACTGATTATCCAAGAACCACCTACTGAAGGATAGAAATAGCTTGTCTTGTCAGTAAATGCAAGCATAGATGTCCAGTCATTACGGCCTGTTACAGTCAAATAAAGCTGGCGGTTCCAACCCAATTCAAGGTTACCGAATACAGACTGTGTTTGGTCATGCCATTCTGCATCACCTCTCTTATTCTTTAATGAGCTGATGTTACCCAAAGAGAAGAAGTTTGGCAATGATGCGAGGTCACCTTCAAAGTGATCAGATTCTTCAAGCATATCATTGATAGAAGCACCGATTTGAGCATTCACATTCAAAAGGTCATTGAAGAACGCTTTGTTCATCGATGCGATAACATCTGCATAAGTAGTGCGGTTCATGGTACGAGTCTTACCATATGAACCCTTTTCACCAGCAAGAACGCGAATAGTTGAAGCGTAGTATTTTTCTTCGTATGTAGTGTAAGCATTATCCACACGTACACGACCAGCGACATACAACCAAGGACAAATATCATACTTCAAAGAAGCATTGAACATATAACGTTGCTTACGAGCTTCGCGATCCATACGCTTCTGAGTCCAGTAAGGGTTCTGCATAGTAAATGCGTTTGGATACTTTTCTTCCCAATACTGAGTATAGATGTTACGTGATGGGTCGAAACGTTCGAACATACGAACATCATCGAAGTTTTCACCGCGTGGGAACAACCAAAGTGCAGGAATCGGGTTGTAGTATTCACCAGAACCTACCATGTTCTTATTGTTCTGAACGATGTAAGAAGCACCAAGATCCATAGAAAGCTTGTCATTGAGGAACTTGGTTGTATTACGGATAGAGAAGTTGTAACGGTTGTAATCAGATTCCGGCATGACACCTGGAGCATTAGTAACAGCTGCAGAAGCGAATGTCTGGTTCTTTTCGTTACCCACTGTGAATGTCAATGAGTTGATTTCAGTTACACCAGTGTTGAAGAAGTCAAGTGGATCATAATTAGTCGGTGTGGCGAGTAATTTGCCCCATGACTCAAACTGTCCTTCTACATTTCCATAACGGTTTTGGAACTTAGGAGTCATCCATACGTTTTGGAATGTAGTTGAGTTGCTGTAAGTCAATTTAGCCTTACCTTCAGCACCCTTCTTTGTTGTGATAAGGATGACACCACTTGCTGCTGCAGAACCATAAAGAGCTGCTGCAGAAGGACCTGAAAGTACTGACATTGATTCAATATCTTCAGGGTTGATATCGGCAACACCACTTGAACCTGGCTGCTTTGACATAGTACCACCTGATTCAGAACCAGTGTTAATGTCAAACATAGGAATACCGTCAATTACATAAAGAGCGTTATCGTTACCGCTCAATGATTTTGTACCACGCATGATTACACGAGCAGCACTACCGGCACCGGCAGCACTTGAACTAATGTTCACACCAGCTACCTTACCAGCCAAAGAGTTGATAAAGTTGGCGTCCTTGTTTGCAGTGAGCACATCACCCTTTACGGTTTGTACGTTGTAACTCAATGCTTTTTGTTCGCGTCTGATACCGAGAGCTGTAACAACAACTTCATCCAAAGCTGTAGTTTCTTCCGATAAAACGACGTTCATTTGTCCGCTAGCAGGAGCAGGCAATGTCAATGTGCGATAACCGATGTAACTGAATTGCAGCTTGTCGCCGTTTTTGACTTCAAGACTGAATGCACCATCGATGTTTGTGGTTACACCGTTAAAGGTACCTTCAACGAGTACAGAAACACCGATCAACGGTTCGCCATTTGTGTCTTTTACAATCCCTTTGACTGTTCTGGTCTGTGCCAGCACACTCATCACAGGGAAGAGCAAAAGCACCAATAACAGGCATGTTACCTTTGACTTCATAATGTTTAAATGAGATTGGTTAGTAATTAAAGTTATTTATTATTTTGGTTATTTTCATAGTTAACTCTTGCTGTTTTGGTTACAACATATTTTTGTATTGGTCTTTCATAATAATATTTATTGAAAAAAAATATTCCATTGGGAATAAGTTCCGCAAGAACTATTGCTTAATTTTTTTTAGTTTTATACAGCAAATATACTACAAATACAATTATTATAAAATGTATTTAAAGATTTTATTCTAAGAATATTTTATAAACCTCCACCCAGCATAACTTTATAGTTTTTAAAATAGCGGTTTTATATATCCAAATGCTATATATCTGTGGTATATTGCTTAAAGTTGCTCTTTCATAATTTAAAAATTTGACAAGTATCTTTTTAAGTCTTACAATACTTCGGTAAATTTTTACCGATAAATTAAAATTAAACATAGAATCGGCATAATCCGGTTCAAAATTATATTCAAGAGATCATTGAAATACTGTCAAGAATAAATCGTCAAGGAGTAAGAAAAGGGATGAAAAAGA
>JBGVGD010000037.1:0-27225 GCA_045121515.1 Phocaeicola sp. | reverse complement strand
GCAGAATGGCAGCCCAACAGTCCTTTGGAGAAATATAGGGAACTGCTTCCGGACAAGTTTAAGGATAAATAATAAAACGGCTTGCGAACTTCAAGTTTGTAAGCCGTTTTTATTGTTAGACGTAATCCCGGAGACGCTTACCCAAGGCCTTTTTAAAAAACGCCTTGACGTTTTGCCTTAAACACCGCCGTGTTTTTTTAAAAGGCGGTCATCTTTTTAAAAAAGACGGTCATCTTTTCTTGGATACAACTTTATGCAATAAGATGTATGAAGATGCAGTGGTCTTACTATGATAAAACATTTTAAGTTTCGGTGGTAGTTCGTTGGTATTCTACTTCTTCTTCATTCAAAAGCATCAAATCTTCTTTGCTCCAATCATATCCTTTAAGAAAACGTGTAAATGTCGATAATCCTATTTGTATCTAGAACAATCTTTCTCATTTGTAAGGTGTTCTAAGATGTTCTTTACCCCATTGTTCTATGGTATTGGTATCAATTTTACCTTCCTCCCATAAAGCATCCATTTCGGCATCTATCTTTTGAGCAAAATAGGTGGCCAATAGATTCTTTATTTCAAGTAAATTCTCTTCGCTCTTTACGAATGAGAGCATTTTAAGCAAATGTAATTGCGCTGGATTAAAACTCGTTTGATTCATATTATATTTCTCCTTTCTTTTCGCAAATATAAGGAAGATATTTGTAATATAGAGTTTTGTATATCTTTTTTTAGTGTTATGTAATGTCAAAAAGTTCGTTGGTGTAGGATTTTGGAAGCGATGTAGAAACTTCCTACACCCGAAAGAATAGTAACACAGAAAGTTGTCTATCGGGTGTAGGAAGTGTATGTGGTTTAGGGAAATTCCTAGGGGTTAAGCCATGGAACCACCCACAATATCAAGCAACTCGTTCGTAATGGCTTGCTGACGGGTCTTGTTGTACATCAGGGTGAGTTCCTGAAGCAAGTCGTCGGCATTGTCCGTAGCAATTTGCATAGCCATGGTACGGGCGGCATGTTCGGATGCATTGGAGTCGAGCAGTACGGTGTAGAGTTTCATGCGTAGCACCTTGGGCAAGAGTGTTGCCAGCAATTCTTCACGGGAAGGTTCGAGGATGTAATCCGTTTCTTGATGTATTCGAGATCCTTCACTTCGTTCAGGATGACAAACCTCAGAAGCCATTGGCAAGTAAACCTCACGGGTCAGAATCTGCGATGCCGTACTCTTGAAGTGATTGTAGAGTAGTTCTACCCTATCCACTTCGCCTTGCGTAAACAGGTTCATCAATCCTTGTGCCAGTTCGGCTGCTTCGGCAAAGGAAGGCTTATCTGCCAAATGCTGGAAGTTGCCTTGTACCGCATAACCCATTTTGCTTAGGGCATCTGCTACTTTCTTACCCACCGGATAAAGCAGGATGTTCTCTTTTCCCAAAGACTGATACTCATCCAGCCATTGGTTAGCATGCTTGATGACATTGGCATTGAAGCCCCCGCAAAGGCTGGAGTTGGACGAGAACACCACGAGTGCTACTCGTTTCACTTCCCGAGAGGTATTCCATACCAATACCTCACTGCCGCCCAACAGATTCGTGAGTAATCCATGTAGGCGTCGTTCGTAGGGAAGCATGTTGGTAATGGCTCCCTGCGCCTTGTGGAGTTTGGCGGAAGCCACCATTTTCATGGCCGACGTAATCTTCCGTGTATTGTTTACGGTGGCGATTCTTCCCTTGACTTCTTTCAACGATGCCATAATGCGTTATTTTTTAAGAACTTGAACCGTATCTGCCGCTACCTTTTCGATGATAGCAGTTACATTATCGTCTATCTTACCCGAAGCCAGAACGTCAATCACATCGGCTTGATGCTTGGCACGCAAGGTTTCCAGGAAGTTCTGTTGGAACTCCGGTACTTGGTCTATTTCGATGTCGCGCATCAAACTATGGATACCACAATAGAGCACGGCAATCATTTCGCCTACCGGCATTGGGCTGTATTGCGGCTGGATGAGCAGTTTGTTGTTCTTTCGTCCACGGTCGATAGCCATGGCGGTTACAGCATCCATATCGCTACTGAACTTCGAGAAGGCTTCCAATTCACGGTATTGTGCCTGGTCGATTTTCAAAGTACCGGCTACCTTCTTCATACTCTTGATTTGCGCACTACCACCTACACGGGATACGGAGATACCCACATTGATAGCCGGACGGAAACCTTGGTTGAACAAGTCGGTTTCCAAGAAGATCTGACCGTCGGTAATGGAAATCACATTGGTCGGGATATACGCTGATACGTCGCCTGCCTGGGTTTCGATAATCGGCAAGGCAGTCAACGAACCACCACCCTTCACTCGTCCACGGAGACTTTCCGGAAGGTCGTTCATCTGTTCGGCCACTTCCTGCTGGTTGATAATCTTGGCTGCACGTTCGAGCAAGCGTGAGTGCAAGTAGAAGATATCACCCGGATAGGCTTCACGACCCGAAGGACGACGAAGAATCAAGGATACTTCACGATAGGCTACGGCTTGTTTCGAGAGGTCATCGTATACCACGAGGGCATCACGACCTGTATCGCGGAAATACTCACCGATAGCGGCTCCGGCAAATGGAGCGAAATATTGCAAGGCAGCAGGATCGGCGGCAGTAGCGGCTACTACAATCGTGTAATCCATGGCTCCTTTTTCTTTCAGGATATTTACAATATTGGCTACGGTAGAGCCTTTCTGACCTACGGCTACATAGATACAATATACAGGCTTTCCTGCTTCGTAGTTGGCTCTCTGGTTGATAATGGTATCGATAGCGATAGCGGTCTTACCAGTCTGGCGGTCACCGATAATCAATTCGCGCTGACCACGTCCGATAGGAATCATGGCATCGACTGATTTCAAGCCTGTCTGCAACGGTTGGTTCACCGGCTGACGGAAGATTACCCCTGGAGCCTTTCGTTCCAAAGGCATTTCGCAGAGTTCACCACCGATCATGCCCAGGCCGTCGAGCGGTGCACCTGTCGGGTCGATGACACGTCCCAGCATACCCTCGCCTACTTGGATAGAAGCGATTCTCTTGGTACGTTTCACTACCATACCTTCCTTGATCTGGTCGGTCGGGCCAAGCAATACGGCACCCACATTGTCCTCTTCCAAGTTCATCACGATAGCCTTGATACCGTTTTCGAACTCCAGCAATTCGTTGGCTTCGGCATTGAGCAAGCCGTAGATGCGAACCACCCCGTCGCTTACCTGCAATACCGTACCCACTTCCTCGAACTGGAGGGAGGTATCGATTTCCTTCAGTTGCTGAAGCAGGATTTCGGAAACTTCACTGGGTCTTATATTTTCTGTTGACATATACTTTATTTTTAAATGATAGTTGAGAGATGATAAATGATAGTTTATAGATGATAAATGATAGTTGAGAGATGATAGATGATAGTTGTTTCCTTTACATATTTAGTTAGTCTCTATCATTTATCCTCTATCATTTATCATTTATCAACTATCATTTATTATACAATTCTTCGATTCTTCTCTATAAACTGCTGCTTGATGCGACGCATCTGGTCGGCTACACTCGCATTGAGGCGATAGGTGTTGATTTCGAAAATGAAACCTCCTTCGATGCTTGGATCTACCTTGGTCGCAAACTCTGCTGTACCTCCGGCACTTTCTACCACAATCTTGCGGATGCGTTCTACCTCTTCAGGAGCAATAGGTACGGCAGTTGTCAGTCTACCTACGCGTATCTTTTCTTGTTTGCGATAGAGGTCGATGAAAGCCTGATTGATGCCAACCAAGAACTTTTCACGCTTTTCTTGCAAAACGAGGTCAATGAACTTCTGCATCTGCTTGGTTATCTCGCCTCCGGCTGCTTGAATGAGTACACGGTATTTGTTCTCACGAGTCATCACGGGCTTTTCTATGGCCGATTTCAACTCGGGCACTTCACGGAAACTCTTACGCAGAGTCAGGGCTTCCTGGTATACCTTAGAGGCCACACCCGCTTCGTTGGCAAACATCAGCAAGGCTCGGGCATATCGCATCGAAATGGCACCTGTATTCATGGCAATCAGTTTTTAGAAACGTTAGTCAATTCATCCAGCATCCGGTCAATCATCTGCATCTGTTCCTTGTCGGATTCAAGGTTCTTGCGAAGCACCTTTTCGGCGATGTCTACCGAAAGAATGGCTACTTGTCGACGAATATCACGAATAGCATCTTCCTTTTCCACTTGAATTTGACGACGGACGTCAGTCAATATCTTATCGCCTTCAATACGTGCCTGCTCCTTGGCTTCGCGTACGATACGTTCGCGTGCTTCGGCTGCTTCCTTCAAGATGCGTATCTGCTCCTCATTGGCTTTCGCCAAGATGCTTTCGCCTTCTGCCTTGATGTTGGCCAATTGTTCATTGGCTTCCTTGGCTACAATCAGCGAGTGGTCGATGTACTGCTTACGTTCGTCCACCATTTTCGTAATGATAGGAAAGCCGAACTTGGCGAGCACAAAGAACACGATGCCGAAAGAAAGCAGCATCCAGAAAAGCAAACCGCTATCGGGCACTAACAATGACATAGGCTCGGACGATTAGAGTGCAAGGAAACAAACTACGATAGCAAACAGAGCAACACCTTCCACCAAGGCAGCGATGATAATCATACTCATACGGATGTCGCCGGCTGCTTCCGGTTGGCGGGCAATGGCTTCCATAGCAGATGCACCAATCTTACCGATACCCAATGCGGCACCAATAACTGCAATAGCAGCACCAATTGCTGCACCTAACTTACCCAAACTTGCGCCTGCGGCTGCTTGCAATAAAATACTTGATAGTAACATAGTTTTATACGATTTAATGGTTTATATTATTCTCAAATTTAACTCATAACTTATAACTCAAAACTCATAACTCCTAATGGTGTGCTTCCACCCTAGACATACCGATGAAAACCGACGAGAGCATGGTGAACACGTATGCTTGAATAAAGGCTACCAATACTTCCACGCAATTCATGAAGATGCTGAACAGTACGGATACAATGCTCATCGATGTACTGATAGCCACACCCATACTAGCCGTAACAAATACGATACTCGTCAATGCCAAGATGATAGAGTGACCGGCCATGATATTGGCGAACAAACGGATCATCAAGGCAAATGGCTTGGTGAAGATACCAAACAATTCAATAGCCGGCATCAATGGAATAGGGCATTTCAAGAACGTAGGTACTTCCGGCCAAAGGATTTCTTTCCAATATTCTTTGGTACCGAATACATTGACTGCTACGAATGTACATAATGCCAATACCATGGTAATGGCAATATTTCCTGTTACATTACCGCCACCCGGGAAGACCGGAATCAATCCCATGATATTGTTGATGAAGATAAAGAAGAAAGCCGTGAGCAGATAAGGCGAATATTTTCTGTAATCCTTACCGATACAACTCTTGATGACATCTTCTTCGATCATCATGATAAACATTTCCATGAATCCGACGAAGCCTTTCGGTGCCGGACTATCGGGAGTCTGTTTCTTGTACCAACGGGCGGTATAGAGGATGATACCTATCACTATCAGGCTATTGATAAACAATGATAATACGGTCTTGGTGATAGAAATATCGAATGGACGTACTTCTTCTCCATTCGCCTTTACTTCTACGATTTTGCCTTCATAGTCTCCTTCTGTGGCTACCTTGAAACCTTCGTAAGTCTCTCCTTCTGCATGAAGCAAGTGAGAGGACGAGAAACAATGCCACCCCGTCTCACTACTATATAGGATCACTGGTAGTGAGATGCTGAAATGTTTGTCTCCCCAGGAAGTGATGTGCCATTCATAGGCATCCTGTATATGGTGAAATACGATTTCTTTCGCATCCACTTTTCCTTCTTCTCCATGTCCGCTTGCTTGGATAGGCAAGGCAAGCATGATGAAGAGGACAATGGTAAATATGTATTTCAAATGTTTCATGTCAATCATTTATTTCCTCGTTCGTATCGATAAAAGAACCAACTCTCGAATGCCAGACTGATCAGATAAAAGGCAAAGAATGTCAGGAAAAATTCCACTTTCTTCTCTTCTATTTTGACTGCATAAATCAATAGGACCATGAGTGAAAAGAGCATCTTAATGGCTTTGGTTCCAAGGTATACCAACTGCATTTTCTGAGGTGCGTATCGTCGACAAGTTTCAAATATCGAAATATCGAACCAACCGAAGATGTAGAAGAACACCGGAATGAACGGATACCATTCAAAATAATGCTCAGGAAACCATGTGGCAAGTACAGGACCAATGGTCCACCCGGATACCAATATCAGTACGGTAAACCAAGTGACGAAAAGTTTTTTAGTCAGTGATATACTCATTGGCTTATACTTCTACACAAGCGGATATAACGTCTTTGCTTATCTCTACGAAACCACCTTGAATGGTCATTTCTTTCGGTTCACCTTGTTGGGTATAGATAATCTTCCCTGCGGTCAATGCTGAAATGATCGGAGCATGTCGAGGCAATACCATGAAGGCTCCCGATGCACCCGGAAACTTGGCATTTTCCACTTTCCCTTCAAAGACGATGCCTTCAGGAGTGGCAATAGTCATATCCATTGTCTTGTCCATACTTATCCTTTCGCAGATTCAATCAGTTTCTTTCCTTTCGCAATCGCATCTTCGATAGTACCTACATTCAAGAAGGCTTGTTCAGGCAAGTCGTCCACTTCCCCGTCCAAAATCATCTTGAAGCCCTTGATAGTATCTTCGATGTTCACCATGACACCTGGTACACCGGTAAATTGCTCTGCCACCGAGAATGGTTGAGAGAGGAAACGTTGTACACGGCGGGCACGGTTCACGGTCAAACGGTCTTCGTCTGAGAGTTCGTCCATACCTAGGATTGAGATGATATCTTGGAGTTCCTTGTTGCGTTGGAGAATTTGTTTCACACGTTGGGCTACATTGTAATGCTCTTCTCCCACAATGTTCGGGTCGAGGATACGAGAGGTAGAGTCCAATGGGTCTACCGCCGGATAGATACCCAATTCGGTAATCTTACGGCTCAATACGGTAGTGGCATCCAAGTGGGTAAAGGTCGTAGCTGGAGCCGGGTCAGTCAAGTCATCGGCAGGCACATATACTGCTTGTACAGAGGTAATGGAACCATTCTTGGTCGAAGTGATTCGTTCCTGCATCTTACCCATTTCTGTTGCCAATGTAGGCTGATAACCTACTGCCGAAGGCATACGTCCCAACAAGGCCGATACTTCCGAACCTGCTTGAGTGAAACGGAAAATATTGTCGATGAAGAAAAGGATATCGCGTGAACCTTCGCCTTCCTTCTGGTCACGGAAGGATTCGGCTACAGTCAAACCGGAAAGGGCTACGGAAGAACGGGCACCTGGAGGTTCGTTCATCTGACCGTAAACCAATGTGGCTTGCGATTTCTGCATTTCCTTGTAGTCTACTTTCGAAAGGTCCCAATGGCCTTCTTCCATACTCTTCTTGAACTCTTCACCATAACGGATAACGCCTGATTCAATCATTTCGCGAAGCAAGTCGTTACCTTCACGGGTACGTTCCCCTACTCCGGCAAATACAGAGAAACCATTGTGTTTCTTGGCGATGTTATTGATCAATTCCATGATAAGCACGGTCTTTCCTACACCGGCACCACCGAACAAACCAATCTTACCCCCCTTGGAATAAGGTTCGAGCAAGTCGATAACTTTGATACCTGTGAACAAGACTTCTTGGGAAGTAGAGAGTTCTTCAAACTTTGGTGGTTCTCTGTGGATAGGATATGCACCATTCTTGTCGAGTTCTTTCATTCCGTCTACGGCCTCTCCTACCACGTTCATCAAGCGTCCTTTGATTTGATCGCCTATCGGCATGGTAATAGGTTGTCCGGTTGGAATGACTTCCATACCTCGGCGCAAACCGTCGGTACTGTCCATGGCTACGGTACGAACCGTATCTTCGCCAATGTGTTGCTGAACTTCAACGATTAATGTACGACCGTCGTCACGCTTAATAGTAAGCGCATCGTGGATACGTGGAAGAAGTAATCCTTCGTCAATGTTCTTTCCTTCGAAATAAACATCGACTACTGGCCCGATTACTTGGGAAATATGTCCTTTTAGTTGCGACATAAGCAATATGTTTTTCTCTTTATGGTATAACAAAAAAAAGTGCTGTGCGTTTAAAAAAAGCGCACAGCACAAAGATAGAAATTATTTTCTTTCGGCCAAATACCTTTAAAAGCAGATTTGATATGTTTTAAAATCTGTTTTCAGGATTTATTGGTCTGTATACATGCCTTCTCTTGACAATTGGTGCTTCAAGTTGGCAACACCAAGTGCTACGATAGCAGTTACTACAGATGTGTGTTCCATGTATTCTGGAATACTCTTGGTATACAAGTCGCGTTCTGTATGCCAGATTTCACCATAGTTGAAGTTGTAACCCTTGAAGTCTTGTTCACGGAAACCGTAGGTAGGTACGCCTTGTACAGCAAATACACTAGCGTCAGTACCACCCATAGTAGTTGGCTTCTTGCGTGGTTGAGCGATAGTTACTTCGAATGGATATTCCGGGTTGATGTCCTTCACAGGCTTGCAGATTTCTACAAAGTCATCGTACATAGCCTTAGGAACTGAAATACCTACTGGAGGAGTCGGACCACCGTCACGGTTGAAGAGGTTGGCAATCTTGCCCAACTTGTTCTTGTGAGTTTCGCAGAATGCCTTTGCACCGAGCAAACCAAATTCTTCACCGGCAAAACCTACGAAGAGAATAGTTCGCTTTGGCTTAGCACCTGAAAGAGCAATCAAACGAGCTGCTTCCATCATCGGAGCAATACCAGTACCACAGTCTACACCACCAGTTGCTACGTCGAATGCATCCAAGTGACCGCTGATGATTACATATTCATCCGGATATTGGGTACCCTTGATAGATGCTACTACGTTGTGGTATTTGATTGGACCCAATTTGAAGTGGTTGCGGATGTCGAATTCCAACCAGAACTCACGTCTTTCCTGAGCCATCTTCTTGATGATAGCGAATTGGTTTTCGTCCAACTTGATGTCGCAGATTTCTGGAAGATCATCGAAAGTAGTGCTCATGTCGTTCATCATCGGACGGTCGTAAAGTGCACGGATAGGTACAGTAGAAGACTGGATGAAACCCAATACACCTGCTTCAATCATTTCACGATAGTACAAAGCAGGAATTTCCTTTACTGGGATAAGTGGTTCGTTGGTATTGTTCGCACGGTTCTTCATGCGGATTTCCATGTTCTTCTTGGCAATCTCAGCAGCTTCCTTCTTTTGTTCGTTACGGATAGAGTCATCCTTCGCTGAGTGAGGGATTGGCCAACCTGAGTTGGTACCGCCAACCAATACCCAAGCACCCTTCAACTGATGTTTCATGCGGTCGAATTCTGCTTGTGACTGTGGTTCGATTAATACATGTCCTCTTTGGATACCCTTAGTACCCGATGTGTAAGAAGGAGTACAGAAATGGAGATTCATCGGTTGGTCACCACCGATCAAGCGTCCGAACCAAGGACCACGGTTGAAACCTACAGGAACTTCACCTGCTTCTTCCAAATGAGCTTCAATGCCCCACTTTTTGAATTCACGCAACATCCATTCTGCTGCATTTTCGTAAGCATCTGAACCAATGAGACGACCACCGAAGCGATTGCTCAAAATATCCAAATGATGCATGGTCTGATTGTCTGTCTTAGCCGTTTCTATGATTTTCTTAACGGCTGCAGGTTGTGCATAAGCTGAGCCTAAGCACATGCTTGCAACTGCGAAAGTTGCTAAAAATAGTTTTTTCATATGATACATATTTTTTATTTATTTTGTTTCTGAGGCGGCAAATATAAACAATTTATTTATCCTTGTTAAGTTTTTTTTGTAATAATTTTCTCATTTTGTTGTTGTTCTTTCTTTTTTCGAATATATTTGCAATTGGTTTACACATTAATATAATATCATTAAATATGGCTAATAAAGAAATTGGACGTAGAGGTTTCTTGAAGAAACTCGGCCTTGCTGGTGCTGTGGTTTCGGGAACTTCTTTGACAAGTTGTTCATCAGACAACAAGTCCACTCAAAAATGGTCGGTAGAAGGTACGGGTGGTGAGCCTACTGGTGAAATGACCTATCGTATCAATCCGAATACCGGCGATAAGGTTTCTCTTCTAGGCTATGGTTGTATGCGCTGGCCGATGAAGAAGAACGAAGAAGGTAAGGATATCGTTGACCAGGAAAAGGTGAACGAATTGGTGGACTATGCTATCGAGCATGGTGTCAACTTTTTTGATACGGCTCCAGTGTATTTGCAAGGTCAGTCGGAAGCGGCTATGGGTATTGCCCTCAAGCGTCATCCACGTGACAAGTTCTTCATTGCAACCAAGATGTCGAACCCACGTATTCCTGATTTCAAGCAATCGGTAGAAATGTATCGCAATTCCTTGAAGAATCTTCAGGTGGATTACATCGACTATTATCTCCTCCACTCGATTGGTGGTGGTAAGGGTATCGAAACCTTTAAGGAACGTTTCATCGACAATGGCTTGCTCGATTTCCTTTTGAAGGAACGTGAAGCGGGACGTATCCGCAACCTCGGTTGGTCTTTCCATGGCGATGTGGCTACATTCGATTATGTGGTGAATATGGATGTGAAATGGGACTTCGCCATGATCCAATTAAATTATGTGGATTGGAAGCATGCATCCCGTAACAATCATGCTGAATACCTTTATAATGAATTGGCAAAGCGCAACATTCCTGTAAACATCATGGAACCGTTGTTGGGTGGTCGTCTTTCGAAAATGGCAGACCACTTGGTGGCTCGTCTGAAACAACGTCGTCCGAATGACAGTGTGGCTTCTTGGGCATTCCGTTTTGCTGGACATCATCCAGGTGTACTTACCGTACTCAGTGGTATGACTTACAAGGAACACTTGGTGGACAATCTCAAGACCTTCTCTCCTCATGAACCTTTGACTGATGAAGAATTGGCATTCCTGGAAGAAACGGCTCAACTCTACAAGCAATATCCGATTATTGATTGCAACGATTGTAAGTACTGTATGCCATGTCCGTATGGTATCGACATTCCAGGCATTCTTTTACATTATAATAAATGTGTCAATGAGGGTAATGTAGCCAAGAGCAGTCAGGATCCTAATTATGCCAAGGCACGCCGTGCTTATTTGGTAAGTTATGACCGTACAGTAGAAAAACTTCGTCAGGCTGACCATTGTACTAGTTGTGGCCAGTGTAACGAGCATTGTCCGCAACGCATCAATATCCCGAGAGAAATTGAACGTATCGACAAGTTTATCGAACAATTGAAACAGGAAACTTTATAAACTTTATTGAATTATGAATAGTAAGATCAGAAAAATATTGGCAGGGATATTCTTCGTGGGTATCACCTTGCTCTTCCTCGACTTTACTGGTAGTATTCATGCATGGCTTGGCTGGATGGCGAAGATTCAGTTCTTGCCGGCTGTTTTGGCTTTGAATTTTGGTGTAATGATAGCCTTGGTATTGCTCACTCTCCTTATGGGACGTATTTATTGTTCGGTAATTTGTCCGTTGGGCGTGATGCAGGACATCTTCGGTTGGTTGGGTAAGAAAGTAAAGAAAAACCGTTATACTTACTCCAAGCCGATGAATATCCTCCGTTATGTCATGTTGGGTGTATTGGTAGTTGCCTTGGTAGCAGGTGTAGGTTCTATTGCAGCCTTGCTTGCTCCTTATAGTGCATTCGGACGTATTGCATCTACCTTCTTGGCTCCGATTTACCAATGGGGAAACAACTTGTTGGCTACATGGGCAGAGAGTGTGGATAGTTATACTTTCTATAGTGTGGATGTATGGTTGAAGGGTGGCATTACTTTCGTTGTGGCATTGGTTACTTTGACAGCCCTTTTCGTATTGGCGTTCAAGAATGGCCGTACGTATTGTAACACCATTTGTCCGGTAGGTACCGTATTGGGCTTCCTCTCTCGCTTCTCTTATTTAAAGCCGGTGATTGATACATCAAAGTGTAATGGTTGTGGTCTTTGTGCCAAGAATTGCAAGGCATCTTGTATCGACTCTAAGAATCATGCAATCGATTATAGCCGATGTGTTGTATGTTTGGATTGTATCGACAAGTGTCGTCAGGGCGCTATTAAGTATGTACCTCGTGCTAAGGCTCAAGAAAGTGCTCCTACAGGTGCAAGTGCCGATAAGGGTCGTCGTGCATTCATCACTTCATCGGTGATTGTCGCGGGTGCTAGTGTAGCCAAGGCTCAGAAGTTGAAAATGGACGGTGGTTTCGCTACAATCGAAGACAAGCAAATTCCGAAGCGTGAAACTCCTATCACCCCTCCGGGATCTCTCAGTGCAAAGAACTTGGCTCAGCATTGTACGGCTTGCCAATTGTGTATCTCGGCTTGTCCTAACCAAGTACTCCGTCCGTCGGGAGGTTTGACCAACTTCATGCAACCGGAAACATCGTACGAACGTGGTTATTGTCGTCCGGAATGTACCAAGTGTTCGGAAGTATGTCCGACTGGTGCTATCAAGCCAATTACCAAGGAAGAAAAAACTGCTATTCAGATTGGTCATGCCGTATGGGTGGCTGAAAACTGTATCGTGAATAGCGATGGCCAGAAGTGTGGTAACTGTGCCCGCCATTGTCCGACTGGTGCAATCCAAATGGTTCCGAAGGATGCCAACGATCCTAAGTCTTTGCAGATTCCGGTAGTCAATACCGAACGTTGCATCGGTTGTGGTGCTTGCGAAAACCTCTGTCCTTCTCGTCCGTTCAGTGCTATTTATGTGGAAGGCCACGAAGTACATCGGGAGATTTAAGTAGACTACTATTGTCATTAAGAGCGAAGCGAAGAATCTCGGTAACATTCACGTTTATGTATTCGAGATTCTTCGCTTCATTTCATTTCGCTCTGAATGACAAATAGAGAGGATATTTATATTTCTTAAAATCTATATCCACTCCTTGCGTTTCCAAATAAAATATGTACTTTAGTACGATTTTTCGAATCAAAACTCATTCAAGTATGGACATGGCTATCTTTCAAGTGGAATCGAACAAGGTGCTTCCTCGCCAGGGAGGACTCTTGATTTCTGCTCCTTTCTTGCGTGATTGGCATTTTGCACGTTCGGTAGTGCTGGTGGTAGATCATAACGAAGAAGGAAGCATGGGGCTTGTTCTGAACAAGAATTTCAGTAGTCTGATGACCTTGAATGATTTGGTACCTGCCTTGGCGGCTCTTCCTCCTATACCTTTATATAAAGGAGGTCCTATCGGTCGGGAAACGTTGTTCTATCTGCATACCCTCTCCTATCTGAAGGATGCTCTTCCATTGGGTAACGGACTTTATCTGAATGGCGATTTCGAGCAGATGCAACAATACATCTTGAGTGGAGCACCTACCCAAGGTGTTGTACGATTCTTCATGGGCTATGCGGGTTGGCAGAAAGGCCAATTAAAGCAAGAGATTGAAGCGAATACGTGGATAGTCAATAATGAAAGCGAAGTGGATTTGCTGAATATGTATTTGCGTGATTTGTGGAGAGAAAGCCTTTGCGATATGGGTGGAAAGTATGCTGTCTGGTCACGCTATCCCAAGTACCCGATTATGAATTGATGCATTGCAGCACCACCACATCCCGAAAGTTTTTCCCAGTACGCATCCAGTCCTTCAGATACCCACACTCCTCGAATCCGCATTTCTTGAACAGACGGAGGCTAGGTTCGTTGGTAGCATCGATGTGAACATAGAGTTGATGTATTCCCAAATAATCGAAGCAATGTTCTTGTAGGAGTTGCAAGGCCAGTTCCCCGATGCCTTGATGACGATAGGCTTCCCCGATGACAATCCCTACCTCGGCCTTGCTATGGAAAGGCTCGAAGTTGAACAAATCGATGATGCCTACTACCCTCTTTTCAGGTGATTCAATCATCAATCGGAGTTGTCTGTCCTCGTAGAGGTCGTTCTTGTTGGTTTCGATGTATTGCTTCAGGTAGAATCGGGAATAAGGACCCGTAGGCGTGCTCACCTCCCACAAGGAAGGTGTATTCTCGAATTGCATCATCACACCCAAGTCTTCCGGCTCGGGTGCACGTAGTCTATATCCGTCTTTCTGAAGTAAATCCATGGTTGTTTTAATTCTCTGTTTTAAAATATCTCCCCTCTTGAGAGGGGGAAGGGGGTGTGTTAGAAAATATTTTCGTGGATGTATTTCACACACCCCTAGCCCCTCTCAAGAGGGGAATTTGTGGAAACCCAAACAGTTTCTTATTCGTTGATTTCTTCCGGCAAATCCAATTCGTTCTTGATGCGTTTTTCTGAAGGCACGCAGAACAAGGTAGCAATCAAGACCATGCAAGTGCAGAACAAATTAGTAGTGTTCATGGTGAGGTAGTAGAATGATACACCGAGAATAGCCGGCACGAAAAGCAAGCACAAACGTACATCACTCAACTTCTGATAACTCTTCAACGCTTGCTCCAATGGAAGTTCCTTGATACGCTTCACCAAGTTCAAGTTGAACATACGGAGCGCAAAAGGTATCAAACCGATAGTCAACAAGATGCTCACGCTTTGGAAGATATATTCCATTTGGGCATTGCCTTGGAAAACTCCCTTCTGGAATACACCTGTTTCATAGAGAACGGCAAGCAATATCGGTGCCACCCATACGGTTATGAATGCGCACTTCTGAATACTTAGAATTTTTCTGATTTTTTCTTTCATAATCTTTACATATTTCCTGTAAACAATGTTCTATTCACAATCGAGCGTCCGAGGGTCACTTCATCGGTATACTGTAATTCATCTCCGATAGAAATACCTCTAGCAATCACGCTCATTTTTACATCATACGGAGCCAATTTTCGGAAGATGAAGAAGTTGGTGGTGTCTCCCTCCATGGTGGAACTCAATGCCAAAATCACTTCCTTTACCTCTCCCGACTTGACACGTTCCACCAGGCTCTCAATCTGCAAGTCCGAAGGACCGATGCCGTCCATAGGCGAGATCACTCCTCCGAGCACATGGTACAATCCCTGGAATTGCTGGGTGGCTTCTACGGCCATGACATCGCGCACATTCTCCACCACACAAATGGTCGAAGCATCCCGGTTGGGATTGGCACAAATCAAGCACGTTTCCGTATCGGAGATATTGTGGCACACCTTGCAATACTTCACTTCACGCTTCAAGGTCATAATGGCATTGCCGAAAGATTCGACGGTGGAATGTTCCTGACGAAGCAGATGAAGCACCAATCGCATGGCAGTTTTCCGTCCGATACCGGGTAGTTTAGCAAATTCGCCCACTGCTTTTTCGAGCAGTTGGGAAGGATATTGTTGGCTCATTCTATGATTTCTTCTGTGATAATGCTGCAAATTTACACGTTTTTAAGGGTTTTTCCGTACATTTGCAGAAGAAAAAGAAAAACTATGGAAATAAAAAGTGCTGAATTCGTAATCAGTAATACCAAGGTAGACCTCTGTCCGAAAGGAAATCTACCGGAATATGCATTCATCGGTCGCTCCAATGTGGGCAAATCGAGTCTCATCAATATGCTCACCAAGAAGCCTAAGTTGGCCATGACATCGGCCACTCCAGGTAAGACATTGCTCATCAATCACTTCCTTGTGAACAAGGAATGGTATTTGGTGGACCTTCCGGGTTATGGCTATGCGGCCCGTGGCAAGAAGCAGGTGGACAAGATTCAGAAAATCATCGAAGACTATGTACTCGAACGCGAACAGATGACCAATCTTTTCGTCTTGATTGATATCCGTCTCGAACCTCAGAAAATCGACCTCGAATTCTTCGAATGGTTGGGCGAGAACGGTGTTCCCTTCTCTATCATCTTTACCAAGGCCGATAAGTTGAGCGCAGGCAAGGCAAAGGCCAATGTCGATGCGTATATGAAGAAGTTGGGCGAACAATGGGAAGAACTTCCGCCGGTATTCATTTCGTCTTCGGAAAAGAAAACGGGACGTACAGAGATTTTGGATTATATTGACAGTATAAATAAGGAACTAGCATAAGATGGCAAACCCCTATTTGCAAGTAGACGGACTCACCAAGTCGTTCGGCGATTTGGTCTTGTTCGAGAACATCAGTTTTGGTGTAGCGGAAGGCCAGCGCATCGGTTTGATTGCCAAGAACGGTAGCGGGAAGACTACCCTCTTGAGCATCCTTAGCGGAAAGGAAGGATACGATGAAGGTAGCATTGTCTATCGTCGTGACTTGCGTGTGGGATACTTGGAACAAGACCCGCACTATCCGGAAGAACTCACCGTACTGGAAGCGTGCTTCTACCATGGTACTCCTGTGGTACAACTCATCAAGGAATACGAGAAGTGCATGGAGACGGAAGGGAATCCGGGATTGGAAGACCTCCTCGCCCGCATGGAGCAAGAAAAGGCTTGGGACTATGAACGCAAGGCCAAGCAGATTCTTTCCCAATTGAAGATCCGTAATTTCGACCAGCAGATCAAGCATCTCTCGGGAGGCCAGCTCAAGCGTGTGGCCTTGGCCAATGTGCTCATCACCGAACCGGACTTCTTGATTCTCGACGAGCCTACCAACCACCTCGACTTGGAGATGACCGAATGGCTCGAAGGTTATCTGAGCCGTGGTACCTTGAGTTTGCTCATGGTGACACACGACCGTTATTTCTTGGACCGTGTATGTTCGGAAATTTACGAGATAGACAATAAGCAAATCTATTCCTACAAGGGAAATTATAGTTATTACCTGGAAAAGCGTCAGGAGCGTATCGATGCTATCAGTGTGGAAATAGAGCGTGCCAACAACCTCTATCGTACGGAATTGGAATGGATGCGTCGCATGCCTCAGGCTCGTGGACACAAGGCCCGTTATCGCGAAGAAGCCTTCTACGAACTCGAGAAAGTGGCCAAGCAACGTTTCGATAACCGCAATGTGAAACTGGATGTGAAAGCCTCCTACATCGGTTCCAAGATTTTCGAAGCCGATCATCTTTACAAGAGTTTCGGCGATTTGAAGATTCTGGAAGATTTCTCCTATATCTTTGCCCGTTACGAGAAAATGGGTATTGTGGGCAATAACGGTACCGGAAAATCCACGTTCATCAAGATTCTCATGGGCGAACAGAAGCCGGATAGCGGAACCTTGGAAATCGGGGAAACCGTGCGCTTCGGATACTATTCGCAGGAAGGCCTGAAGTTTGATGAACAGATGAAGGTCATCGATGTGATTCAGGACATTGCCGAAGTCATCGAACTGGGTGGTGGACGCAAATTCACTGCCTCGCAATTCCTCCAGCATTTCCTCTTCACACCCGAACAGCAACACAACTATGTGTACAAGCTGAGTGGTGGTGAGAAGCGTCGTCTGTACCTCTGTACGGTCCTCATGCGTAATCCGAATTTCTTGGTATTGGACGAACCTACGAACGACCTCGATATCATCACCCTCCAAGTATTGGAAGAATACCTGCAGAACTTCAAGGGATGCGTGATTGTGGTGAGCCACGACCGTTATTTCATGGACAAGGTAGTAGACCACCTCTTGGTATTCAAGGGACAAGGCGATATCCGCGACTTCCCGGGCAACTACTCGGATTATCGCGACTGGAAGGAAGCCAAGGAGCAGCATGAAAAGGAATTGGAAAAACCGAAGGAAGAGAAGACCTCCCGCGTCCGTTTGAACGACAAGCGCAAGATGACGTTCAAGGAAAAGAAGGAATTCGAAGAACTCGAAGCCTTGATTGCGGAACTGGAACAGGAGAAGGCCGATATAGAAGCAGCGCTCTGCAGCGGTACCCTCTCGGTAGACGAGTTGACTGAGAAATCCAAGCGATTACCGGAACTCAACGACTTGATTGATGAAAAGACCATGCGTTGGTTGGAATTGAGTGAGATAGAAGGATAAATAGAAAACCACTACGAATTTACTCCGTAGTGGTTTCTTTTTCTTTTCTTCCAGTCAGTTCCTTGTATCGACTCAATTCGGTGGCGGCTTGCTTGACAGCCCATGCCAAGATGGAAATATCGTCTATTAGTCCTGGAGGCATAAAGTCCGGAAGCAGGTCTATGGGCGTTACTACATAGATAATGGCTGCAACGATGATGACCAATTTCTTTACTTCGTATTCTTTGTAGGTTCCTGTAGTGACATCATGTAGATAGTCCCTGATTAGGAGCAGCGTGTCCTTCACTTCGGACAATCCGTTCTTGCTCACGTAATACCCCAGTTGGAGAAGCAAATCCTTCATCTTCTTCGGATTGAAAGCGTAGAGTTTCGCTTTCCCCAGCCAACTGCCTTTCATGAATTGAGTGATGAAACTCATAGGCGTGTTTCCACTTCTTCCTTGATGCGGGCAAATTCAGCCTTCAAGTCGCACGCTTCCTTCGCCTTCACTTTGTTCCATACCAACGATGCCGGATCGATGAGTAGGTTGCCGAACTGTAAGGCTGCATATTCCTTGCGTCCGTCTATCACACTTACCCATTTCATGCCGTCCATTTCGTTTTCGAGGATAGTACCGAATGCCAAGCCGATGCTTTCCCATGCGGCGCGCTGGTTGGCTTGAATCTTACCTCCGTTGATGAGTTTCTGCAACTTCTCGACGTCTTCCTCCTGTGAAGTGAAATCCTTGGTCAAAGTCTTCTTCACGGTGGTCGATACCCATTCGAAAGCCGCATTCACTTCGCCGATTTCGAGCACACGAATAGGGATGATTTCCTTCGGTTCTTTGCCCGTACGTGCCACGAGCGAACGGATGATTTCTTCTGCCGGTGTGCGCTCACCTCCCTTGGCTACTGTGAACGAACATTCAAAACAGATATCGTCCTTACCCGTTACCCAGATATGAGTGGTGTACCATGCTCCTTCTTCCTGGAAGGTCTCTGCACTATAGGCACACTCCCATGCTCCTATCTTTGTAGTGGTAGAAGTAGGATTATTCTTCAGTTCATAGGCGATGCACTGACGGGCATAGTCCTTGGCAGCATCCTTGTAGGCAGAGATACGGAAATTGCCGCTCCACTTGTTCGGATTGTAGAAGAGGAAAGTTTCTTCTGTATCCTCGAATTCACACCAGGTGGCGGGGTACTCCAAAGAGAACCAACCGCCCGGAGAGATATACTTCATTTTTAGTTATGAGTTATGAGTTATAAGTTATAAGTTATGAGTTGTGAGTTTATTTAGTTGTGAGCTTTGAATTATAAGTTATAAGTGTACCAACCGAATGGCAACTCATAACTCATAACTCAAAACTCATAACTTACAACTTATCTTACTGCAATGCTTTCAATTTCCACCAAAGCACCCTTCGGGAGAGCCTTTACAGCGAATGCCGAACGAGCAGGGAAATCGCCTTCGAAATAAGTAGCATAGACAGCATTCATTTCAGCAAACAAAGACATGTCTGCCAAGAATACAGTAGTCTTCACGATATTTGCTGTAGTCAAACCTGCTTCTGCCAAGATGCTCTTGATGTTTTCAAAGCACTGGGTAGTCTGTTCGGTTACACCGCCCGGAGCGAATTCGCCAGTTGCAGGGTCTACTGGAAGTTGACCAGAAAGGAATAACATACCGTTTGCTTCAATTGCTTGACTATAAGGACCGATAGCTGCAGGAGCTTTTTCTGTAAAAATTACTTTTTTCATAATTCGTAAAATGTATTAGAGTTATTCATATTTAAATTCTTGGCTAAATTAGTATATTTTTGAGAGGTAAGAATAAAAATTATCCATTTTTTTATGTGAAATTAGAAAAAAATATCTACTTTTGTGCCTCGTAAAAGGTCCACAATCATTTCTTGATAATCGTGGAATTCGAAATCAAACATCCTTTTTAATTATCATTAAGTATACCTGAGGGGAATATTCCCTTTTGATGTGTTATTAGGATAATACTCAAGAAAACAACGAAAATTTCATTAAATCAATATACATCTATGTATAACATTATTCAATTGAACGACAAAGAATTGTCGGAATTGCAGACGATTGCCAAAGAGTTGGGAATCAAAAATGCAGAATCCATGAAGAAAGACGAACTAGTATATGGCATTTTGGATGAACAGGCTATTGCTGGAGCCAGCAAAAAAGCTGCTAAAGAGGCCGCAAAGGATGCTCAACCTCGCGCTAAACGTTCACGTATCAGTGTGAAGAAGGAAGGCGACAAGGTGTATACTGCCACTCAGGATAAGGCACAGAAACTCGAAGCCATCACTCCGGAAATCCCGGCTAAGGCGTCTCCTTTCAATGAGAATGTGAAGCCTAACAAAGAGAAAGCGGCCGAAGCACCAGAAACTGAATCGGAAAAGAAGGAAGAACAGAAGCCTGCTCAGAAAAAGCGCGGACGCAAGCCTAAGAACGAAAAGTCGACTGAACCAATTGCTCAGGAAAATGTAGAAGCAGAAAAACTGGAAGTGGCGGCAGAACCTTTAGAAGAAAGCACTACTCCAAATCCAGTAGAAGATTTTATTCCTATTGAAGACTTGCCTTCTGAAAAGGTGGAACTTCCTACCGAATTGCTCGGCAAATTCGAGGCTACCAAGGGGGAAGCCGCTCCTCAGAACCGTTTCCAGCCAAGAAACAACCGCAACAATAATAACAACAATAATAATAACCAGCGTAGAAACAACCAGCCGGAAGCCGAAGCGGCAGCTCCAGCCCAACCGCAAGCGGAACAACCGCAGGAACAACCGGTACAATCGCAGGAACAACGTCGCTTGCCGGAAAAACAATACGATTTTGACGGTATCTTGAATGGTGTAGGTGTACTTGAAATTATGCCTGACGGTTATGGTTTCCTTCGCTCTTCTGACTATAACTATCTTTCTTCTCCAGATGACATTTATGTATCTCAGTCGCAAATCAAGTTGTTCGGCTTGAAGACTGGCGATGTGGTAGAAGGTCCTATCCGTCCACCGAAGGAAGGTGAAAAGTATTTCCCATTGGTAAGAGTAACAAAAATCAACGGACTAGATCCTGCTTTGGTACGTGACCGTGTTCCGTTTGATCACCTTACTCCGCTCTTCCCGGACGAAAAGTTCCAACTTTGCAAGGGCGACGGTGGTGATAATCTCTCGGCTCGAGTAGTAGACCTCTTCTCTCCTATCGGTAAGGGTCAGCGTGCCTTGATTGTGGCTCAGCCTAAGACCGGTAAGACTATCTTAATGAAGGATATAGCCAATGCTATTGCCGCTAATCATCCGGAAGCCTATATGATTATGTTGCTCATCGACGAACGTCCGGAAGAAGTGACAGACATGGCCCGTAGCGTAAAGGCGGAAGTGATTGCTTCTACTTTCGACGAACCGGCAGAACGCCACGTGAAGATTGCAGGCATCGTTTTGGAAAAGGCAAAACGCATGGTGGAATGTGGTCATGATGTGGTAATTTTCCTTGACTCTATCACTCGTCTAGCACGTGCGTACAATACAGTATCTCCGGCTTCGGGTAAGGTATTGAGTGGTGGTGTGGATGCGAATGCCCTCCACAAGCCAAAGCGTTTCTTCGGTGCTGCCCGTAACATAGAAGGTGGCGGTTCGTTGACGATCATTGCTACTGCCTTGATTGATACCGGCTCGAAAATGGACGAAGTAATTTTCGAAGAATTCAAGGGTACTGGTAACATGGAATTGCAACTCGATAGAAACTTGAGCAACAAGCGTATCTTCCCTGCGGTTAATATTGTAGCATCCAGCACTCGACGCGACGATTTGTTGCTTGACAAGACTACACTGGACCGCATGTGGATTCTCCGCAAGTATCTATCAGACATGAATCCAATCGAGGCCATGGACTTTACCAAGTCCCGTTTGGAAAACACCAAGAACAACGAAGAATTCCTGATGAGCATGAATTCATAAGATACAAAAAAGAGGTTTCGTAATGAAACCTCTTTTTTTGTTGAATTTCTTAGAAAGGCAAATCGTCCTTTTCATCGCCTGGTCCAAAATCCGGAGCCGGTGGGAATGGTACAGCATCTGCAGAAGGATCAGGACCACCTGCCGGCATAGTAGCACGGTCTACCTTCCATGCACGGATACTGTTGAACCAACGGCCTTGCCATTCGCGGGCATCGATATCGAAATGAACGGTCAACTCTTCGCCAACCTGGATATTGAACTGATTGATCTTGTCTTCACCAAATACGTCGAAACACATCTTACGAGGATATTGGTCATGAGTCTCGATTACGTATTCCTGTACTTTCCAAGCGTTGCCTGTCTTTGATACACCGCCTCTAGGCTCGAGTACGGCAATTACTTTACCTGATAATTCCATTTCTTAAATCTTTTAAATTTGTTGCGAAAGTAGTCTTTTTGTTTGAATGTTGCTAATTTTTAGTGTTTTTTTTGTTATCCGTATGCAAAGTTTTTAGTATCTTTGGCAGATAAATTTATTTAATAAATTGATAACAAATAAAATACTATACTACCTATGAAATTCATTGTCTCAAGTACAGGACTTTTCAGTCGTTTGCAGGCTATCAGCCGTGTA
Organism: Phocaeicola sp.; assembly: GCA_045121515.1. Lineage (GTDB taxonomy): Bacteria > Bacteroidota > Bacteroidia > Bacteroidales > Bacteroidaceae > Phocaeicola. Next base: position 4,679 of record JBGVGD010000037.1, on the reverse strand, counting down.
ATTAACTCCAAGAATTCGTTGCCTATCTTGGATTGTTTCTTGTTGGAATTGACCGACGGAACTTTGTCCATTACCGCATCGGATAACGAAACTACCCTCTCTACCTCTATCGAAACCAATGAGTATGATACAGACGGACGTTTTGCAGTAAACAGCAAGACTATCTTGGATGCATTGAAGGAAATTCCTGAACAACCGTTGACTTTCGAGGTGAACGAGAGCATGGAAATCGTAGTGAAGTACCAAAATGGTAAATATAGCCTCATGGGCCAAAATGCAGATGAATATCCACAAAGTGCAAACTTGGGTAGCAATGCAGTTCATGTAGGTTTGGGCGTAGAGGTATTGATGAATGGTATCAACCGTTCTCTTTTCGCTACAGCCGATGATGAACTCCGCCCAGTGATGAATGGTATCTATTTCGATATCACTACTGAAGACATTACTTTCGTGGCATCAGACGGACACAAGTTGGTTCGCAATAAATCCTATAAGGCTCGTGGAAATGAAAAGGCTGCCTTCATCCTTCCGAAGAAGCCGGCTACCCTTTTGAAGAACCTCCTTCCAAAGGAAACAGGTGATGTGCAGATTGATTTCGATGACCGTAATGCGATGTTTACTTTGGAAAACTACAGCATGACTTGTCGTTTGATTGAAGGACGTTATCCGAACTACAACTCGGTAATACCTCAGAACAACCCTCATCGTGCCACTATCGACCGTGCGGCATTTGTAAGTGCCTTGAAGCGTGTTTCGGTATTCTCGTCTGCGGCTAGTAGTTTGATCAAGTTGCGCTTGGATATGAACACCATTCAGATTTCGGGTCAGGACATCGACTTCTCTACATCAGCAGAAGAAACCTTGATGTGCCAATACGAAGGAAATCAAATGAGTATCGGTTTCAAGTCTACTTTCTTGATTGATATCTTGAACAACATTTCTTCACAAGAAGTGGTCATGGAATTGGCAGATCCTTCTCGTGCAGGTGTCATTGTTCCTGTAGAACAGAACGAAGACGAAGACTTGTTGATGTTGTTGATGCCGATGATGTTGAATGACTAAACGATAACAGAATGAAATTGAATTTAAAGAACCCGTTGGTTTTCTTTGATTTGGAAACCACGGGTACAAACATAAACTCGGATAGAATCGTAGAAATCTGTTACTTGAAAGTCTATCCGAACGGAAACGAAGAAAGTAAGACACTCCGCATCAATCCGGAAATGCATATCCCGGAAGCATCTTCTGCCATTCATGGCATTTACGATGCCGATGTAGCCGATTGTCCTACGTTCAAGGATGTAGCCAAGAACATTGCCAATGATATCGAAGGTTGTGATTTGGCCGGTTTCAATTCCAATCGTTTCGACATTCCTCTTTTGGCAGAAGAATTCCTTCGTGTCGGAGTGGATATCGATATGATGAAACGTAAGTTCATCGATGTGCAGGTGATTTTCCATAAGTTGGAGCAACGTACCCTCAGTGCTGCTTATAAGTTCTATTGTGACAAGAACTTGGAAGATGCCCATACCGCCGAAGCAGATACCCGTGCTACATATGAGGTATTGAAGGCGCAATTGGACCGTTATCCTGATGTATTGGAGAACGATATGAAGTTCTTGGCGGATTATTCCAGTTACAACAAGAATGTGGACTTTGCCGGACGCATCGTCTACAATGAACAAGGCGTGGAAGTGTTCAACTTCGGTAAGTACAAGGGAATGTCCGTAGCCGAAATCTTGAAGAAGGATATAGGCTATTTCGGTTGGCTGATGCAAGGAGACTTTACCTTGAACACCAAGAACGTATTGACTAAAATCAGACTACGCGAGACAGGACTTTTGAAATGAATATGAAAGGAAAAAAGATAGTATTAGGTATAACCGGAAGCATAGCCGCCTACAAAGCGGCTATACTCATTAGAAGCCTTATCAAGAAAGGGGCGGAAGTACAGGTAGTTATCACTCCAGCGGGTAAGGAATTCATCACACCTATCACCCTCTCGGCATTGACAAGCAAACCAGTCATCAGTGAGTTTTTCTCCCAGCGTGACGGAACTTGGCATAGCCATGTGGATTTGGGACTTTGGGCAGATGCGATGGTCATTGCTCCAGCAACGGCTAGTACCATTGGCAAAATGGCGCATGGTGTAGCAGACAATATGCTCATTACTACCTACTTGTCTATGAAGGCTCCAGTATTCGTGGCTCCTGCCATGGACTTGGATATGTTTGCTCATCCTTCTACCCAGAAGAATTTGGACATTCTCCGTTCGTATGGCAATCATATCATCGAACCGGGTGAAGGCGAATTGGCCAGTCACTTGGTGGGTAAAGGACGTATGGAAGAACCGGAAAAAATTGTGGAAGTGCTGGAGGCTTTCTTTGCACAACAACAGGATTTGAAGGGAAAGAAGGTGGTGATTACGGCTGGTCCTACGTATGAAAAGATTGACCCGGTGCGCTTCATCGGAAACTATTCTTCAGGTAAAATGGGTTATGCCCTAGCCGAAGAATGTGCATCAAGAGGTGCAGAAGTGGTTTTGGTAAGTGGTCCAGTTACTTTGCAGACTCATCATCCGAATATCCGTAGAGTGGACGTGGAAAGCGCTCAAGAGATGTACGAAGCGGCTAAGGAAGCCTTTGAAGATGCAAATGTAGGAATCCTCTGTGCAGCCGTAGCTGACTTTACTCCCGATCATGCAGCCGACCACAAAATCAAGCGTGAGAAGGATGATTTGGTGCTTCAATTAAAGCCTACACAAGACATTGCTGCTTCCTTGGGTGCAACCAAGAAGGAATCTCAGACTTTGGTAGGATTTGCTTTGGAAACAAACGATGAAGCCGCCAATGCACAAGGAAAACTCGAACGCAAGAACTTCGATTTCATCGTGCTCAACTCGTTGAACGACAAGGGAGCAGGTTTCCGGGTAGATACCAACAAAATTACCATTATTGATCGCGAAGGGGCTACTCCTTACCCATTGAAGAACAAAATGGAGGTGGCCAAGGACATTATCGACAGATTGGTTATTAGCATGAACAAGTAAGACGTATGTTGCAATCCATTCATATACAAAACTATGCATTGATAGAGTCGCTCGATATCGACTTTCATTCTGGCTTCTCGGTCATCACTGGGGAAACGGGTGCGGGTAAGTCGATTATCTTGGGAGCTATCGGTTTGTTGGTAGGCCAACGTGCGGATATCAAGGCTATTAAGAATGGGGCTACCAAGTGTATCGTAGAAGCCCGTTTCAATGTAGCCTCCTATCAGTTGGAAAGTTTTTTCGAAGAGCATGAATTGGAAAACGAGGGAGAGGAATGTATCCTTCGTCGGGAATTGTATGCTTCCGGCAAGAGCCGTGCCTTCATCAACGATACTCCTGCCTCCTTGGCTCAGATGAAGGAATTGGGCGAGAAACTGATTGATGTACATAGTCAGCATCAGAATCTTTTGCTAAACCAAGAGAACTTCCAATTGAATGTATTGGATATCTTGGCACACGACGAGAAGGAACTTCAACTTTACAAGGAAATTTATTCGGACTACAAGAAAGTGTCCCGCGAGTTGACCGACATCTTGGAGCAAGCCGATAAGAATAGCCGGGATGAGGATTATATCCGCTATCAGGCAGAGCAATTGGAAGAAGCCAACTTACAAGAAGGCGAACAGGAAGAGTTGGAACAGGAAGCCGAAACATTGAGTCATGCTGAAGAAATCAAGGCAGGCCTTTACAAGGTGGATGCATGCATGTCATCGGATGAAATGGCTTTGCTTACCTTAACTAAGGATTGTATACAGACTTTGCAAGGTATTTCCCGTGTATATGGTCAAGCACAAGACTGGATTGAACGCTTGAATAGTTGTCATATCGAACTCAAGGACTTGTCACACGAGATAGCCAATGCCGGTGAAGAAGTGGAGTTCAACCCTACCCGACTCGACTATGTGAACGAACGCTTGAATCTCATCTATACGTTGCAAAAGAAGCATCGTGTTTCGTCGGTAGAAGAATTGATTTCTCTTGCCCAAGAGTTCCGTGGAAAGTTGGACGCAATCACTTCCTATGACGACAAGATTCAGAAGTTGACTAAGCAAAAAGAAGACTTATATAATAAGGTATTGGCACAAGCCCAAGTATTGACCGAGTATCGATTGAAATCGGCCAAGGAAATCGAGCAACAAATGGAGGGCTATCTCATTCCATTGGGCATGCCGAATGTACGCTTTGCCGTGGAACTTTCAAGCAAGAAAGAACCGGATGCACACGGATTGGACAATGTGACATTCTTGTTCTCAGCGAATAAGAACGGTACCCTTCAGAATGTGGCATCGATTGCATCGGGTGGTGAAATTGCCCGTGTCATGCTATCGTTGAAGGCCATGATAGCCGGTGCCGTCAAATTGCCGACTATTATATTCGATGAAATCGATACAGGTGTATCGGGTTCTATAGCAGAGAAAATGGCCTTGATCATGCAAGAAATGGGACAAGCCAACCGACAGGTTATCTCCATTACCCATTTGCCACAAATTGCGGCCAAAGGTAGTACGCATTATAAAGTATATAAGGAAGATACGGAGACAGGTACCAATAGCCATATCCGTCAATTGAATCAAGAAGAGAGAATACATGAAATAGCCAATATGTTGAGCGGGGCTACGATGACAGAAGC
>JBGVGD010000036.1:0-59715 GCA_045121515.1 Phocaeicola sp. | reverse complement strand
CTTCAAATCGGTGCGTTGTTTTACTTTTTACAAATGGCTTGAACATGAAAACAGAAGAAACATATTCCGCCTATACTTATACCCCACCCTGCCCATGTTGCTGTTCTGCCTATATGGAAGAGCATGAAACGTATTGGGTATGTCCAGTGTGTGGTGCTATAGTCGATAAAGGATAGTTTATCGGGTCAAACAGTCGTTTTATCGGGTCAGAGTATGATTTATCGGGTCAGTTAGCGTGCTGGCCGTAGCCAAAACATTGATGATTCATAAAGATAATTGGATACAACAATGGCTGCAAAGCAAAAAATCAGTCAATCAGTCAGTCAGTCAATCAGTCAGTAATTTAAATTCCACCCTAAACCTCATTAAAAATAATTACCCATAAGTATATATAATTATATATACTTATGGGTAAAATTTTATCTAACCATTTCACTAGAAAATAAAACAATTGACTGACTGACCGACTGACTGAAAAGCCGTGTTCCCCGCAAACATTTTCATGTTTTATGCGAAAGATGTTCATGCTTGAGGAGAAACGTGAAGAAGCCTCATTCATTGCGCTGGTTGATGAGGTTTACCACCACCTTTACCATGACATCTTTTTCCTCGGTACGGCTTTCGGCAATCATTAGCGTAAGGGCTACGAGGGTATTATCCGCCAATCTTTTCGTACCGTCGGGACGATAAAGAATACCATTGTTATTCAAGAACCAAAGAAACAGGGTTGCTGCGATACGCTTGTTCTGCGTCCTACCACTTGAACCAATTGGCGGAGTTCGCCCAACTGATCACGACGGAGACGATCATTTACGGCATAACCTTTGACTAAGTATTGCTTGAGAATTCGATTGGCCCATTGGCGGAATTTCACACCACGCTGGCTCTTTACACGATAGCCTACGGAGATGATGACATCGAGGTTGTAATACGCTACTGGTTGTTTTACACCATCAACACGCAAAAAATGCGTGTTGTTTTCTTTTTCCAATTCGCCCTCAGAAAATACATTGTTGACATGTTTTCTTATCGTTTTTTCATCACGTCCGAAAAGCATTGCCATTTGGTTAGCACTTAACCACACTGTTTCATTCTCCATGCGGACATCCACTTGAGTCTGTCCGTCTTCTGTCTGATAGATCAGAATTTGATTTTGTTCGTTCATAACTTGATTTATATTTTGTTTTAATTCAATAAATTAACACCTTGCAAATATAGTAATTAATCTATAAAAACAAGCAACTTCATAAGAAAACGACAAGGGAGAAAGCCTAATTCAAGGCTCCCCCAAATGCTTCACTATCGCTTCCACTTCCGGCTTCAGAAAGGTGCGCCGTTTAGGATTGTAGTTCATGGATGACAACTCTGCCATGAGCGGAGAACAGCCCGTAATCCAACGGTAAAGTGTCTTCATGGCGGTTTCGGGTGTACTGAACGGGTGGTAGAGCAAAGCCAGTTCGGCCTTGCCATAGGGACGTAATTGGAACATGTTTTTTTGAGTTATGAGTTATGAGTTATGAGTTATGAGTGAATGGATAGTGATACAAATATACGAAATTTCTACTACTCAAACAAATAAATATCGGTCATTTTCACCTTTATCAAGACATTTAAGGACATTCGAGGACATTGGCGGACATTCAAGGACATTACACCCCACCCCATGTATTATCTTTGCATTGTGATTCCGGAACACACACAAACTCATAACTCATAACTTATAACTCATAACTCAAAACATCATGGCAAGAACAGTAACTTATTCCGTTGTCCCACGTATCAACCCTCGTGAAAAGAATGATCCACCGAAATTTTATGCACAAGCACAAGCCCGTGGCGATGTAAGCCTTCGTGAAATGGCAGAGCGTATCCAGTCCACTTGTACCGTGACCAAGGCGGATGTCTATGCAGTGCTCGTCTCGCTGGAAGATGTGGTGAAGGAAGCCATTCAGAATGGCGAAATCGTGCGCTTGGGCGACCTCTGTACCCTTCAGGTAGGCCTGAGCGGAAAGGGTACCCTCACCGAGGAAGAATATGAGGATACGCTCATCAAGAAGGCAAGAATCAATTTCCGACCGGGTCCGGTCTTGGCAGAAGCATTGGGAACCCTCAAGTTCACCAAGGTACCTATCAAGTATTCGAAAGAAGAAAAGGAAGAGAACAACGAAGGATTGGAAGAGTAATCTCTACACCCCCTCTTGAGAGGGGGAAGGGGGTGTGTAAGAATACACCAGCATGGTGTGCAGAATACATCAGCAAACATATCAGCAAATAACATTTGTGGATGATTGTCACACACCCCTGCCCCTCTCAAGAGGGGATTTGATTGATATAACAACTAATAACTCATAACTTAAATAACTCATAACTATGAACAAATCTGTCTGGGGAAAAATCATCAACATCGTCATTACGGTATTGACCGCTATCGCAACTACTTTTGGTATAACGTCATGTATGGGGGCACACTAGCCCCCATTTTTTATTTCTTCTGTTTCTTCAGTTTCTTCACAGCCGATTCCAGCGACTCGGTAGGCTCGATGATGTTGTAGTCCTTCCAGAAATCCTCGTTCCAATAGGCATCTACCATATCGTAGAACACCTCCCGTTGCTTGAAGGCATCCTTCATGCGGATACGCTCTTCGGGGCGGTCGTTGCGGTCAACCATGACCATTTCGGTACTGGTTGAAAAAGTAGATGAGAAAAGGCGCTTCTTCCAGTCGCACTTGAAGCGGATGTTATTGCGCAGATAGTTCAAGTAAGACTTCCCGTCCTGATAACGGTAGGTGACGAGATAGGACACCTCCTGAAGTTTAAAACGCAGTCCCGTAGGCTTCTTGCGGAGGATGAAACGGGCGGCTTTCTCGGCATCCGACATATCCAACTGGAACTCGGCACGGGTGATAGCGAGTGTCTGCTGGTCGATGTAGAGCAGGCCTCGATAAAGCGGATGTTCCAGGACTACCCTCGGCTCGAAGGCTACTACATACTGCATCCGGTTGTCGATGCTCATGGAAATCTGCATACCGAAACGATAGCAGTGGAGCATGTTCACATTCAGCAACTCATCGCCGTTCTTCACCACGTCCAGGTAGACAGGCATATTGGGTCCACCGGCTATCTTCACAGCCAAGGTATCGCTGCTCTTCTGGCTCTGCAAGCGTCGGCCACGCAGAATCTGCACCCGGTCGTGCGTAATTTCACGTTCCTTGTAATCGGTCTTGTATGCATCGAGCACGGCTTCGGAGATGCCAATGTAGCGCTTCCTCTTCTGAATGGTTTCGCGATAAAAGGCCGAGAACAGATGATCATGGTCCGCATAGTTCTGTGGGATTTTCCGCAAGGCTTTCTCCACGAGTTCCATAGGGTCCCCTCCGTACACGTTCACCATGTCCAGCGAGAAGGCAGTGGGCGTGAGCCAAATGGTAGGACGCTTGGAAGACGATGTCAGGGCATCGGCAGGCAGAAAGAGATTCTGATACCCGATGTGGGATACATGCACGCCTCGGCCCAGTTCTTCCTGCGAGACTTTGAGCGAGAACACACCGTCGGCATTGGTCACGGTCCCTACATTGCTTCCCTGCACGGAAACATTCACATTGGCCAGCACCTTGCGCGTTTCCTTATCCTTGACGATACCTGTTACCAGCAATCCTTGTGCCCAGGTGGATACCAGCAGCATCCATAAGGCCACCCAACTGATCAGCATCCTTTTCTTCATGGCTTCCTTCAATTTTGATTTTCAACAAACTTAGTAAATTTTCTTCACTTTCGCAAGTTTTTGCTTACCTTTGTCATTCAATAAAGAGAAGACTATGAGCCTACCTATCCATTTCGCCCCGTTGCAGGGCTATACTGACGATGTGTATCGCAGACTCCACCACGAAATCATGGGTGGAATCCAAACGTATTATACCCCTTTCCTCCGCATGGAAGCAGGAGGTGTCCGTTCGAAGGACATGCGAGACATCCGTCCGGAATTCAACGAAGGTGTACCCGTTATCCCACAAATCATCGTGAAGTCGATGAAGGAATTTGATTTCTTGGTGAATGTGGTGGAAGAAAAGGGATATCAGCAGATAGACATCAATATGGGGTGTCCTTTCCCGATGCAGGCCAAGCATGGACGTGGTTCAGGCTTGTTGGCTCATGTGGACATCGTAGAAGAAATGGCCAAGGCTATCCGTGAGAAGTCACACCTCAGTTTCTCGGTCAAGATGCGCCTCGGTTGGGAAAATGCCGACGAATGGCGTCCGGTACTGAATATCCTGAACGATACGCCTCTGCGACAAGTGACGCTTCATCCGCGCATCGGTACGCAACAGTACAAGGGTTCGGTTTCCATGGAAGCCTTCGAGGAATTCTATGCCCTCTGCAAGCATCCGTTGGTTTACAATGGCGATGTGACTACCCTCGCCCAAATGCAGGAACTGGAAAAGAAATATCCTAATTTGGCGGGTATCATGATAGGTCGTGGTTTGTTGGCCCGTCCGTCGTTGGCATCGGAATACCAGTCGGGCAATGAACTTCCTTGGGAGAAAAGAAGAAACAGCCTCCATGAGTTTCATGACCGCCTGAAAGCGCATATCGAGACTACGGCCAATAGCGAGGCGCAAGTGCACAACCGTCTCCGTCTGTTCTGGGAATACATGGAAGAAGAGTTGGGGCGCAAGGTGTACAAGAAAATCATGAAGGCTGGTAATTTGAAGAATTACTTGGCGGCAGTACGCGAAGTATAAAATACTAATTGTCATTCTTCGCTTCGCTCTGAATGACAATTAGTTTTGTAAAGAATAGTGCTTTAAAAATTACAATTTGTGTCCTACTCTTCCTTCTTGCAAGTACATTCCTGCGCACCGGTCATCCACTCTCCCGCCTTTTCTGCAGCCGACTGAGCAGCACTACCGATTTTCGCTTTCCATTCCTTCGCCTTTTCGCTCTTGGCGAAATGATAGCCTACCATACCGAGGACAGTGCCCAATCCGAGGCCTATCCAGAATTTTACTGATTTACATTGACAATCCATTGTTCTATACTTTTATTGGTGAATAAATACAAGCATAGAACAAGGACTGTATGAATAAGTTCTGATTAGAAGAAATTTTAACTTTGATGCATCCAAATGGAAGCGACTTTCTTACGAACGGCTACCACATTGCAGAAAGATACGGCTACAAAAAGCAGGATGCCTATCACGAGCATCAACCAGCAACCACCAGCATCCAATGCAGGGAACATCTTTTCCACCACATCCAGATAGAGGGTACGCACATAGAGCACGATGCCTACCGAGAGCACGAGTACCACGGCATTGAGGCCGATAGTAAGCGCCTGATAAGGCAAGGCTACCCGATTCGGTCCATAGCCGATGAGGAGAAGGTTTTCCAACTTGGTAGTGTTCTTCTGCAACAGGAGGTAGATACTGAGCATGAGGATATAGAACGATAGCGCACTGATGAGCAGGCCTACCGAAAGTACGATACCTACTACGACTTTCAAGAACCAGGTAGTCTTACCCGCATCGAGTTTATCGTCTTCGGTCTCATAGCCACGCTCACGGAAGAACTGGGCAATGCGGTCGTCTGTCGGGTTGTTCACCTCGACAATGAGGCGGGAAGGGTCCTTGCGGGTTGCTCCTTCGGCATAATGGGTATTCGCCCAAGCCATGAAACTCTCCGGCACGAGAATGGTATTGAGTCGGTTGGAGAAACCGGCTATCTTGCCCTTATACCTATCCTGACGGCCACCTCCACTGATGCGTACTTCGAGGTTCACCATATTGATGACACCCTCCGAAATCTGAGGCAGATTACGGCTTTGGGCAAAACCGAAATTATACAAGTTCAAGTAATTGCGTGGGAGGATGATAGGTACTTCGGCCTGTCCCGGTTCGAAATGCCATTCGTCCAAGTTCACATCCACATAGCGGTTAGGCACGGATTCGAAGAACATGGCGGTAGAGAGATTCAAGCCGAGTTGTTCCATGCCCACTCCAGCCGATACCTTGAATTGCGAAGGGGTGAACTCTCCCACTCCTTTCGTGAAAGGCTGCTCCTCGATTTCCTCGATTTCCGAAGCCGAGAACGTGCTGCTCTTGCCCACAAACGAACCGAGGGTACTCACTTTCTTGCTCACGATGATATAGTCCTTCTTCATGAAACTATCGCCTTCCGTAAATACGGGTGCTACATCCTGATAGAATTGGATGCTGAGCAAAACAATCACCATGCCACACAGATTGGCAAAGAAGAAACCAGCCAATTGTCCCAGGCTGATATGGCGTCGCATTAATTTCCAAACCAAACTCATAGCATCAACTTTTTAGTGTAATCCAATTCCAAATGTTTCCCGATACTGGTCACTATCACACCGGCACCTTGCTTCATGGCTTCTTCGGTAAGGATACGGGCCATGTTCTTGGCATTGACTTCGTCCAAGTGGCTGATAGGCTCGTCCATGAAGAGGAAGTCGAACGGCTGGCAGAGTGCGCGGATGAGCGCCACACGTTGTTGCTGACCGAAGGACATCTTTCCGATAGGCACGTTTATCTTATCGCCGATGCCGAGTTCAAAGAACAAATCCTTGATTTCTTTCTTCTTCTTGAATCCGGTCAAGGAATTTTTCAGAAGTACATTCTCCATAGCGGTGAGTTCCGGAAAGAGGCGCAAATCCTGGAAAAGCATGCTGAGGGAGCGTTTGCGTATCTCCACCCATTCCTTCACACTGAGATTCCGGATATTGATCCCGTCGAACCCGATGATGCCTTGATAGTCGTTCCGATAGCCATAGATGAAACTGCAGAGCGATGACTTGCCCGTACCCGATGCGGCTTCTATCTGATAGAAATGGCCACGCTCGAATACCACGTCCTTGTGCCAGATATCGGAATCGATGTAGTCCTTTCCGGCAAAGACTTCGGGCAAGGTATGCTGTAAGGTGATTTTATTCATGTGATTATAACTTTCCTAACATTTCAACAATAATCTTCAGCAGATTCGTTTGTTTGTCCTTCAATACCAATTCTGCCTTCCCCTTTCTTCCGTCCGGCATGCTTACATTCAAGTAGTCGCATTGGCTGGCAAAAGCCTTCACGAGTGTGGTATTTTGCTGACCGCCCAACATCGGGAGTGAACGGTAGATAGACAATTCATTGGCCATGGCCGTAAAATTAACCGAAGCAAAGAGTCGGTTTTCCTTCACGTCCTTCGACCATGGCTTCACACCGAGCGAAGCCCCGAAAGTGCGACCAACTTCTTCTGCCCAGGTACGGTTGTTGGTTACATAGAGGCGGTTGTTCTTTACTCCGAACCAGAAACGTCCATAATAGGTATGCATGAGGTATTCATTGGCAGAAACATTGTCGAGCACTATCTGTCCACCCGTCAAGGCCAACAACGGACGCAAGTCTTCGAATGTTTTCAAGAATTCGGCATTGGTCACATCGGCATACATCAAGAAATCCTTCGAAGTCAACTTGTTCCAACCGATAGCGAAATCTCCTTCTACAGACGAGAAAATACGCTCTACATCGACTGGAAGAATCGGATTGTCCAAGATCTGACGAATCGTAGGATTCTCGCAAAGGATGCGATACAATTCCTTGCCTTGGATGTTGCCACCCGCCCATACTAGGGTATTTCCTTCGTAATAATCCAAGAACTTGCCACCAATCGGTTGCATGACCTTGTCCACGGCATCGAAGAAACCTTGAATCTTCGGGTTCTGAATGAGCGATTCGGAGTTCATGACGACCTTGCCTTGCTCAAAATTGGCCGAAACGAAATACTTGATGTCTTCCAAACGGATATCGGCAGAGATACCCATACGGAGCGGAGTTGTCCATTCGTAAGGGATAGCACTCAGATTCAGTACCGAGGCAATGTCATTTCCTTCGGTTGCTACTTTTGTAAACTCTGGCAAACTGGCAAAGCCCTCTCCTTCTTCCTGACGCATCATGGAAAGCAAGGTGCCTTTCATGCTGGATGCATCGCCCTTAGAGGGCTGGAGAAGCAGGAAAGTACCGTTGTTGAACGCACAGAGGGCACTACCCACTTGAGTCCAACGGCATCCGCTTTCTTCGCGCAACGGGTTGGCAATGGCTTCCTTTTCGAGTGCTTGGAGCAAGGTTTCTACCTTACCTTCGTCCGCAACCTTCGCTAGGATAGCCAAGGCTTCGGCATGAGGGGTAGCAAAGAGATACACCTTATCCTCGAACGACAAGCCCGATTCCGAAGGCTGTTCGATGATGCGTTCAGCCAATTGGGCCGCTTCGCCTTGCAAGCCTCCCTTCAAGAGGGACTTCAACTTGTTCACGACTACTTCGCCTCCCTGTCCGTTCAGTCCGGCTTTCTGCGCCATATCGTCCAGTTCCATGGCCACTACCACAGAAGCATTCTTCGGGAGAGCGTGGGTATATTCGGTTTTCGGGCTACAGGCTGCGAGAAACAACAGACTGGCCACGAATGTGGATTTCAATAGTTTCTTGATCATGGTCTTATTTCTGATTAAACAAATTCAAGGTATGAGCCGCTACAAGGGCTGCCGTTTCCGTACGCAATCGGCTCTTTCCCAAACTCACCGGTTGGAAGCCTGCTTCGATAGCCTTGGCCACTTCCTCCTCGCTGAAATCGCCTTCCGGACCAATCAGAATCAAGGCATCCTCGCCTGGTACAATCGCTTCTTTCAAGAGTTTCTTTTCGCCTTCGTAACAATGGCAGATGAATTTCTGTCCTTGGAAATCTTGGGCGATGAACTTGTTGAAGTCTGTCATTTCATTCAAGACGGGCTTGTTGGCCTTCAAGGATTGCTTGATAGCAGATACTAGAATCTTGTCGATGCGTTCAGTCTTGATGACCTTGCGCTCAGAGTATCTACAATTCAGGAAAGTAAGTTCGTCGAAACCTATCTCGGTGGCTTTCTCGGCAAACCATTCGGTGCGGTCCATGTTCTTGGTAGGTGCCATAGCCACATGAAGCCAACCTGTCCAACCCTTTTCTTGCGGAAGAGTCTCCACTACCTTGAGTTGGCAACGCTTGTTGGTGGCAGCACTGATCACTGCCTTATAGAAATTTCCTTTACCGTCTGTCAGAGTCACTTCATCGCCTGTAGTCAGACGAAGCACACGCAAGCAGTGGCCCACTTCTTCTTCGGGCATTTCTACATGGGTTGCGATATCGGGAGTATAAAATACGTGCATAATTCTTATTCTTTTTCCTTCCGTTTGCGGATTTCGTCCCGCAATTGGGAGGCTTGTTCATATTCTTCTTTTTCAATAGCCGACTGCAAGGCTTCTTCCAGCATCTGTAGGCTCACCGAACTGATAGGTACGGAGAATTTACCTTCGCCCATGTCGTGCAGATGTTCACTCTCCATGATGCTTTGGGTGGTGTACATGGGGCACTTGTAGCGCAAAGCCAATGCCACGGCATCCGAGGTGCGTGCATCAATCTTGATTTCCTCTCCTTCCTTATCGAAATAAAGGTAGGAATAGAACACACCGTCCTTGGCCTTGTAGATGACAATCTGCTTCAGGGTTGCTCCCAGATGCATGGTGAGTGTCTGAAACAAGTCGTGTGTCAACGGGCGGGGTGGCTGATACTTCATCATCATCACCTTAATGGCTTGTGCTTCCTGTTGTCCGATGATAATCGGCAACTTGCGTCCACCGTCCACTTCCTCCAGAACCAAGGCATAGGCATCGGCTGGATAGAGGGTAGTCGACATATCGTGTATTTTCAGTTCAACCAAATTTTCCATTCGTCTATTTAATTTTTAGTGTGCTTATACTTGAACAAGAAAGCGAAAAGTATCGCCACCACCAACATGTATCCGGCAAAGACCAGCCATGCCTGGCTCCAACCTTCCACTTGGGGCATATCGCTGGTGAAGTCTACATAATGGTTCACGAGTTGTTGAGCCATAATGGTTCCTATGGTAGCACCCAGTCCATTCGTCATCATCATGAACAGCCCCTGAGCACTGGAACGGACAGACATGTCAGTTTCTTGATTGACAAACAAGGAGCCCGAAATGTTGAAGAAATCGAACGCAATACCATACACCAGCATCGAAAGGACGAACATCCATACGCCTTCGCCCGGATTACCTAAGCCGAACAGGGCAAACCGAAGCACCCAGCAGCACATGGCAATGAGCATGACATACTTGATGCCAAAGCGTTTCAAGGCAAACGGAATGAGCAGCAGACAGAAGGTTTCAGATAGTTGCGAGAGCGATATCAAGACATTGGCATGCTTCACACCAAAGGTATCGGCATATTCAGGGAGGCTGGCAAAACTATTGAGATACGGATTGGCAAACCCGTTTGTAATCTGCAGAGCCACACCCAAGAGAACCGAGAAAAGGAAGAAAAGCGCCATTTTGCGTTGCTTGAACAAAGAGAACGCATTCAAACCCAATGCTTCGGTCAAAGACTTACCCTGTTGGCGGTTACTCACCGGACAAGCCGGCAAGGTCAAGGCATATCCCGATGCCACCAAACCCAATGCTGCACTCAGGAAGAACTGGTTAGGAGTGGCTTGGAAACCCAACACATCGGTCAGAATCATGGTACAGATAAAGCCTATCGTACCGAAGACACGTATGGGAGGGAAACTCTTCACGGGGTCGAGTTTCACACTTTCGAGTGCCGTATAGGATACGGAATTGGACAAAGCCAGGGTTGGCATAAAAAAGGCTACCGACAAGGCATAGAGCAGAATCATCGTCGGGTATTTATCGGCAACCATTCCCGTTGCCGATATAGCCACATACCCCATAGCCGCCTTGAACAAGGCACTGAGCAAATGGCATCCTGCCAGCAGTTTCTGAGCGGGTATCCAGCGGTCGGCCACTATCCCCATGAGAGCAGGCATGAACAACGCCACCACGCCTTGCATGGCATAGAAATAACCGATTTTATCCCCCATACCGGCACTGAACAAGTATGTGCCCATGGAGATGAGGTAGGCTCCCCATACTCCGAACTGAAGGAAACTCATCCCTATCAGCCTACTTTTCATGTGGAAGGTCGATGCGTTCATGGATTCCTTATCGCTTAGCCAAACCAATCTTCAGATTCAGTTTGAAGTAGTGTACCCCGTTTTCTTTTTCCAGATAGCCATACTTGTCCTTAGCAGTAGGTCCCTTTTCCAAACGGGTATTGTTGTACAAGAAATCGGCAAAGGTCTGTCGGTCTGCCTTCTGATAGCATACGACTTCACCCGATCCGTCTACCAACAAGAAACCTGCCACAGCCGAATCGACACCTGTATACAACTTGGCCGGACGCATACCGAGAGCCAATGCCATGAGGAATTCCTTCATCTTATGTTCGTAGTAGTGATGCTTTAAAATCAACTCATCCTTGATCTTGAGGGGATTCACCGCCTTGATGTATTCAGTGAGTTCGTTTACACGGGTAATGCCTTCCAAATGCATGGTACGGCACATTTCACCCAAAACACGTGGGAAATGCAAGTCAATCATGTGCAAGTTACTACGGAACACCTTATCGGCTACATCGTTGAACTTCAAGATACCTCCGAGGCGTTCAATCATCAGCATACGACCGGTCACATCGTCTTCCTCGCCGAAGAAATTGATCTTGTTCACGGTTGGACCAGCAAACTTCACCCCTGTCTGCTCGAACTTGAAATTGGCGGTACGTCCACCGTCGAGCAATGGGAACATCGGGCTGAGTTTGGAGCGGACACAGAATCCTACCAATGGGGTGTTCACATGATAGAAAGCCACGTAGAAGTCCGTACGGTCATCAGTCTTCGCTTCGAGGTCGAAGATAGCCACTTCGTCCAGGAACTCTTCCACACCGTCCGGAGAAGTGACATCCATTTCCTTGCTTTGCTTCACTGCGTCGAGTATCAAACCTGCTACGGTGTCAAAGTCTTCGCGAGGAACGCGCTTGTCGATATTCTCGCCTACAATATGAATTTCTTCTCCTTCTATGATGTACTGGCGGGTACCGTCGTGCTCCTCACGTTGCACCATAGCCACCGGCCATGTCAAATTCTCATTTTTCTTCGCATCCGGTGTACCGGCATATACATATCCGTCCGCTAGCAGACGGAAGAAAGCGTAAAGTTCGCTCCATTCTCTTTTGGTTGCTTCAAATGCCATAATTCTTTCCTTATTAATGAGTGCAAAGATAGGTAAAAGAAGTCTTAAAAAATACCGACATAATCTTTATAAGTCTAAAAATATGTTATATAACACAGATTTTTGCCCTAAATATTTGCAGATAAGCGGAAAAGCCGTACCTTTGCACTGTGTTTTTCATAGTATTAGATTTAAGGTTAACAAAGGTTGGAGCAAGGCGTTGCTCCTTTTTTTATATCCATACGTTTCATTAACCTTCCATTAGCAACTTTTTCTCCCCTCTTTTGTTGATATTCCAACCGATTGGAAAATCCATTCGGGAAACTTATTGTATCACTAAAACATAGGAGATTTAAATTATGATGCCAATGAAAAGGTACCACCAGAGTTGGTTGCCTACCATGTTCGATGATTTTTTCGACAACGAATGGATGAAGAGAACAAACGCAACCGCACCTGCTATCAATGTCATTGAAACCGACACTGAGTATAAAGTAGAAGTAGCAGCTCCAGGTATGAACAAAGAAGACTTTAACGTACATGTAGACGAAAACAATAACCTTGTTATCGCTATGGAGAAGAAATGCTGTTGCAAGGACAAGGAAGAATGCAAGGACAAAGAAGAATGTAAGGAAAAGAAGAGTCGATACCTCAGACGCGAATTCTCATACACCAAATTCCAACAGACGCTTATTCTTCCTGAAGATGTAGTAAAGGACCATATCAATGCTTCGATGTGCGACGGTGTCCTTTGTATTGAACTTCCACGCAAAGCACCCGAAGAAAAGAAGAATATTACTAAAGTAATTGAAATCAAGTAATCACTAAATAGCATACAAGAGGGTTTCTTTTTAGGAAATCCTCTTTTTTTCCTATCTTTGTCCCCCAAAGAAAAATTGAGATAAAAATATGGAAAACAACACGCATCAGCTCAATGAGCATAACAAGACCGAGTACCCACCGATGCACACTTGTGAGCATGTGGTGAACCGTACCATGGTCAACCTCTTCGGTTGCGGACGTGCCGTATCGGCCCATATCGAGCGTAAGAAGAGTAAACTCGACTTCGCCTTGAATGAATGTCCTACCGAAGCGCAAATCGAAGAAATAGAAAAAGTAGTCAATGAAACATTGAGAAAGAATCTCCCTGTAACCATGGAATTCATCAGTCAGGAAGAAGCCATGGGACGATTCGACATGAAGCGCCTCCCGGACGGAGCATCCGATACCGTGCGTGTGGTTCATGTAGGAGATTACGATGAATGTCTTTGCATCGGACTTCATGTGGAAAACACTTCCGAAGTAGGTACCTTCAAAATCATCAGCCATGATTGGAAAGACGGTATCTTCCGTATGCGATTCAAAATTCTTCCATTGGCATAAGAATGATGATATAAAGGTTATATAAGGTTTATATAAAGATTATATCTAGAAAAAGAAAACGACCTGTCATTAGAACAGGTCGTTGTTGTTTCTACGCAAATGGATGAAGGACTCCGCTCTCTTGCATCGGAATTCCAAGCCACGGAATTGCTCCATAGTTAGGTGCCAATCATCGTATAAGGCTTTCATATCTTGGCTAGCATGACAGAAACATGCCTCCCACTTCTGGTCTGCCACCTCGGAGATGTCCACATAATCAGTAGGTTGGAAAAGCGTAGTCTGCATACCACTCATTACTTCGAAATAGTAAAGTTCAAAATTATAGCCTAATCTTCGCCATGCATCATACACCAATAGCGAACAAACCCGATGATCGGCATGCGAATCAATAGGCCAATGTGTGAAGACTATATCCGGTTTTTCGGCGGCTATCAATTCCCGCATTTCTATATATCGTTCTTTGTTAATCTCGGTATTACCGTCTATCTGCGTCATGAATACCGGTCTTACACCCAACGTCTGCGATGCACATGTGGCTTCCTTTACACGGATAGCCGCCGATTCCTCATGCGTTTTCCCTACAATACCTGCTTCACCCTTCGTCAGATAGACCGATACCACTTCATAGCCTGCTTGTTTCAGAAGAATCATGGTACCACCGCAAGCCGTTTCAGGATCATCCGGATGTGCACCAATAATGAGTGCTTTTCTTGCCCGCTCTGTATGTCCATTCGTTTCCTTGCCCCATGCAGGCATTCCCAACAAGGATGTACCCGCCAAAGCAGCACCTGTCATTTTCAGCATATTTCGTCTATCCATAGTCTGATAATCTAAAGTTTGTGGTAAAGATAAGAATCTTTTTTTATATATTTGCCACCAAACTTAAAAATCAACTTATGAAAAACATACGTATTGGCCTTCTAGGCCGCATTATTATTGCCATTGCACTCGGCATTCTTTTCGGTAATTTCTTACCTGAAGCAATGGTCCGTATTTTTGTAACATTCAATGGTATCTTCAGCGAGTTTCTAGGATTCATTATTCCATTAATCATCCTTGGTTTGGTAACACCTGCCATTGCCGATATTGGTTCACAAGCCGGTCGCATGTTGGTAGTAACCACTCTCGTAGCCTATACCGCTACACTCATCTCCGGATTCCTTTCCTACTTTACAGGGGTTACTTTCTTTCCGGACATGATTACTCCAGGTTCCTCTATCGATGAAATCAGTCAAGCACACGATGCCACTCCATTCTTTACAGTATCTATCCCAGCATCCATGAACGTGATGACTGCACTTGTCATGTCTTTCACCCTTGGTATTGGCTTGGCTTATTTGAATAGAGAAACATTGAAGAATGCATTCAACGATTTCAAGGAAATCATCGTGAAGACGATCCAAGCAGTGATTCTTCCGTTGCTTCCTATTTATATCTTCGGTATTTTCTTGAATATGACTCATTCGGGACAAGTAATGAGTGTACTCACCGTATTCATCAAGATTATCGGTGTGATTTTTGCCCTCCATGTCCTGCTGCTCATCTTCCAGTATGTAATCGCTTCGCTCTTTGCCCATGTCAATCCGTTCAAGGCGTTGCTCCGCATGTTGCCGGCTTACTTCACCGCATTGGGTACCCAGTCTTCGGCGGCTACGATTCCAGTAACATTGCGCCAAACTATTAAAAATGGTGTTAGAGAAGATATCGCAGGATTCGTCATTCCGCTTTGTGCCACTATTCACTTGTCGGGTAGTACCTTGAAGATTGTGGCTTGTGCCCTTGCCCTGATGATGATGCAAGGTATGCCTTTCGACTTCCCGATGTTTGCCGGATTCATCTTCATGCTAGGTGTAACCATGGTGGCTGCTCCGGGTGTACCGGGTGGTGCGATTATGGCTTGCTTGGGTATCCTTCAATCCATGCTCGGCTTCGGAGAAAGTGAACAAGCCTTGATGATTGCACTTTATATTGCTATGGATAGTTTCGGTACGGCTTGTAACGTAACAGGCGACGGTGCAATCGCATTGATCATCAATAAATTCTACGGAAAGAAAGAATAACTTATGCTATAAAGAGAAAGAGGAGTGTTTCACTATCGAAGCACTCCTCTTTTTTTATCAGAATATCTGAATCAACAGCAATCCTACTGCCAATGAAACAACCGTGGCAACCAAGCCAGGCATCATGAACGAGTGGTTCAAAATGTACTTACCGATACCTGTTGTTCCGGTACGGTCGAAGTTGATAGCAGCAACTACAGTCGGATAATTCGGGATGAAGAAATAACCGTTTACTGCTGGGAAGAGCGCAATGAGCATCATAGGCGACATACCCAAAGCAATGCCAAGAGGTACAATCGCGCGCACTGTTGCAGCCTGACTATAAAGCAGAATGGACATCACGAAAAGTGCAGCACCAAACAACCATGGCATTTCTGTTACAATACCTTCAATGGATGCAGTCAACTCGGTAATATTACCATTAATAAAGGTATCTCCCATCCAAGCAATACCGAAGATAGCGATGACGGCTTGCATACCAGCCGGGAAAATACTTCCTTGTGTAGCCTTGATACCGTCTGTCTTTGTCAAGATAAGGATCAGAGCAGCTGCTGTAAGCATCAGGATTTCAATCAAAGAAGGCATACCAAGAGTAGTATCACCAAAAGTAGGACGGAGACTAGGAATCGAACCGAAAAGGACAATAAGGAAAGTAGCCGCCAAGAACAAGCCTACAGAGAGTTGTGCCTTGAACTTGTTTTCCACACTCTTCAACTCTACATGCTTGTCATTCAACATACCGCTTTGCAATCGACGTTGGTATTCTGGATCGTCTACGAGTTCCTTACCTACTTTCATCGAGAAGAATGCACCTACCAGTACACCAATCAATGTAGCCGGTACACAAATCTTCAAGATATCGAACAAGGTAATGTCATAACCTGCCAACAAGCCCAAGAGTGCTACAGTAGCAGCAGAAATAGGGCTGGCGGTAATACCCTGTTGGGAAGCAATCACCGCAATACCCAACGGACGTTCCGGACGAATCTTGGTTTCGGTTGCTACTTCGGCTATCACCGGGAGCACTGAGTAAGCCACGTGTCCTGTACCAGCCAAGAAGGTAAAGAAGTAAGTAACCAACGGGGCAAGAATCGTCACATGCGACGGGTTCTTACGCAAGAGTTTTTCAGCAATCTTGACCATGTAATCAAGACCACCTGCGGCTTGCATACAAGATGCTGCCGAGATAACAGCCGCAATCATCAACATTACATCAATAGGAGGAGCAGTCGGCTGAAGGCCGAATACGAAGGTAAGAATGGCTAGGCCTACCCCACCCATTACACCTAGGCCAATACCTCCTAAACGGGCACCGATGATGATTGCAACCAACACAAATAAGAGTTGTAGTAACATAATCTGTATATTTTAAATTATTTATTTCTTTTCAATCGCAACGAATGAGTGATACATGTAGGAAACTCTTCTTCATAATGACTGACCATAATCAATGTTTTACCCTCTTTCCGAGCATAAGTATCTATAATTCCCTTCACCAATTTCCGATTGGATGTATCCAATCCATGAAGAGGTTCATCCAGAATCAACAAATCAGGTTCTTTCACAAAGGCTCTTGCAAGAAGGACCAACCGTTGTTCTCCACTGGAAAGTTGGAGAAAACTTCTGTCTTTCAACTCTTCGATACCGAAAACATTCATCCAATGCTCACAGACGACCCGTTGTTCAGGTTTAGGACGGACATATAATCCGACTGAGTCATGCAATCCACTTGCCACAATGTCAATGGCAGGTATATTCTTCAAATAAGCCCGATGTATTTCCGGGCTCACATACCCGATATGCTTCTTGATTTCCCAAATGCTTTCTCCCGATCCTCGCTTGCGTCCGAAGAGCGAAATGTCACAAGCATAACTCTGGGGATTGTCTGCACATATCAGACTGAGCAAAGTGGACTTACCCGAACCATTCTCACCGGTGAGCGCCCATTTTTCTCCTTTATGTACAGTCCAATCCAGTTCGTTCAATATGGTCCGTTCTCCATATCGGATACTAACCTTATTCAAACGGACGATTTCTTCTTTCGGTTCATCTTCCTGAATACTTTCTGGAGCCTTTACTTCATTCTGTTCCGCTACCGATGATTGAGGACGATGTATCTCTTTCTTACCACACACCAAACCTTCTACCGGAACTACATGGGTGATAAAATCAGGAATTTCTTCTTCGCGAGAAAGCACCAGTATCACATGCAGATGCATCACCTCAATCATCTTTTCCAACAAACCACGAAGCAAGTCTCTTGTCGGAGCATCCAAGCCGATAAACGGATTGTCTAGAATCAACACACTAGGTTTGGACATCAATGCTTTAATCAATTGGAATTTCCGGAGTTCACCACTCGAAAGCAACACGATATGCTTGTCATGGAAAGTCTCCAAGCCAAACAATGTGAAAAGAGTATCTTGCAACTCAAGATCCGAAGTTTGAGGCAATAAATCACGCACTAAAGGCGTAATTTCCATATCCTGCGAATTCCAGCGTTGCTGATAATAGAAGGAACCGTCCGCATCGCCATACGAATCACGGAAAGAAATATATTTGATATTATCGCACACCATACCCGATACTGACGAGGGAAAATGATAGTTCACCTCGTTCTGAAGCAAGGGCCACCGACCGATGAGAATATCTACCAGCCTGCTCTTTCCACCACCATTCGGTCCAACCAAAGCAATCTGCTCACCCGGATTCATGACAAAATTCACGGGTTCTTTCATACGATATGAGGGATGACGGGGTACGCCATTGATGACTTCTATTATGGGTTGCATGTTTCTTTTTTTCGTATTAGATGCTACAAAGGTAATAAAAAACTTCTTTTACTTGTTAACCTTAGAAAAATAAACCATATTTGTAACAATAAAACCAAAGACAACATGAAACATCTAACATTTCTTTTGGCTATACTATTCACTTTCGGAACACTCCCACTGAAAGCAGATTCACACCAACCACGCAAGAAAGTAGGCTTGGTGCTGAGTGGTGGCGGTGCCAAAGGTATGGCACACATTGGCGCTATCAAGATTATCGAGGAAGCAGGTATTCCAATCGACTATGTAGTAGGTACCAGTATGGGATCCATTATAGGTGGACTATATGCAATCGGTTATACTCCTGAACAAATGGATAGCATGGTACGGAAACAAGATTGGGGTTTCTTGTTAAGTGACCAAATCCTACGTAAGGACATGAACATGCTGGAACGCGAAGCCGATGAGAAATATGTGATTTCCGTTCCTTTCAGCAAATCGGCCATTCAAGATTTGACAGGCGGTCTCATCAAAGGACAGAATATTTCCAATCTGTTCAGCGAACTTACGTTGGGTTATCACGACTCGCTCAATTTCAATAAATTACCTATTCCTTTTGCTTGCGTGGCGGAAAACATCGTGAAGGGTGAGGAATATGTATTCCACGAAGGAGTACTCTCTACGGCCATGCGGGCAAGCATGGCTATTCCGGGCGTTTTCACACCTGTCCGTTTGGATAGTATGGTACTTGTGGACGGAGGTGTAGTAAACAACTATCCGGTAAACGTGGCCAAACAAATGGGTGCCGATGTCATCATCGGTGTAGATGTACAGAGTGAACTGAAAACAGCAAATGAACTGGAAAATGCTGGGGCCATTCTCGGACAACTCATCGACCTCATGGGACAAGACAATTACCTGAAGAACTTGAAAGAAACAAACGTACTCATCAAGGTCAATGTCAAGGGCTATTCGGCGGCCAGTTTCACTAAAAATGCAGTAGATTCCCTCATTCAGAGAGGTATAGTGGCTGCAGAAGCACAAAAGGATGCATTGATGAAATTAAAGAAAGAAATAGGACTTCCAGAAAACTATCAACCCAACCGTAAACATACCTACCAGCCGGTAGAATGGATCATGATTAAGAATATCCATTTCAAAGGATTGGATGAGAAAGATACCGAATGGGTCATGAAACGATGTGGTTTGGAAGAGAATACCTTCAATAGCATTCAACGCATTGAAGGGGCTACCTCTATTATCCTAGCCAATACATCCTATTCAAACATCAGTTACAATCTTCTTCAGAACGAAGACGGAACATACGACTTGAACTATACGCTCAACAAGAAGAACGAGAGCCGCATCAATATCGGTGTAAGATTCGATTCGGAAGAAATCGCTTCTTTGCTCATCAATGCACGAACAACATTGAAAAGCAAACTTCCTGCTTATGTATCGGCTTCTATTCGTTTAGGTAAACGGTATGGTGTCCAACTTGCTTATGGTATTGATACTTCTCCACTCAGTACTTTGTCTTTAAGTTATCAATATTCATACAACGATATCGATTATCATCGGTTGGGTAAACGTTCATTCACGACCACTTTCGACTATCATAAAGCCGAAATCTCTTACTACAACGTCTGGTTACGAAACTTCCGCTTTGGTGTAGGAACCAAGTATGAACTGTATGATTACGGACGCTTCCTCCACAACATAGGCAATGAAGGGTTTGAGGTAAATAAGGAATACTTCTTTTCTTACTTTGCCAACTTGCATTACGAAACGTACGACAAGGCTTATTTTCCTTCCAAAGGGGTAAAATTCCATGGCTCTTATTCCTTAAATACGGACAATTTCATCGATTATAAAGATGAAACACCATTCTCTATCGTATCGGGATCATTTGAAGGAGTAGTTCCTATCACAACCCGTTTCTCCCTTATTCCTTCTGTTAGAGGACGATTGATTTTCGGTAAGAATATTCCTTTCTCCAAAATGAATGTCATGGGAGGCGATACCATGGAACAGTACCTACCCGACCAATTGGCCTTTACTGGTACGAATCAGGTGGAACTCATGAACAATACATTGTTGATAGGCGGCATGAAATTCCGTCAGAGAATAGGTAACTCACATTATCTGACCCTGGTTGGCAATTATGCTTTAAGTAGTGGGAAAATCAAGAATATCCTGAATGAGGAAAGTATGTTCGGATGTTCTCTGGGTTATGGAATGGACAGCATGTTCGGACCTCTGGAAGCTTCCTTCAACTACACGAACCATTCCAAGAAAGTGGGTTTCTATATTAACTTAGGATATAAGTTTTGAGAAGTTATGAGTTATGAGTTTTGAGTTATGAGTTATAAGTGAACCTTCCGAATGGCAACTCATAACTCATAACTCATAACTTATAACTCATAACTTTATTGGTGCATAATCAAAGCCGATTGAGCCGGTACAACTACTTCAGTACCATTCACTCTACCCATGCCCTTCGGATTAATCTTTCCGTCTTTGCATACAATGGTATAATTACCCTTCGGCACACTCACCTTAGCCGGTTCTTTGCGACTATTGAAAGCTACTACGATATTGTTCCAAGCATCGCCATTTGCATGATCCTTCAAGATAAAGGCAATGAGGTTAGAACCTTCTACTGGCAAGAATTCCATGTGCTTGCGAACCATATCAGCATCTCCCATACGGAAAGCAGGATGAGCCTTACGCATTGCAATCAAATTCTTGATATAATCGAATACTTCACGATAAGTAGTCTTCTGCTTCCAGTCAATAGTATTGATTTCGTCAGGACTATTGAATGAGTTGTGAACACCCTTCTTGTCGCGCATCACCTCATCACCTGTAAAGATGAAAGGTACACCTTGTGAAGTGAACACGAATGTTTCGGCCAACTTATGCAAAGCCACACGTTCTTCCATGGATGCTCCTTCCGGAAGTGTATGCTTGATTCTATCTGCCAAGCACATATCGTCGTGACAACTTACATAACTAATCATCTGAGTAGGCTGAGCCGCCCATGCTTCCTTACTATAGTTCACTGAATCGTTGATGATCTGCGGATGTGGAATACAACCCACCAAACCATACATGATACTCATTTCATTACCAGGCTTACCTATCAAGAAAGCACCTTCCTTATCATTGTTCCATGGACCACGAATACCGTCACGCATTTCGTCTGAGAATACAGCAATACCCGGCATCTTGTGAGCGTTCGCCTTCATGGCCAACTCTTCTGCCGGCATCTGAGGGGCTCCTGCTGCCCAACCTTCGCCATACACGAAAATTGTCGGGTCAATCTTGTTCAATTCCGCACGGATAGCATTCATGGTTTCGATGTCATGAATACCCATTAAGTCGAATCGGAAACCGTCAATATGGTATTCATTCACCCAATGAAGAACCGATTCGATCATGTACTTGCGCATCATGGCACGGTCCGAAGCCGTTTCATTGCCACAACCCGATGCATCGGCATACTTTCCTTCTGGGTTGAAACGATAGAAATAACCAGGCACAGTCTTTTCGAAATTACTGTTTACGATATCAAAAGTATGGTTGTACACCACATCGAGTACCACACGGATACCTGCCTTGTGCAAGGCTTGAACCATTTGCTTGAATTCCTTGATACGAACCGAAGGATTGTATGGATCAGTAGAATAGGAACCGTCAGGTACATTGTAGTTCACTGGGTCATACCCCCAATTGTATTGATTGTTCTCGAGTTTGCTTTCGTCTACCGAAGCATAGTCATACGAAGGCAAAATATGTACATGGTTCACACCCAATTCCTTCAAATGGTCGATACCTGTCTTGTCACCCAATACACTCTTGGTACCTTCTTCGGTCAAAGCAAGAAACTTACCCTTATTGGTAATGCCAGATACTGAGTCGATAGAGAAGTCACGGTGATGCATTTCGTACACCACGATGTCAGCAAAACTATTCAATGCCGGACGAACATCTTCTGCCCAACCTTCAGGGTCGGTTGTATCAAGATCGAGCACGGCTGCACGCTTTCCGTTCACACCCACGGCCTTCGCCATGATACCCGGAGTATCGCCCAACCATTTACCGTTCATCTTTACATTAAAAGTATAGAACTTACCGTTCAAGTCTTCCTGAACCGCTACCTTCCAGGTGCCGTCCTTTTCCTTCTTCATCGGGATAGTCTTGTAGGCCGAACCTTCATGTCCCGATTCATACAACAAAACCTTTACCTCATCTGCAAATGGCGACCAGAGCGAAAACTTGGTCTCTGCAGGAGAGTAATCCATTTCGGTCAAAGTTCCTTCCCGAACAGGATAATTGTCGAAAGAAGGTGCTTCCTTCTTTACTGATTGGCAACTGATAGTCGTAGAGACGATACCTGCCAAAATCAAACCTTTTACATTCATTTTACTAACTATTTTTACTATTAATTCATTCTCATTTTATTACCTTGCCTGGATTTTTGGCTATAAAATCCTTCCAACTGGAATATGCCTTGGTAGTTACTGGTCTATCCATTTGGAGATAATGACAATAGGCTGCAGCCAATGCATCCGTAGCATCAAGGAAAGGCCCCGTCATATCATCGTCCAATTTCAAGATTCGCTTGAGCATATCGGCCACCTGTTCCTTACTCGCCTGACCATTTCCCGTAATGGCCATTTTAATTTTCAAAGGAGCATATTCTGTAATCGGTATATCCCTTTCCAATGCTGCTGCCATGGCCACTCCCTGAGCACGTCCCAACTTCAGCATCGATTGAACGTTCTTTCCGAAGAAAGGAGCCTCGATAGCGAGTTCGTCAGGCAAATAGGACTGAATGATGCCACTTACCCTTTCATGGATATGAGCCAACTTCAAGTAATGGTTAGAATACTTACGGAGATCAATCACTCCCAGCGACACCACCTGCGGCTTCGAATCTACTATATGTAGTACTCCATAGCCCATGAGGTTCGTACCCGGGTCGATGCCCAGAATCACCTTGTCTTTGATGTTCTGCCTCACTTGATGACCTCCATGAGTGTAGGAAATCCCACTATCTTATCCTTGAATACCTTCATCATTTCATCGTTCAGAGCCATACCTTGTTCGCTATGCCAATGATGCAAGGTAGCAGAGTCTTCCACCTCCCACTGAAGCGAGAAACATTCACTGTCCGGATCCTGATGTGTAAGGATTCTCACCAGTCTAGGATTCTTCAACTTTCCGTTCTTTTCTACCTCCGGGATATAACATTCACTTACCCAAATCACGAAGTTTCGGGCATCATCCATATCAACTTGATAGGTTGTATTATATATCAACATACTTTACTTCGTTTATTCACTTGCACAAAGATAGGGAAAAAAACAAAATAGGCTATACAAAAGAAAGAAACTTTTGCATAGCCTAATGCTTTTTATAGAGTGGAGCATACGAGACTCGAACTCGTCACCTTTAGACTGCCAGTCTAACGCTCTAGCCAGATGAGCTAATGCCCCCAATCGTTTGATTGCGAGTGCAAATATACGAAAAAAATAATATCCACAAGCATTTACCGTCTTTTTTAAAAACGCGGTCGTGTTTTACCTAAAACGTGACCGCGTTTTTAAAATAGACGGTCACGTTTTATTTGAGGTGTCATTTCTTTGGCTTTACCATTTTTTTGCAGTACCTTCGCAAATTGGAATATTATTCATAAATTAATTATAAACCTACATGAAGAAAACGTTGAAATTGGTGTGTATGATGCTCGCTATGGGCTTCATGACATCGTGCGGAACTGAGTCCGTTTCTGACAAGGTGTACAATCAAGGCATCAACTTGATTCCAGCACCGGTATCTCTCCAACAACAGGAAGGTAAGTTTGCATTGACTTCAAGCACAACTTTCAAGGCTTCTACTCCAGAAGCAAAGACTGTGGCAGAATTCTTTGCAAACAAGTTGAAGACTTCAACTGGCTTTAACCTTGCTGTTAGCGAAACAGAAGGTAACATTGCCTTGAACATTGACCCGGCTCTCGAAATGAATGCCGAAGGTTACAAACTCGTAGTTACTCCTGCAGGTATCGAAATCACAGCCAAGACTGGTGCTGGTGCTTTCTATGGTATGCAAACTGTTCTCCAACTCCTCCCTGCTGAAATCGAAAGCAAGAGCGTAGTGAAGACCGACTGGACACTTCCTTGTGTAACTATTGAAGATGCTCCTCGTTTCACATATCGTGGTTTGATGTGCGACCCATGCCGTCACTTCATGACTGTAGAAGAAGTAAAGCGCCAGATCGACGTAATGGCTATGTTGAAGATCAATACTTTCCACTGGCACTTGACTGAAGACCAAGGCTGGCGTATGGAAATCAAGAAGTACCCGAAACTTACTGAAGTAGGTGCAACACGTATCGAAGGCGAAGGTACTACTCATAGCGGTTTCTACACTCAGGAAGAAATGAAGGACGTGGTGGCTTATGCTGCTGAACGCTTCATCACTGTTATTCCAGAACTCGAAACTCCGGGTCACGAACTCGCTGCTATCGCTGCTTATCCTCACCTTTCTTGTACTGGTGAAGAAGTGACTCCACGTATCATCTGGGGTGTAGAAGACTTGGTAATGTGTCCAGGTAAGGGTGACATGTTCGGTTTCCTCGAAGATGTAGTGAAAGAAATGGTAGAAATCTTCCCTAGCGAATACTATCACATCGGTGGTGACGAATGTCCGAAGGAACACTGGAAGAAGTGTCCGGATTGTCAGGCACTCATCAAGAAACTTGGTTTGAAGGCTAAGGACGGTCACACTCCAGAAGAACGTCTCCAGAGTTACGTTATCGGCCGTATGGAAGAAATGTTGGCTAAGTATGGCAAGAAGATCATCGGTTGGGACGAAATCCTCGAAGGTGGTTTGAGCCCTAATGCAACTGTTATGTCATGGCGTGGTGAAGAAGGTGGTATCGCTTCTGCTCTCCAATCACACGATGTAATCATGACTCCGGGCGGTAACGGTATGTACATCGATGCTTACCAAGGTGATGCTAAGATTGAACCAGTGGCTATCGGTGGTTACACTACTCTTGAAAAGACTTATAGTTACAACCCAGTTCCTGATACATTGGTGGCTATGGGCAAGGCTCATCACGTACTCGGTGTTCAGGCTAACACTTGGGCTGAATATATGTATACTAATGACATCCGCGAATATCGCACATACCCACGTGCTGTGGCTTTGGCTGAAATCGCTTGGACTCAGTTGGACAAGAAGGACTACAAGGATTTCGAACGCCGCATGAACAATGCATACGTTCGTTTGGACGGTATCGGTGTAAACTATCACATCCCGCAACCTGAACAGCCTAACGGTTCTTGCAACTTCGTGGCATTCGTAGACGAAGTGACTATTCCGTTCAAGACTTCTCGTCCTATCGACATGGTTTATACACTCGACGGTTCTGAACCTACTCCTGCTTCTGCTAAGTACACTGAACCTTTGAAGTTCACTGAAACTACTACTTTGAAGATTCGCTCAGCATTGCCTTCAGGTAAGATGAGCCCAACTCGTACTATTACTGTAGAAAAGCAGACTTTGGCTCCTGCTAAGGAAGTGGCAGAAAAGAAGAACGGTTTGCAGATGAAAATGGCTTATGGTACTTACATGAACTCAGCAGAATTGGCTAAGGCTACTGACTGGAAGGAATTGACTATCGAAAAACTCCGCGACATCCGTAGCCAGGAACCTACTTGGGAAAACATGCGTGGTGTGAAGTACTATGGTGCTATTGCTACTGGTTATGTAGAAATCCCTGAAGACGGTGTTTACTACTTCTCTTCAAACAACGACGAAGTTTGGATTGACGGTAAGTTGCTCATCGACAATGGCGGTGAAGTGAAGCGTTTCTCTCGCAAGGATGCTTCTATGGCACTTGCTAAGGGTTTGCACGAATTGAAGGTAGTATTCTGTAGCCACATCATCGGTGGTTGGCCTTCTGCTTGGGATGATGCTTCTATCATGATCCGTAAGGCAGATGCTGAAAAGTTCACTCCAATCAAGAAAGAAATGTTATTCTATTAAAAACTAAATGTCATTCAGAACGAAACGAAGTGGAGTGAAGAATCTCGAAAACACCTACTTTATGTATTCGAGATTCTTCGCTTCGCTCTGAATGACAAATATGTTAAGTACGAAATTAATTGCATAATTGAAGGCTTTGTGTTTTCTTTGTAGGAAAATGCAAAGCCTTTCTTTTATGAACGAACTTCAAGTATATAAAGCATCCGCAGGCTCGGGGAAAACTTTTACCCTGGCAGTGGAATACATCAAGCATCTGATTCGTAACCCGTATGCTTATCGACATATTCTAGCCGTAACCTTTACCAACAAGGCTACAACCGAAATGAAGGAACGTATCTTGGGGCAACTCCATGGAATACAAATCGGAGACGAAGGTTCAAAACCCTATTTGGACAAGTTAGTAGACGAGTTGGCAATGCCCATAGACGAAATCCGTTCACGTGCAGGAAAAGCCCTTACCTTATTAATACATGACTATAGCCGATTCAGAGTAGAAACGATCGACTCCTTCTTCCAGTCCGTCATGCGGAACTTGGCCAGAGAGTTGGAATTAGGTGCGAACCTGAATATCGATTTGGACAACTCCAATGCCTTGAGCGAAGCCGTGGATTCCATGATCGAGAAACTCGACCGTAATTCCCCTGTCCTCTATTGGCTCCTTGACTACATCGAAGAACGTATTCAAGACGACAAGCAGTGGAAGGTAGCGAACGAAATCAAGGACTTCGGTAAGAATATCTTCAAAGAAGAATACATAGAGAAAGGACAAGAATTAAGAAAGTCCCTTGAGGACAAGGATGCCGTACGCAATTACCGCAAGATGCTGAAGGCCATAGAGGAAGAAGCCCTTGAACAAATGAAAAGTTTTGCAGACCAATTCTTCGGGATATTGGAAACCAACGAATTGTATGTAGATGATTTCAGTTATAAGAAAGACGGTGTTGCTGGCTATTTCATCAAACTTCAGAAAGGAAATACCGAAGACAAGATCAAAGGAAGCCGCGTATTAGGCTGTATGGAAGATTCCTCTAAATGGGTAGGTAAGACACATAAAAGACGCAAGGAAATCATTGGGTTGGTAGAGAGCGAACTGATTCCTCTCTTGAAAACCGCCGAGGAATTCCGAAGCAAGAACAATCGTATCATCAATTCTTGCCAGTTGTCATTACGCTATGCCAACAACATACAGTTATTGAACATCATTGATCAGGAAGTTCGTACATTAAACCAGGAGAAGAACCGTTTCCTCTTGGCAGATACCAATGCCTTACTTCACAACATTGTACGTGAGGGGGACCCTTCGTTCGTATTCGAGAAGATTGGTTCCAATATTAAGAACGTGATGATAGATGAGTTTCAAGACACCTCACGAATGCAATGGGGTAACTTCAAGTTACTCTTGAATGAAGGTCTTTCGCAAGGGGCAGACAGCCTCATTGTAGGC
Source organism: Phocaeicola sp. (assembly GCA_045121515.1). Lineage (GTDB taxonomy): Bacteria > Bacteroidota > Bacteroidia > Bacteroidales > Bacteroidaceae > Phocaeicola. The sequence goes on along the minus strand of JBGVGD010000036.1, from coordinate 31,882 downwards.
GATGTGAAGCAAAGCATCTATCGTTGGCGAAGTGGTGACTGGACCATTCTGAACGGGCTGAAAGACCATATAGGCCCCTTCCCTATCACGGAAAAGACATTGAATACCAACCGTAGAAGTGAAGCTAGAATCATCCAGTTCAATAACGAAATATTCCCTTCAGCTTGCCAATACTTGAATGGCATATACAAGCAGGAACAAGGCAAGGATTGCGAAGAACTACTTCATGCCTACAAGGATGTGAAGCAAGAAATCGCCCGCAAGGAAGAGAAAGGCTCTGTCAAACTGACCTTCCTGAAAACAAAAGAAGACATCAGTTATCAGGAAGATACTTTGGAACACTTGACTGAGGAAGTGAAACACATGGTGGAACAAGGTGTGAAGGTGAATGATATGGCCATTCTCGTACGAAAGAATGGAGTCATCCCTATGGTAGCCGATTATTTCGACAAGCATACACCTTATCGGGTAGTTTCGGACGAAGCCTTCAGACTGGATGCATCGTTGGCCATTAACATGCTCATGGATGCTTTGCGTTACTTGGTAAATGATGAAAATCGGGTAGCGCAAGCCCAATTGGCATCGGCCTATCAGAACGAAGTGCTCCATAAGGACATCGACTTGAATACCTTATTATTGGTTGACTTAAACGATTACCTCCCTACATCTTTCATCGAAGAAAAGGAGAGTTTGCGTCTCATGCCATTGTTCGAATTATTGGAACGTCTGACTTGTATTTTCCAATTGTCAGAGATAGAAAATCAGGATGCCTATCTGTTCTCTTTCCACGATGCAGTAACGGAATATCTCCAAAAGCATTCGTCCGAACTCACGGCTTTCCTCCAATATTGGGAAGAAAAGTTGTGTTTCAAGACCATTCCTTCGGGCGAAATAGACGGAATACGTATTCTCTCCATTCATAAATCGAAAGGGTTGGAATTCCATACCGTTTTCCTCCCCTTCTGCGATTGGAAACTTGAGAACGAGCGTTCGTCCTACATTTGGTGTACACCTCCCGAAGCACCTTTCGATGAACTTCAATTGCTCCCTATCACCTATGGACCAACCATGAACGAATCCATCTACCAACAGGACTACAAGAAAGAAAAACTCCAATTGTGGGTGGACAACCTGAACTTGCTCTATGTGGCCTTTACCCGTCCGAAGTGCAATCTCGTGGTGTGGTGTAAGGAGAACAACAAGAATACGGTTTCGGAATTGTTGGCTAGTGCTATCCTCAACACGTCTTTACAAGGAGAAGACGGAGTATACCAATGGGGAGAAGTTTGTCCATCGGAAGTAAAGGATGAGAAGCAGGAATCATCCAACAAACTGAACATCCAACCAGAAAGCATCGCTATCCAAATGGAATGTCTGAATATCCCTATTGAGTTCAAGCAATCCAATCGCTCGGCGGATTTCATTGAGGGTGAAGAAGACATGAGTGGCAAGTACATCCGTCAAGGTCAAGTGATGCATAGTCTCTTCTCCATGATTCAAACGCCGAAAGATGTGCCTAGTGCCATTGCACGATTACGTATGGAAGGCATCATCGAATCGGATGCTCATGAAAAACAGATTCTCAAATTGGTAAATTGGGCATTGAATCACCCGAAGGTGAAAGAATGGTTCTCGGGAGAATGGAGTTTATACAACGAGTGCGCTATCCTTTATCGGGAAAATGGAGAACTACAGACAAGAAGACCGGACCGTGTGATGATGAAGGACGGAGAAGTGATTGTCGTGGACTTTAAATTCGGTAAACCCTATCCCGAATACAACAAGCAAGTGCGTGAATACATGAATCTGCTTCAAAAAATGGGTTATACCCAAGTGAGCGGATATCTGTGGTATGTATTTTATAATCAACTGGAAGAAATCAAATGAGTATGGAAAGTTTCTTGAAACAAGTAGCATCCGATCTATATAACCGGACACAAGGACGTTTGTCACGAACAGCCGTCGTGTTCCCCAACAAACGTGCTGGCCTTTTCTTTAATGAATACCTGGCTTCGCTATCAGATACTCCTATCTGGTCGCCTACCTATATTAGCATCAGTGAATTGTTCCGAAACCTTTCCTCCATGGAAATAGGCGATTCCATTAAATTAGTTTGCGAACTATACAAGGTATTCCGTATCCACACCAAGAGTACCGAAACCTTGGATGATTTCTATTTTTGGGGAGAACTCCTGTTGAGCGATTTCGATGATGCCGACAAGAACATGGTAGATACAGATGCCCTCTTCCGTAACCTTCAGGATCTTCGTGCCTTAATGGAGGACTATACTTTCATGGACGAGGAACAAGAAGCCGCTATCCAACAGTTCTTCCAGAACTTCTCTATCGAACGGAGAACGGCTCTCAAGGAAAAATTCATTTCCATGTGGGAAGTATTGGGCGACATCTATCGGGACTATCGGAACGTCTTGAAGACACAGAACATTGCTTATGAAGGAATGCTCTATCGCGAAGTAATCGAAAAACTCGATCCCGACACTTTGCCTTACGATACCTATGTATTTATAGGCTTCAACGTATTGAATAAAGTAGAACATGACCTCTTCAAGAAATTAAAAGAGGTTGGAAAGGCACTCTTCTATTGGGATTATGATGCATTCTACATGGATAAGGAAAAGAAACACGAAGCCGGTGTATTCATCCGAAAGAATCTGGAAGAATTTCCTTCGGCCCTCCCTGAAGAAGCCTTCAAGCACATGCAGAACTTGAATAGCCCGAAGGAAATCCGATACATCAGTTCTCCTACCGAGAATGCCCAAGCACGCTATCTACCCCAATGGATACGCGAGAACTTGACTCATCCGGAAAAGGAAACAGCCGTAGTGTTATGCAACGAAAGTTTGCTACAACCTGTCCTCCATTCGCTTCCTTCCGAAGTGAAGCACATCAATATTACCATGGGATTCCCTTTGTCACAGACTCCGGTATACAGTTTCTTGAACTCCTTATTGGAACTCCAACTCGAAGGGTATCAATCCAAGAGCGGACGTTTCCTCTATCAGGAAGTCATGGCGGTATTGAAACATCCTTACACTAGAAGACTGACTCCTGCTTCCGAGGAATTGGAGAAAGAACTCACCAAGAACAACCGTTTCTACCCCTTGCCTAGCGAACTCCAACGGGATGAATTCTTGAGCCACCTCTTCCAACCCATTGAAGGCAATGCCCCACTCGTGAAGTACCTCACCAAAGCCTTGGAAGAAGTAGCAAGTATTTATCGGAACGAAGACGAGAAAGCCAAGAGTGAGGTATTCAACCAACTCTATCGGGAATCTATCTTCCGGGCATATACCACCCTGAACCGATTTAGCACCTTGATAGAGGAAGGAAGTCTGAAAGTACAGCGAGAAACCTTCAGACGTTTGTTGGTCAAGGTACTCTCCAGCACCAACATTCCTTTCCATGGAGAACCGGCTATCGGAATGCAGATTATGGGTGTATTGGAAACCCGTAATCTGGATTTCCGACACCTGATTTTATTATCGGTGAACGAAGGCCAACTTCCCAAGACGGGAGGCGATTCTTCCTTTATCCCATACAACTTACGCAAGGCATTTGGCATGACCACTATCGACCATAAGATTTCGGTTTATGCCTACTATTTCTATCGCCTCTTGCAACGTGCAGAAAAAGTAACCTTGATGTACAATAATAGTTCGGACGGATTGAACAGAGGCGAATGGAGCAGATTCATGTTGCAATACCTCATCGAATCCAACCAACCTATCATCCAACAATCCTTGGTTGCCGGTCAGTCTCCGCAAGGAAGTACGGCTATCCGTATCCCTAAAACGGCACCAGTCATGGAGCGGATGCATCGAGTCTATGATTTGGCATCCAATAAGAAAGCCATGCTCTCCCCTTCGGCATTGAACAATTATATGGATTGTCCGCTGAAGTTCTATTTGAAATATGTTGCCGGACTTCAAGTACCCGAAGAAGTCAGTGCCGAGATTGATTCCGCTACCTTCGGAAGCATCTTTCATAAGTGTGCAGAAAATATCTACAAGGACTTGACCGCTCATGGTAATTGGATTACCAAGGAAGAATTGGAGAAATTGGCAAAGGATACTATCCGTTTGGAAGCCTATGTAGACGAAGCCTTCAAGGAATTGTTCTTCCACATCCCAGCGGACGAAAAACCTGAATACAATGGTACTCAGTTGATCAACTCGGCCGTGATAGTCCGCTACCTCAAGCAATTGTTGAAACAAGACATCCGTTATGCTCCTTTCCAATATGTAGAAAGTGAAAAGTCTGTGGCAGAAGAAGTAACGATAAACACTCCAGCAGGCAAATTCCGTTCACGTATCGGAGGTTACATCGACCGATTGGACAGTAAGGACGATACCCTACGTATTGTGGACTACAAGACAGGGGGAAGTCCAGATATGCCACCTAGTGTGGAATCACTCTTCATCCCAGACAAGAAGCGTTCCAACTATGTGTTCCAAACGTTCCTCTATGCAGCGATCATGAGCCGCCAACAGAACCTGAAGGTTGCTCCTTCCCTACTCTATATTCATCGGGCGGCATCGGAAGACTATTCCCCGGTCATTTGTTTGAAGGAAGGAAGAAATGAAGCAGAACAGGTTACGGATTTCAGTATGTATGAAGATGAATTCCGTGAAGCGCTACAGAAGTTATTGGATGAAATCTTTAATCCGGAAGTGGATTTCACCCAGACAGAAGTAGAAGAAAAATGCGCTTATTGCGACTTTAAAGCGTTTTGTAGGAAGTAAATTTATAAAGCACTCCCCTACATGTCATTCAGAGCGAAGCGAAGACGGGTTGTTGAGGACTATGTCCGAAAAATCTCGGTATCATCCACTTTATGTTATCGAGATTCTTCCTCCCTTTGGTCGTCTGAATGACAATTAATAGAATTTTTCGCAAGTCTATCGAACAATCTATCTACTACCCATGTTATAATGTTGTGTTTTTCATGTAGTAGATTAAGATTAATTCCTGTATGAGCTTGCGAAAGTCAAATACAGCTAGGGCAATGGAGATTGCCCGAAAAAACAAGAGGCTATCCGTGATGGATAGCCTCTTTGTTTCTTATGCTTCTTGTATCTGGCGCAATGCCTTGCAGAGTTGGTCAGGACAAGATGTCGGTCGGTTACCACAACGGATACCTTCCAGTTTATCGATGACATCTTCTATCTTCATTCCCTTTACCAAAGCCCGGATTCCCTGAAGGTTTCCGTTACATCCACCCCAGTAAAATACTTCGGTGATTACACCGTCTTCTACTTCGAGTTCGATGTGGCTGCTACAAGTTCCCTGCGTCTTATAAGTCAGTTTCTTTACCATTATTCTTCTTCAGCTGGCTTCATGTTAGTATAAACAGTCTGAACATCATCGAATTCTTCGAGGCGTTCAATCATCTTGTCGATAGTTTCGCGTTGTTCCGGAGTAACGTCCTTAGTATCGTTAGGGATATAAGTGAAGTCACCACCTACTTCTTCGAAACCACATTCTTCCAAGTGCTTCTGAATAGCTGCATAGCTCTTCGGATCACCATAGATAGTGATTGTACCTTCTTCTGGATCTTCATCGTATTCGTCTTCCACGTTGAAGTCGATCAATTCGAGGATCAATTCGTCCATGTCGATACCGTCCTTCTTCTTGAAAGTGAAGATACACTTGTGGTCGAACAAGAATGCCAATGAACCAGTAGTACCCAAGTTACCACCGAACTTGTTGAAGATTGAACGAACGTCAGCTACGGTACGAGTAGTGTTGTCAGTCAATGTATCTACGAAGATAGCGATACCGTGAGGACCGTAACCTTCGTATGTCATACCCTTGTAATCACTAGTATCCTTACCGAGTGCATTCTTGATAGCACGTTCGATGTTGTCCTTCGGCATGTTTTCACGCTTACAAGTAGCGATTACACCACGAAGTGTAGAGTTAGTGTCTGGATCCGGACCGCCTGCCTTTACAGCGATAGCGATTTGCTTACCCAAACGAGTAAATGTCTTGGCCATGTGGCCCCATCTTTTCAGCTTAGCAGCTTTTCTATATTCAAACGCTCTTCCCATGGGAATAATATTTTAAATTGTTATACTTATTATCTTAATTTAGCATCAAGCTTGTTCTGCAAGTTGGTAATCAACTTCTGCATGATCTTATCAATCTGCTTGTCATTCAAGGTAGCATTTTCATCCTGGAGGGTGAAGCTTACCGCATAACTCTTCTTACCAGCTTCGAGGTTCTTGCCTTCGTATACGTCGAAGAGAGCTACTTCCTTCAAGAGCTTCTTTTCTGTTTCGTAAGCAATCTTTTCGATTTCAGCGAATTGTACCTTCTTGTCGAGCAAGAGAGCCAAGTCACGCTTCACAGCCGGGAACTTGGTCAATTCCTTGAAGTTTACCTTCGAAGTCTTGATAGCCTTCATCAACTCGTTCCAGTTGATTTCTGCATAGTAGATTTCGTTGTCGATATCGAATGCCTTCTGAATCTTCTTGCTTACAATACCGAAGGTAGCGAGCAACTTACCGCCACGAGTATGGACACTGATAGCAGTAGCATATACATCGTTAGTCAAGTTACCGAATACCACTGTACCGAAGTTCAAGCCCAAACGAGCGAAGATATTCAAAACGTATGCCTTCAATTCGTATACGCTGGAAGCTTCGTCAGCATGAGCCCAAGAGTTGCTTACACGCTTACCTGTCACCCACAAAGACAAGTGGTATTCTTCCTTGTATGGAGACAATGCCTTTTCTGCATTGCGCTTGTCGGCGTTGAAGAAGTAAGTATTACCAAATTCGAAGAACTTCAAGTCGGCATTCTTACGGTTGGCATTGTGTTGGATGCTTTCGAGACCACCGAACAACAAAGTCTGACGCATTACGTTCAAGTCGTTGCTCAACGGATTCATCAAGTGAACCAAGTTAGCCGGAGCGAACGTTTCCAAACCTTCGTAATAACCAGCAGCAGTCAATGAGTTGTTCAAGATTTCATTGAAACCACAACCTACCAACTGTTCTGACACCAGATTCTGAAGTTTTACCGACTTGTCTACATCGCCTTTTACGCTCAGACTCGATTTTACAGAAGTAGGAATCTCTACATTATTATAACCGTAAATACGGAGAATATCTTCTACTACATCACACGGACGCTGTACATCCACACGATAAGGAGGAACAAGCAGAGACAGACCAGTTTCTGTTTCTTCCGCAATCTTCATCTCCAGGCTGGTTACGATGCTTTTTACAGTTTCCTTCGGAATTTCCTTACCAATCAGAGAGTTGATGTAAGCATATTCCAAATCTACCTTAAAGTCAGCAATCGGAGTCGGATATACATCCTTGATTTCCGAAGCGATTTCTCCTCCGGCAAGTTCTTTCACCAGCAATGCAGCTTCTTTGAGTGCATAAATAGTACCGTTTGGATCTACACCACGTTCGAAACGGAAAGACGAGTCAGTACTCAATCCATGACGACGTGCGGTCTTACGCACCCAAGTAGGATGGAAGTAAGCACTTTCAAGGAATACATCCTTGGTTGTTTCTGTAGTACCGGAATCCAGTCCACCGAATACACCGGCAATACACATCGGCTCTTCGGTATTGCAAATCATCAGGTCGCGTTCCGAAAGTGTACGCTCTACTTCGTCCAAAGTCACAAACTTGGTACCTTCTGCACAAGTCTTCACAACAATCTTGCCGCCTTTAATCTTGTCGGCATCGAAGCAGTGCATAGGCTGTCCGTACGCATGAAGAATGTAGTTGGTAATATCCACAATGTTGTTGATAGGACGCACACCGATAAGGCGAAGCTTATTCTGCAACCATTCAGGACTTTCCTTTACGGTTACGTTCTTGATGGATACACCTGCATAGCGCGGACATGCTTCTGCATTTTCCACTACTACATCAATATCCATGTCATGGTTATCTACCTTGAAAGCTTCTACAGACGGACGCTTCAAAGTAGCCTGATGACCATTCTGAATCAACCATGCATAAAGGTCGCGAGCTACACCATAGTGAGAACAAGCATCTGCACGGTTGGGAGTGATGTCTACTTCCAGTACATAGTCGCTCTTGATGTTATAATAGTCCTTTGCCAAAGTACCGGGAACCACGTCGTTCGGTAACACAATGATACCTTCGTGACTTGTACCAATACCAATTTCATCTTCAGCACAAATCATACCGTTCGATTCTACTCCGCGAAGCTTTGATTTTTTAATGGTAAAACATTCATCGCCATCGTAGAGCTTTGTTCCCAGCGTAGCAACTACTACTTTCTGTCCGGCAGCTACATTGGCTGCACCACACACAATCTGTACAGGTTCTCCCTGTCCCAGATTTACAGTAGTAATATGCATATGGTCGGAATTAGGATGCGGTTCGCAGGTCAGGACCTCACCTATTACGAGGCCTTCCAATCCTCCTTTTATCGATTGAACTTCTTCTACTCCACCTGTCTCCAGTCCGATGGAGGTCAGTGCGGCTGCCACTTCATCAGGTGTCAAATTAAAATCTACATACTCTTTCAGCCAGTTATAAGAGATATTCATATATATATCATTTTTTATAGTTCGCAGAATGTTGCGCAAATTTAATATAAATATTTGGGATAAAAGAGAAAGGCGAAAATTATTTGCTTCTACTGTATAATGAAAGCATTATCGTTTTTCTGATTCTTCTGCTATATTTGTACCTTATACAATGTCCTTTATCGGGCATTACAAACTTCAGAGAGGATATAATCTTAAAGCCAGTGACATTTATTCTTTTCGCTTTCGGAAATTCATAGGTGACATTCCCGTTTTTCGGAGAAAAAATTTACCAAAAACAGATTGGTCAGAGAAGCCTAACACATCAGCTATTTCCTGTACATCCATATCGGTACACTCCAACATTTTACGTGCATCGGCACAAAGTAATTCTGATATATGAAAACAAACTGTATGACCTGTTATTCGCTTGACGACTCTTGACAAATAGGTTGTCGAGACATTTAATTTATCCGCATAAAAAGAAATGGTATGATAATCACGATAATGATGTACCAGCAACTTTTTAAAATTCCGGAAAATCTCACTAGAGCGTTTCACATAACCAGATGTATCACGGTTCTTTTTATACAATGTATCTGCTATTTGCAGAAGCAGAAAGCAGAACAGGTGGCGAAGACTACCGTCTTGGTATAAGTGCATAATTTCCAGTTGTGGAGAAAGCAAAGACATCACCTGACTCAAGTATTTGACTCTTTCCGCATCAAGTGAAAATATAGGAAGCTGATAATTACCAATATACTGTGATACTTGATTGTATAACAATTGTCCGGCAGACAAAGTATCAAAGTAGTCAGGGACAATATAAAGGCAAGAGCAGAAAAAGTCTGTGCTTCTTTCGGATAAAACCCCTCGAATACTTGGCGTCAGAACTAATAAATCATTAGCAGAAAGTGTATAGCGATGATAGATATCAGAAACAGAAGCTGTTCCGTTTGTGACGAGTAAAAAAAAGAAACCTTTCTCCATTACGATATCACCAAAATCCATAAAGGAGCCTTTAACATGCCGATAACATGAATCTGTACATTTCAAACCCAAAGAATTTGCAATTTCTGTAAATAGGATATCCATAAGTTCAATTTTATATACAAAAATATATTTTTGTTTCGTTTTTGACTAACATAGGTTATCTTTTTCCAAACTCAAAATGAAAAATAACTTGAACTTTGCATCAACTTAATTCAAAAGAATAGCTTATGAACAAATACACTATCAGACGTTATCTGCTTTTTATTATCTCGCTTTTTATCAATGCATTTGGTATTGCCTTTATCACCAAGGCATTTTTAGGAACATCTCCCATCACCAGTGTTACTTATGTTCTGAGTATGTTTACTCCTTTCACTATGGGAATATGGACCATTTTGCTAAATCTGTTATTTGTCATACTTGAGCTTTTTTTTATGACACGCAAGGATTTGAAATCCGACTGGAAAATGTATCTACTTCAGATTCCCATAGCATGTTGCTTTGGATTGTTTATTGATTTTTCCATGTTTATGCTCTCCTGGCTTAATCCGTCAACCTATGTCACTCAAATAATCGGACTTATAGTTGGCTGTATAATTTTAGCCATCGGAATAGCTTTGGAAGTAAAAGCCAATGTAGCTATGATGGCTGGAGAATATCTTGTAAATGTCATTACTCGTCGGTTTCATAAAGAATTTGGATATGTGAAGCTAGGACTGGATGTAACCTTGCTTCTGACAGCTTGTATCCTATCACTCCTCTTTATGTCTGGAATACATGGTGTGCGGGAAGGTACAGTTGTCGCAGCATTGGCCGTTGGTCCTATCGTACATTTTATAAGTCCGTATTATCATATATTCGATCGATGGATAACTTATCCTACTCAGCAAATAGAACAGACATCACGATCCGGCAAAAATATTGTCATCACCATTGCCCGAGAATTCGGAAGTGGAGGACATTTATTGGGCGAAATGCTGTCCAAAGAGCTTGGTATACATCTATACGACAAAGAATTTATCAATATGGCAGCAAAGGAAAGTGGTATAGACGAGCAATATATCATAAAAAACGAACAATCGATTCCTTCTTTTTGGTTGAAATGTATTCTCTCAAAAAACAGCGAACGTCCATTGGAAGATAGCCTTTCCGCTGATGATGTACTATTTTTGGCAGAAAGTCGCATAGTACAGAAACTAGCCGCAAAGGAATCTTGTATTATTATTGGCAGATGTGCTGATTTCGTATTGAAGGACTATCCGAACATTATAAAAATATTCTGTTATTCAGATTTCCAAAGCGCACTTAGCCGCTGTGTCACCCAATATGGTATTGCCCGAGAACAGGCAGAAGAAGCAATTCATCGGATCAATCGCAACCGCATCCATCATTATGAATATTACACAGGCAAGAAATGGGGCGATCCGCACCATTACAACTTAATGCTCAATACAGGAAGCATTAAACTTGAAACTGCCTGCAAACTGATTGGCGAAATTTACCGCGATATGAACAAATGATTTCTCAAAACTATTACGATATCCATAAGAAGTTTTTTATCAAAATGATATTACTCCATATTTTACTTTAAGTTTGGATACAGCAGATTATATATAATCAAAATGTCAATTTACCCCCTGTAAAAACCGCTTTATTTGTATCGGAATACAGCAATGCTTAAAAAACAAGGCTTTTTCAAGCTTAGGGAATATCCAAAAAGAAAGAGATTTTACTAAAATAGCAGTCTTTTCTATTTGATATTGTAGTATAATATTTCCATATATCCATTTTAAAGATATTCTTGATACATTTTCACACTTTTAAAAAGAGGTGATTTTTCATCCGAAAACGTCTTTTTACAGATTAAAATCTCTATGAATTCGTGTTTTAAGTCCTCTTTTTTACATGATTAGTACCGAAAGCAAACGCGACTAGTAGCGTAAGCTAACGATACAAGTCGCATCGGGTATCGATACTTGTATCGGAAGGCGATGTGACGAGGTAAAAAAGAGGGATATATAATACTATTATTTGTGTTGTAAAGCATAAAATAAGGTCGTTTTACTAGTCTTTGGAGGCAATTATCACCATCAAACTCACCCTTTCTTTTCAAAATACGAGTTAGCCCAAATGTTGAAATCGGTAAATTATGACAATTAAATAAAAAATTTTCAAACAAAATGATAAATCATATACTCCTCTTTTTATACAACGTCAACCCTCTAAAACAAGAAAGCCCTACCGGTGCACAACCGGCAAGGCTTTTTATGGAGAAAAAATTTAATCATCAGAACGGAACCTCGGGGATGGGTCCGCCAAACGGATTTTCCTGAGGAATCATATCTACTGGAGGGGGAGGCACACTGCCCTGTCCGCCTCCACTGTTCATCTTGGAGCGGAGTACCGGAGCTGCTGCGTTTTCTCCGGGCATCGGCACAATCATCTCGTCGTCCGGATTCTGGAAACGTGCATATTCTCCGCGGAAGCGCAGCAACACATCGCCCACCGCACCGTTACGGTGCTTGGCTATGATAATCTCGGCCATACCGCGCAAATCGTTTCCACGTTCGTCAGTATATATCTTGTAGTATTCCGGGCGGTGAATGAAGCATACCATATCGGCATCCTGCTCGATGGCTCCCGATTCACGAAGGTCGCTCAGCTGCGGACGTTTTCCGTCTATACCTTCACGGTTTTCTACACCACGGTTCAACTGACTCAGAGCAATAATCGGAATGTTCAACTCCTTGGCAAGTCCTTTCAACGAACGCGAAATGGTGCTGACTTCTTCCTGACGGCTACCGAAAGACATTCCGCTGGCATTCATCAGCTGGAGGTAGTCGATGATGATAATCTTCACCCCATGTTCGCGCACCAGACGGCGTGCCTTTGTACGAAGTTCGAACACGGAAAGAGAAGGCGTATCGTCGACGTACAACGGTGCGTCGTACAATTCCTTTATCTTATAGTCGAGCTGTCCCCACTCGTAAGGTGCAAGCTGTCCGCTCTTGATTTTTTCGCCCGGGATTTCGCAAACGTTTACTATCAGACGGTTGACCAGCTGCACGTTACTCATTTCAAGCGAGAACAGAGCTACGGGCACCTGATTGTTGACCGCCATATTCTTGGCCATGGAAAGAACGAAAGCCGTCTTACCCATCGCCGGACGTGCCGCGATAATGATAAGATCGGAGTTCTGCCAGCCGGAAGTCATCTTATCCAGCTGATGGAAACCGCTGGACAATCCGCTCAAACCGTCGGTACGTGCTGCCGCTTTCTGAAGCATTTCATACGCCTCCTGGATGACAGGATTAATCTGCGTATAATCCTTCTTCATGTTCTGCTGGGAAATCTCGAAGAGCTTGCCTTCGGCTTCCTGCATCAGGTCGTCTACATCCTGCGTTTCGTCGAATGCCTTGGTCTGTATATTGCTGGTAAAGGAAATCAGTTCACGAGCCAGAAACTTTTGCGCGATGATACGGGCATGATACTCGATATGTGCCGACGAAGCGACCTTTCCACTCAGCTGAGTTACATAGAAAGCACCTCCCACCTCGTCCAGATCGCCCCTGGTGCGGAGCTGTTCGGTTACGGTAAGGATATCGATAGGCTTCTGCTGGATGGCCAGGTCAGTAATGGCTGCATAAATCAGCTGATGGCGGTGTTCGTAAAAAGACTCCGGACGGAGTATCTCACTCACCAGCGAATAGGCGTCTTTCTCAATCATCAATGCACCCAGCACCGCTTCTTCCAGTTCGGGAGCCTGCGGCTGGAGATGCCCATATTCGTCTACAGGCTTCGTTTTTGTAGCCTTTGGGACGCGTGTCGTTCTTCTCGTTTCTGCCATTTAGGGTATTTTTTATTAAATAGGGGCACAAAGATACATACTTTTACCAAAGTGAAGTAAAAAAGACCACGATAAAATAAGCGCAAAGTATCACTTTCAGTATCGTTCCGAACAGGAATCCCAGAAGCGAACCGATACCCGATTTCAGGGCTACAGACAATCCTTTGTCTCCCAGCAGTTCTCCAATCATCGCTCCGAGAAATGGGCCGAGCAGAAGCCCGTAAGGCAGGAAAAACAGTCCGATGATGGATCCGGCAAAAGCACCCCAGCTCCCCCATTTGGTACCACCGCTGTATTTGCTGCCCCACATCGGAATAAGATAGTCGAGCAGAAGTGAGAGCACAACCAGTCCCAGCCAGACGAGCAACTGGGAGGTAGAGAACTGAACCCGGTCTGTAAAATGCAATAACAACAAACCTACATACGAAACCGGAGGACCGGGCAAGGCCGGAAGCACACATCCCAGAAAGCCTGTCAGCAGACAGATTATACTTAATACAATTAAAATAATATCCATAATTTAAGTATTTCATTAAATGGTTGATACGCAAAGTTACAGAGAATTTTAAACACAAAAAAGAGTTAATTCAAAACTTTATCGTATATTTGAACAACCTAAAAATACTATAATTATGATTACATTTCCTAATGCAAAGATAAATCTCGGACTTCATATTGTAGAAAAACGTCCGGATGGTTACCACAATCTGGAAACAGTTTTCTATCCTATAAACCTGCAAGATGCACTCGAAGTAAAAGTGCTTGAAAATAGTGAACAGCCTTACAAACTTCATGTCAGCGGTACTGCCATTGAAGGTAATGCGGAAGACAATCTTGTCGTGAAAGCCTATCAGATGCTGAAGGCCGACTTTCCGATGCCGCCGATAGATATTCATCTGTTCAAACACATCCCTACCGGTGCCGGTTTAGGGGGTGGCTCGGCCGATTGTGCCTTCATGTTGAAATTGCTGAATGAAAAGTTCAATTTGAACCTGACCGCTGAAGCATTGGAAACATACGCAGCCCGACTGGGTGCCGATTGTGCCTTCTTTGTCCGTAATACTCCTGTTTTTGCATCGGGTATCGGAAATGTATTCGAACCCATTGACCTTTCCTTGAAAGGATATCACATCGTGCTGGTAAAACCGGATATCCATGTGTCTACCAAAGATGCCTATGCAGGTGTTACTCCAAAACGTCCGGAGGTTTCGTTGAAAGAGGTAATCCGTCAGCCTTTGGAAACATGGAAAGAATGTCTGAAAAACGACTTTGAAAGCAGCATCTTCACACGTTTTCCGGAGATTGCAGCCATCAAGGATAAACTCTATGACCTGGGAGCTGTGTATGCAGCCATGAGCGGTTCCGGCTCTGCCGTATATGGTATTTTCAAGAACCCGATAGAAAACGTAGACGAAAAATTCGGAGGTTGCTTCTGTCGTCAGCGCGAATTGTAATCACAATGGAGTGTACTGATAAAATCCATTTCTTTACGACAGATGTGTTGCCTGCCCCACCCGAAGAATTCACTTATCCGTTTCATTATACCCCTCACCCTCTCACCGAACTTGCCGCACAGGAGGTAGAACGCTATTTGGAAACACAGTCCGAATGGCAGGAAGAACTGAAAAAAGGGAAAATGTTCGGGGTACTGATAGTCCGTACCCCTGAAGGCAGAACGGGATATTTGGCGGCTTTTTCGGGTAATCTGGCAGGACGGAATCTGCATGATTTCTTTGTGCCTCCGGTGTACGATCTGCTATGTCCGGACGGAGTTTTTCGAAAAGGTGAGCAACGTATTTCGGATATCAACGCACGTATCCGGCAGATGGAAGCAAGTGATGAATATCGAATCTGCCGCCGGCAAGTGGAAGAAGTGCAGGCATCTGCCACCGCACAACTTGCTGCTGCCAAACAAGCCTTGAAAGAGGCAAAGGCCATCCGACAGGCAAAACGGAATACTGTACTTGATGAAGCGGAACTGGAAGCACTGGTCCGGGAAAGCCAGTTCCAGAAAGCAGAGTTAAAACGCCTGGAAAAACGATTGAAGCAGGATGTAGAGGAAAAGACAAGGGCTCTGAACAATATTGAACAAACGATAGCAGCTTTGAAGGAAGAACGCAAGAAATCTTCGGCTGAGCTTCAACGCTGGATATTCGGCCAGTTTCAGATGCTGAATGCAAATGGGGAGAGAAAAGATTTGTGTGAAATTTTTAAAGATACCCCACAGGGTACACCTCCCGCCGGTGCAGGAGAATGTGCCTTGCCCAAGCTCTTGCAATATGCTTACCAGAACCACTTGCATCCGCTTGCTATGGGAGAATTCTGGTGGGGTATGTCACCCAAAGACGAGATACGACATCACGGACATTTCTATCCTTCGTGTAAAGGAAAATGCGAACCGATACTGAAGCACATGTTAGTAGGGCTGAAGGTGGAAAAGAATCCGCTCGACGAGAATATACATAGCCAGACTCCACTGGATATTGTGTATGAGGACGAATGGATAATTGTGGTAAACAAGCCTGCCGGCATGCTTTCTGTTCCGGGCAAGAATGATCTGGACTCCGTCAGCCAGCGGTTAAGCGAATATCTTCCCCATGCTACCGGTCCGCTCATTGTGCATCGGCTCGATATGGCTACATCGGGATTGTTGCTTGCGGCTAAAAGCAAGGAAATACACCAGCAATTGCAGGCTTTATTTGAGACACGTAATATCCGCAAACGATATACAGCCATACTGGACGGTATACTTCCTCTTGATGAGGGTGTAATTGATTTACCTCTTTGTCTGAATCCATTGGACCGCCCCCGGCAGATGGTAGATTATACGTATGGGAAGCCTGCCATCACACGGTATAAGGTAAACAAGAGAGAAAACGGGAAAACTTACGTTGATTTCTTTCCACAGACCGGACGTACCCATCAGTTACGGGTACATTCGGCACATCCTCTGGGCTTGAATTGCCCGATTACCGGAGACGAACTGTATGGACGAAAATCAACGAGATTGTATCTGCATGCGGCCGAATTATCGTTCGTACACCCTGTGACGGGTAAACTTCTTACCATTCAGAAAGAAGCTGATTTCCCTCCTTTTCCCTCCGGTGATTTTTCATCCCAATTGTCATAAAAAAATCCTGATAGTGTAACAGAGCATTACGCTATCAGGATTTTTATCATTCTATTCCATTACCTTCTCATGATACGCCTGAAATCGTCTACAATCTGACGTCCCATATTGACTCGGGTACTATCCACTTTACGGATTTCTACCGGAGTAACAGCATCCTTGTATTTGGCTTTTCCTATCTTGAATTTCATTTTATCCATGTTTCCGGTAATGGTCACTCCGGCCTTGAATGGAAGCGGAGATTTCAATATCGATATATGATAATTAAAGTTCATATCAAGATCTTGTGTACCTCCTACGGCCGCCTTATACCGGTCTATTTGTACAAGGAAAGGATATACGGTAACGTATCCGTCTTTTACCGTAATATTTACAGCAATGCTATCGAATACATTCTTTTCCTTATTCTTGAACATCAGTTTTTTGGAAATCTCGGTAAATGTTTCTCCATCCATCAGTACAAGACTATCTCCCTTGATATGAATGGCGGAACGAAGACTCGGAATCCTGACATTTAAGTTTGAATCGAGTACGGCTTCGGCCGCCGCATCAAAATCGACAACTCCCTTGAAGGAACGGAGCATCGGCACAATGGTATCCAAAGAAGGAACAAAATCGACCAGTTTGCTGACGTCCACATCGCGCAATTTAAAGTCGAATCCGGCATATCCTCTTTTCTTTTCTTTGGCACGATATACCAAGGTTGCATTCATCTGAGCATCCATCCCGCGCATGCTGACTTCCTTCAGATGGACAGCCTGATTACGAATATCGATATCGCCCTGTACATTTTCGAATACCATGCTATCGTATTTTACTTTATCAAGCTTCACATCCAGTTCAAAATCGATATTTTTAGGAATCACAAATAACTGAATGTTGGAGTCTACAGTATCATTTTCTACCTGAAGCGTATCTTCCGGGAAATTTAATGAATTGATGAGCTGGTTACAATCCAGATTTCGCGATGCTATACTCAATTTGGCATGTATGGTTTTATTCTTTTTCAACGATTCATACAAATTGTATACAGCCCCACTTGCCGTCAGATTGGAACGTCCTATACGCATATTAGCCTTACGCAACGTAATCGCCCTATCACCGACTGTAACCGCGGTTTTACGCATCCGGATAGGCAAAGCAAACTCCGGTGTGGATACAAACAAACGGTTGAATCCGATAATTCCTTTCGGTGCCCAAAGTGAATCGCGGAGTTTCTCGGCTTTAATGGCAAATCCTGCCTTGTCCATTCCCATCTTCATGGCTCCCAAGCGGCAGAATAAAGTATCCGACTCCAAATTAAGTCCTATTTTAGGCATGGCCGGATTCAATTCTCCGGGCTGTAAGCGAAGAGTAGACTTTGCTTTACGACAGAAAACCTTAATGGAATCTCCCATTACTGCTTTCAACTGGTTCATATCCAACTTACATTCCATATCCACAATGCGTGTGGTATCTTGTGGATTAGTCGATTTTACGGTGGCCGTCAGCTTTTTTAATTCAGAAGAAATATTGTTGGAATTCAAAACCATCTTTGTTACCTCGATACGTGCAGCCAGATTATCCTTTCCTATAAATGCAAGTTTTGCATCGCTGGTAAACTCAAAATTCCGGCTTGTATCACGCAAGGCAAGTCCCGTCATATTCAGTTTACCTCCAATCTTTATACGGCCCAAATCCTGACGAAGGATGGACGACAAACGACACTTCAGACGTAAGTCGGCATCGACTTTTCCTTCAATGGTAACTCCCTCCTGCAAAGGGAAAGTTTGAGCAAGGGCGGTCATATCGATGGTAGAACGGGTATTCAATGTAATATCCGGATCACCCAATAAATCCTGTATTTTTGCATCGGCAAGGATATCGGTGTGAGCTCCCTGAAAATGAAAAATCTTCAAATCGGCAAAAGAAGGAGTCTTTCGTGTCAAATCTACTGCCCCATAAAAATCAGCCGTCAGATTATCTATTCCATAGGGCAGCTTGTCGTATTTGGCAGAAGCATCCTTTATCTGTGCCTTTATTGTAACCAAAGGAGTCTGCTCTTTTCCATAAAATCCTTTTATATCTCCTTCCAGCAAAACCTCTCCTTTCGCAGTCATTTCTTCCCGTTTCAAGACACTTTCCGGTATCATATCAAACACCGTCTTTAAAGAAGGAGCATGCAGGCCATAATGTACATTTACATCAATTGCCTTCTGAACCGTATCCCTTTTCAACGTACCCGATAAATCGAGTGCGACTCCATTTACGGTCAATCCTGCTTTTTTTACCGTCAAAGTACGGATGGCTCTATTCAATTCAAGATCTGCCTGAAGCTTAGTAGCGACTTTATTAACCAGTAACTGTCCATCTTGCCAGAATAAGATATTGTCGTTACTGAACTCCATGTCCAAAGCTGAATAACCTTTTTTTAAGGAAGCACTCAACTTGAGATTCGCATTGGTCAGACGAGTATAAACACGTGTATCACGGTCGTCGAAGATTACATTAGCTTGTTTCAGAGAAATACGTTTGATGTTAATTTCATCGGCTATCGGTCCGGACGATTTGGATAGCGTATCGGCAGATACTGTAGTAGTATCACTCTTCATGATATCCCAATTCGCAATGCCATCTTTCCCTTTATAAGCATATATTGAAGCGCCTTTCAATCCCAGATAATGCAGGTTTATCTTATTATTCAACAAATAATCAATCGGTTTTACTACCACTACACACTTGTCGAAGGTTATCAAAGAGTCTGTCTTTTGCCAAAGTGTATCTCGTATGCTCTTAGACACTAATGATCCCTCCGTAAGTTTTAGTCCGAAACGCGGGAAAGTAGAAAAAAATGTAAGCTCTACACTCTCCATATCCAACTTGGCATTCAGAGTCTGATTGGCAGTACGCAATACGATTGGAGTCAGTTTTTCCGGAGTGAAAAACCAATTCACAGCTACCGTAATAAGTAGCACGATAACAAGCAGTAATGTTCCTAAGGAAATACTGGTTACCTTGATTATCTTTTTCATTCTTTTGTTCATATTCTTTACTTTACTTAAACGCTTATGCAAAGATAAAAAAAGGCGAGTGTAGAGGCAAACGGAAAACCAAGTTTTCAAGTTTGATCTATGCTAAGCCGACTCCTATCTTCTGAAAATATAGCGAAAGGCGAGTACAATATCAAGCCATAAACTTGCTTTTGAGCAAAGGAAATACTAAACTTCACCCTCTCTTATCTAAAGATAACAATACAAAAAACATTTTTTATAAGTTAAATGTTTTACTTTGTAAATGAAACAATATAAACTTTATCTCACATGGACGAATTGACACTTACTACCCCTACCCTTCTGTTTTCGGCTGTATCTTTAATTCTATTGGCCTATACCAACCGTTTTCTTTCTTATGCACAACTGGTCCGGACTTTAAAGGAACAATATGTACAACAACATTCGGAGGTGACCGCGGCACAAATCGATAACTTACGTAAGCGCTTGTATCTGACAAGAGCCATGCAAGTTCTGGGCATATCCAGTTTGTTCTTTTGCGTGATATCCATGTTCCTTATTTATATTAATCTACACGAACTCTCTGTTTATATTTTCGGGCTTGCCTTACTCCTGCTGATAGCATCCTTAGGTATATCTATATGGGAAATACACATATCAGTAAAAGCATTGGAAATACATTTGAAAGATATGGAAAAGTAAAAAGACAATCGACTTATGATGTGTTAATAATATAAATTGGATTCTATTTATACCTGTTTTTCAGAATAAATGCACATAAATACATCTTTTTATTATATATTTGTCTCAATAGCAAATATTATTTAAATAAACAATGATACAAATCATCCGATTGGACGGTATAGACAAAAAACTCTATCCACTGATAGGACCACTTGTTATGAATCCTGAAGTGTTGCGCTTCAACAATAATTATCCATTTAAAACAGGGGAACAATACAAATGGTATATTGCGGTATCACAGAAGGAGATTTTAGGATTTATTCCTGTGGAATACCGGAAACAGGAATGGATAATTAATAATTATTACGCCTGTCCGGACAAAGAAAATGAAATACTTTCAACACTAGTTAAAGCGGTAATCAAAGAATGGGAGCAGGAAAGCTCCATTTCTCTGTCTGCCGTAGTACAAACCAGACATTTAACAATATTTACGGAAGAAGATTTTGAAATAACTAAAAATTGGAAAATCTATTGCAAAATGAAAAAACAAATATGATTACTCATGTAAATGACAAAAAAAATGTATACGAATTAGCTCAAGAACGTTTAGACATCATCTTCAAGGAGTTCGATAACATCTATATATCCTTCTCCGGAGGAAAAGACAGTGGGGTTTTACTGAATCTTTGCTTGGATTATATGCGAAAACATCAAATTAAGCGTAAGATAGGTCTTTTCCATATGGATTATGAGGTACAATATAAAATGACTATCGAATATATAGACCGCATTATTGAACAAAATAAAGATTTACTGGAGGTGTACCGTGTTTGTCTGCCTTTCCGGGTTGCGACTTGTACTTCCATGTATCAGTCATTTTGGAGACCTTGGGAGGCAGAGAAAAAAGAGTTATGGGTACGCTCCATGCCCAAAGGAGCCATGACAATAAACGATTTTCCTGATTTTAATCCGCAATGGTGGGATTATGATTTCCAGCTATATTTTGCCCAATGGCTACATCGGAAAAAAGAAGCTACACGTACCTGTTGCCTTGTAGGTATACGAACGCAAGAAAGTTTCAACCGTTGGAGATGTATCTTTCAAAATCCGAAAACGATCTTGTATCATAAATATATATGGACCTGTAAACTACAGAACGATGTATACAATGCTTATCCCATCTATGATTGGAAAACGACAGATATTTGGGTAGCGAATGGAAAGTTTAAATGGGATTATAACAACCTTTATAATCTGTACTACAAAGCTGGAGTTAGTTTGGAAAGACAACGTGTAGCCAGTCCCTTTATCGGTGAAGCGATTGAAAGCCTGGCTTTATATAAAGCTATCGATCCGGATACATGGGGAAAAATGATTGGCCGTATTAATGGGGTAAATTTCTCAAGTATTTATGGAAGCACACATGCTATGGCTCGACAAAAAATCAAACTTCCCGAAGGTTATACATGGAAAAAATTCATGTATTTCCTTCTTTCTACATTACCAGAAAAAACAAGAAACGGATATTTAAGAAGACTTGATGTAAGTATTAGGTTCTGGAGAACAAAGGGAGGATGTTTGGATGATGAAGTTATCCAGAAGCTGATTGATGCGAAAATCCCCATTGAAGTCGGAGATAAAAGTAATTATCGCACACATAAACATCCTGTACGCATGGAATATCAAGATGATATTGATATTCCGGAATTCAGAGAACTTCCATCTTATAAACGCATGTGTATCTGTATACTACGAAACGATCATGCATGTAAATATATGGGATTCTCACCCACGAAAGAAGAAATCAGCAGAAAAAACAGAATAATGGAAACATATAAAAATATATGGAGATAAAAGACGAATATAAGAGTCCGGTTTACAATGTACGAGCGATACCGGTAGACAAAGTGGTTGCCAATGATTATAACCCCAATGTAGTGGCTCCCCCAGAAATGAAACTACTTGAACTATCAATATGGGAAGATGGTTTTACAATGCCATGTGTTTGTTATTATGACAAAGAAAATGATAAATATATTTTAGTCGATGGGTTTCACAGATATACGGTATTGAAGACCTCACAACGAATTTATGAAAGGGAAAGAGGATTATTGCCGGTCGTAGTTATCGAAAAAGATTTATCAAACCGCATGGGATCTACTATTCGTCACAATCGGGCACGAGGTACACATAATATTGAATTAATGTCGCATATTGTGGCGGAATTAGATAAAGCCGGTATGTCCGACCAATGGATAATGAAACACATTGGTATGGATAGGGATGAATTACTCCGACTGAAACAAATATCCGGATTGGCTGAATTGTTTGCCGATAAGGATTTCAGTATACCTCAACCCAAACCACAATACATTGCATCTGAGTTGGAAGAATAACTACTCTTCCAACTTCTGCTTAATATGTTCCAACAAGATAAGGCAACCTTGCATTTTAGGATTGTCATGGCAAACTTTTGCCTGATCCAATAATCGAAGTACAGTTTCTTTTAAATTCGGAATGTAAGTCGCCTTATCTACCTGCATTGACTCTGGCAGGTTTTGAGCTTCGAACCAAGCTTGCAGTTCCTTGAATTCGTCTTTTGTATAAAAGTTCTTTTTATTTTCCATATAGCATTCAATTAAAATGGATATCCTACCGCGAAGTGGAATGCAAAATCTCTTTTAAAATTGGGAGACACAATCGGATAACGATCTTTTCCTGTATACATCGGATTGATGGCTTTCATACCACCATCAAATCGTAAAATCAAAAAATCAAGATCAAAACGTATACCCAGACCGTAAGCAACAGCCAATTGTTTATAGAATTTGTTAAACCGGAACAATCCTTCTGTCTGAATACCCTGACTACGTATATTCCATATATTCCCTGCATCTACAAACAAAGCACCGTTCAGTTTCCAGAAAAGATAGGTGCGATACTCCAAATTCAAATCAAGTTTTATATCACCAGTATGATTGACATAATCAATACTATTTCCATCACCCCGATATGAGCCTGGACCTAACGAACGCACCCTCCATCCACGTACACTATTGGCTCCACCGGAAAAATAAAGTTTTTCGAACGGAAGACTCTTTGAGTTACCATATGGATAAGCAACTCCTACCCCTAAATGAAATACCAATGAATTCCGGTCATCTATCATAAAATTCTTGGCAAAATCAAAATCGGCCTTTACATATTGCGCAAAATCTATGTTTGCTAATTGAAAGGCTTCTCCTTCCTTAGGATGTTTATTAATTAATTTTGAGAAACCATATAACAGATTACCCGCTTCTTCGATATTGAAACGAATTGAATAAGAATTACGCTGTGAAGTCTTCAGCGATGTAGCCCCAGCACTGTTATAAGTATAAGTATATCCCAAACGTACGATAAACAAATCCTCATAACTATACCTCAATAAAGGGTTAACTTTATCCATGTTGTCTAAATATGCATCGAAAGCGGCCGATGTATAAGGCATGTAGATATAGTTGATGTCCAACAAATCAAAACGATGTGTTGCTTTCTGCCGTTTTGTCCATCGGTAACTCCACGATGCGGCGGCCAAAGTGCGTTCAAACTCCGGACGAATCTGCCAATTATATTTTACATTGACCTCAGAAGTAGCTTTAATGCGCCGTTTAAAATCAGAAGACAAAAAAGGAAACATAAATTCAGGAAAATTCAAACTACTCTCCACCCCATACTCCATATAGTTACTGTTCGTATACCCCTCCAAACCAGTAACTGCTTCGTAAGCACCTCTCAACTTTATTGTAAAAGTTTCCGATCCTTTGAATAGATTACGATGAGTATAAGATACAGAAGCTGCAGCCCCCAAATCGCCAGCCGAGTTTGTTCCTTCTATCTCAAAAGACAACGATTTGTTTTTGTTCTTCGACAATGAAATATATGCATCCAGATAAGTCGAATCGTTTTGCATGATTTCTTCAAAGCGGATATTGGAATATTTCAATATATGTAATCTGCTTAAAGCCGAATAGGTATTCTGCACATCTCGGTTTCGATACAACTTACCGGTATTCAAATAATTATAATCTGTCAACACACGTGGACGTAAAAAAAGTTTATCCTTATAATATAAGTTTACTCCACCAGAACAGATTGAATCTAAACCTTTAAGTTCATTTTTTGACAATGTAGCAAAATCCGCGTCCAACAAATAGTGCACTTTACGAATTGTATATTGAGGATGTTTTTCCTGCTTATTTTTTTCTTTCGACTGAAAAGGTTGTAATTTCATTGTCAATCCGACTTTATATGTATTCAGCATAGTATCTGCCTGAAATACAATATAGTCTTTATTGAACCGAAAATATCCTCTATTTTGTAAAAGTTGAGTAATACGTTGACGTTCCTCATCAAGGCGATTTACATCAAAACGCATTCCAGGATAAAGTTGGCTTCGAGTAGAATCCGCCTCCAGATAATCCCGGACTTTTCCATCGAATATATCATATGTGATTTGGTCTACTATATAAGGTTCTCCCGAACGAATCATATAATAAACCTTGATTTTATTCCCATCAGTTTCTTCTTTTAAGTCGACCTGTGCTCCCATATATCCCATATTTTGTACGGCCTTTTGGATTTCAGCACGACTTTCTTCAGCAGCCTCTCTACTATATATTACCGGTGCTTCTCCTATTCTTTTAAGAAAACGGTTTACCCATTTGGTTGAATCTTTTCCCGAAGCACTGTACATATACATTGGAAATTTAAAAAGGCTGAACCATTTAGCATTAGGATGCTGACGGACATAAATATTCATTTGAGAAGGCTTTACTTCTTTATTGTCCGATTCTATCTTAAAATCATTAAGTAAATATTGATTTTCCGGAATAAATTTGCTGACAGAGCACCCTACACAAGAAAGAGAGAGCATAGAAATTGTAATATATCGACAGACAGTTTTCTTCATACCAATGTAGTAGTGTTATGCAAATTTATTTGCAAATATAGGGAATAATAAAAAAAACTTCTTAGCTTTGCTTCTAATATTTGTTATTTTCACGCGTTAACAAACATGCTCAGCAAAAATAAAATCAAGTATATCCGTTCATTAGAACTTAAGAAAAATCGAAAAGAAGCACAAGCTTTTTTAGCAGAAGGACATAAACTCGTAGGCGATTTACTCGGCCATTTCCCATGTCTGTTAATTGTAGCAACCTCCCGATGGCTACAGAATCATGCTGAAATACAAGCAGAAGAAATTATAGAAGTAACAGAAGAGGAGTTAGCACGTGCCAGTCTGCTCAAAGCACCACAAGAGGTGCTGGGTGTATTCAAGCAGCCCCAATATTTATTCAACCCTAATATTGCCAAGGAACAGCTTTGTCTGGCACTGGACGATGTACAAGACCCGGGAAATCTTGGGACGATTGTCCGCATTGCCGATTGGTTTGGTATCAAACATATTTTTTGTTCTACTGGTACAGCTGATATTTATAACCCCAAAACTGTACAAGCTACCATGGGAGCAATAGCACGTGTAAAACTACATTACTGCAATTTATCGGAAGTACTTGGCTCGTTGACCGATATTCCCGTATTTGGCACTTTTTTAGATGGTGAAAATATTTACACACAAGAATTGAGCAATCATGGAATCATCGTGATGGGAAATGAAGGTAAAGGGATTAGTCCAAACGTTTCACGGTTTGTCAACAGCAAACTGCTGATTCCTAATTTTCCACAAGGATGTGAAACCAGTGAGTCTCTGAATGTAGCTGTAGCTACGGCTATTACCTGCTCCGAATTCAGACGGCGTACCCTTAATCCTTAACTATAAAGAGAGACGAATCAGTCAATATGGATATAAACCTGATAACGCGTATCTGCAAATACGGAAGTCAATGACAGATATCCTCGGCAGATTCGTCCCTCTTTCATGCACAAAGGATATTGCTCCATCATCTTCTGATGCTTCTCCAGAGCAAGTCCGTCGGCTGTATAATGCTCTACAATATAACGTCCATGTGCGGAAGGATGCACATAGCGGTCGAAGATAATTCTTGATATCACTCCCATATTCATACGTAAATTTATCTCTACACAAGGGTAAATCAGATATTTATCATCTTCATTACAAATCATCATGTCTACCCCTAAATAACCTTTATAATCTTTACCTAATAATGTAAAGAGTGTTTCCATCAGTTTTTGTTGCACAATCTGTAAAACAGATTGTGGAAGATATGCAGTCAGCCGCCTTTCTATCTCTTCATTCGAAAGCAAAAGATTTTCTTTATAATTCCCGTGCGTATCCGTTTCGAAAAGAGAATAACCGGCAAATGAAATTTCAGAATCTACATAAAACTCCATTGCAAAATCCACCACCTTATTATAATAAGGTTCTGCAACGATAGTCCCCTGTGTGCGAATAATCCGAGATATCCATCCTTCCACAGAATCACTCCAATTATCCAAAGACACATGAGCTAACCCCCTTCCGCTTCCCGACCAAGGTGCCTTCAACACCGTTTTCCCATTTTCTTTAATGAAAAATTTAACGTCTTCTATAGAATAACATAACTCCGACTTTCCACATGCATACGGTAAACTAGAAAAATGGGCCAAAATTTCCCGGCACCGTTGCCTGCCAGACAGATAACGAAGTCTTTTTAATTGTTCATCTGTAAGCAGAAATTTTTCTTCCACTCCGGCTCCTCTTAATGCATAAACCAGCGCAGGATTCCAGCCCCATGCTCTATATGGCATAGAAAAGTACTCAGTACACCAATGCACATCAAGCATTATTCCCATTTCCCGACATTGTACTTCCAACTGATCGCCTCGTTGCAGTTTATCCGTTTTTACCCAACTTTCCTTTTCTGCTGCATACCATGCCGGAAGAGTTGACAAATCATTAGCCATCCGGATAATTTCGGATGTAGTTTTATAATAAGGTGTAAAGTTGGCTAAAGCCATATCATGGTCTGGATTAAACAAGTACAAATGTGCCATAATGTTTATCTGCTACGAAATTATACTGCAAATGTAAAACTATCTGTTATTATATGATTTCAGACAAATGATTTTTTATTCTTTTGCAGAACAGTTGGTCAACTTCTATGCAGAACTTAACTAACAACCTTCCAAAAGTACAAATAAAATACTGCCCTCTCTTTATAAAGACAACAAGTGCGTTTTAAGTTTTCCTGTATTTCTAACAAGATTCAATTAAATATTGCCAACTCCAGTTTGCAATATAACGAAGTATTCGTATATTTGCAACGAAGAAAAAGAAATTCATGGAAGCATTTTACAGAACACACAGTTACCTGATAGAACACACCAATGCTCCGGTACGCCGCGATTTGATGGATCAAATAGATTGGAGTCATCGGCTGATTGGTATAAAAGGCACTCGGGGAGTGGGGAAAACCACCTTTTTGTTACAGTATGCAAAAGAGAAGTTTGGATTGGACCGCTCTTGCCTGTTTGTCAACATGAACAATTTCTATTTCTCACAAGTCAGTTTGGTAGACTTTGCCGGAGAGTTTGTAAAACGTGGCGGCAAAGTATTGCTTATTGACCAAGTATTTAAATTGCCAGACTGGAGTCATGCACTTCGTACTTGCTACGAGCGCTACCCACACCTTAAAATCGTATTCACCGGATCATCAGTGATGCGTCTGAAAGAAGAAAACCCCGAACTGAACGGTATTGTAAAATCTTACAATCTGCGTGGCTTTTCATTCCGAGAATTCCTCAATCTTCAGACAGGGAATCATTTTCCTTCTTATACGTTGGAAGAAATTCTGTCCAATCACGAACATATCGTCAAGACCATTCTTCCACACATCAATCCATTGAACTATTTTCAAGATTATATTCATCATGGATTCTATCCTTTTTTTCTTGAAAAAAGGAACTTTTCGGAAAATCTGCTCAAGACCATGAATATGATGATTGAAGTAGATATACTTTTAATAAAACAAATCGAACTGAAATATCTCTCGAAAATTAAAAAGTTACTATATTTGTTGGCAGTAGACGGTCCCGTTGCTCCTAATGTCAGCCAATTGGCTACAGACATACAGACATCGCGTGCCACTATCATGAATTACATGAAGTATCTGGCAGATGCCCGTCTCATCAACATGGTTTATCCGAAAGGTGAAGAGTTTCCTAAAAAGCCTTCTAAGATAATGATGCACAACACCAGTCTGATGTACAGCATCTATCCGGTAAAAGTAGAAGAGCAAGATGTATTGGAAACATTCTTTGTAAATACTTTCTGGAAAGATCATAAAGTAAACAAGGGCGATAAAGGCACATCTTTTTTAGTGGATGGCAATATTCAGTTCCGGGTTTGTGCAGAAAACAGCAAATTAAAGAACAATCCCAATGTATATTATGCCATGCACAAAATGGAATTGGGATACGGAAATCAAATCCCATTGTGGCTATTCGGTTTCCTCTATTAATATAGAAGACAGATTTTATTAACTAATATATAATTAGTAATTGTATGACTAAACAAAAAAAATTCATCACTTGTGATGGTAACCAAGCTGCAGCACATATTTCATATATGTTCTCAGAAGTTGCAGCTATCTATCCTATCACCCCATCTTCTACAATGGCTGAATATGTAGACGAATGGGCTGCTGCAGGCCGTAAGAACATCTTCGGCGAAACTGTTTTGGTTCAGGAAATGCAATCTGAAGGTGGTGCTGCCGGTGCAGTACACGGTTCTCTTCAGGCTGGTGCATTGACAACTACTTATACTGCTTCTCAGGGATTGTTGCTGATGATCCCTAACATGTACAAGATTGCAGGTGAATTCTTGCCTTGTGTATTCCATGTATCAGCTCGTACACTGGCTTCTCATGCTTTGTGTATCTTCGGCGACCATCAGGACGTTATGTCTGCACGTCAGACAGGTTTCGCTATGTTGTGCGAAGGTTCTGTACAGGAAGTTATGGATTTGGCTGGTGTAGCACACTTGTCTACTATCAAATCACGCGTTCCATTTATCAACTTCTTCGATGGTTTCCGTACTTCTCACGAAATCCAGAAGATCGAAATGTTGGAAAATGAAGACTTGGCTCCGCTGGTAGACCAGAAAGCTTTGGCTGAATTCCGTGAACGTGCATTGAGTCCTAACAAACCGGTAGCACGTGGTATGGCAGAAAACCCGGATCACTTCTTCCAGCACAGAGAATCTTGCAATCCTTTCTATGATGCAGTTCCTGCTATCGTAGAAGAATATATGAACGAAATCAACAAGATTACAGGACGTAACTACGGCTTGTTCAACTACTATGGTGCTGAAGACGCTGAACGCGTAATCATCGCTATGGGTTCTGTAACTGAAGCTGCTCGCGAAGCTATCGACCACTTGGTAGCAAACGGCGAAAAAGTCGGTTTGGTATCTGTACACTTGTATCGTCCGTTCTCAGCTAAACACTTCTTGGCTGCTGTTCCTAAGACTGTTAAACGTATCGCAGTTCTTGACCGTACTAAAGAACCGGGAGCAACAGGTGAACCTTTGTTCCTCGATGTAAAAGAATGTTTCTACGGACAGGAAAATGCTCCGGTTATCGTAGGCGGACGTTACGGATTGGGTTCAAAAGACACCACTCCGGCTCAGATCCTTTCTGTATTCGAAAACTTGGCATTACCAATGCCGAAAGATCACTTCACTGTAGGTATTGTGGATGATGTAACATTCACTTCACTGCCTCAGAAAGAAGAAATCGCTTTGGGTGGCGAAGGTATGTTCGAAGCTAAATTCTACGGTTTGGGTGCTGACGGTACTGTAGGTGCAAACAAGAACTCTGTCAAGATCATCGGTGACAACACTGATAAATACTGCCAGGCTTACTTCGCATACGACTCTAAGAAATCAGGTGGTTTCACTTGCTCTCACTTGCGTTTCGGTGATCATCCTATCCGTTCAACTTACTTGGTAAACACTCCGAACTTCGTAGCTTGCCACGTACAGGCTTATCTGCACATGTACGATGTAACTCGTGGTTTGCGTAAGAACGGTACTTTCCTGTTGAATACTATCTGGGAAGGTGAAGAACTGGCTAAGAACTTGCCAAACAAGGTTAAGAAATATTTCGCAGAAAACAACATCACTGTTTACTATATCAATGCAACTAAGATTGCTCAGGAAATTGGTTTGGGTAACCGTACCAACACTATCCTGCAGTCTGCATTCTTCCGTATCACAGGTGTAATTCCTGTTGATTTGGCTGTAGAACAGATGAAGAAATTCATCGTGAAGTCTTACGGTAAGAAGGGTGAAGACGTAGTCAACAAGAACTATGCTGCTGTAGACCGCGGTGGTGAATACAAACAATTGACTGTAGATCCAGCATGGGCTAACCTGGAAGTTGAAGCAGCTGCTGCAAACAACGATCCAGCATTCATCAACGAAGTAGTTCGTCCTATCAACGCTCAGGACGGTGACTTGTTGCCAGTATCTGCATTCAAGGGTATCGAAGACGGTACTTGGTATCAGGGTACAGCTAAATACGAAAAACGTGGTGTAGCTGCATTCGTTCCAGAATGGAATCCTGAAACTTGTATCCAGTGTAACAAGTGTGCATACGTTTGTCCTCACGCTGCTATCCGTCCATTCGTATTGGATGCTAACGAACAGGCTGGTGCAAACTTCACAACACTGAAAGCTGTTGGTAAACAGTTTGACGGTATGACATTCCGCGTACAGGTAGACGTTATGGACTGCTTGGGTTGCGGTAACTGTGCTGACGTATGTCCGGGCAACCCGAAGAAGGGTGGCAAGGCTTTGACTATGAAGCCGCTTGAAACTCAGTTGGCTGAAGCTGCTAACTGGACTTACTGCGCTGAAAACGTGAAGTCTAAACAGCACTTGGTAGACATCAAGGCTAACGTGAAGAACTCTCAGTTCGCTCAGCCATTGTTTGAGTTCTCTGGAGCTTGCTCTGGTTGTGGTGAAACTCCATACGTTAAACTGATTTCTCAGTTGTTCGGTGACCGTGAAATGGTTGCTAACGCTACCGGATGTTCTTCTATCTACTCTGGTTCAGTTCCTTCAACTCCTTACACAACAAACGAAAAAGGTCAGGGTCCTGCTTGGGCTAACTCATTGTTCGAAGACTTCTGCGAATTCGGTTTGGGTATGGAATTGGCTAACAAGAAACTGCGCAACCGTCTGGAAGAAGCCATGAAAGCTGCTATCGCTGCAGAAGGTACTCCAGCAGAATACAAAGAAGCATTCCAGGAATGGATTGATGGCCGCAACGATGCAGACAAGAGCAAAGCTGCTGCTGAAAAGATCATCCCAATGGTAGAAGCTGCAAAAGACAAATGCTCTTACTGCGCTACTATCGCTGAATTTAAAGACTATCTGGTAAAACGTTCACAGTGGATTATCGGTGGTGACGGTGCTTCTTACGATATCGGTTACGGTGGTTTGGATCACGTTATCGCTTCTGGTGAAGATGTAAACATCTTGGTATTGGATACTGAAGTTTACTCTAACACTGGTGGTCAGTCATCTAAGGCTACTCCTCTGGGTGCTATCGCTAAATTTGCTGCTTCTGGTAAACGTGTACGTAAGAAAGACTTGGGTATGATTGCTACTACTTACGGTTATGTATACGTAGCTCAGATTGCAATGGGTGCAGACCAGGCTCAGACTTTGAAAGCTATCCGCGAAGCAG
>JBGVGD010000035.1:0-117927 GCA_045121515.1 Phocaeicola sp. | reverse complement strand
TCATCACATTTTATATCATCGGCTCTGGTTTCAGGGCCGATTTTTTCGTTTTCAGTTACGTCTGGAGCCACCACTCCCGTAAAGTCGCGTTCCACGCGTAGAACATCAGGCTGCATAGTAGCATTCTTTATCTCATTCTTGCCGCTTCTGCCTTTCTGGGTGAACGAGGTCTCAATCTTGTTCTCCTTGCTGACGCTTACAATTCTATTAGGGATGCTCTCGCGAGAGTCGCCACTCTTGAAGTGGTTCTTCTGTTGTCGGTATACCTGCGTGATGGTATCAAGCATATCCGACTGCTAGTTCAGTTGTCTTGAAGCTCTCTTCGTATCGAAGATAAAAATCAAAATCGGTAAATGCAATTTCTTGCTGAATGTCGGATAATTTTTGTACCTTTGCCATGAGTTATTTTTGCTCATTTCCTCCGAAATTCACTTTTCCACGGTGTTCGGAGGAATTTTTATTTCCTACTACTAAGATACAAAATATTTATTACTTTGACAATCAGTTCGTTGTATTTCTTGAGCTATTTTACGACTGACCCTAGATTATATTTATACTACATACAACGTATTAAAGACACATATTATAATTGAGATTTTCCTTTCGAACTATTTATTTCATCAATTTGTTTTCTAGGGATTAAGGTACTAATTGAATCCAGTTTCATCAATACCGATTCACCAAAATCTTCAATTTGCTTATTTACAGTGTATAAATCCTCTTGAATATCAACAGTACCTTTATTCAACCATTCTTTTAAATTATCGTCACTTGCAGACGAAGATTCCATAGAAGAATAATAAGTATAGACACTGATTCCAATGGCAAAAATAGCAATCCAAAAAGAGATACGCGAATTAGACAAACTGAACTTGCTATTTATCCTTTCCTCCATGGCCCGGATATTGCCGACAATATTTTCAATATTAAATGCTTTTCTACGTTTCTCCTTGGAATTCTTATCATTCAAATCAACATTCTGAACTTTTACGTGCCTATTATAGCAAGAATAGAATAGTGAATTATAATAAGCCTTGTCTCCTTTTAACCTCGATACTAATCGATAAAAAGAATGATGCTGACTATTTCTAGAAAAAAACATTAGAATATTCACCCAAAATCCACCTTTAGCCAATTTATTATGAATCAATTGGATGAATTGATGGCTATTTTGAAATTTAATTTCATATTGATGCAGATAATGCAGTAAAGCCTCATTATCAAAATCATGAATATTCACATTAATCGAAGAAATATATGGCTTAAGCATCGAATCGCCATCATTTGGCAAATGATGCTCATGAAAATGATAAAATTCCTTTATCTTATGGTAAATATCGCAAGGGAATTGACAATAACCTTCCTCATCCTTTTTTAAAAAGACATCACTTTCAGTTATACCTACTTTGTATTTGAACAATCCGTTATGACTATGATCTTCATACTCTAATGTGAGAATCTTATCTATAGCATGCAACCCTTTCTCATCTTGAAAGGTTAGGACAGTAATGTTCTTATTATCTCGATTTAATTCTACCTTTGCATATATTTTCTTATCACCACTCTGCAAATTCTTTTTTGGAAGGTCATCTGAGATTTCAAAAATACCAGATTCATAACATAGTGGTTTATCAAAATTTTGATGGATGATGGTAGGCATCCACAAAATACAATAAAGATTTTCCATGTAGTACAATCATCAACTATTATCCTATAAACAATAGTACATTTATTAAATAGGCAAAATTCCCATACAGGTCCTTATAATATCGATCTGCCAATTGAGTTTTTTTCCAAGTACTATGTTTTAAAGTATGTCCTTTTGTGATAAAACCTACCGACTCGAATTGATTCGCACAATCACTTCCTATATTGCTAATTAAATCGCTGGCATATCCTTTTTTACTCTTGCAGATATACTCTAAATTCTTTTTCAAGTCGTCTCTATTCATAATTACTATATTTAATCATACTTTATAGCATAAACTTTTCACCGGCTATAAAGTTTGTTCATTTACCCCAAGTATATTTAATAAAATAGGATATTTGCAAATTAATTAATAATTTTTCAAATATCCAAGCCAATTTTCATGTTTTTATAATATACAATGCTTACTATATAGTTATTATTTTATTTAGGGATAGTCATTTAATTCCTTCCATCTGAGTCAACCGGCAGACTTCGCCATATTTTTCCGATCAAACTCATCACATTTTATATCATCGGCTCTGGTTTCAGGGCCGATTTTTTCGTTTTCAGTTACGTTTGGATACACCACTTCCATAAAGTTGCGTTCCATGCGTAGAACATCAGGCTGCAAGAGCTACTTGGACAGACTCTCGTCTTGCGAGGTTGACCGCATTTGCCGTGTGGATACCGAAGAAGATCAGCATGATCTCTGTCGATTTTATCATCTATCAATATGCCATTTTGAATGCTTACTACTTATTGCATATTATCCCGTAAATAAATAACCGCTTCCTTCAACAAACATCGTTTGAACATCTTCTCCTTACGTTTACTCCATTTTTGGATTTCCAAAGCCAAAACATCCAGGACGTTATCTACATCATCATTTCTCCAATTCTTCAATGATTGAACATTTTCTAATAGATAATCTACAGTGGACAAAAGTTCTAATGAATAATTGGAATAATATCCACGCAAGAATCTTTTTGTCTTATCACAAATCAAGCGAAGACTATTATCTTTATATCCATCAATAAATGCACTCGCTTCCTGATCAGCACCATCAATCATCCAGATATAATCAAATGGACGATTTTCCATACCTCCCATTCCTTTTATATAACTTCCATTCATATGATAAAGGACATGAGCCACTTTACCACCCGAATATGGTCCGTAATAATATGGTTTAAAGTCTATTTTAAAATAATCCTTCGCTCCAAAACGCTGCATGAAATAAATTAATTTTTCAGCAGCAAATACAGAAGCAAATTCTCCATTGATATTTATATCATTAAACATCATCAGCAGCATGGCACGTGCAGGGGTCAGTTTCACTCTCTCTGATTTCATTTTCTCAACAATGACCTCCGAAGGCTCATAAAGAAAGATATCACAATCCAAATCAGACAAAGCAGTAACTATCATATGTTTCACCCTGAACCAATCCAATCCACCATTATGCGATCCTAAAGGAGGAATTGCTATAGAACGAATATTCCTATTAATGATTTCTTTACGTAAGGCTGCTAGCCCCAGTTCAATATATGAATATTCTGATGGGAATTTCCAATGCTTTTTCGTCGGGAAATTAACTATAAGCTTATGACCTAACATTAAATTGGAATCCTCCACAACGAGAACTTCACCTATGTGTAATTCCTTTTTTCGACATATATTTCTGTATATACGATAATTTTCGGGGAAAGCCTCACGAAACTGCAAAGCAATCCCTTTTCCCATCACACCTACAGTATTGACGGTATTCACTAATGCTTCTGCATTGCTTTCAAACAAATTTCCTTTTACATACCGTATCATTATGATATACCTTCTGTATTTAAAAATAATAGCCGGACGAAACGACTATTCTGTTCTCTTCAATACCCATCTGTATTAATGTCTGTTTCGCTTTATCGTTATAAACCACATATCCACATATAAGATGTACAGGTAAATCATTTTTCACCAATAACTCTGCTTCCTTACGTCTTTTTAAATCTATATCAATTTCCGAATTCCATTGTGTAGAATAGACATCATCATAATCTATTATTTGACTTATCTTTGACAATCAGTTCGTTGTATTTCTTGAGCTATTTTACGACTGACCCTATTTAAGGTGCACCTTAAAGTAAACCCCCACCGACGGATACTTACACTCCCTCAGTTCCCCCACAATGTTGATATGATCCTTCCACAGCGTATACTTCGCCCCGATATTCACAAACTTCGAGTCATACTCTGCCATCAGGTTAAGTCCATTCACCGCCTTCTGCCAAGGCTCCTCCCCGCACAAGGCAAACTGATAGTCTATGCCGACAGCCACCCCATTCAGTTTATCCTTACCACGCTTATTATAAACGTAGGCCGCATGAACACCCCATTCACCATACCAAGAAAGATGCTTGGTAGCAGCGATATAATAACGGTTGAAATAACCGTTACCGTCTCCTTCCACCGCCATATCACCATAATCAGATCCACCACCAGTAGTAAAGTCATTCACCCCCGCCACAATCTGCGGAGTCCATTCCTTCCACCATCCTTCTTTCCATACACGCAAACGCCCGTGAAAACTACGGTCCTGGTTGGTATAGCCCGAATAACCATACTTATCTACTCCCAGCCATTCGGCCGAAAACAAGGTACACGTATAACCTACTTCCAACCATGGAAAAAATGTGATATTTATATAATAATTATAGGTATCATAATACCAAGTACTAGGGGTGGCATGACTATTTAGATAGCTCCCCCCAAACATAAACGTCTTGTCCTTCTGCATATCTGCCGTAGGCATATGTAGCAAGCCCGTAGTACCATACGTAAACTGCGCCATAGCCGGCAGTCCTAAAAGCATGAAACAAGTAACAAGAAATAATTTACGCAACATAAAATAACTCAAAACTCATAACTCAAAACTCATAACTCATTTATACGCTCCATCCTTCGCTTCAAAAATCACAGAAGGTTCCAATACACAGATAGTATGCCAAGCACCGGCAGGAATCTGTATCCCATACTTTCCCTCCGAAGGACACAACAAATGTCTAGATAACTCTTGGAATGTACCATCCGGCATCTCTTCATAAATCATCTCTTCCAGTCTACCACACAGACACACCACCGTCTCTGTAGTCTCTTCATGTCGATGGATAGCCACCTCCGTACCAGGCAGCAACGCATTCAGCATCCGCTGCGATGTATCCGCCGACGAAGTCCGCAAGTCATAATTCATCCTCAACCGAGGAGACTCCTTCGCTTGCTCAAACAAACGTTCTAAAAGTTCCTTATTTATTTGCATAATGCCATTATAACTTTCATTTTTAACTTTTAATTTTTAATTTTCAATTGACGAAGGTAAGCTTCGTGAAGATGATAATACTTCTTTTTAAACAGCACGTATACCACACCCAGCACCACCACTGCACCCAACAGATACAACCAATGCGCCAATACCGTATTCGGACATACATAAATGAAACCAAGCGATACCACCAATTGCATAGCCATATAGAGCAAAGACACCTTAACATGACCTATTTTCAATTCATTCGCCATGAGTTGATACGCATGTTTCCGATGTGCTTCTCCCAAGTTCTCATGCAACATGATACGATGACAGATAGTCAAGCAACCATCCACCCCATACACCAAGAGGAAAATCAGATACGTTACATCGCCAGTAAGTACCACCAGTTTACCGATAGCAAAAAGCATGATAAACGCAATCGCAATCGAACCCACATCCCCAGCAAAGCACTTCGCCTTACCCTTCGGACGGAAATTAAAGATACAGAACACCAGCACACCTAGGATAGCCACTACCAGGAACGACGGTTCCATAAAAGCTAGTTCCTGATTCAAGAGCACCAACGGAACCAATACCGCCAAGGAATATCCGGCTGTAATACCATTGATACCATCCATAAAGTTAATCACATTCGTAGCACCCACACAGACAATCAAAGCAGCCAAAACAATCAAAGCCGTCAACAGTATCTGCATCCACTGACTCATAACTCCTAACTCATAACTCATAACTGAGAAAAGTCCCATACTCCAAAACATCAAGCCCATAGCTACAAACTGTACAATCAAACGTACCGAATCCGGCAACGACTTCACATCATCCCAAAAGCTCACGCCCGCCACCATCAGCAAGCCAACCAAGAATGGCAAATAACTAACAACCAGTTGTCCTTCTCCCTGAACAGCCATCACAATCGTCCACACTATCATAGAAAGGGCAAAAATTACACCACCTCCACGAAGTACAATCGTACTATGAGACGACCTTTGATTCGGCTTGTCGATGATATTGAACTTATCAGCAATCTTAAAGTAGGCTAGCTCTGCTACAAGCAACAAAGCAAAAATAATCACATATGTAAGCATTATATCCATAATCTTAAATTTTCATTTTCACCAACTGCCAGGATCATATCTCCGTAACATTAGTAATTCATTTCGCAAAAATACTATTTA
The DNA here is from genome assembly GCA_045121515.1 of Phocaeicola sp. Taxonomy (GTDB): domain Bacteria; phylum Bacteroidota; class Bacteroidia; order Bacteroidales; family Bacteroidaceae; genus Phocaeicola. The sequence goes on along the minus strand of JBGVGD010000035.1, from coordinate 111,746 downwards.
ATATTAAGACAGAAGCATAATCATACAAAAAAGCATTCAATAATTCCTGGGATACAGGGACAAACGTGTTTTATTTCAAGAAAATGAATGATAATTTTCAAAAGACAATTCTATTCTCCATTTAGTTGCAAAGGTTACCATATAATTTTGCTCCATTGCCGAATTACGTGGGAACTTGGACGCAACAACAATGTGACATACCACATCATCAACAACTTTATATAAGTCAGCATGTGCTGCCTTTATTTTATCTACAAAGAGTAGCAATGTGTTTTCTATCTGCGATATAGCAGATAGATATGTTTTTTCCACACTTTCCAAACTTCTTCCTTCCGCATTGGTCTTAAATTCCACAAAACAGAATATTTCTTTGTTAAAAACAGCACAATCAGCAATACCCCCAGGATGATTGTCTATTAATTGATGGTCTATAGACAACAAACAGATATTAGTTTGTTGCGGATTATATCCTATAAATACATTTTCAGATTCTATCTCTTCTGTCAATTCTGAAATACGAGTTTCATCATTGTCCCTCACATACACAATTGTATTATTCGAACAACTTATACAATCCATCACATCAGTAGCAAATCCTTTAAATGCAGAACATAAATGCAGTTGTTTGACAGCTTCCGGAATCATCATTGCCCACGTAATGTTTTAATGTACATTTTATTCAATTGATTGAAATCAGCCGAGATAATGCTTGATACAGCATCCAAGTAATTTCCTTTAATCAATCCTGTTGAAGAATCTAAAATGCTTTGACATTCCACACTTCCATTTATATGCTTTCCCAACGAGAATACTTCAATGTCAGACGGTAGCAAATGATATTCTGGCTTTAATACAGTAGCAAGTTCATTAGATAGTTCTGGATTCATATCCAAAATTTTTCCTGCTAGAATAGAAACATTCAGAATAGACAAAATATAAGGACTATGAGTAGTTATAATCAAATTCTCAATTCCTTTTTCTTGATTAATCTTAGAGATGATAAACCTTACAAGTTCCAATTGATTCGTTGGAAAGAGACTGATTTCAGGTTCTTCCAATACAAAAGAACAAAAATAATTCTGTTTCAAGCAATAATCTACGACCATCAACATAGGTACTATTGATTGAATACCCGAAGAGCTGTATTTAAAGTCTATTTCTTTATCACCTATAAGAATCTTATCTTCATCTTTTGATGCTTGGAATGTCAACCCAAGAAACGGCACTTCATATTCATGATATTCATTTTTGGCTTTTTCAAAAAAACTGAGATATTCCAAAAGCATTTTAGGCAATGGAATTTTTGCCGCTATCATGCTATACAACGAATTCGAGACACATCCCACCAAACTTCTTTCTGCTGGTATGTAAAAAGAAGTTCTCATATTGGAAACTACAATTTCCTTCTCCTTGTCAGGCAAATCATCAAAATCAGCATCCATTGAAAAACCTGCACCACTGAAAGAATGTTCTAAACTGTCTTTCAACAATTCTATGACAAACATCTTCATTTGTTCCTCATTGTATTTCGGATGACTGATCTTAAACTTTCCTTCCTCATACTTTACAACAAAACCAGCTATTGTATGAAATTCTATATAAGTATCAGCTAAAAAATAAGACTGAATACCATACCGTTTGAAAACGGCTTTTATTTTATTCTGATTATCATCAAACAAAATAAGGAAGTGTAGAAAAATATCTTGCATACACGAATACAGTTTTGCAATGGTACTTTTTCCTACCCCTTGTTCTCCGATAAAGACATTTATTTTCTTCAGATTGAGTTCTACATTCTCTATCGGTCCAAAATTTCTTATAATCAAATGTTCTTTATTCATACGATTCAACTATACGTCCAAATGTTTATTGCAAAGAAACAAATTATTTCAGGAAATTCCTAATGATTATACGTTTTTCAAACCAATATCCCCTTCCCAAATATAGGAAGGGGATATTAACTAATTTTGTTTCTCTTTCTTAATATCTTTAAGTTCTCGACCAGAAAAGGTTCCATAACTTTTACCTGAAACCTCACCTTTTTTATAATAATCGCACATAGCCTTTACCACTGTTTCAAAATCACGACGATCTTTAAGTTTAATATGACCATCATCGCCTACAACAATATTATCCCCATACTGTTTACAGATTTATACCTTGAAAATATATTTATCCAAAGTCTTATCACGCTTCCCTACACCTTCTTTTAGAATCCTAGTGATAAAGTGTAACTTGACATCCTCTTCTCTAGTACCTATTATTCTACCAAGGACTTCGTCTAGTTTTGTGGTAACCTTAGGATTATTGTTTTGTCTCAGCTATCATTGCATCTTGGGGTTCTCTAAAATTATAGACCGAAGACTATCACTTCAATGATTCCGCTACACGCTTTAAACTCTCCTCAAAACTCACCAACTGATAGTCAAACTCCATCCGTGACATTTCAGGATCATAATAATAAGTAGCAAACATCTTATTGATAGGCTGTAGAACAAAGCTACCGAGCCATACAAACGGATTGAACAATTTGGTAATCCACACCTTATGCCCTGCAGCTTTGGCAAAGAAACGGATAATCTCCACTGTATCTGCCAACTCACGATTCTGCGGATAGAATGTACCCGACAATTCACGTTCCATGGCTTGCAACACAAATTCTGCCAAGTTATCAATGTACAGCATCGAACGCTTGTTGTGCCATGCCGGGAATATCGGAGTCTTGCAAGCTAATTTTGCCAAACGAGGGAAATTACCCTTCGCATTCGGTCCATAAATCATACACGGTCGTAAGATACAAATCTTCATCTTGCCCCCCTCTGCACGCAGAGCCTTCAATCCTTCTTCCGCCTGCAGTTTGCTATCACCATAAAATCCATTCGGGTTAGGCTTCGTCTCAGCAGTCAATACTTCTGTTTTCAGTGACTGGCTCTCGTGAAACACAATCTGACTCGACATAAAGATAAACTGCTTAACACCAGCATCTTGAGCATGACGAGCCACCTCAATCGTCAAGTCACGGTTCACCTTATAGTAAAGAGGCTCCATCTTCGGGTCTGCATTCACATGCGCAATACCCGCTACATGAAACACTACCTCATACTGGCTATAGTCCGCCTTTTTCCAGTTATCCCCCATCGTATCCACAGCATCAATCTGGTACGACGGCTCTTTTGCCATTATATATCTCCTTACGCTCTCGCCTACATAGCTACCAGCACCTGTAATTAGAACTTTCTTCATTCTGTCAATTTTTAAGTCATTTACCATAAATCCTTCTCATCACCTCAAGAACAGCCTTAATATCAAGCCCCTCAGCTTTCTTCAAGTTATATAAACCCATAGCCTTTCTATCTATAGATTCCATAATCTTCTTCAATGCCAGATAGGCAGTTTCCTGTACTGCAGGCTTGAACAGATAGCCACCCTTGTTATCCTCTATCAAGTCTGTATTACCTCTGATTTCAGTACAGATAACTGGTAATCCATTAGCCATAGCTTCCATAACAGCAACCGACAATCCTTCACGGAATGAAGGATGAGCAAAGAAATCCGCCATTTTGAAGAGATCCTTCACATCCGTTCTGAATCCCAAAAGGTGTAACTGATTACTTACACCAAGCTCCTTTGCCAACTGCTCAAGATGTTCTTTGAGAATCCCTCTACCGGCAATCACATAATGCAAATCAGAACGACCTAACTGAGCCATTGCTCTAAGTACAATTTCGTGATTCTTGTTCTTATTTAGTTCACCAACAGAAAGCATCACGGTATCTGTCATAGCAAGGCCTAACTCCTTACGCTTACTTGCATTAACAACAATGTCGACTTCCTTCGGAGCAAAAGTAACCGTATTGATACCTACTCCTGGAACATACACCACCTCTTTGGCATACATTTTCTTTTGAGCCAACTGATAATCCTCATGCGTAATGGTTACCAAAACATCCGTCCAACAACTACAGAACTTCTCTATAGGATAAAAAATCAACCAGTTAATTAAAGGAGCCCCCTTAAAAAAGTGGAATCCATGAGCAGTATAAACCATCTTGGTTCCATTCTTTCTGGCATTTCGTGCTGCTATACGAGACAAGAAACCTCCGATAGGTGAATGACTATGAATCAATGTATAGTTATTATCATCAATTATCTTTTTCGTTTGCTTATATGCTTTTATATTCTCATCAATGTTCAACACATTGCGAGAAAAGTCAATCTGGAAACACCTAACATTCATCTCCTGAAGAGTTTGCTTTAAAGCTGCTATTTTCTCATCACTACAGGTGCTACCTTTCTGGAAATTAGTTGCCACATCCACCTCATACCCCATCTCTTTCATCAAGCGGATATTTGGCATGTTAAATTGGTCTATCATAGAGGCAACAGAAGCCAATACTAATGCTCTTTTCATACTCTTCATTAAAACATTTAATCTTAATCTGAACTATAAACAATTGCAACTTAAGACATTATTATATATTGGATTCTCTCATATCCGCTATTAATCTATCAAACATTCCCTTTAAGTTATATTGCGGTTTCCAACCTAGAGACTCTAATTTCTCTGTTGACAAATGAAGTTTTGTCACTGGAGCATATCCCATTTCTGGATGTTCCTCTATGAAAACTCTAACATTAGGATTAAAATTATCACGAAGGAATTCTGCCATTTCACGAATTGATATATAAGTTTCTGAATTTGCTACATTATATGCTTCTCCATTATTTCCTTTTAGCAATATATACAATATAGCAGAAACACAATCAGTAGTATAGCAATATGGTTTTGCAGAATCACCTTTTGTATGCAAAACAATATCAGTATTAGTTATGATACTACGGGCGAATTGAGCAAACACTCTATTGTCATCAGCAGCCACACCTGCACCAAAGGTTTGAGTCAATCTAGCTATTTTTACATTTATGCCATATTGATGTGAATAAGCTGCACAAAGGTATTCTGCTGCACGTTTTCCTAATGGATAAGAACTTCGAGAATCGGCATTATCAACATATCCTTGCATATCTTCTGTTATTATTTTATCGTCGAAATTCTGACCATAATATTCCAATGAAGATACATATACAATACCTTTTACAGCATTTTTCCGTCCATACTCCAAAATGGCTCGAGTAGAATCTATTGCAAGCATATAGGTTTCCACTGGATGCTCTGTCATATATTTACCTGCAGTGGGACTTGCACAATGGACTATATACTGAAAATTATCTTTTTCAGATAATCCATTGAGATATTCCATTAAGTCAGACTCTACAAAATGAAGATTAGCACAATCATCACCAAGCATCGAATATGCTTTAGAGAGATTACGTACCGGACAAAATATCTCAATGCCCTTGTTTAAAGCCAGAAGACATCTCACTAAGGTTGAACCAATAAGACCAGTTGCTCCTGTTATCAAAAATCTACTATTAAAAAGGGACTCTGAAAGATTAAAATTCTTGGCAAATTCCCAAATATCTTTTTGTTGTATATTATTCATAATAACCATGAGAGAAAGCTTCTCCCCACATCTTGTTAAAACATTTATTGCTATCTTCTGATATCACTTTAGCAGGTATTCCTGCAACAACCGCATTTGCAGGAACATCCTTAACTACAACAGCATTTGCTCCTATCACCGCTCCATCACCTACTTTGACATTTCCTAGGATTTTAGCTCCTGCAAAAATAACTACATTATCACCTATTGTTGGAACACCTGCTTTATTTCCTGCAAATACCCTTCCAATTGTTACACCTTGGTGTATGCTTGCGTTTTTACCTATCGTTGCAGATTGAGCGATGATAATGCAACCATGATGGAAGAATTTCAACCCTTCTGCTATATGCGCACCAATTGGTACTTGGATACCAGTCTTGTGTTCGATATGCTTATAGTAAACCTTTACAAAATAATATAACAAACGATGAATAAAAGATCTTTTAGTCATCAGAAAGGTTCCTAATCTCAACCATACAGATACCTTCACAGACTCCTTTATGCAATAACTATAAAAAAACGAGAAAAAGATAGCTTCCCCTTAATTTCTCTTTTAAGATCTGAAGCTATTAAATATTTACATTCATACCAATTCATCCTAATATCCAAAAATCTGTTGATTTTCATGCACTTCTACCATTGCACGAAGTACAAAATAATCCGTGGGTGTAGTTATCTTAATATTTTCCATTGGACCTTGTACAAGTCCGAGTTTAAATCCATAATAACTCATTAAAGAACAAGAATCTATAAAATCCGTTTTTCCTTCTGCTTGACTCTTGCGATGGGCATCAATAATATCCTTGAGATAAAAACTTTGAGGTGCACGTGCCATCATACAATCACTTCTTTTGGGAATATCAAGCATACCATCGTGTCGATCCACAATAACAGTTTCAATAGCTGGGACAGTAGTGATGCAACTACCACACTCTTTTACTTTCACGATATTATCTGTAATGGTCTCCTCTGTAATAAGCGGTCTTACTCCATCATGAATTAAAACAATCGCATTCTCATCACCCTGATCATGAACATATTCTTCAGCTGCACAAAGTCCTTTAAATATACTATCTTGACCAGAGATACCACCAGAGATAACCCTCACAACCTTGCTTATCTCAAACTTTTTGAGCATCTTTTCAAGAAATGGAATCCAACTTTCCAAACAAACAACAACGATAGCATCAATCTCAGGATGATTATCAAAAAGCTCAATGGTATAGATAATAATAGGTTTACCATTTAAATCCAAAAACTGTTTCGGACGCGACTTGGTATTCATACGACTACCTGAGCCTCCGGCAAAAATTACAGGAATATTCATAACGTCTTTACAATTTTATTGTTTTAATAAAATGTCGCTCACGTTTCTCAACAGGAGGAACTTGCATATAATCTCCATACATCATTGTAAGATATGCATGATAGTCATGATAAACATCCGCTTTAATATCCTCGAATGGAACTTCAATTGTAGGGAACAATTTTGATGATTCTATAATTTCACCATTATATAGTTTCCTTCCCGTGGGCACTGTCACAAATGGAGTAATTCGTTCATCAGCAACTAATCTATCAAATAAGAACATCCACCTTTTAGAACTTAAAAAAGAAAAACATTTACCGATAAAACGTCTCCTATTAATCATTCTTAATAATGCTGGAGAATCACTAATAGCCTGTTTAACACTATTACTATCATATTCGCTCTCTAAAACGCAATTACTTATCAAACGTAGAAAATTTGCTAAATATCCTTTTATTGAACGCCATAGTTTAAAAGATGGTATACCTTCAATAGGAAAAACATCAATAAAAAGCCCTTGTGGATATAGCGCATTATCACCAAACACATCTTCATAAACAGTATCCTTCAAATATATTTTTAAGAAAGCTGTTCTACTATACATCTTACCATCAGGATAACGGAACTCGTACTTATCCCCCAACGCCCCTTCTGTTAACAGCGATATCAATTGATTATAGTCTTTTCTAGGCATATTTAAATCAAGGTCATCATCCCATGGAATAAGCCCTTTATGTCGAATAGCGCCAAGGCAACTACCTCCTCCTAATACTAATGTAAGATTATGCTGTATACAAACAGTTCTTATATCATTATACATCGTCAATAACTTTTGTTGAACTTCTTTACGTTCTTCATCAGTCATTTCATGAAGTAAAGTTGTCTTTTGCGCCCACTCGTTAAACAACTGTTTATAAGATTTCATATATTTTTATTTTTTTATTACCTATATCTATAAATTATATGGCATTCTCATTTTCCACAATGATAATATTCTGGAATTTATAAGTATATGTCTTAAACATTACAATAATTATTGATTTCGGTTGTTAGCTTCTTCTTGAATACAAATACATCAATAAGAATAATCTATATTTTAAAGCTAAATGCATTAATTTTCTTGATAAAGAATAATTAAATGAAGCATTCCTAATACATTCATCATAAATAGAATGATTCAATAGATCATCTATTTTCTTTATTGTCTTCCAATAATCTTCAGTAGAATAGAACTGACTTTTACATACATTAAATAGACTATGACACGTTCCCCTATACAGTTGTTCCTGCAAATTAAACTTATCTAAATCTAATTGTTTACTCAGATGTTCGTAAATCAAACTAGGGCCATCAGTCCTAAAAGGTTTCTTTACCTTAGTGATTGAAGTTGGTATCTGTCGATAATAATAGCCACACGTTTTTAAAACATACATCGAGTTTGAATGATATATGGTTGGTATCACACAAGCCCTATCTTCTCCCATATTTACAACAACATTCACCAACTGCTGTTGCTGATAAATTTCACGATTGAAGGCTTTTGCCCAAAGTTGTGCAGGAAAACCTCTCCTATTATTACTTTGATAAATGAGACTAGGAAATATATCTTTTTCCAAATCCTCTCGACTATAATACCCTTCCCTTAAATTATTATGTATTTCAACGTTCTTATTCGGATAAGCATATATACTATTACAAACTAGAACATCTGGAGTATATTTATCTATAATATTAGAAAAATCATCTAAATAATCGGGAGTAATCCAATCATCTCCATCAATGCATATCACATACTCCCCAGATGCAGTTTCTACACCTATCTGCCTAGCACTAACAATTCCACCATTTTCTTTATGAATTACTTTAAAGCGAGAATCTTTAACTGCATACTCATCACAAATTGTAGGACAGTTATCTTTCGAACCATCATCTACGAGAATCGCTTCAAAGTCTTTATATTTTTGAAATAATATACTATCTAAGCACTTTCTTATATATTGTTCTACACCATAGATAGGAACTATTATACTGAATCTCATTAATGATTTGTTATTAAAAGTTTAGAAAAAAATATAACGAAGACGGGATTAACAAGATTGCTTTATCCACCTATTTAAAGCTATTGTAGCCGCTGAAGTAAATGTCCATTTATCAGGACTTATTACGATTGCATTATTTTGTTCATTCAATACTGCTCCCCACCAACTAAAAGAACTATTAGATATAATATGATGCTTGCATTGAGACATTAGATCAATATATGAAAATTGAGGAATATTATAATTAGGTATAATAACAGAATCTATTGGTAAATTTATATTGTTTTGCACCCAATCTATATCATCGGTAAAAACAAAGAATTTTGCTTCTTTATAAATTTTCAAAATTTGATTAATTGCATTATGATAATAATCTTTTGTGCAGACACCATAAATATTTACATTATGAGGCAAGAAGTAATCCCCTCTTCTAATATGTAAGGAGACACTCTCTTTATACTCACTAATCATATTCATATACAATTCTAGTTCAATAGAACTATTTTTTGGTTTAATATTAAAGTTAGGAACATTTTGTTTAAGCCAATCATAATATTTTATAGACTGCCAATATCCTTGAAAATAATATAGGTGTCCTTTCTTAAAGATAGTAGGTAGTTTGGTAGAATTTTCTATAATCAAATGTTTCTGAGGGGTTAAATTAAATAGAGTTCGTAAAATACGATTTTTTACACCACGACACTGGCTGAATGCATATGTTGCATCATACTCTATTTTAGCATCAATAATATCTAATTCTTTTTTTCGAAGTATATCTACACCATTATAAGAACCATCATCATACCTTACTTCTTGGTTATATTTATAGCGCAAATATTCCCCAAATACATATTGAAATATCTGATTCCCAATACCACCCCAAATTCTTATTACGACCATTTCTGTTTATCTTTTTTTGAATACAAGATTACTAATTATAAATTAATTTAAGTACTCAGGAAAAGTCACACTTAGATATTTATTATACTTCTCTTTCAAATTGTCTAAAGTGTTAATTTCATCCCTAAGTAATGTTTTTTCATTCCAATAAACACTAATGTATTTATTAGGATTAACAAAAGTCCCATACAATTCAAATTCTGAAAAAGGCGAAGATACCTTCCTGTCAATCATTTGCAATATCCCGTTATACCACTTATTATTTGTAGATTTCTCTATGAAACTTTTTAAAATTTCTAATTCTTGTTTATCAAAAATCATCTTATGAGCTACATACGATAAAAGAGGAAGCTTGTTTTTTTTAAGTAATATGTTATTAAATAAATAATAGCTTAAATTAAATTCGGACGACCTATAGAAAACATACTTATCTTCATTCGTCAAAAAAACATGTTTATTTATTAAAATGTGATCCGAATCAATTGTAACAAAATGCCTACAAGTTCCTATATTCCCAGACAATTTTAAAAATTGTTGAAACATCCATCCGCTTCTATCTACACCACCATCAGTCACAAAATTAACTTCTTTGACAGAAAATCCTAAAACATCGTTTTCATCAACAAATATTAATTTTTCTTGATTACAATAATTAATTATCCTTTCATTTCTCGGACCAACAATGTAGATATTTTCAATCTTATTTGCAACATTCACTCTAATACCATCTAAACACAATGGAAATATATCTAAGTCCTTAGGTATAATAGGAATAACAACATCAATAGCTTCATCAGAAGCCTTAATATCACATAAATAAAACTTGTAAGACCATTTAATCAAACCTCTAAACAAAGCACCTATTCGATTGATTATCTTTCTTATATAATTATTCATCAGAAATACAATTAATATGTTCTTGTACCTATCATATAGAATTTATAGCATCTTTCAGAGCATCAAGATACTTAAATTGATTTGACTCGTCAGGTTCTAGGAAAGCACCTTCTCCCCACTCATTCCAAGCTGTCAAGAAAATATATTCCTTATTTTGCTTCCTTGTAATGTCTACTAACTTGCTAAAATAATATCTAAATTTCTCAGGAGAAGCCCCTCTTACAATACAACTTTTAGTATTACCTCTTCTTGGCGAATCATCATAATCAACAAAACCTCCATGTATAAGACTTTTATCCTTATCTTTAGAAGATTGAGCAAGTATCTTATTCCAAATATTGTCATAATCAAAATAACGAGGAATAATTTGTTCCTTCTCCTTTATTTTAAATACCTTATGTAGTACCTTTTTAAACAAACTTTTGTACCATAACGATACATAATGAGGTTGATATGTATATTTATATGCCCAATTAATTTTTTCATTTTTCCGTCCTCTAAGCAAAACAAAATGAATACCGGCAAAACCATCCTCTTTAGCAAGTTTATCCCAGAGCTGGCACATCTCATACATATCACTTTTATAAGATATAATGCCAAATATTGGCTTATTATCTATTTTTTCATAATTAGCAGAACGAAAATGGCTTCTTAAATAATTATAATGATTTTCCCAATCCTTAGGACCTCCTAATATATATGGAACCATGATAGCAGGTCCTGTTTTTTTAGCAATATTATCAGCTATAGGTGCCCATGCATTGCCACTAACATTACTCCAACTTCTCTTCCAATTGTTATTATCCCAAATGTAAAAGTATTTTACTTTACTGGTTTTACTATCTCTTAATATTTCAGCTGGTCTAGTTAATAAATTTTGTTCGTTATTGAACCAATAGTGATATACACCGAAACCATATACACCATACTTACTAGCAAGTTCTGTCTGCCACTCAACATTTTCTTCAAAAGATAAATCATAATAGTTTTTATTATATGGTACTTTTGGCTGATCATGACCTTCATAAACTGGTTTTGCTTTTTTAACCGTTACCCAATCTGTAAAACCCTTACCCCAAAATTTATCATTTTCTGGGATACAATGGAACTGTGGTAAATAAAGAGCAAACACTTTAATCTTTTTATTCATACTAGGTTATATTAAATATTTATCATACATTTTTTATTACTTTTCCTGGGATTCCTCCAACTAAACTATAAGGTGGAACATCATGAGTGACAACAGCATTAGCCGCAATTACAGCCCCATCCCCAATTGAAATACCTGCTAATATTGTAACCTTATCTCCAATCCAAACATTATTTCCAATGATGACAGGCCCTTTACTAATAATATCGCGTTGATAAGGGGGGATTAACAAACTATCATAATTAATTCCGCCATGAGAATTATCTGTTATTAATACGAATCGTCCTGTTAACAAATTATCTCCTATTTTTATTTTATTAACTGAAGATATGTGAGAATATTCTCCTATAGAACAATTATTTCCTATTATTACATTTCCGTAGCCATTAACTTTATCACACCATGTCTCAATAACGCAATAATTATCAAGAACCGTATTACATCCAATAGAAATATTCTGCGGATTCACAAATTTAACAGAACGTTTAATAACAGAGTTACTCCCAAAAGTTTTGAACTTATATTTATTCCTACTTGTATAGAAACCGTAAGAAATTTGATTACACCTAATATATAATGATTCATTAAATATACGTGATATAAAACCAAATAATTCTCCTAAAAAAAATGCACATTTAATTGTTATCTTTGATAATAAAAACTTCATAATATTAAAAACTTGCAGGATCCCAATATGCTAAACTAGTAATAGAATTAAAAAAGAAATAAGATGTATATATCAGTATTGCGGTTTTGTAAAAAACAGGTTTTCGTAATGCACCCATAAAACAAATTGGCAATAATAAAATCTCTGCACTTGAAAATAATTCATAAAAGCGATACCCCATAATGTCTATTGATGAAAAAACAGGGAACATACATAAAGATATGGTAAATATTTTTAAAAAAAGTAAAGCATTGGGATACAACTGAACTATTTTATCAATATTAATCCAAAAAAATACACATGTTGTAATGCGTAAAATCTGAGGACCATTTATTGTTCCATAAACTTCATTAGTTGAACTAATGTAATGAATAAGATTATATTCAAGAAACGATATATCGATAAATGGTAATAATATATATCTGATATCAAACCCGTTAAAACACAATATATAGCATCCCAAAAGTAATGATAAATAAAGCCTTCTCTGTTTTTTTTCTGCATCCACAAAAAACAACACAAAAAATGCTATTGCTGTATAATGAAAAAGTATAGCTATAAATATACATAAAAGCATTTTTCTTTTCTCTCCGCGTAATTTGAAATCAATTATATATAATAACAAAACGCTGGCAACAGAAGACCTCATCGCTACAATATCTTGAGCCACATAGCAATATGACATATATACTAAAACAGACGCCCATACTGAAGTTGAATACTTCTTTATAAACGAAAATCTAGGCTTCACAGACATTATAGCATATATCGTGAAACCAATGAGAACAGGAAAAGGGAACAATCTCGCAAACGATACGATTAAAGCATACATAGGTTCCATGCGTTCAGAGAAAGAGCCTGTCAAAAATCCTGCATAATAATTATCTGTATCAGCTGTTGTTTCAGGTCTTGTCACAGCTATAACAACAAGAGATATTAAATATAAAGACAGCAACGCATAGTTATTTTTACGGTCTAAGTTAGAAAATAGAAATAATGCTGCAGCCATTATAAATAATAAAATTAACAAGTATTGAGAAATGTATATTATACTCATATATGACACAATAAATCTTCTGAACTATTTTATCCGCTAATCCTCATTTTTTTTATTTTATATAATATAAAATGTCTCGCTTCTTTTGTTATACCTAAATAGTAAATTACTATGACAGAAGTAAATATACTTGAGATACAGGTAATAATAAACCTTGACCAACCCAGTTGAAAATGAGATTGAAGAAAGAATGGAACTATAAACATTATTGCTCCACCAATAAAGGTATTCAAATATACTTTTATTATAGTTTCTTTAATTGAAAGGCTTGTATAAATATGTGAAAAATACAAACATACAATATTATTAGCTCCCCATAAAATCGTTGTAATAATGTAAACAAGCACTGGAGAGAAACCTGCCTTTAATACAAAAAAACTTATCGGAAACGTTAGAAATAAGAGGGAACTTGATATGATATTCTGCCATTTCATCTTCCCAGATGCATGTATTGAATATAATATAGGTTGATTTACAGTTCTTAAATATATCTCCATTAATGAGATTTTAATAAAAATGTTTGTATACTTCGGAAATTCACCAAGCCATAATTCCAATAAAAAATCTATTTCTAAAAAAGCAGGAATAGCTAATACCAAAAATAAATAAGTAACAATCTTGCAATTATCAGTTATTAGCTTGTGAAATTTATCCAATTCTTTAGCTGCATATAATTTGACAATTTGGGGATTTGCAGCCATTTGAAAATTCATCACAAAGTTAAACAACAAAGAACTTATTGAAGAGGCTAAGCCACGTGCTGCATTTATAATTGTACCACAAAATATATTTAATAATATATTTATTCCTTGATTTGAGAAAACGTTTGCGCTACCACCTAAAATATTCCAACCACTATATGACACTAAATCCTTAGCCATTTTCTTATCTACTTTTATAGAAAATCTACATTCTAAAAATTGTTTTCTACAGTAACAATTATAAATCAGAATAGATGTAATATTTAATAAAAGTAATAAAGCACCATATGAGATTAATTTATCTAAAGGTATATAAGGAAGTATTAAAACTATAAATAATTTTGTTACCGTTTCATATATGCTCATATATGCATATATAGACATTTTCTCATGAGCTATAATACATGATTGAAACGGTACTTGTAAAAAGGAAAAAACAAAACTTATGATTGTGAACTGATATATCCAATGTGCTGCATTCTCACGACCATGCGGAATGTTTAAATAATTATTTAGAAACCATAATCCTATGGATTCCGCTAAGAGCAATACTATTAGTGCAATAATAATATGAAAAAACAAAGCGATTGAAAATGTTTGTTTTAATTTCGATTCATCACCTTCTCCAATAGCAAAACTCAAGAACCTTTGCGTTCCTACTTGTAATGCAGAACTAACCATAGTAAACATCGTAAGTACTCCACCAACGACATTATATAAGCCATAATCAGACTCTCCTAAAACTTGTAGTACTACTCGGGACGCATAAAGACCAATGGCCATAGTAAGCAGCATCCTTATGTATAGATACATTGTGTTTTTTGCAATTCTTTTATTACTATGAATTGTTTCTGACATACGAAGACTTAAACATTTTATAAATAAATTATTTCTAACGATTACAAAAGGTTATTTCTTTTATAAAAAATCAGGTTAATCAGCGTACTTTACTTGTACTTTCTCTGATTCCTAAATGAGTCTAAGGGAACTCAGAGCGTAACCGTACCCCATAATCGAATGAGTTATGAACTTTGAACTATGAGTTTTCAGTGTTCAAATTCTTTATACACTTCTTCACACTATCGGTCCAATATGGCACGGAGATACCAAAAGTTTGCTTTATCTTGGTCTTGTCCAGCACGCTAAAACTTGGACGTGTTACCGGACTTGGGAACTCATTGGAGTGACAAGGCTGGATGTCACATTGAATGATAAGTTCTGAGTGTTGAGTTTTGAGTTCAACTGCTATTTGCTGAATCATCTTGGTGAAGTCGAACCAACTGCATACTCCTTCGTTACTATAATGATAAACACCATCATTGCCTTCGTATTTACGATTCTCTACTATATCAAAAATAGCGGATGCTAAATCGTATGCATAGGTTGGTGTACCTGTCTGGTCGAAGACTACCTTGAGCTGTGGTTTGGTAGCAGTAAGGTTGAGCATGGTCTTCACGAAATTTTTTCCAAACTCGCTGTAGAGCCATGCAGTACGGATAATCAAATGATGGCAGCCTACCTGCAGAATGTTTTGCTCTCCATGGAGTTTGCTTAGACCATATACTCCTGTAGGAGTACCTTTCTTGTCCTCTGTGCAAGGAGTATTGTATGGATCACCTCCAAAGACATAGTCTGTGGATATGTGTACCAACAGGCCATCTACCTCTTTCATAGCAATAGCAAGGTACTGGGGTGCTGTTGCGTTAAGGAGTTCGCAAAACTCCACATCCTCTTCTGCCTTATCTACATTAGTATATGCTGCACAATTAATGATGATATTTACATCTTCAGCCTTTACCATGTTGCGAATGGCTTCTAGATTGGTGATGTCCAATTCTGCAACATCGGTAAAAATGTATTTATCTTTGCTGCCTTGAGCAACGATTCTCATTTCATTGCCTAACTGTCCATTGGCTCCTGTTACAAGAATATTCATATCAATCAAACTCTGGATAAAGGTTCATACTATAATCAAATGGAGAATCGAAATCCTTCAGACAAAAGTGGTTAATGTCTTTTTCAGAAAGGATGGAATTCTCTGTGGGAATCTGCCAATCAATGCCAAGGGTATCATCCTTGATGCTGATTCCTCCATCTGCCTGTGGGGCATAGAAATTGTCGCACTTGTACTGGAAGATGGCGGTTTCGCTGAGAACAGCAAAGCCATGAGCAAAGCCTCTAGGCACGAAGAACTGACGGTGATTGTCCTCAGAGAGTTCTACGGCTACATGCTGACCATAAGTAGGACTACCCTTACGGATATCTACAGCTACATCGAGCACCTTACCTTTGACACATCGTACGAGTTTGCTCTGGGTAAAAGGAGGTGCTTGGAAGTGTAGGCCTCTCATGACTCCATAAGAAGACATGCTTTCGTTATCCTGCACAAAATTTATCTTGCGTACTTTCTCTTCGAATTCTCGTTGAGAAAATGATTCAAAGAAATATCCTCGGGCATCATTGAATACTTTAGGCTCAATGATGACTAAGCCTTCTATAGCGGTTTTGATTACTTCCATTATGAATTTTAAATATTTACGTTTTCTACAGATTGATTATTTCCACTTCCACTCATACCTCTCAATATCCTCTTCAATCAACGGATTGCCACACTGCACCTCGATAAAGGTAAGTTCAGTAAGTGCCTTGATTGCATGATAGTGTTCTACAGGAATATGTACGGTATCACCAGCCTTTACATGCTGCTCTACTCCATCGAGAACAAAGATGCCTTCACCTTGGGTGAATGTCCAAGTTTCGACGCGTTGGTGGTGAATCTGGTAACTAATATTCTTTCCAGGCTTGAGGGTAATACTTTTGGTCAATGCATGATTACCATCGGCATAGATGGTGTTATCGAGTACCCTATAGGTTCCCCAACGTCTTTCCTCGTACATCGGTCTTGGTGTAAGATTCTCTACTGCTTTCTTGATATCTTCTGCATATTCTTTACCGCATACCAAGATTCCATCTGGACAAGCAGCCACCACTACATCCTTTAATCCATCTACATAGATAGGATTCTGGAGTTCATTAATAACATGGGTGTTCTCGCAATGACTACCCATTACAGCATTACCCAAAAGAGACTTCTTCAATTCGT
Organism: Phocaeicola sp.; assembly: GCA_045121515.1. Classification (GTDB taxonomy): domain Bacteria; phylum Bacteroidota; class Bacteroidia; order Bacteroidales; family Bacteroidaceae; genus Phocaeicola. The sequence goes on along the minus strand of JBGVGD010000035.1, from coordinate 94,419 downwards.
CTGTTAAAGTATTCCATGTGCCCAAGTCTTTCCACTGACCATTGAAAGGAACTACAGCTACAGACTGTGCTTTCTCTGCCACTTCATAATCAAACGAGATCTTAGGGAACCCACTATAGCGTGCTCGGGTATCCTCAAAGCTGTCAGATATGATGTACTTACGTACAATATCCATCATATAACCTAATCGGAAAGCAAAGACACCACCATTCCAAAAGGCGTTTTGTTTGAGGAGTTCTTCGGCAACAGCAGTAGTTGGTTTTTCGGTAAAACGGGCTACTCTATGGAAAATAGATCCTTCGCTATGCTCAGAATGACAAACCACAGGAACAACGTAACCGTATTTCTCACTTGGATAGGTTGGAGTGATGCCCATAAGTACGAGTTCTGCCACATCCTGTTTGACGCACTCTACCATACGTCCGATGGTTTCAAAATAGCCTATCTCGGTATACGGGTCACAAGGCATAATGACTACTACCTCATCTTCTGAGCAGTTCTTTGCCAAACTGAGGTAGGATGCTGCCAAGGCGATTGCAGGAAAGGTATCTCTTCTTTCTGGTTCTGTAACTACAGAAACGGTATCACCTAACTGGTTGGTGATAATATCTAATTGGTTGGCATTGGTAGCAAGAGTAATATCGGTAGTAAGATTGGCTTCCTGAGCCTGTCTTACTACACGTTGCACCATGCTTTCCATACTTCCGTCCTCTTTCTCAAGGAGTGGAAGGAACTGTTTGCTTCTTGCATTATTTGAAAGGGGCCATAGGCGTTTGCCAGAGCCTCCTGATAACAGTACTAATTGCATTAATCAGACGATTATTATATGGGAGCGAAGTAACTCGTTACTTTCATATTTTTGAGTTATGAGTTAAAAGCCATGAATTATGAGTTCTTGTACATTTCTTGATAGTACTTTTCGTATTCACCAGAAGTGATGTTATCCATCCACTCTTGATTATCGAGATACCAGCGTACAGTCTTTTCTATACCTTCTTCGAACTGGAGGCTTGGTTCCCAACCGAGTTCCTTCTGGAGTTTGGTGCTATCGATAGCGTAACGGGCATCGTGGCCGAGACGGTCTGTTACGTAGGTAATCAGCTTTTCAGAGTGCCCTTCTGGATTGCCCAAAATGCGGTCTACGGTTTTAATCATTACCTTGATCAGATCAATGTTCTTCCATTCGTTGAAACCACCAATGTTATAAGTCTCAGCTGTCTTACCTTCATGGAAAATCACATCTATCGCACGGGCATGGTCTTCGACGAAGAGCCAGTCGCGTACATTTTCACCCTTACCATATACTGGAAGTGGCTTGCCGTTACGGATGTTGTTGATAAACAGCGGAATCAACTTTTCCGGGAACTGATACGGACCATAGTTGTTCGAGCAGTTAGTCACGATGGTCGGCATGCCGTACGTATCATGGTACGCGCGTACGAAGTGGTCTGAACTCGCCTTCGATGCAGAGTAGGGTGAGTGCGGATTGTACTTAGTTGTTTCATAGAAGAAATCATCACCATAGGCTTTGTGACCTTCTGATGAAGCGACGGTCTTAAACGGAGGTTCAATACCTTCCGGATGATTCATGCTCAATGCACCGTATACCTCATCAGTAGAGATGTGGTAGAAGCGCTTGCCTTCGTACTTTTCCGGCAATGACTCCCAATACAACTTGGCTGCCTGGAGCAAAGCCAGTGTACCCATGACATTGGTCTTCGCAAAGGTAAATGGATCCTTGATGGAACGGTCTACATGACTTTCGGCTGCCAAATGGATAATGCCATCTACTTTCTCGTCCTGCATCAACTGGTAGAATGCTTCGAAGTCGCAGATGTCCATCTTCACGAACTTGTAGTTCGGCTTGTCTTCTACATCCTTAAGGTTTGCCAAGTTACCTGCATAGGTAAGCTTGTCCAAGTTGATGATATTGTACTCAGGATATTTGTTCACAAACAATCTAACAACATGTGAACCAATGAAACCGGCTCCACCGGTAATTACGATATTCTTCATGAGTTATGAGTTCTAAGTTATGATTTATGAGTTTTAATCGAGGTTTGCTTTTCCTGTTTCTTTAAGTTCGTCGATAACCTTTAAGAGGTACTGACCGTATTGGTTCTTAATCATCGGCTGAGCCAATTCACGCATACGTTCTTCCGTGATCCAACCTTGGCGGTATGCGATACCTTCGAGACAAGCTACCTTCAAACCCTGACGCTTTTCCAACACTTCGATATAAGTAGATGCTTCTGACAATGAATCATGAGTACCCGTATCGAGCCATGCAAAACCACGTCCGAGAGTTTGTACCTTCAATTCACCATCCTTCAAGAATTCCTGATTTACTGTAGTGATTTCGTATTCACCACGAGCAGACGGTTGGATATTAGCAGCTACATCTACCACCTTATTGGGATAGAAATATAAACCTACTACGGCGTAATTGCTCTTCGGATGTGCAGGTTTTTCTTCAATGCTTAAGCAATTGCCTTCCTTATCGAATTCTGCGACACCGTAGCGTTCAGGATCGCTCACCCAATAACCGAATACCGTTGCCTTCTTATCTTCATCAGCCGCACGTACAGCCTCCTTCAACATACTGGTAAAGCCGGCACCGTGGAAGATATTATCACCCAATACGAGACAGGCGCTATCATCACCAATGAAATCCTTACCAATGGTAAAAGCTTGTGCCAACCCATCTGGTGATGGTTGTTCTGCATATTCAAACTTCACTCCATAATCGGAACCGTCACCCAGCAGTCTCTTAAATCCTGGGAGGTCATAAGGAGTAGAAATAATTAAGATTTCTCTGATACCTGCGAGCATGAGCACACTGATCGGATAATACACCATCGGTTTGTCATAAATAGGCATCAACTGTTTACTAATTCCTTTGGTAATGGGGTACAAACGAGTACCGCTACCACCTGCTAATACGATTCCCTTCATGTTTTGAATTATGAGTTATGAGTTATAAGTTATGAGTTGTTACTCTCTACGTATATGGATTTCAAAAGCTACCGAGTGTTGCTCGATAAACGCTTTTGCATTCTTTACTACTAACGCCAAGTATCCTCCCCCACCTGCTCCCGGCATCTTCCAAGCAAGAACATCATCCATAGCACTAAAATAAGCAATGGTATCGGCAATGTATCGGTTATCCTGTTCAGGATGTCCAATGTAAGTAGGTGTAACCATACCTGGAAACATAGATACTTGTGCTTCAAAAGAAGCTTTGTAAGCAGTAGCAAAAGCTTCAAGATCACGATTCAAAATAGCCTTCCAACAAGCATCGGCAGCATCTGCCAGCGCACGGACTTTACTTTCTGTAATGTCTTTTCCCTCTACTACCGAACATCCAAGCTTACGAGGTTCCATCGGAACCATGACCAAATGTTCTTCCAAGAAGCGAAGAGTCATTTCGTCATTAGTACTTTCAATCTTCTTTGGCCAGAAATTATTGTCGTAATAATGACGGCAAAGACCTGGCACACAGATACCAATCGAATCTTGTGCTCCAGAAATGTGTCCGTCTTCACGTTCAGGGTTATTTTCAAAACAGAAAACCAAACGAGCCAGCATCTCTGAATCCATCTTAGGCAGCTTCACTGGCCATATTTTTTGAATCATGTTACGGGTGCTGGTACTCAAACCACATCTGTCGCGAACTTCAAAGGTAGGTTCCAACGAAATGGTGATAGCCCATCCCGGATGATGCATACTTACATAAGGTTGGTCTATCCAAGTACCGGCCAAATCCAATCTTGTAGGAATTCCAGAGTTCTGAGTTCTGAGTTCTGAGTTCTGTGTTGTTTCCTCTTGTTGGGTGCTGAGAGCAGCTTTGAGGGAACTAGAACTTCTGGCTTGTAAGCCTTCTGCTGGTGTACGTTGCAACTCGATATACTGGATGCCGCGTTCTTCGCAAATCTGACGCTTAGTATCACTACCCCCTTCAGCATTCACCACAAAGATGTCGGGTTTTACGATGTCCAGCGTCGGGAGAAAGTCAATGACTCCACTACCCTCGTTAATGTATGCCTCTTTTACGGCCTTGATATTTTGTACCATAAACAAGCGTTCCTCTTGAGGGAACATAGGCTTACGGTGCTTATATTCTAAATAGGTAGCATCCGAACCGATACCTACATAGAGATCACCAAACTGGGAGGCTTGCTTGAAAAACTCCACATGACCGCTATGAAGCAAGTCGTAACAACCACTGACGAAAACTTTCTTATTCATTATTATATTATATATTATCGTTCTGCACGCATCGGATTATTCAAGAAATCGGCATACGAAAGACGGATACCGTCTTCTAGTTCGGTGCGGTATTTCCATCCTAAACGCTCTGCCTTGGAAACATCGAGAAGTTTACGCGGAGTACCATTCGGACGACTTGTATCCCATAGAATATTGCCTTCATAACCTACCACTTTGGCCACCAATTCGGTAAGTTCCTTGATGGATACTTCTTTACCTGTACCTGCATTGACGGTTTCATTGCCGCTATAGTGGTTCATCAGGAACACGCAGAGGTTAGCAAGGTCGTCTACATAAAGAAATTCACGCATCGGAGTTCCATCTCCCCAACAGGTCACTTCCTGAAGACCTGCCTCCTTAGCTTCATGGAAGCGACGGATAAGGGCAGGAAGCACATGAGAGTGTTCAGGATGGTAGTTATCGTTAGGGCCATATAGGTTGGTAGGCATCAGGCTGATAAAGTCTGTACCATACTGGCGATTCAAGTATTCACAATATTTCAAACCTGAAATCTTGGCAAGGGCGTATGCTTCGTTGGTAGGTTCCAATGCAGAGGTGAGCAAACAACTTTCCGGCATCGGCTGTGGTGCCAAGCGTGGATAGATGCATGAAGATCCCAGAAATTCCAATTTCTTGCATCCATTCTGCCAAGCGGCATGGATGACGTTCATCTCGAGAATCATGTTGTCGTACATAAAGTCGGCCAAGGCACTCTGGTTCGCAATAATGCCTCCTACCTTAGCGGCTGCCAAAAAAACGTACTCGGGACGTTCTTGTTGGAAGAAGGCTTCCACTTCAGCCTGTCGGGTAAGGTCAAGTTCAGCATGGGTACGAGTGATGATATTCGTATATCCTTGTCGTTGGAGCTCACGAACAATGGCGCTTCCTACCATACCCCGATGTCCGGCAACATATATTTTACTGTTTTTCTCCATCATTTCACAATTCCTTTTTCAAGATATTCTGCTAAGTTGGTACGTACCTTGGATGCCATGGTGTCTGCTGCAACCTTAGCCATATCGTGTTCTACCATAATTTTCACGAGTTGTTCGAAGGAAGTAGTCTGTGGATTCCATCCAAGTTTAGTCTTAGCCTTAGTTGGATCGCCCCAAAGATTCACGACATCGGTCGGACGATAGAAGTCCTCAGAAACAGCCACTAAGGTCTTGCCAATAAGGTGCTCATTGGCAGGGTTGGTTACGGATACACAAATACCCTTTTCGTCTATATCTTTTCCTTCGAACTTCAATTCAATACCAGCATATTGAAAGGCAAGTTGGGTAAACTCACGTACAGAATGCTGTATCCCTGTAGCAATAACGAAGTCTTCTGGCTTCTCTTGTTGAAGAATGAGCCACATACATTCCACATAGTCTTTCGCATAACCCCAGTCGCGAAGCGAATCCATGTTGCCCAAATAGAGGCAATCCTGCTTTCCCTGCGCGATACGTGAAGCAGCAAGGGTAATCTTGCGAGTAACAAAAGTTTCACCTCTACGTTCTGATTCATGGTTGAAGAGGATACCGGAACAACAGTACATATTGTAGGCTTCACGGTATTCCTTGACAATCCAGAAACCGTAGAGTTTAGCTACAGCGTATGGAGAATATGGATGGAAAGGCGTATTTTCATTCTGTGGTACCTCCTCCACTTTGCCGTAAAGTTCCGAAGTAGATGCCTGATAGATTCTACATGTATTTTCCAAATGATTGGTACGTACGGCTTCCAAAACACGAAGAACCCCTACTGCATCCACATCAGCCGTAAATTCAGGGGCATCGAATGACACCTGTACATGTGATTGAGCTGCCAAATTATAAATTTCAGTCGGCTTCACCTTACCCACCAACTTGACAAGTGACATAGAGTCAGACATATCAGCATAATGGAGGTGAAAGTTAGGTACACCTTCCAGATGTGCAATACGTTCACGATAGTCTACCGAACTACGGCGAATAATACCGTGTACTTCATATCCTTTTTCAAGTAGGAATTCGCTTAGGTATGAACCGTCTTGTCCGGTCACACCTGTAATAAGAGCTATATTATTTTTTTGCATAATGTTATTTTTATCAAGACTAATTCCTACGGAAAATATCTCTCGTATAGACTTTATCAGCCACATCATCTAAGCAAGCATCATAACGAAAAATGATTAATCAACAGGTTTGTTGACTCTTAACCATGCAATCATATCTTTCGCATTTATAGACTTTTCCAAGCTAAAGACTTTAACACTTACATTTTGACCATTTCTATCCTTCTTCCATTGTCGATACTCAGAGTATTCCTTAGAGAAATCCAACTTGACATTCCCGTTAGGGATAATAATTGTTTCCAAAAACGAACAAAGATTACTTCTAGTAAATATCAAATTACAGATCTTATTAAAAACTATTTTTCACAATCAAACCATTCCTTCATCTTTTCCTGACTGATGTTTCCATTAGGTTCACGTAAGATATCTCGTTGTTCTTTCGGAACATATGCTACAATCAGTCGTTTTTCGAGTGCCATTTCCTCGTTATAAACTTTTACTTTGTAGTCCTTGATGTTCCATTGTTCTATTACTTCACGCAGGGCTTCACGAAAGGCATCTTGTAACCCTATCAACCATTCTAGTTTATGCCCATGCACAATCAAACAAATCAGATAGTCATCGGCATTTAATGTCAAACTCCGGAGATTCACAGGAAGACGAAGATAAGCTTCCTCTCCATGTTCCTTATTCTTTATTTCATTGAATAGACGCAAGGAGTCTGCAAATTTCTGTTTAATATCTTCTATAAACGCACTACCAGCCACTTCTCTGGGAGAAGATGCCTTGGCTTCTATCAATGCGACCTGAGGATGTAGAAGAACCACACACTCGCACGCTTTTATATGATCTGAGTTTTGGACCAGCGAATCATTCTCTATACAGAAAACATCTTCGTCTGCAAAACTGAATTTCATGAACGATTCGTAGAATTCCATCATTTACAGACTTAGTTCCTCTCTATACAGGTTAATGGACTCATCAATGATGGGATTCTTAGGCATCTCGTCTCGAAGATTACTGATGTAGCAATTACCACCATCGAATGAAAGAACAGGAATAGAAACATCTTCTCTATGCGCCATGATATAAAGACGCTTGATGACAAAGTATGAATGAGATGCTATAAAGAACTGCACACCAGCCTTGGCAAGCATCATCACCGTATCAAGTAGACGAGCAATAAGCGACGGATGAAGATTGGCTTCTATTTCATCTATAATGATGATTGAGCGGTCATCCAAGTAATGATTACCTAATAGCAAGTCAAGGATAGCAAGTTTCTTCACACCTTCCGAAGTCATCGTTATCTCATAAACTCGACGCTTGTTGTCATGGAACTGCCACTCCTTCTTGTCTTCCGAATATTGCAAACGTCCTCCTACCATCTCTCCCACTATCTGACGGGCATCGGAGAATGATTTGTAATTTTTACCTTTCTGGGTACGACTCAGGGCTTTGACTAAATCACTATAAGGTTCTTCAAAACCGAAACGGTTGTCTTCCTTTGCCTCTAGAATAATATCCTTTATCGATAAGATTTCCTTAGCTGGAATAAAGATACTATTGGAAGAACGGGGCGCAAAAGTATTTTTATCGATATTAGCGTGCTTCGTTGTAGAAGGACCAAATGAAAATGAAAATAGTTCATGGCTATCAGACTCCATGGAAAAACTCATCAAGCCTTCACCCTTACGCACAATATTACCTAACTCTGACGCCTGAAAAGTCCAATAGAGTTTATCGGATAGGATTTCCTTGTCTGTCCGATTTTCCTTTCCACGTTTATAAGTTTCGATTGTTTTGAGGGCAGAAAAGAGTGCCTTGAGTATAAAGGTCTTTCCAGACTGGTTGGGACCAATAATAAGATTGATGGAACCAAGACCGTCAGTCTGTACTTTTTCTATCGCTCCAAGATTTGATATATTGATAGTGTTTATCATAATTGTATTTCTCTTTATTTCCTATAAAGAAACAATTAATTTTCCGATATTCCTAAAATTATTACTTATTTATGATTTCAATATCTTCCACCGAAACACTCACACAGGCATATCCCAAAGCCTCAATATGAATTGCCACCATCGATTTATCCACATTCTTAAAGAATTCTCCTTCCAATCCTTGCAAAGCACCACGGACAATCTGCACCTTATCTCCTACCTGCAAACGCTGCTCCATCATCTCCACCGGAGAATCGGACTGTCTAAGCATGAACTTGAGGCGGTCTATCTGGTCATCAGGAATGACAGCGGCATTGGTTTGTCCAGGATAGGTCAGGATTTTGCGGATAAAGGAATGCATACGCAAAGTGCGTTCGGTCTTTTCATCGGTATGAACAAAGACCACCATCGGAATCACTACGCGTTCCACCTTCTTTTTCCGGTCGCTCCACTGGCGAATTTCGGTCTGGGTGGGTACGTAATTTTCGACGCCTAATTTGGTCAGCCGTTCGCCTACTTTCTTCTCCATACACATCTGCACCAGGACCGCAATCCAGCGTTTCGGGTGCGCTTCGCGGTCGGTTGTCACAGGGACAATCGATTCCAATTCGGACGCAGAAGAGTAGACGTTCGTTTTCATAACCTCTACGGATGTTTATAGTTTTTAAACTATTCGGTACAAAATTAGGAACTTTAAATGACATAAACAAGAAACGGCCGCACATTTAATCATGTGCAGCCGTTTTTGAATCATTCTAAATTACATCTCCCCTCTTGAGAGGGGGAAGGGGGTGTGTTAGAATGCATACTTGTGGATGTTTATTACACACCCCTACCCCTCTCAAGAGGGGAATTGTCCCTAGTGACACCACTCATCGGTGGTCACATCGAAGCAGGGACACTGCTTCAACCATTCGGTGGGTTCCACCACCCCATTGCCATTCTTGTCCGGACTCAGATCGCGGTGTCCGCATACCCTTGTGATCGGAAAATCCTTCTTCAGAGTGCGTATCAAGGCACGCATAGAGAACTTCTGCTTCTGCGTCCGTGTATCGGCCGGAAGGCCCCGTTCGTCCAGTCCGCCTTCGTAGGCGATGCCAATGCTGTGCTGATTATGTCCCAGCGCATGGGCACCTACCTGTTCCAGCGGTCGGGTGCTCCAGATGTAGCCGTCCTTGCGGATGTAGAAGTGGTATCCCACACAGGTCATTCCCTTGGCCCGATGACAACGCAGCAGGTCTTTCTGGGTGAAATCCACATCTACCCGGGTTGCAGTGCAATGCACCACGATTAGCGTTATAGAACGTTTGACAACATTCATAGTTATGAGTTATAAGTTATGAGTTATGAGTTTTACTAGATGCATGCTTGTAGGCCGAAAGTGGTGGCTATGGCGGTGAGAACAGTGATAGTAATTTTCAGGATTTTACTCCAAATATTTTTATTCATGCTTTGAGTTTTTAAAGTTATGAGTTTTTTTTGAGTTCTGAATTACGAGTTACGAGTGTACCTTCCGGACGGCAACTCAGAACTCATAACTCAGAACTCATAACTGAGAAATTATTCTTCTAATCCTTCGTTACTTTCTTCTTCCTTCTTCGCCGGCACCGGTTTCTTCGGCACCTTGGCGTAGGTCAAGTTGGTGAGGATGCCGGAAAGGGCGATACCGGGACGGAAGTTGATGCGTGCTTTTTGGATGAGGGAGGAATCGTACTCCTCTTCGGTCAGGGTTCCCTTGCCGCTCACTCCAATCTGGAAGGTGCCCAAGTCGCCCAAACGGACAATCTCACCGGACTTCAATGCATCGATAATCACGTCTTCCATGGACACCAATACGGCATAGACATCGGCCTTGGTCACGGTACAGGATGCCTGGATACGTTCGGACATCTCACGGATGTTCACATCGCCACTGGCCTGAGCCTGAGCATAATACTTAGGAGGATCATTCTTTTCACGAGGGTTAATACGTGGTACTACGGAATAAGTTACGTTTCTTGCCATTTCTTAAATTAAAAATTAAAAGTTAAAAATTAAAAAATATTTGTTTGCCTATTGAAATCTTAAAAACGAGAAACCGAACGAATGATGATTTCTCAATTTTTAATTTTTCATTTTTAATTAATTGTTGTGTGTTCCGGAATCACAATACAAAGATACGATGCCTCGCTATCGTCATTGTCGAGAAATGAAGAGAGTCGTAGGGAATGGTAGAACATTGTCGGGAAATGTCGAGAATCAGCCAAAATTAAACTTGCACATCCTCCTGATTTTTAGTAACTTTGAAGAAGTTTCAAAGAACTCATAACTCATAACTCATAACTCATAACTCATAACTCATAACTCATAACTCATAACTCATGATTTTAAAGTCTTACACCAAGGCCGATCTGGCCCAATTATACAGTCCGCACAGTGAGGGCCCGGCTGCCCTCCAGACACTCTATCGCTGGATGCGACGGAACGAATCCCTCATGGCCGAACTGGCAGCTGTGGGGTACAACAAGTACCGCCACTCGTTTCTGAAACAGGAAGTGGAGATTATTGTGAAGTATTTGGGGGAACCGTGAATTTAGTATCTTTAAGGAGCATTTAAGAACTTCTAAGAACTATTTTTTCATATTTTAGTTTGCAAATATAAAAAGAATGCTTAACTTTGCAGCGCAAGAACCCGCCAAGCCTCTTTATAATGCTTAAATCGGCGGGTCGTTTTTTTTACATACAAACCTATGAACTACAATAAGCAATACAGCACTCCCGAAGAGTTGGTTTCCCTATTAAGAGACCGTGGTCTTATCATTAAAAATGAATATCCGATGATAGATATTAGCGTTATGGGATTCCCTAAAAATTGGGAAGAAGAACCGCTTTGGAGGTAATAAAAGCATAAAATTCCAAAAGCTCATCATCTTTTAAAAAAAGACGGCCATCTTTTTAAAAAAGACGGTCGTCTCTGGGGTTCAATAGGTTCATTGGGTCCATGCGTTCATCGCGAACCTAACTCCCCTCCCCGATTCTTAAGCACCAACCGCCATTTCCGGTTCTTGAAACGATAGGTTTCATCCTCTTGCTCAATGATTTGCATATCCAGCAAGCGGAAGCGGATGCGCTTGGCGGTAGAGATGCTGATACCGCTCGAACGCAGGGCATCCATGAGGTCGGTATACCGGAATTTCGCAGGAAGGGTTTCCAGGGCTTCGAGCACCCGAAAGTAATGACGCATCTCTATCGGACTGCCCACTTCCTTGCGCAACGTGGTGGAAAGTGTCAAGCTATGATGAAGCAGCACTTCAATCACGGCCATCGCTCGACGGAAATCTTCTTCCGAACAAGTCATTTCGTGGAATGCCCATCGCTCATCGAACTTGCGGAGGGCTGTGAAAATCATCGCCAGACGGGCGGTATTCAGTCCATGACGAAGTACCACCGAAACAGGTCCTTCGGATTCTTCCAACTGCACGTTCTGCAAAACTCCTTGGTAATGTGACAGGTGCCAATCCCATTGGTCGGCTGTGAGTTTCACCTCCGTAGGACTTTCTTTCAGGAAGCGGTACATCTCCAGCACCTTGCCGCTAAGGTCGAGGAAGACTTCGTTGCGGGTGCGCCTCGAACCGCTGGGCGACATGAGACGGAATTCGGTCTCTTGCTCCGCCATGTAAATCAGGTAACGGCTATAGGCACCGTTCTCGGCCGACGGACAGAGTTTGTAGAACTGACTGGGCGTACCCGATGCGCAGAAAGCGAGTTTGGGACAATACACCATGTACTGCTGCTTGTCCCCCTTGAAGTCGGAACCGAACATCTCATGGTGGAAACAGGCACGCATCAGGTCGTCGAAACGGCCGTATTCGGCACCCATAGCGGTACGGAGCGTATCCATTTCGCTGACATTGAGGATGATACCGTCCGGACTACAACTCATACGCTGGATCAGTTGGGTGCGCGACACGTCGGCCGGAACAATCAAGGTCTTCTTGCGGACAGGCTCCGGACGGAGTTTCATATCCGGCTTGCGTTTTTCCTTCAGGGCCCGTTGGCGTTCTTGTTCCCACAGAATCTGGTTCTCTTCATACTGATGCTGCTTCCGGGCATTCTCCTCATCCAGCAACTTCTGGATAGGATAAGCCAGACGGGCTGCATGGGCCATCACCCCTTTCCCACTGGCCGAAGAAGCGATGACAGCCAGAAACAGATGCGGATAGATATCAGTATCATCATAGACCATCTTCACCTTCGGCATGCATCCGCTCAAGTTGGTAAGCATACTCAAAAAGAGCATGTCACGTTGCCGCTTGTCCTTCGCCACTTTCACCCCATCGGCCAGAAGAGTCGGCAGGGACTCGAAAATCCAGTCGGGCAAGCAGGGAGACGCCAAGCGCATCTCCCGGTTGCGGGCACTAGTCTCTTCCTGCAGGTCCTCCATGTCCTCCTCTCGTGCGAAGGGTGCACGTGGACCCTTTGGCCCCATTGAACCCAACCGAAGCGGAGGATTCAACGGATTCAATTCTGCAAAACGGTAAGCATCAGTCAGGTTACGCTTGATTTCGGGTCCTTCGCAATCGGGCATGGAGAGTCGCGAAACGGCCTGCTTCACCAACTCGTCAAAGTCGGATTCGCTCATGCCTACCCGACGGGCTTCGCGTCCTAAAGCCAACTGAAAATCGTGGCGATGATTGCGCACGTAGGGGCGCTGTTCGATGAAGTCGTCCAGAAACTTTTTCACCAGTCCGCTAGGTGCATTTTCCCCCGATTTCATCGAAGATTCCCGACATTCGGTCTTCACTTCCTCTTTCTTCTCTTCTATCTTTACACCCACAGTTTCCGGTTGGCTCTTCTCCCACTCTTCGCGCCAAGGGAAAGGCTCGCATTCTTCGCGATAGAAGGCATCGGGGTCGTAGGAAACAAAGCAAAAACGAGAGAGGTCTTTACAATGCATATCCATCGGCGTATCGAGCAACCGAGTGAAGTATTGGGCCACAATAGGATACGCCTGTTCCTCGTATTCCTCCAAGGTGTCCACCTGTACCCTCACGATAATCTTGGCTCCTTCACCGGACACACTAATCCAGGCGGCCAGTACCCAAGGAAGTTCGGATACCCGACGGACAAGGGCATGAATATCACCGGTATAGTTGTCTACATCCAGCGTCAGGTTTTCGCTGATGGAAACGACATTTTCCTTGGAGTGCCCTCCCTCGCACACCCCGGCGGAGACAATACCGGGGAGACCTCCCTTGATGCGTTCGGCTTCCTTCAACCTTCCTGCTGCTTTGAGACGGCGACAGGCCTCGACGGCCTTCTTCCAGCGTTCGGAGCGGATAGCGGTTACAAACTGCGCAAGCGTAATCACCTGATTCCGATTGCTTTTCACATTCTCGTAATAGGAGCAATGAGCCCGTTTAATTGACAACTTTTCTGTATTCATAGTCGAATAGTTGTATGATTAAGGTTAATAATTATTTAAATCCGTTTTGAATCGCTCCCCTCTTGAGAGGGGGAAGGGGGTGTGTTAGAATACATCTTCTGAGAATTTTAACGCAGCACGCTGCGTCCCTACAGGTGGATGATTATCACACACCCCTACCCCTCTCAAGAGGGGAATTTATTCAAAATAGATTTTTGATTTCGTACAAATTTAGGATTATTTATCCATATCCGCAACACTGTTAATTTACGGGACTTCCTCACCACCTACACACTCATTATCAACAGATTACAAACAATCATCTCCCGAAAATTTCAAAATTCGCTCCTCCTATCGCCATCGCTTCCTTAACAAGGCTTTCCGATGCACGGCTTCCTTGGGTGTCATCTTCCCTTCGTCCCTCAAACGCTCAATTCTCGCCACTTCCACACGGAGCAAAGCGATTCGTAACTCCTTGTAAATGTGTTTCATACCCTGCAAGGTCGCTTCGCTACAATCCACTACTGCTTCTTGATTCATCTCTCTCAGCATCTTCTCCATCTGCAAGAAGAAGTGCAGTCTTTCTTTCGATTTCTGGTTCATGATTTAACTCTTTTTAAAGGTTTATAGAGAAAAATACATGAATGTAGGTGTTATATCACGCAACTACCGAAGATCTATTTGGATAATTAATGAATTATGTGTAAGTTTGCAGAAATGAATAATAAATTAAATATTATGGCAACCACTCTAAACGAAGCACAACTTCAGATATTGGACATGATGTCCTTTATCAAAAGTGAAGAAACTTTGAATGACTTAAAAAAGGTCATTTCTGACTTCTTTGCCCAACAGGCCCAAGACGAGATTGACCGATTATGGGAAAATGGTGAATTGAATGAAACCAAAGTGGAAGGATTTAGAAAATTACACGAACGTACACCTTACAAATGATGAATATTGTTTTAGATACAAATGCATTACTAATGTCGATTTCTGCTAAAAATGTTTACCATCGTGTATGGTTGGCATTCTTGAGCGGCAAGTATACACTGTGCATAACCAATGAAATCATAGAAGAGTATTTGGAAGTTATCTCTAGAAATATCAATCCACTGGTTGCTGAGAAAATAGTATCTGCCATATTAACTCGAGAGAATACAATCAAACTTGATCCTCATTTCCGTTTCCAATTAATAGAAACCGATGAAGATGACAACAAGTTTGCAGATTGTGCCATAGCAGGAAATGCAAGTTACATTGTTACGGAGGATCATCACTTTGATATTTTAAAAAATATTAAGTTTCCTCCTATATCTGTAATCGGAATCGATGAATTTATTTATATACTTGATTCATTTAATCATAATATGATGCTGAATGAACCCGAAATAGTATATCATCGATACTCCGTCAAGGAGAAAACTCATAACTCATAACTTAAAACTCATAACTCATGAAGATAGCGGTAGCCGGAACCGGCTATGTAGGATTAAGTATCGCCACCCTGTTGAGCCAGCACCATCCGGTGGTGGCTGTAGACATCATCCCTGAAAAGGTAGAGATGATCAATAAGCGCATTTCACCGATTCAGGATGAATATATTGAGAAGTATTTTGCAGAGAAAGAATTGAACTTGGTTGCAACTCTTGATGCAGAATCTGCCTATCGTGACGCCGATTTCGTAGTGATTGCTGCTCCCACCAACTACGACCCCGTAAAGAACTTCTTCGACACCTCAGCCGTGGAAAACGTTATCAATACCGTGATGAAGTGTAATCCAAATGCGATCATGGTCATTAAGAGCACCATTCCGGTGGGCTACACCGAATCTATCCGCCAGAAAACAGGTAGCGAAAACATCCTCTTCTCTCCGGAATTCCTCCGCGAGAGCAAGGCACTATACGACAACCTCTACCCTAGCCGTATCATCGTGGGCCGTCCCGAAGGCGACAAAAGACTGGAACAAGCCGCCGAAACCTTCGCCCATCTCTTAGTAGAAGGCGCCATAGGAAATAGTCATAAAGAAGAAAACAACTCAGAACTCATAACTCATAACTCAAAACTCAACAAAGGTATCCCTTTGTTGTTCATGGGACTAACCGAAGCCGAAGCCGTAAAGCTCTTCGCCAATACATACCTGGCACTCCGCGTAAGTTACTTCAACGAACTGGACACATACGCCGAAATGAAAGGCTTGAGTACCCAAGATATCATCAAGGGTGTAGGACTGGATCCACGCATAGGCACGCACTACAATAATCCGAGCTTCGGTTATGGTGGATATTGCCTCCCGAAAGATACCAAGCAGCTCTTGGCCAACTACGACCAAGTACCTCAGAACATGATGAGTGCCATTGTAGAAAGCAATCGCACCCGCAAGGACTTCATCGCCGACCAAGTATTAAAACTGGCCGGTTGGTACGATTATACCAGCAACAACACTTATAACTCTCATTTATCATCTATCAACTCTCAACTCCCCGTTGTTGGAGTCTACCGCCTCACCATGAAAACAGGTAGCGACAACTTCCGCCAAAGTTCTATTCAGGGTGTGATGAAGCGCATCAAGGCAAAGGGCGCTACGGTCATCATCTACGAACCGACCCTACCGGACGGCTCCTTCTTCTTTGGCAGCCGGGTGGTGAATGATCTCCAAGCGTTCAAGGAACAGAGTCAGGCTATCATTGCCAACCGCTATGATAGTGTATTGGATGATGTACAGGAAAAAGTGTATACTCGAGATATTTTCCGAAGGGATTAAAAACTCATAACTTATAACTCATAACTTCAAAGGCTTATAACTAAAAAAAGAGGATTGTTTCACAAAAACAATCCTCTTTTTTCATTCATGTCAAAGTTTTTACGTACCTTTGTTCCGTTTTATATACTTATAAGTAAATCATAACGTTAAATACCCTATTTATGTTGAAGAAATCATTGATTTTATGCTTACTATTGCTGGGCTTTTCGGCTACTCCATGGGCGCAAGGAGGCGGAATGAGCGATAAGCAGGTAATGGAGTATGTGGAAATGGGCTTGAAGCAAGGCAAGAGCCAACAGCAGATTGCCACTGAGTTAGCACGCCGTGGTGTTACCCGTGAACAGGCGGAACGTGTGAAGAAGCTCTATGAACAAGGACAGAAAGGCGGTAAGGGTACCGCTGCATCAGCCAAGGCAGACCGTACTCGCACCAAGGAGAATGACAACTTGGCTTCGGACAAAGAATATGTAGGATCTGATTTCGATTTTGAAAACGGAAATCAAAAATCAGGTAACGTTAGCCGCTTCGTCACTAACGGCGAAATCACTGAAGGACAAACATTGACCCTCAAGTTGGACCAAAATGGTAACTTGGTTTCGGACAACATTACCATCTTCAAGGAAGAAGCAACAGAAGACCAAGTATTCGGACGAAACATTTTCAATACCAACAACCTCACTTTCGAACCGAGCACCAACCTCCCTACTCCATCCAACTATCGTTTGGGAGCAGGCGACCAGGTCATTATCGATATCTGGGGTACCAGTCAGGTTTCTATCCAGGAAACCATTTCGCCGGATGGTGCGATCAGTATCGAAAACTTGGGATTGGTTTTCTTGAACGGAATGACCGTGAACCAAGCTACCAGCTATCTTCGCAAGGAATTGAACAAGATCTATGCAGGTCTGTCCGACGAAAACCCGACATCGCACATCAAGGTATCTTTGGGTAACAGTCGCACCATCCAAGTGAATGTGATGGGTGAAGTATACCAACCGGGTACGTATGCCCTCTCTGCTTTCTCCACCGTATTCCACGCTTTGTACAGCGCAGGCGGGGTAAGCGAAATCGGTAGTTTGCGTAACATTCAGGTGGTGAGAAACGGCAAAGCCATTGCCCATGTGGATATATACGACTTCATCATGCAGGGCAAGACCAAGGATGACATCAGCTTGCAGGAAGGCGACGTGATCATCGTATCGCCATACGAAGCCTTGGTTAAGATTGAAGGTAACGTGAAGCGTCCGATGAAGTATGAAATGAAGAGCAACGAAACGGTGGCTACTCTCTTGAAATATGCGGGTAACTTCACTAGCGATGCGTACACCCGTTCCATGAAATTGGTGAGACAGAACGGTAAGGAATACCAGATCTTTACGGTAGATGATATGGATTACACCGTATTCCAATTGAAGGATGGTGACGTGATTACGGCAGAAGCTATCTTGAACCGCTTCGAGAACAAGTTGGAAATCAAGGGGGCTGTCTATCGTCCGGGTATCTACCAGTTCGGTGGCGACTTGAACACCGTGAAGCAATTGGTGGAAAAAGCGGATGGCGTGATGGCAGATGCCTTCTTGGGTCGTGCTGTCTTGCACCGCCAACGCGAAGACTTGACCCGCGAAATCATCCAGGTGGATATGAAGGGTATTCTGAACGGTACCAAGCCGGACATTGCCTTGAAACGTAACGATGTATTGTATATCCCGAGCATCCACGACTTGAAGGACTTGGGTAATGTGGAAGTATTCGGTGAAGTGGCTCGTCCGGGTAAGTATATCTTCGCTGACAACATGACTTTGGAAGACTTGATCATTCAGGCAGGTGGTTTGCTGGAATCGGCTTCGACCGTGAAAGTAGACGTTTCTCGCCGAATCAAGGATAGAAAGAGTACAGAAGTTAGCGCTACCATCGGTGAAATGTATACCTTCGCTTTGAAGGACGGCTTTGTGGTAGACGGTGAAGCGGGTTTCGTATTGGAACCATACGACCAAGTGTATGTACGCCGCAGTCCAGGCTACCAACAGCAAGTGAATGTTACTATAACCGGTGAAATTTTGTATGATGGTACGTATGCCTTGACTAACAAGAGCGAACGCTTGAGCGACTTAGTCAAGAAAGCAGGGGGTGTCACTCCATACGCATACGTAAAGGGGGCCAAGTTGATGAGAAAGGCGAATGCCGAAGAAATTGCCCGCATGAAGGATGTGATGGAAATGATGCAGCGCGAAATGGGGAATGCCAACATGGATTCCTTGAAATTGGATGCTGAAACCAACTATTCTGTAGGTATTGACTTGGAGGCAGCCTTGAATAATCCGGGTAGCGATGCGGACATCGTTCTTCGTGAAGGTGACCAATTGATCTTACCGGAATTGGTGAACACTGTAAAAATCAATGGTGCGGTAATGTTCCCGAACACCGTGGCCTACAACAAGAAGATGACCGTAAAGGACTACATCAGCCAGGCCGGTGGTTATGCCAACGGGGCTCGCAAGACTAAGGTCTTCATTATTTACATGAACGGACAAGTAGCAAAGGTGAACGGTGCCGGTAGAGGCATGGTACAACCGGGATGCGAAATCATCGTACCTATCAAGGACAAGACCAAGGCAGAAAAATGGAACCTTCAATCCATCATGGGTATCGCATCTTCTCTCGGTTCATTGGGCTTGACAGCAGCTTCTATTGCTAATATCTTAAAATAAGGAGTCATGACGGAAAATAAAGAATACAAGAACGTACCTCAATACCAGGAAGAGGACGAAATGGAAATTGACTTGATGGAGTATGCCCGCAAATTGTGGGCGGCTCGCAAGTTGTTATTCAAGGTGGCAGGTATCGCCGTGATTGTGGGTGTGATCATTGCCTTGACTACTCCCAAGCAATATACTGCCAGTGTGACCCTCGCTCCAGAATCGAGTAAAGGAGGTGGCGGTGGCTTATCGGGTATTGCCTCCATGCTGGGCGTAGGTGGTTTAAGTATGGGTAGTGATGCGGACGCGCTGAATATCCAACTTTATCCAGACATTGTATCTTCTACCCCATTCATTTTGGACCTGATGGATACACCGGTAAAAACCATCGATAAAGAACAACCGGATACCACTTTGGTAGGATACTTGAAGGAATATACCAGCAGTTCACTCATGAGTACGGTAATGTCTCTCCCATTCAAGGCCATCGGCGGTGTACTATCCCTTTTCAAGTCTGAAGAGGAACAGGATGGAAAAGAGGTTATCAATCCTTTCCACCTAACCGCAGAACAGGCACGTACCGTAGCAGGCTTGAAAGGTATGATTATTGCCAATGTGGATAAAAAGACGGGCGTAACCACCGTATCGGTAACTATGCAGGATCCATTGGTAGCAGCGATTATGACAGATACTGTAGTCGTAAAACTCCAAGAACACATTACCAAGTACCGTGTATCCAAAGCGGAAGACGACTGCAAGTATTGGGAAGAATTGTACCAACAACGCCAAAAGGAATATTACGAGGCACAGGAAAAGTATGCCAAGTATTCGGATGCGAACAACAACGTGATTCTGCAAAGCGTACGCATCGAGCAGGAACGTCTCCAGAATGATATGAACTTGGCCTTGCAAGTGTATAGCAACGTGGCTGCCCAACTCCAAATGGCCAAGGCCAAGGTACAGGAAGCGAAACCGGTATTCGCTGTGGTAGAACCGGCATCGGTTCCTCTCCAGCCATCGGGCACTAGCGGAAAGATGATTCTAGTAGGTACAGTCTTCCTTTTTGTAGCAGCCGCTGCTGCCTGGGTTCTCTTCGGTGTAGACCTTTGGAAAAAAGTGAAAGAAGGGTTGACCACACCCGAAGAAAACAAGTAAGAAAGAAGTAAATCAACGAACAAAATAGGCTGTATTCTAAACAATACAGCCTACTTCTTTTTTATAAAGAAAAACTAAACATGAGAAAAGTTGCATTAATTACTGGTATTACAGGACAGGACGGGTCTTTTTTGGCTGAGTTCCTGATAGAGAAAGGATATGAAGTACACGGCATTCTACGCCGTTCTTCTTCGTTCAACACGGCACGTATCGAACATCTTTACTTAGATGAGTGGGTAAGGGACATGAAGAAAGGCCGAGTCATCAACCTTCATTGGGGGGATATGACGGACAGCAGTTCACTGATCCGCATCATCAGCGACATTCATCCAACAGAAATCTACAACTTGGCGGCGCAAAGCCATGTGAAGGTAAGTTTCGATGTGCCTGAATATACAGCGGAAGCGGATGCGGTAGGTACGCTCCGTCTCCTGGAAGCGGTCCGTATCTGTGGACTAGAGAAAACTTGTCGTATCTATCAGGCATCTACGTCGGAACTTTTCGGTAAGGTACAAGAAGTGCCTCAAAAGGAAACGACTCCTTTCTATCCGCGCTCTCCATACGGGGTAGCCAAGCAATATGGCTTCTGGATAAGCAAGAACTATCGCGAAAGTTATGGCATGTTTGCCGTAAACGGTATCTTGTTCAACCATGAAAGTGAACGTCGTGGCGAGACATTTGTAACCCGTAAGATTACATTGGCTGCAGCCCGTATCGCACAGGGCTATCAGGACAAGTTGTATTTGGGGAACATGGATTCTCTCCGTGACTGGGGTTATGCCAAGGACTATGTGGAATGTATGTGGCTGATGTTGCAGCATGAGACACCGGAGGATTTTGTCATCGCTACCGGGGAATATCATACGGTACGTGAATTTGCAACTTTGGCTTTCAAAGAAGCAGGCATCGAACTGCGTTGGGAAGGCGAAGGGGTGAATGAAAAGGGTATTGATGTAGCAACGGGACGTTCGCTGGTGGAAGTGGATCCGAAATATTTTCGTCCGTGTGAAGTAGACCAGTTATTGGGGGATCCGACCAAGGCAAAGACCTTGTTGGGCTGGAATCCAAGCAAGACTTCGTTCCCGGAATTGGTTCGTATCATGGTGGAACATGATATGAAGTTTGTGAAGAAGCTTCATATGAAGGCGCAAATATAGTTTTTGTAAATGCTCTTACTTTTTTCTTTCTGGCAGCAGAAAGAAAAAAGATAACAAAAAAGAAAGACTGCCGGCTGCCGTTCCGGAGCTAAATTTTTCACTCTTTCCCTAAAGAAAAAGAACTCGCTTACGCTCAAACAGCTTTTTCTTCTTCACGGGAAAGAGCAAAAAATTCTTCACGCTCCTCCACTAAAGGCCGGTCCTCTAACGGAGGACTCAACATCAAGTTCCGGCCTCACTTTTTTGGCGTGAAGCGGAATTGCTTTTTGGAGCGTTAAAAACAAAAAGCTGTTTGAGCGAAGCGAGTTCTTTTTGTTTAGCGGAAAAAAGTAATGGAGTAGCCTAAAAAGTGCAGACGGCGAATTTTCTTTTTGTTTCGTTTTTCTTTTGTTCGTGCAAAAGAAAAATGAAAAGATTACATCAACAAACAAAACAAATGAAAAAGAATAGTAAAATATACGTAGCAGGTCACAGAGGGATGGTGGGTTCCGCCATTATCCGTGAGCTCCAACGAGAAGGATATACAAATATCCTCACACGTACACACGCCGAACTGGACCTCTGCCGACAGGAAGCCGTAGAACGCTTCTTCGCCGAAGAAAAGCCGGAATATGTATTCCTAGCAGCCGCCAAAGTGGGCGGAATCATCGCCAACCAATCGGCATTGGCCGACTTCATGTACGACAACATGATGCTGGAAATGAACGTGATACATGCTTCTTGGAAGAACGGATGCAAGAAACTGTTGTTCTTGGGTTCCAGTTGTATCTATCCGCGACTGGCTCCGCAACCGATGCCGGAATCGTGTCTGCTTACGGGCGAGTTGGAAAAGACCAACGAGGCGTATGCCTTGGCCAAGATATCGGGTTTGAAATATTGTGAGTTCCTGAACAAGCAATATGGGACAGACTACATCAGCGTGATGCCTACCAATCTCTATGGTCCAAACGACAACTATCATCCGACACACAGTCATGTGTTGCCGGCCTTGATCCGTCGTTTCCATGAAGCCAAAGAAGCGGGTTTGTCATCGGTAACCTGCTGGGGGGATGGTTCGCCATTGAGGGAATTCCTTTATGTGGACGACTTGGCAAACTTGTGCGTGTTCCTGATGAATCATTATAGTGGTGATGAGACTGTCAATGCGGGTACGGGCAAGGAATTGAGCATCAAGGAACTGACTGAATTGGTGGCTGAAACGGTAGGTTATCAGGGAGAGATTCTTTGGGATACCAGCAAACCGAACGGAACACCCCGAAAACTGCTGGATGTAAGCAAGGCGGAAAAACTGGGTTGGAAATACCGTACTGAACTGAAAGACGGTATCCGACTGGCATACGAGGATTTCCTGAACAATCCGATGCGAGCAGAAAGATAAAAGACTTGAAACAGGCTTCCACAAAATGGAAGCCTTTTCTATTTTCCCTTAAACAATCCCCTCCCACTGCTTGTTCTGATGAAAACAAACATACGATTCATTCATTAGAACAAAACAAACATGATTATCGCTGTAGATTTTGATGGTACCATCGTGGATCACCATTATCCTGCCATTGGCCCGGAAAAGCCTTTCGCTATTGAAACATTGAAAAAACTGGTCGAAGAACAACACCGAATCATCTTGTGGACCGTCAGAGAAGGCAAACTGCTGGAAGATGCCGTGCGTTTTTGTCGGGAACGGGGATTGGAATTTTATGCCGTCAACCGGAATTATCCGGAAGAAAAAGACTATACGGAAAGAAAAATCAGGGCGGATCTCTGGATAGACGACCGGAACCTGGGGGGACTGCCTGATTGGGGAAGCATCTATCGGATGATCCATGGAGGGAAAGAGGAACCGGCACCCAAGCCTGGGTTCTTCGGACGTATCTTCCAGAAAACCATGCTTATCCTGTGCGGATGGTTATGCATCGGACTGGTCAGCAGTTGTACGTCCTACCAGAAAATCCCGTATCTGCAAAACATCGCATCGGTAAATGATGCACCGGACTCGCTCTCCTTGTTTGATGCCCAGATTATGCCCAAGGACTTGCTGACCATTACCGTCAACACATCGGATCCGGAAGCGGCTACGCCTTTCAACCTGACCGTACAATCGGCCAGTTCCTCTGCCAGCCGACAGACCTTGACGCAACAGCCTACTCTCCAACACTATCTGGTGGACAATCAGGGGAACATCCGTTTTCCGGTGCTGGGGGTATTGCACCTGGGAGGGCTGACCAAGCACGAGGCGGAAAGCATGATTCGGGAAAGGCTGAAACCTTACCTCAAGGAAGTTCCAATCGTTACCGTGCGGATGGTGAACTACAAGATTTCCGTACTGGGAGAAGTGGCTCATCCGGGTACTTTTACCGTAAGCAATGAAAAGGTAAATGTGCTGGAAGCACTCGCCATGGCGGGAGACATGACCATCTGGGGGTTGCGTGACAATGTGAAACTGGTGCGGGAAAAAGAGGACGGAGAAAAGGAAATCGTCTTACTGGACCTGAATCGGGCGGATATCGTCAACAGTCCATACTATTACCTGCAACAAAACGATATCCTTTACGTGAGTCCCAACAAGACCAAGGCCAAGAATTCGGACATCGGACAAAGCACCTCGCTATGGGTAAGCGCGACTTCTATCCTGGTATCCTTGGCCAGTTTATTAGTAACCATCTTCAAATAATTCTCCATGACTGAAACAAAACTTAGCAACAAGCAGGAAGAGGGCATCAACCTGTATGCCATCTTTTTCAAATATTGGGTATATGCTCCGTGGTTTGTCCTCAGCATCGTACTCTGTATGGGCATCGCCTTCCTCTATCTCCGGTATCAAATCCCTGTTTATGACATCCAGTCGGCTGTGCTGATCAAGGAAGAGGAGCATCAGTCCAACCGGAACA
The DNA here is from genome assembly GCA_045121515.1 of Phocaeicola sp. GTDB lineage: Bacteria > Bacteroidota > Bacteroidia > Bacteroidales > Bacteroidaceae > Phocaeicola. The sequence goes on along the minus strand of JBGVGD010000035.1, from coordinate 70,108 downwards.
ACAATGCCTTGACGGCCATTCAGGAGATAGGCATGATCAGCATGACCAACAATTTTGACAACGAACTGCAGATCCTGAAATCGCAGACTCTCATCCGGAAAGTGGTCAGCCAACTGGGACTGTACGTCTCGCACAGCAAGGAACGTGCTTTCGGGTATGACATCCCGCTCTATGGGAATGAACCCATCAAGGTATACATGAGTCCCGAAGAAGCCGACAAACTGGAGGAGCCGGTTACCTTGTATCTGGACTATGTACCCGACCAGCCCCTGAAAATGAAAATGGAATATACCTACCACGGACAGTCCAAAACCACAAAACAGGTATTCGAGGAGTTGCCCGTAGCCTTTCCTTCGGAAATCGGGGTCATCACTTTTACTCCCCTCTCGGAAGAGGCCATGAAAATGAAGGTACAGATTGCCAGTCCGAACGGATGTGCGGCCACTTATGCTGCAAACCTGGGCGTGGATGCTGTCTCCAAGACGACTACCATCGCACAGATCCATGTCAAGAATACTGTCAAGCAACGAGGGGTGGACTTTATCTACCAACTGGTGGAAAGTTACAACCAGGATGCAAACGAAGAGAAAAATGAGGTGGCACAGAAGACGGCCGACTTCATCGAAGAACGAATTGCCATCATCGACCGGGAATTGGGCAGCACCGAGGACCGGATGGCGCATTTCAAGCAACAGGCCCGACTGACCGACTTGACGAATGATGCGCAGATGGCCTTGCAGGAAACGGCGAAATACGAACAACAACTGGCGGAAAACAAGACGCAAATCGGCCTCATCCAGGATTTGGCCCAATACATCAGTCAGCCGGAGCACCAGCACGAGGTCATTCCGGCCAATGTGGGTATTCAGGATGCGAATCTGGCGCATGTCATCAACCAATACAACACGATGGTCATCGAACGGAAACGCTTGTTACGGACTTCTTCCGAGAACAACCCGGCGGTCATCAACCTGAACTTGGGTATCGAAGCCATGCGCTCGACGGTACAAACCACCGTCAGCAGTGTGCTCCGTGGACTGGAAATGACGGAGAAGAACCTTCAACGGGAGGCACGGAAACACGAGGGGCGCATCAGCGATGCACCGACACAGGAAAAGGAGTACATGAGCATTGCCCGTCAGCAGGAAATCAAGGCAAATCTCTATACCATGCTGTTGCAGAAAAGGGAGGAAAATGCCATCACGCTGGCATCGACAGCCAGCAACGGACGTATCATCGAAATCCCCATGGCCGGCAAGTCGCCTATCTCGCCTAAAAAGGACGTATATTTCCTGGCTGCCTTGGTTATCGGTGTAATCATTCCCGTGGGCATCATCTATATCATGGACCTGATGAAATACAAGATCGAGAACCGGAAAGATGTAGAAAAACTTTGTTCGCTTCCTATTCTGGCGGAAATACCGCTAGGCAATGTAGCGGAAAGTGTACGGGGGACCATCGTGATTCATGAGAACAAGAACAACCTGATGGAAGAAACGTTCCGAAGTCTCCGTACCAATCTGCTCTTCATGCTGAAACCGAAGGAAAAGGTCATCATGATCACTTCTTCCCAACCGTCCGACGGGAAGTCGTTTGTAGCGGGTAACCTGGCTGTCAGTCTGGCTTATCTAGGTAAAAAGGTCATTATCATCGGATTGGATATCCGTAAGTCCGGATTGGACAAGGTGTTCGGCCTCAACAGCGGGACGCAAGGAATTACCAACTACCTGACTCAATCCGAGCAGACCGAACTGTCCGAATGGATTCTTCCTTCGGGTATCAGTCCGAACCTGGATCTGTTCCCCAGAGGAAACATCCCTCCTAACCCGACGGAACTGGTTTCACGCACGAAACTGGACGATGTAATCCAGCAACTGAAGGAGAAATACGACTATGTGATACTGGATACGGCTCCTATCGCTCTGGTTACCGACACGTCCATCATCAGCCGTGTAGCAGACTTGTGTGTCTATGTCTGCCGTGCCGACCATACGCCTAAATCGGCTTTCCAATACATCAACACGCTGAAGGAACAAAGCAGTTTCTGTCCGATTGCGGTCGTTATCAATGGCATCGACTTGCGGAAGAAGAAAAACAAAGTGAACTACAGTTACGGGTATAAGTATGGATATGGACATACGTATGGATACGGATATGGGTATGGGAATGAAAAAGAATCAGGGTTACACTAAACCGTGTAACCCTGATTTTTCTTTCGTTTCCATTCTCCCAACAACATCCCCGGTAAGGAAGTGACAATTCCCAGGCATCGGGTCATCTGTTTCTTGGGGCTCTGGAAAATACGGTATACAAACTCCAGGTGCATACGGACCACCCAATCGGGAGCACGACGTTCGCCGATTCCACTGTAGAAATGGAAGGCCGCACCTACTCCAATCATGACTCCTCGCTTAAGATAAGGCTTCAGTCTCCGCATGAAATAATCCTGCTTGGGAGCACCCAAGGCAATCCAAATAATTAGAGCACCATCTTCTTCAATCATTTTCGCTATGGCCGGATAATCAAAATCCTCTACCGACCGATAGGGCAGTTCACAGAAGGTCATCCCCATCACGGCCGGATTCAACAGGGCCAGTTTCTGGCGAAGACTGTCCAAGGTCTGGCGGTCGGTTCCCAAGAAAATCATGCGGTATTTGCCTTGGCTCACTACATCCTTGAATATCATCGGACCGCAGTACTGGGAGCGATGGATGCCATAGATCCACCGGAGATAGAGAGGAACCCAACCACTGTCACAGATAGCAAACATGCCGTTATTGACCGTCTGCCGATAATCCGGATCCCGCTGTACATGATTCACTACCACTCCGTCGGCTACACAAATATAGTCCGGCTTTCCCAATGCGATCTGGGAGTCAATACGCTCCCATACGAGTTCTTTGTTGAACTCGTACTGAATGTCAAAGAATTTCTCCATAAAAAGGCTAGTTTAGTATTTCGGAAAGAATATCCAGGAACTTCTTTTCGAAAGTCTTCATGGTATATTTTTCCTTGTACCTTAAACGGCCTTTCTCACCCATTTGTTTACATAACTCCTTGTCAACCAACAATTTTTCAATCGAATTAACCAATGGCTCCACCTTCTTCCGCGGACAGACAAAACCGGTTTCGCCATCGATGACCATGTCGGGGATAGCCCCTTCGTCCGTCGAGACTATCGGGAGTCCATGTGCCATGGCTTCCAAGATAGTCAGCGGGAAACAATCCTCGAAAGTGGGTTGGACAAAGACAGTCGCCTCGTGGAAATAACGTTCCTTATCCGCCCCATACTGCGGTCCTACATAGAAGACACAATCTTCCAACTCTCTAGCCATCACCTCCTGCTGGAACCGCTCCCGATTGATTTCCTTGCTTTCTCCTCCCACCAGATGACACACAAAGCGATGTCCCCTTTCTTTCAGTTGCCGGCAAGCATCCAGCAAGATCCAAACGCCCTTGCTCTCCACCAGATTGGACAAGAACAGCAAGTGAGGAAGGCCCGACCGGATAGACGGCTCCCTATTCTCCGCTTCCGGAATCCCATTGGGACATATCCAAATCTTTTGGGGAGGAACCACTTCCATGATATCCGGATAAAGCCTCCAAGAAAGCAGAATGACATCCAGGTTGCGATATACCCACGGAAGCAACCAACGGTAAGGGAAACGATGCACCACCCGACTCATGCCCTTGTTGTGCTGATGAACCACAACCCTCTTGCAAAAGCACTTGCAGAGCAGTACAAAAGGGGCATCCTTCAGAAAGCCGATTCCCTGACAAGTAATCGCCAAGTAACACAAATCGTACCGATGCGTGAGCAGTTGTGACAAGACCTTGCCGTACGTTCCCACAAAGCGAACCATCTTCCAGAGGCTCCGTTTCCCAATTTCATTCATCTTCCGGGAAGTGGAGAGATTCACGAATGTAGGCTGATACCGTTCCTGTAACCCTTTGCTTTCCTGCAAATAACGGCTGACCATGGCCGAACCATGCACGGGAGGAGGCAATGGGGTAATGAAAAGAATACGGGGCTTATCCATGGGACAACTGACGAAGATGAGTAACCAAACGCTGTATACACTCCTGATAGGATATTTTCATCTGACTTTCTCTCCATCCATCGACTTCACGCACCCTTGGCAGTTGGAGTACTTCCTTCATCCGCAGTGCCAGTTCCTCGACATCCATCGGATAAAAAGTAAACCCGTTGATTCCCTTTTCTATCAGGCAAGAAGAACCGGCATTCCGGGAAACCAGCGCATAACAACCGGCCATCAAGGCTTCGTTGGTCACGGCACCAAAAGCCTCCTTGTAACTCGCCAACACAAATACATCGGCCAACAGATACCAGGCATACAAGGCATTCCCTTCCAGATGTCCGGTAAACAGCACCTGAACATTCAGATTTCGAGCCAGGCTTTTCAAAGAAACCATTTCCGGCCCATCTCCTACAATCACGAGAAAGTTTTCCTGCTGGTCCAAATGGGCAAAGGCCCGTAGAATGGTCTTGACATTCTTCAAGGCAACTAGGCGTCCCACAAACAGAAAGACACGCTTCCCTTCCAACTGGTGCTTCGAACGGAGTCTATCGGCTCCTTCCAAAGCCTCTGCATACAACTTACGAACCATCTTATCATTTTGAATGATCGGGAAATAAAATCCCTTTTGATAATAAAACCAGTACCAGTCTTCTACTCTAGGTTCTACCACGATGATATCGTCCACCCGAGGAGCGAGCCATCGCCGGGCCAACCGATGTATCCAAGAATGATCGTTCTGACGGGATACCATGTCGAAACTGTCATCGCAAAGAGCAACTACCTTATACTTCTTTCTCTTGATCCAGCGATGAAACAATACACACATTGTACTCCAGCCATACTCGTCCGTCAATACAACATCCGGTTCATATTGGTCCAGATAGGTCCAATGCCCTTTACTGAACGAACGTTGTCCCCACCGGAACATCTCCTTGAGATAGATGGGCCGGAAGGTAAAACGGGAATAGATTTTCTCATAATCGAGCGTCTGGTCACGGAGATTCCAATACTTCAAGCAGACGTGTGTGTCGAAAGCCGCATACAAGTCGTTGAAAAAATCGATGCGATAAGGCGCAATCGTAGGATGAAATACCAATAGTTTCGTCATATCCGCTAAATGATTAAATAGACAGGTAAAGGATAAACCAACGCCTCCAGTACCGGTATGTAACTGAAGATGTTGTGTGAAAACTGATAATAGAAATAACCAATCATGAATGCCACAACAGACAACTGGGGAACCGTCCTCTGAAAGAAGCGGTTCTCATGCAGGAAGATCAGGAACAGGACATTCTGAAAGGCATAGATATAGAAGAAATACCTCATCAGCAGATAGTACATTTCTCCGATATGGCAGACAATCATCATCAAGAGAAGCAACAGATTCAGGTTGATGAAGACATACAGGACCGATGATTCCAATTTCCGATAGAGAAAGACAATCATTCCGCCCAACAGCAGCAACAGGACAATCATGGAGGACTGTAATCCGACTTCGGTCTGCCAGGAATCGGTAGCCAGCAACCGTTCATAGTCTGTGGCTCTCGCAAAGATATAGCCGATGAATGGCAGGTGTGCCAAGTATCCACCTACAAAGAAAAAGAATACCGCTGCCAAGACGACCATGACCGATAACTTGGCCAGGGTTCTCCATTCCATTTTCCGTTGGATGACGGGCAACAACCCGACAGCCAGTATCGGGAGGCTGGACGTATGTATTCCAACGGCACACAAGGCCATCCACCAGGAACGTTTACCGACCAAATACCACCTGACCAGAAAGGCAAGCGTGACAGACTGGGCCAATCCCTGACGAAACATATTCCCGATGGCCGCAAATTCCTGGAAGAAGAAGGCCATGAAGAACAGGGCTACCAGGGTATGGTTGATACTGGCGTGCAGGTATCCGGCTATCTTCAGCACCCCATAGGAAAGGAGCAGGTAGTTGGCAACCGTTATACTGATGACAAACAGATTCCAATTCCCTAGAAACAGATAGTAAGCCAGATAGGTGTAGCCATAATAGACCGGTTCTTTCCCAAACAGCATGATATAGGAAAAGAGATTGTATTTAGGCACTTCATGGAACAAACGGCTATACTCCAGAAAATCTCCCAAGCGTTCCTTGGTCACTGCCAGACACCCCAAATAAAGGGCAAGCATGACCGCCAGTCCCCATAGTCTTCTGATAGGGACTTCTGTCTGCTGACTTACATACAGGGCATAAGCCAGTATCCCGAACAACGGGCACCAGAGAAACAACAAACTGAACAACAGCATACCCTCTCCTATTTGATGTTCTCCAAAAAAGAAATAGCCTCTCTTCGGCAGGCATGTATCCTTTCTTCCACGTCTTCATAGGAAACAGGCGTATCCAGGACTTTTTTCAACTGATAGAAATCATCGGAAGAAGCAAAGAAACGGTGCTTCAGTTGCAAAGCCGACATCAGGGTACGTATCCGGTCACTACCGCCACTCACATTATTGAGCACAACAAATTTCTTCCGGAACAAGATGGCAAAGACCATACAATGGTAGGAATTGGTAATGATGTAGGCAGCATTTCGGATCTCATCCAACCAATCCTCCACCGACAGATGGAGGAAGAGATTGGTTCCTTTCTTCAAGGCGGGATAGCCCAAACGTGTCCAATACAAATCCCGATATTCCATTCCTATCTCCTCGGCCCATTGGGAAATCTGCAGACATTGTTCCAGATTTTCCTCTCCCAGGATATACGACACAACCTTGCGGGAAGACACTTTTGGACGGTTCCACAAAAAGACAGCCTCGTAATAGTCCGAATCGAACAACAAAGTGGGATCGACGACCAACTGAGCCGAGACACCAAACACCTGGTTGCAGATGTTGACTCCGGTCTGTTCGCGTACAGAGATGGACTCGAACTCCTTCAACAACAACTTAATCTGGTTGGCATCCAACTCCCGGCTCTCCCAATGGGACAAGCCGAAAGAAGCCGCATACGCATATTTGCGGATGCTTCCTTTCCGGATGAAGTCCAAGAAGTAATTATAGCCCATGATATCCCAACGCCATACCTGGTCGCTTCCCACAATGACGGCATCCAACTTCTCATTCGCCCCAAAATTCTCCAATGATTTTTGAGTGGCATACCGTCTCGTCTTAGGAACCAGCCAATGACGGTTGAAACGGGAAAACGTCAACCAGGAAAGACTGTATTTATAGGAAAAGCGATGATAAAGCCGACGGAGGATTCCTTGGTACTTCGGCAACCGATCGATAATCAGCACCTCATGTCCCATTTCCTCCAATTTACTCTTCAGCGCGTAGCATTGCAATACCGCCCCGTAGTTTTGTGCCCAGTGAAATGTCAAGATTCCTATTCTCATGTTCCTATCATTTTATAGATGCGATTCAACAAGCGTACCCAGATTTTTCTTTTGCGTTGGTGAATATCGGACACGACTTTCATGCCTTCCGCAGGAAAACGTCTCCAAAACTCTTCCCTCACTTCCGTGAGCGGTGCACTGCATTCCAAGGAAGGATTTCCGCGTAATGCCTGCTCATAAGTCACTTCTTTCTGTAAAACAAGTAAGGACCGGTAGAAGTTCATTCCCATGGGTGTATTCACCAGCACAAGTCCGGTACCCCGGTTATCGTCCATCGACGGATACACCCGCTCGATGCCCCAGAAATCGCCCAAGGTCAAATCGCTATGACTCCGCCCTTTCCTGACCGGACAAGCATAACACGAAGGGCGTAGGTATAAATTGTCCAGATATCCTTGGGAATACAGGTTCATAGCCGCCTTCCCTGTGTACAGGACTGTATCTTCCGTACGGATTTCCATCCCATACTGCTTCCAACCACGACTTTTATCACGCATGGACAAAGCGGTAATGGGAGCATTACAGGGATTGATACTATCCAAGTATGTCCGCCACACAAGCGGACTGGGAACACCGTGGCAGACGACATCGACCGTGAGCAGCCTTTCATAGGAAGTTCGCAAGAAATGTTTCAATCCGGCCACCTGACAAGGGGTACCCGAAAACAAGACCCAACGTCCTTGTTTCAGGAAACGACAGACCTGGAGATACGTATCGCCCATCAGGCTCTGTACATACTTGGCTCCCTGAAAAGCAGCCAGTCCCTCCATCTGCTCCGTCCATGAATGGACCACTTGCCAATCCTTGGCAAAAGAAGCCCCGAAAACGACGCCTCCTCTACGGATGATTTCCCTGGCAAGCAAGGTAAAAACGCCTCCGGAAGAACTACTCATCCGAACGTCTTCATCCCAGTTACGGGCGGCATAGACCTGTGATGGAGGCTGCGTATCGGCGGGATGAAGCACCGGACAGACCTTCTCGCAGGCTCCACAGTCAATGCAATGCTCCCGAACAACTTGCGGATAGAGGAATCCTTCTTCATCCGGCATCATCCGGATACATTTTCGCGGACATACCGACCAACAGGCATGGCATCCCGTGCAATTTTTCTTATCCTTAATATCTATCATAGGCTAATGAACGTATTTTTCTAAATGGGACCAGAAAGAGATTCCTTTCCGACTGATTCATCGCAAAACGGAAAAAGAGGGGAAGGTATACCAGTACATACACCCCAATGGACAGACCTAACTGCCACCAACTATCGCAAACGGTGTGACGCATCAACCACAGGGCTGATACACACATGATGACAGGGACAACGGACATCCGTCCGATCTCCTTCCAGAAAAGAATCAGATCCAACCCTTGCCGACGATGGTAATACACATTCATAATCACCCCTTGTCCGACCAATAAAGCGACACTGATGGCGATGGCGCATCCCAATCCTCCATAAGATTTCGCCAGGACAAACTGGAAATACAAACTGACGAGTGCAACGACCAGGTAGAGCAGTGAACGGAACTTCATCCGGTTCCGTGCCTGTAGAATAGTAATCCCCAGGTTCTGTATCATGGGAATCGTCAGGGAGACGAAAAACAGGACCGACATTCCATAAGCAGCCTCATAATCGGCTCCGGCCCATAAACGTATGAAAGGACGGCCAAACGCCACAAATCCAGAGAGGATAAAGGCCATGACCATATACTGGATACGTCCGGTACGGATAAACAGATCCGAGATTGCTTTCTGGTCCGACCGCTTCGCTACCATGGCCGTTACTTTCGGCAGGAAAACGCCACTGATGGAAGTGGAAAAGGACATATACAGCACACTCAACTGAATGGCAACGGCAAAGACAGCAATCGCTGCCGTTCCTCCATAGATACCCAATACAAACTGTCCGGTATTCCAATAGATACGGTCCATAATCACACTCAGAAAGATCCAGAAGGAATAAACCGAGACCTCTTTCAACAGTCCCCAACGGAAACGGCGGAAATGCAACCGAATGCCCAACTTGTATTTGCAATAAAAGAAATGGATGACCAGTGTCAACAGATTGAATACCGTCTGTACCACTACCATAGCCACCGCTCGAAAGCCCCATTCCAGCAACAGAATCATCACGACCAGATTCAGCAGGATACGGACAATCTGAAGCACCTTGGGAAAGACAAAGTGCTCATAAGCCAATATGATGGAACCAAAGATGCTCATCGGAAATGTAAAGGCCACATTGAAAATAAGAAAAAGGATCATCAGTCTGGCTCTTTCCAATTCATCGACCGTCATGGAATGCCCGAACCAGTCTTCAAAAGAGTGGAACAGCATCCCTCCTACCACCAAAGCCAAAAATCCGATACAGGCATAGATAACAAGAAACATGCCGAACATTTCGTATTGCTCCTGCTGCTTGCCCTCGGTCCGGAATTGGGCGGTATAGCGGACAACCGCATTCCCCAATCCCAAATCGAGAATCGTGAGATAGGAAATCACAGAAGCTACCAACGAGTAAAGACCATATTCGTTTGGGCCCATCATCCGGAGCATATAGGGAGTATAGAGCAATCCTACGCCAATATTGAGAAGAATGACAACATAATTCAAGACTGCTCCCGCCTTCAATTGACTCATGCCTTCTCTGTTTTTGCTTCTACCCAACAGGACTTCTTACGAATGATTCTGCTGAACCAAACATTCAAGAGGATCCAAAGTACGACATCGTAAATAAACACCCAATAAGCCAATACACCTACATGTATCAACAATATAGTGAATGCAATGAAAGCAATGGAAATAAGTTCAATGAAAATCAATGCTTTACGGGGAGTATATCCCATATTCAGAATCTTATGATGAAAATGACACCGATCCGGTTTAAAAGGATGTACCCGACGTTTCAAACGGCTCAAGACAACCCGGAACACATCGAGACAAGGAACCAACAAGACACTGAAGGCAATCACCATTGGCCAACCATCGACCACCGATTCGGTCTGTCCAATACTGACGATATACTTGACAGCCAACAGACTGACAATGAATCCTAAAGTCAGACTACCGGTATCGCCCATAAAAATCTTGTGTCCACGCTCTGCATTCCCGAATACATTGTATAAGAAAAAAGGAATGAGCACCCCTACACAGACGAATGCCAGCATCGTATATACCCACCAACCATTAATAGCCAAAGTCACTCCAAAAATAGACAAGGCAACCATGCATAAGCCAGATGCCAATCCGTCGATACCGTCTATCAAGTTGATGGCATTGATGACAAATACAGTCAACAGCATGGTAAAAGAAACGCCTAACAAAGCAGGAATTTCATACCAACCGAACAAACCATAGAAATTATGTATATACAAGCCCGACAATGGCAAGAAAGCAGCAGCCAAGATCTGTACCAGGAACTTGCGATTGTAGCGTACACCAATCAAGTCGTCGCAAACACCTACAATGTACAACAACATCAGCCCCACCAACAGACAAAGCATTTCATTGAGAAGATTACGTCCTAACCCAATAGCATATCCATAATGCAGTTCAAACAAACTGATACTGCACATGACCAAGACTATAACCGGAAAGAAAGTAACACCTCCCAATCGGGAAATGGGACGACAATGTACCTTACGTACATCCGGGATATCAAACAAACGCTTCCGATGAGAGATGACCAATATACGGGGAATAATAAACAATCCCAGCATGGTCGCCAAAATAAAGCCTAATAGAATTTGGAATACATGCTCCATAATGATTCGATATTTTTATCCTTATCAACATGGTAGCATGGAAAAAGTTTATGATAAAAAGAAAAAGAATCAGAAAGCGGACTTGCTTTCTGATTCTTTATATTAGTTGAACAACTTAATACCAATAAAATAGGTTCTCGGTTGGGTAGGCCCGTAGAAGTAACCGGAATCACGGTAGGTACCCTTATCCAAATCCTTCTGGAAAGCATTGAAGATGTTCTGCACCCCACCGTTGACCTGAAGTTTCAAGTGTTCGTTCAAGACGAAAGTATAGTTCAACTTGGTATTGAAATCGAAGAAATCCGGGGTGTGTACCAGTTCGTCCTTATTAATATAGGTATAAGGGAAACCGGCAGGGATTTCATCGGTCGGTGCGAAGTGTGGCACATGCATGCGTCCTGTATAGACACCCGACAAGGAGAAGTCGAAGTTCTTGAACGGAGCAGCGGTAAAGGTAAAGTAACCGTAGCAGTCCGGAGTGCGTGGCATGTTCTTGGTACCGGCTACCGACTCGTCTTCGCTCCAGTAGGTCATTTCGTCGTAGCGGCTACGCTGCACGGTGAAACCTACCTGCAAGGAAGCATCCTTTCCGTGGGCAATCTTTCCGTCGAGGTTCACGCCATACACCTTGGCACCGCTACCGTTGCGGCGTTCCTGTAGGGTATTGCCTTGGGCATCCACGCCTACATTCTGCAAATAGAACACATCCTTGAGGGAAGTATAGAAACCTTCAATTAAGAGGTTGGTCTGGAAATGACCGATCTGTCCACTCAAGTCTACCGAGCCGCTGAAACTGTTCGACTTTTCCGGCTTCAAACCGTCTGCCAAGTGAATCAATACTCCTTCCCCACCGACGGCCGTGATATGCAAGTCTTCATCGTAGGCTTGTGGAGCACGGAAACCAGTCGACCAAGTCAAACGGCCCTGCAAAGCATCGCTCGGCTTATAAAGCAAGTTCACACGCGGACTGAAAATCAAGTTTTCAATCAAGTTATGGTCGTCCAGACGGAAACCGGCCAAGAGGGTGAAATCGTTCATCTTCCATTCGTTCTGGAAGAAAGCACTGGCAATGCGTACCTTCTGTTCGAGGTCGCGGTTATAGCCCGCCATGATATCGTGCATGTTGTTGTGCGAATATTCCAGACCTGCGGTAAAGGTAGCCGGAGAGAACAATACCTTATCGAAATTACCTACATACATACCACCACCGACAAAGGTCAAGTCGGTAGTTTTACCATAAGCATTCGGGTCCTGTTGCGCACCGTAATAACTGTTACGGTCTACATGTTGGGCAGATGTATAGAACGACAACTTATGCTTGTATTCCTTCCAGAAGAGATCGTAGGTCAAACCTCCGCTATTGATGACATGCTTGGTCTGTTCGGTAATGTCCGTTTCGAACGGTTCCAAATCGAACTTGTTCCCACCGCGACGGAATTCGTTGGTGGTATGGTATTCGATGCTCAATCGGCCGAACTGGGTAGGACGATAGTAAGCACGGAGACCGAAGGTGTTCATATTGAGTTTACCGATTTCGGAGAAACTGTCGCCGTCCACATCGTACGGATTACGGTTGCGGTACGACTGGTAAACGGCAATCCCATAGACATTATCCTTCGATACCAAAGAGGCATTGGCTCCCATGTATTGTTCCCAACTACCGCCATTGTAATTCGACATCGTTGATGACACCTGGAAGGAGTTGTTGATCGGGTCCTTGGTGATGATGTTGATCGTTCCCCCTACGGCATTGGCACCGAATAAGGCAGAGCCACCGCCACGTACCACCTCGATGCGTTCAATCATATTGGTCGGAATCTGCTCCAAGCCATACACACCCGAAAGGGCACTGATAATGGGACGGCTATTGATGAGTATCTGTGAATAAGGACCTTCCAAGCCATTGATACGGACCTGAGGGAAGGCACAGTTCTGGCAACTGTTTTCCACACGCAAGCCCGACTGGAAATTCAATGTTTTCGCTAAGTCGGTAGAGTTGACGGCATCGAAGAGTTTGGCACTCATCACGTTCACCACCACCGGAGCCATTTTACGGCTCACCTCGTTGCGGTTGGCAGACACCACTACCTCTTCCGTCATAATGGTTTCCTCTTCCATGGCAAAATGCACATCGGTGGTATATTCCTTACTGACAGTCACCTTCTTTTCCTGGGTAGCATAGCCAAGGAGTTGGACACGCAAGGTATAAGTACCAGCCGGGATATCCTTGAAACGGAAATGTCCGGTTTCATCCGATACGGCACCAGCACCGGTTTCTACAATTAAAATAGCCGCATACGGCAAGTGTTCTTCTGAATATTTCTCGATAACGTGACCACGAATGGTATTACCGTGCTTTACCGGATTGTTCTCACCGGCATACACGTTGAGCATTGCGCCCATTACCATGAGCACAAGCCACAATATATTTTTTTTCATGAATGTTTTTTTAGAATGGTTTTGAATTTATCAAATCCCCTCTTGAGAGGGGTATGGGGTGTGTGATAATCACCCACCTGTAGGGACGCAGCGTGCTGCGTTAAAATTCACACGAAGATGTATTCTAACACACCCCCTTCCCCTCTCAAGAGGGGAGATTGTATTTTAATATCTCGAAAAATCAGCAATAAAAAGGAGGGGCACGCAAGGAGATGCAATGTGAATGAATATCCGACAGAGTTCGGGACACACGTTCACATTCGAGTGTATCAAAGACAGCCAATGAAACCTCGGCCAAGGTTACGAAGACAGGTTCGGTACCTGCCCATTCGGACACTTGAGCCAATGTCAGGATCTGACTTTGCGTATGAGTATGTTCGCTATCGGCAGCAGGGTGAGAGTGGACTATCATCACGCCATTGACATAGTGCACGTGGGCAAACATCGTTATGCTTGCCTGATATGCCAAGAACAAAGTCAACAGCATCAAGGGAATGAATATGTATCTACTCTTCTGCATCCTTTTGACCAAATAGGGTGCAAAATTAGTTTATTTATGTTAATCGTGCAAATATGTGCTGAAAAATACCTATTTTTGACTAACCTATTAAACAATCAAGCATATGAAGAAATTTTTACTTACCTTATTTATAGGTATGTGCTGCCTCGCCGGAAATGCACAGAATAAGTTCCACCTCTCGGAAGTGAAATCTATCGTGAACTTTGGTATCGATTACTCTTTGGCCAAGGTTTTTGGTGGTAAGGATAGCGGATACCAATACTGGATTACGTATGCAGACATCAATGAATTCTTCATCTCCAAATCGAAGACTTTCGATATCGGCAAGCGTCTGGGTATACCGGTAGAAGTGGTTTCCCTGCAAGCGGTGAACGAGGTGAACAAGAAAATCAATCCGGACCAGATCATCACGACGGACAATCTTTATATGCCGACAGAAGCACAAATAGCCGAGGCAGTCAAGAAGCTCCCCATTCTTTCGCAAGAAGAAAAGTACGGTATCGTCATGGTATGCTTGTTCATGAACAAGGCAGAAGACCGGGCCACCTATCAGTTCGTGGTCTTCAATACCAAGACTCGAGAGATCATTGAGCAATGGACCAACTCGGGCAAGGCATTCGGCATCGGCTTGAAAAATTATTGGAGTCTGTCTGTACTGAACGCCATTAAAAAGATTAAATAAAAACAAGAAAGGGGAGTCACGACGGACTCCCCTTCATATTATGCTTTTTCCAATACATAGCAAACCCCTTCTTCGCATTGGAACTGCTTGACACGCTCATCGCGAATCAGCAACAGGATAGCCATACACAATTCGGTACTACCGAAAGCAGTAATTTCCTGCAGTTTAGCCAGTGTATAACGGTATCCTGTTTTCATCACTTTCATAATCTTCTCAGCATTTTTCATCATTTTGTTCTGGTCCATAGTCCTTGTTTTTTAGTTTTTGAATTGATTTCTCTAGTAATAGTAACGTCTTTCGTGTTTAAAAGTTCAGCCGTATTTTCTTAAAACAAAGATAAAGATTATATAGACACGAAAGTTTGAAGATTCATTAAAGAGTGTGAGGAGTTGTTTTCAGATGAAAAAAAGCCTTAAATGAAAAAAAGTACCCCAAACGCTTGCAGATTCAAAAAATAGTCGTACCTTTGCATCGCTTTTGAAAACAAGCACTCTTGGATAAGAGGTTTGGAGAGATGGCAGAGTGGTCGATTGCGGCGGTCTTGAAAACCGTTGTACTGCGAGGTACCGGGGGTTCGAATCCCTCTCTCTCCGCAATAAACGCTGAAAATCAGCAAATTATAAAACAAACACCCAATTTTACACCCAAGAATGTAAAGTTGGGTGTTTTTATTTTATTTAAGACGAATCATATTCGCTCGGAAAATAATTTGATAAAAAACAGAACAAACGAAAAAAACAACCAATTCATTTTCCGTAAGATTTCGTATCTTTGCAGTAAATAATAAATCAGGGTCTGTCATGATAATATATAATGTTTAAAAATCGTAGTATGAAAAAAAGTAGAAGAAAACGCCTTGTAATTTTGTGTATAGCTTTAGTTTGTATCATAGTTTTAGTTTTTTTATTGTTCTCTAAATCAACTTCTAATAATAGTACAAATCCACCTTTGACAGATGTTTTGACTGATAGCATTTCTCGGATAGTATCAGCTTGTCCTGGTGAAATTGGAGTGGCAATTATTATTAATAACACAGATACAGTTAAAGTTAATGATAAGAGTGTATATCCTATGATGAGTGTATTTAAGGTTCATCAGGCATTAGCTCTTTGCAATGATTTTGATAACAAAGGGATTTCACTTGATACCTTAGTAAAGATAGATAGGAATAGACTTGATTCAAAGACTTGGAGTCCTATGATGAAAGATTATTCCGAGTTGGTTATATCATTAACCGTGAGAGATTTACTTCGTTATACTATTGCTCAAAGTGATAATAATGCAAGCAATCTGATGTTTAAAGATATGGTCAATGTTGCTCAAACTGACAGTTTTATAGCCACACTTATTCCTCGTTCAAGTTTTCAGATAGCTTATACAGAAGAGGAAATGTCGGCTGACCACGATAGGGCTTACTTTAATTATACATCTCCTCTTGGTGCCGCAATGTTGATGAACCGTTTGTTTACCGAAAGTATTGTCAGTGGTGAGAAGCAAAGTTTCATTAAGAATACATTAAAAGAATGTGTGACAGGTACAGATAGAATAGTCGCTCCGCTTCTTGATAAAGAAAGGGTTTCTATTGCACATAAGACGGGTTCTGGTTATGTCAATGAAAATGGTATTCTTGCAGCTCACAATGATGTTGCCTATATATGCCTGCCTAATAATGTCTGCTATACTTTAGCGATATTTGTTAAGGATTTCAAGGGTAATGAATCACAAGCATCACAATATGTTGCGCATATATCAGAGGTCGTATATTCTTTATTAATACAAAATTCGGCAATTCCTTAAGTTGCGTTTACTTTGAAGCTTCAATGGTAAACATTATATAATTTATACAATATAAAAGCACTTCGTAACTATCAGAGTGCTTTTATATTGTCTTTTTTTTCTATTATAACTTGAATCCTCTACTTTTTCTTGGTTCTTCCGTTGGTTGTCGCAAACCTTGCCGAAGTTTCTCCCATTGCTCTTTGAACCATTCGCTTATCGGTTGCCTGTTTATGGTCAGTACAAGTTTGCTATCATCGGTCGGATTCTTCTCCACCTTGAAGATGTTGTTTTTGATTTCAAACTTTCTTCTATGTTCCTCGGAATAAATCTTGCCATTACATTGGATAGCTTCTTTCCTTGTCAAAAGACAATCTATCATATCTTTGGTAAATCCAATGACAGCGCAGAGTTTTTCCATTCTCAACATTTCTCTAAGCATCGGAAACCACTTGAATGCCTTTTCAAGCAGAGTGTTCAATCGTGATATTTCCCTGTCTTTGGCTTCAAGTTCTTGGTTGTGTATGCTCTGAAGATTGCGTATCTGTTTGCCATGTCGCTCTTGCATTTCCTGCATTTGGATTTTGAGGGTGTCAATACCTTTGTCTCGTTTGGCAATCTCTTGGTGCAAATCTTCATTAGTTCGCTCCAGCTCTTTCATCTTTCCACTTCCGAAAAGAGAACCAACTCCGCTTGCTATGGCGGTGGCTGCATTGGTGGCTGTTTTCTTTAGCTTGTCAGTGCGTATTTCTGATTTCACCTGTTTCAGTTCCTGTTCAGCAAGACCTATCTGTTCTTCTTTGTGCCGTTTTGCAGCATCCATGCGTTGCAGTTCGGCTCTCTGCTTTTCAATGATGAAATCATTTCGTTCCAAATGTTCCTTTCCGGTCTCGGATTTAGATTGCCCACGTTGCATGGAGAGGATGTCAGATGCCAAAGTCTGCATTTCCATCATATCGTCATCATTGAGCTTTTGGCTCTTGCCCGTGTCGTGGTTCATCCAGTCGAATACGATATGGGCATGATAATTCGGCTTAAACCACTTTTCACCGACTTGGAAACTCTCCCTATCCCCGGTTTTGGGTTGTCCACTAAGCCAGTGTCCCTCGTCCTTATGCAGGAAGATTTGGAGCGGTGTAATACCCCAGCGTCTCTGGCACTCCTCACCAAACTTTCGTACATCTGCCAGTGTTGTATCTGGTCTGATGAGCAATACTCCCTCACGGATTGGAGAACATCCAGCCACTTTTATAATCTTTCCATTCTTTCCCTTGCGCTCACGCTCCTTTTCCTGCATCGCTCGTCCGGTCTTTTCCTTGACCATCCGTTTGATGCTGTCATAGTGCGCCTGCAGGTCAGGACTGCCGAAGCCCGGGTTTATCCACTGCTCGTTATTGGAAGTCAGTTCGGGTACAATGTAGATTCTGGACTCGCCGATATTGCGCATGTACTCGGCAGTTCTCCGGTTATGAGCCCCGCTTGATGTCACTCTGCAGGGTTTGATATGTATGCTTGATTTTGTTGCCATATTCTTAAAATTTGATTTGGATTGTTGATGAAATCTTCTGTTGTCCGCTCATAACCGCACAGGGTTCTTAGGGGTGCAACCCATAAGCGGAGATTGCAAAGAGAGGGGCACTCTTTGCTCGGGGTTCTTAGGGGAGAAACGCCCTGAGTGGGTCATTAGGGCAAAGCCCTAATCCCCTCGGGAGAGCCCACAACTACGAAAGCGAAGCGTGTAGTTATAGTGGGCTATAACCGAAAGCCGTTTTTCTTTTTCGGTGGTTGGCTGCGCACCCCTTTTGCAGATTGAACTTGCCTGTTTCTTTCAGTCTGTTTCTGTAAGTATTCGTTCAAGTCCTTGCATCCGCTGTATGTCTGCGAAGCGTCACGGATGTATAAGTCCCTGCCGTATTCCTTATAGATTTGCTGCATGGCTTCCATTCCTGCACGGTCATTGTCAAAGAAACAGTGGATGCGCTCATAGCTTCCCAACGGATAGATTGCTTTGGATACATTGGCTACTGAGTTCAACACCATATAATCTTGCCTGTCCAGTTCGGGATATTTCGGGCAATTCTCCAATCTCAAAGTAAGAAATGAAAGATAGTCCATAAATCCCTCAAACACATAACATGTTTCCCTCGCTGTTCCCGGCTGTTTGATATGAGAAATCTCTTTCGGTGCGATGCATCCCTTGAAATACTGGTTGCGGATTTCATACCCACCCGACACATTGGGAAAGGCGATGGCGAAATACCGTTTGCCATTATGGGTGAAGTGCGCTTCACTGCATTCTCTTTTCGCCATTGCAATGTTTATTCCCCTTTCCTGCAAATAAGCAAGCAGGGCAGGAGAAGAAAGCGGTACAATCTCCAGTTGTTGAAAACTTGGCTCGGAAGATGATTGCTTGCCAAAAGAAAAAGACACGGGGCGAATACGGGGTGTCTGTTCTTCGATTTTTTGCAAGAGGTAAGGCACATGGTCGGAACAATAAAGTTCCTGTGCCAGTGCGATGATATTCCCACCTTTGCCGAGTGCAAAATCATACCATTGGTTACGTTCTGTATTTACCTTGAACGATGCTTCCGTTTCTTCCCTTAGTGGTGACTTATACCACAGGTTTATGCCCTGTTGTTTGACGGGTGAAAATCCTAAACTGTGCAGATAATCCGCTATTTTGATTTGTTTCGCTGTCTGTATATCCATAAGACGATAGGTTTAATGATAGTTGAATTGGTTTATTTTCTCTTTTCGCCCGTACCTCTTTATGAAGTACGGTCTGTATAATCACTTCACTTTATTTTCGTATATATAGAGTACGGTAATAAAGTGAAGCGGTTTTGCCACATTTCGCAACCACTTCGCTTTATCCCTAATATATAGACCCCCGGAATAAAGTGAAGCGATTGCAAGGTGTGGGCTAATAGTGGAAGTCGGGCATGAACGTGTACTTTCTGCCGTTCTCCTGCACTATCATTCGTTTGTTCCGAAGCATGGTGATGAGCGATACCGCCTTTTTGTGGTTCAACTTTACCCCCACAGACACATAAGTCTTAATTAAGGTGTCCTCCAGTTCCTTGTAGCCATATTCCTCTTTCAGCCCGAAAACTGCTTCCAATGCGATGCGGTGCTGCTGTTCGGTGATATGCCTGTAAGGGTCGAACTTTTCCTCTTCCGGTCTTCCCGGTTTCTTGGTTTCGGGCTTGTAACCCTCCAACAGTTCAGGTATGGCATTGTCATTGATGCGAAATGAAAAAGGCTCGAAGTCCATTGCCCGTATGTGCATGGCTGAAACATTGCTTATATCTCCATTGCTCTTGTCCTTTTCCACAAGAAGGACAGTTTCAGCCTTGTTGTTCAGTTCCGTACCGATATGCCCCCTTGCGTTCTCATCGCCCTTGTTTTGGTGGAGTATCGTGTGGATATGTATCTGCCTGTCGTCCGTCCACTGCATCAGCTTTGATATGATGCGTGTCGATTCACCGGGGCTGTTGATGTCATATACCATGTCACGGATGCCGTCTATGATTACAAGCCCTATGTCAGGCGTATTGTAAATAGCCTGCTCTACAATCCTGATACGCTGTTCGGGCGTGTATTTCCTCAAAGCAAGAAATTCCAGATGCTCATTGTCCCTGTCATCTGGAAGCCCAGCCATCCGTAAAATACGTTTCATGACTTTCAGACAATGATAAGGACTTTGTTCCGTGTCCACATACAGGATTTTCCGTTTCTCTTCGGGTAGTTCCGCCACATATCTTAGCACTGTACCATTCTTCAATGCTGCCGCCACGATAGCCGACACATTGAAAGTCTTTTTGCTTTTGGCTTTGCCGATTGATGCACTGAAATTACCCAGTGTACCAATGACCGAACCTTGCACTTTTAGAATCTCAGGTGCTTTCTCATAGATTTTCGACAGGCTCAGGCGTGAGGCTTGCCAAAGGATTACGGCTTCTTCCGCCGATATTTCTTTTATATCTTTCATATAATCCATAAGTACACCTCCCGTTATTTTCGTCCTCCGGTTTTCTTTCCAGCCAGTTCAAGGGCAAGTTCCGCATCCACGATAATCTTGCGCCCTATTTGCGTAATGGCTTTGTCTATCTTTCCGCTTTTCTTTATACGGTTGGCGGTAGGCAGACTGCACCCGAACAATTTGGCAATGCCAAGTATTCCGTACACATACTTTCTTTCTGTGTCCGTAACGGGCTGTGGCTGCGCTTCCGTTTGGTTGGAAGCGTACTTGCTTAGAAATATGAACTCTTCGCCTGTCATCTGCCAGACGGGTTTTAATAATAACTCTTGAAGATTTGTCATCGTCCAATCTATTTAGTCGTTAAACAATCAGCCCTGCGCACTGGCTGTTATTTCTGTTCTCGAACGATGCAAAATTAGGTATGGCTGTAAGTGGTAAGGATGTGGATAATACAAATGGGATACTGCGCTATCTCATTAAATATCAGACAATAAAAATACCACTCAAAAATTAATTTGAGTGGTAAAAGTGGTAATTTCGTAGAATGTCAGGTTATATCACGAATTATCCGAATATGCTTTCCATTTCCTTTGCGAATTTCTGGTTGCTGTCACTCGGAAAATCGGAAACAGGTTCTTTGTATTTCGACCTGTAATAGCTCTCGTCAATATCCAACAATTTTAATATTTGGCTTCTCCATTCATCCCTGTATTGCTTGGATAGTTTCTCGCTCATCAGGAATATCAGGTAACACACCCGTATCTTTTCCCTTGCCTTGATTTTTAGTTTATTCTTGCAGGGGTACAGGTTTATATTGGCATAGAAATCCGCTATGGTAATGGCTTCGAACTGTTCCCCGACACAGGTTTCATGAATGGGCGAAAGCTGCTTCATGTCAAAATATTCATGTTGTCCCTCCGGGCTATTCTGTACTTCTTCTTGTTCGTTTTGCTTGACTGGTTCATCCTGCTGTTTTTCTTCCCTATCATTAGGAAGGTACTTTTTTAGGACTTCCATAAAAAGAAGACTTAGGCGGTAAACATTGCCGGAAAGGTTTTCTATATATTGAAAAGCCTCTTTCCTGTCTTGCTTTTGCAGTTCATAAAGTTTATCCAATTCTTTCTTTTCCTTGTCGTATTCAGCCTTGCAGCGTTCATATTCCTTTTCTGCCTGTATTTCTTCTTCGTCCGTATGCTCCCGAAAACCAATGAAATCATATCTGTGGTATGCGTCATTCAAAGGCTCGTGCAACTTGGTGGTAATCTCCAACTGGTCTTTAATTGCAGAATTATGCCTGTCTGCGTAGTGAAAACACACACGCTTTATGACGTCATCATTCAGCGGTTTTGTTTCATAAGCCCGTATATTTTTTTCTATTTCGATTTTCAGACTATTGAGAATCAATGTGTATTGTTCTTTCTGCTTGTCAAGTACCAGTTCAAGGATAGCGGCTTCAAAAGCCTTTGTATCATTGTGCTGCCTGTAAAAGTCGGTGATGAATTTCTGCTTGTCAAAAGAAAAAGCATAATTGGTTACCCAATCATTATATATTCTATTGAGTTCTCCATATTGGGGAATCAGTTTGTTTATTTCTCCTGCCATAGACTTCAATTTTGGGGATTATTGTCCTTGTCAAGGAAAGATGCCAGTTCTTCTTCCACCTCTTCCACACTTGGCAAAGCTGATTTCAAGTTTTCGGGTATAGCCTTGCTCAGTTGATAATCGCTGATGCCTATCGGTTGGTCGTAGCCTGTCAATGCGTATTGTGCTACCACCTCATCTTTTCCTTTGCACAGCAACAGCCCGATAGTCTTGTTGTCATTTTTTCCCCTCAGTTTGTCATCCACCACATTGATGTAGAAATTCAGTTGCCCTGCATACTCCGGTTTGAATGGAGTAGCTTTCAGTTCTACAACAATGTATGCGTGTAGCGGAATAGAATATAGAATCAAGTCGGCAAAGAAATCACTGTTACCTATTTGAAAATGCTTCTGCCGGGCGACAAAGGCAAAACCATTGCCCATTTCCAACAAATAACGGGTAACGTGCTTTACCAGCTGCTCTTCTATGTCCCTTTCGTCTGCCTTTTCTTTCGCTCCAGCCAAATCGAAGATGTACGGGTCTTTCAATAGGTAATTGGCAAGGTCGCTTTGTGGTGCTGGAAGTGTGGCTGTGAAATTGTTTACCTTGTTGTTGTTGATTTGTCTGTTATATAGGTTGTTTTCAATTTGCATTTTCAGCACATTGCTACTCCAGCCCATTTCTACAGCCTGTTTCATATACCAATATCCTATGCCTAACGGTAACGAACCGTTAAGTATGACCATTTGGCTTGCCCAGTTTATTTTGGCAACAGGGGATTTCAGGAAAACTTTTTCTATTTCCCTAATCTCCATCCTGTAAATGGCAGAAACTGTTTTCTCCACATCCTGAATTTGCGCAGGAACTTCCTGCGTAATTTCTAAAGATTGACAATCAGCGGATTGTATTTGCGCAGTAAGTTCCTGCGTAAATTGTCCGTTGTTCAGTTTCAATACTTCATCTGTAACATTCTGTATGCTTGGAACAGACAGCCTTGTGTCTGTATCAATGAAACTTCGTAGCACGTTCAACGGATATGACCGTGCAAATTGGCACATATAAGTAAGGTTACGCTCCGAATAACCTTTCTTTTCGGGGTAATTGAACCGGATAGCCTTTGCCAGTTGCTTGATGATTTTGCTTCCCCAGCCTTGCAAGTTCTGATGATACAGGATATAGTTGCCCATTTTCCAGTAATGGAACAGCATTTGCGCATTGGCTGCGGCAATCAGCCGGACTTGCGCCTGTTCTATTTCCGAACCGACGGCATGAACAAATGCGTCAAAGTCCGTTCTTCCTATATGATATTCTCTGTTATTTTCCATTCTAATGTTTATTGTTGTCGCAAATATAATTCAAATAGCTGATAATCTATGAAACTGATTGATACTTTTATAGTTGGTTAAACTTGTTCATGGCATTTGCCTTAATATCATCCGCTATGTCAATATAGGGTTTCATGGCTTTATAGTCACTGTGCCCCGTCCATTTCATCACGACTTGTGCCGGAATACCGAGAGCCAGCGCATTACAGATGAATGTTCTTCTTCCTGCATGGGTGGTTAATAATGCGTATTTCGGGGTGACTTCATCTATACGTTCATTTCCTTTATAATATGTTTCCCGTACAGGCTCGTTGATTTCAGCCAGTTCCCCCAGTTCTTTCAGATAATCATTCATCTTCTGATTGCTGATAACAGGCAGTGCCATGTGGTTTTCAAAATGGACTTCCTTGTATTTTTCGAGTATGGTTTTACTGTGGTCGTTCAGTTCAATTATCAGGCTGTCTGCCGTTTTGACTGTGGTAACTTCGATGTGGTCGGGTTTCACATCGCTTCTTTTCAGATTACGAACATCTGAATATCGCAGGCTTGTGAAGCAACAGAACAGAAAAACATCCCTGACACGTTCCAGATATTGTTTGTCTTTCGGTATCCGATAATCTTTCAGCCTGTTCAATTCGTCCCAAGTCAGGAATATCACCTTTTTAGAGGTGGTTTTCAATTTGGGCTTGAAAGTGTCGTATGCAATATTCTGATGATGCCCTTTCTTGAAGCTCCAGCGCAGAAACCATTTGAGGAATCCCATCTGTTTGCCGATGGTGCTGTTCCTCATATCCTTTTTGTCACGCAGGAAATTTACATACTCGTTCAAGCCGAACTCGTTGAAGTATTCAAAGGTTACATCTTCCTTGAACTCTTTGAGGTGGTTTTTCACTGCTGAGAATTTCTCGTAGGTGGATGCCGTCCAGTTATTCTGATTGCCACACTCCTTTACAAACTCATCGAATACTTCCCAAAAACTTATTTGTGTTTCTTCCTGCTGCTCTTCGCTGGTGTCTTTCATCCGCAGGTTGAACGCATCCTTTAGCTGTTGGGTGGTCGGTATGGTTTCCTGTACCTCAAACTCCTTGAACACGTTTTGAATCTCGGCATAATATTTCAGCAAGTCCGCATTGATTTCGGATGCGCTTTGTTTTAGTTTGTTGGTGCATCCGTTCTTTACCCGTTGTTTGTCGGCATCCCATTTGGCTACGTCAATCCGGTAGCCTGTTGTAAACTCGATGCGTTGGCTTGCGTATATGACACGCATACGGATGGGTACGTTCTCTACGATTGGCACACCGTTCTTTTTCCGGCTTTCCAATGCAAAAATGATGTTACGTTTGATATTCATAATTGGGTGCGTTTGAAATTCTACACCCAAATATACACCCAATATTTGGAATAGCAAAAGATATTCAGAAAGATTTAGATTTACTCTGCGCTTTAGATAGTATATGATTATCAGTGATTTGCAATTTTATGATATTTCTTGAAAGCATAGGTTCGAGAGCCTCTCTCTCCGCAAAACTGCTAATGGAAGTATCTGTTTATCGGACCTTCCATTAGTTTTTTTATATACCTAAACGAAAAAATCCCCATTTAGGCTATAGCCCAAATAGGGATTAAAGATATACTATAAAAAATAATGATTACTTGATGCGGATCCAATAGAGTGTCGTACCGATACCCATAATGGTACCACGCAACTTCAACTTATCGGCAGTTTCGAATTCTGCTGTCACAGTCACACGGATACCTTTCGACGGGTCGTAGATCTTGGTACCACCCCATTCCTTGTCTTCCTTATCATATTTCAACCCCTTCACAACCACCACCTGGTCGATATCGACATTGCGGAGACTCTTGTCCGGGTTCTTCACGTCCTTACGCTTGTTGCCTTTCGCATCGTATGGCTTTTCTACCCAGAAAACCTGTGCATCGTAGGTGCCGTCTGCATTCTTGGTCACACGAACCTTGCTCTTGCTACCACCACGGTCTGTCAAATACTCGCCTACAATGTTGTCGGCCTTGTCATTGATTCCTTGTGCAAAAGAAGGCATCGCAAATACCAACGCACAGAGGATAGAAATCATGAATTGTTTCATCTTTTTATGCTTTACTTGATTAATTCGGGGGCAAAAGTAGGTATTTTTGCTCAATTACACAAGAAATGTGCAAGATTAGTTTCAATTGAAACAGTTTGTTTTGTTACAAACAGGCGTTTTCAGGGGGAATTGGGAAAATCCAAACAAATGCTTATCTTTGTACCGCAATATTAAATAGGTAAAGACAAACATGATATATCCTCAGAATTTTGAGCAGAAAATCGGATTCGATTCAATCCGCCAGTTGTTGAAAGAGAAATGTCTCAGCACCCTGGGAGAGGAACGGGTGTACGACATGGCTTTCTCTGAATCGTACGACGAAATCAACCGCAGACTGGAAGAAATCAGCGAATTTATCCACATCATTCAGGAAGAAGACGAATTTCCGGACCAGTATTTCTTCGATGTACGTCCCTCACTGAAACGTATCCGCGTGGAAGGCATGTACATGGAGGAACAGGAACTCTTCGACTTGCGCCGTTCATTGGAAACAATCCGCGACATCGTCCGTTTCCTTCAGCGCACCTCCAACGAGGAAGGCGAAGAGGAAGGTGGTATCTCCCCCTACCCGACTCTGCGTGATCTGGCAGGCGATATCATGGTATTCCCCCAACTGATTTCTCGCATCAACAACATCCTCGACAAGTTCGGTAAGATCCGTGACAATGCTTCGTCGGAACTGTTGCGCATCCGTCGGGAACTGGCATCGACCACCGGAAGCATTTCCCGTAGCCTCCATGCCATTCTCCGTACTGCCCAGTCCGAAGGGTATGTGGACAAGGATGTGACGCCTACCATGCGTGACGGACGACTGGTGATTCCAGTGGCTCCGGGATTGAAGCGCAAGATCAAGGGGATTGTGCACGACGAGTCGGCTACCGGTAAGACCGTGTTCATCGAACCGGCCGAAGTGGTGGAAGCCAACAACCGCATCCGTGAGTTGGAAGGCGAAGAACGCCGGGAGATTATCCGTATCCTGACCGAATTCTCGGCTACGGTGCGTCCGCAGGTTCCGGCTATCCTCCAATCCTATGAATTCCTGGCCGAAATCGACTTTATCCGTGCGAAGGCGCATTTCGCCATTCAGATCAAGGCAATCAAACCGAATTTCGAGAACAAACAGATATTGGACTGGACGACGGCCATTCATCCGCTGTTGCAGCTTTCATTGGCTAAGCACAACAAGAAAGTGGTTCCATTGGATATTGAGTTGAATCCCCAACAACGCATCCTCATTATCTCCGGTCCGAATGCCGGTGGTAAGTCAGTTTGCCTGAAAACGGTGGGCTTGCTGCAATACATGCTCCAATGCGGTATGCTTATTCCGTTGCACGAACGGAGTCATGCGGGTATCTTCGGGGGTATCTTCATTGACATCGGCGACGAACAGAGTATCGAGGACGACCTCAGTACCTATTCTTCGCACTTGACCAACATGAAGATCATGATGAAAAACTGCAACGAACGCAGTCTCATCCTGATTGATGAATTCGGTGGAGGTACCGAACCGCAAATCGGTGGTGCCATTGCCGAAGCGGTACTGAAGCGCTTTAACGAGAAGCGGACCTTCGGAGTCATCACGACCCACTATCAGAACCTGAAGCATTTTGCCGATGCACACGAAGGCGTTGTGAACGGAGCCATGCTCTACGACCGCCACTTGATGCAGGCTCTCTTCCAATTACAAATCGGTAATCCAGGCAGTTCGTTTGCCGTGGAAATTGCCCGTAAAATCGGTTTGCCGGAGGAAGTGATAGCCGATGCATCCGAAATCGTGGGTAGTGAGTACATCAATGCCGACAAGTATCTGCAGGACATCGTACGCGACAAGCGTTACTGGGAAACCAAGCGCCAGAACATCCGCAAGCGGGAAAAGCAAATGGAGGACATCATCGCCAAGTACGAAGCCGAAATGGTGGAACTGGAAAAGAACCGCAAGGCAATCTTGAGAAAGGCGAAAGAGGATGCCGAACATTTGTTGCAGGAATCGAATGCCAAGATTGAAAATACAATCCGTACCATTAAGGAAGCACAGGCCGAGAAGGAAAAGACCAGACTGGCCCGTCAGGAACTGTCAGATTTCAAGGGACAGATAGACGACATCAACAAGCAGAACGAGGAGGACAAGATTGCCCAGAAGATGCAGAAACTCCGCGAAAAGCAGGAGCGCAAGAAGGACAAGAAGAACCAGCCTCAGACTGCTGCCAATGCTCCGAAGCCGGTAGAACCGAAGGCGAAACCAATCGAGAAGGGCAGCATCGTGAAAATCAAGGGTCAGACAGGTGTGGGCCAGGTGCTCGACATCAGCGGAAAGACAGCAATCGTGAGCTTCGGGATGATCAAGACCAATGTCAAGATAGACCGTCTGGAAGTGACCGATGCACCGATACAGAAAGCGAATGCAGTCAGCAGTTTCGTGAGCAGCAAGACACAGGACCATGTGTACGAAAAGAAACTGGAATTCAAGCACGACATCGATGTACGCGGTATGCGTGGGGACGAAGCCATTCAGGCAGTGACCTACTTCATCGACGATGCCATTTTGTTAGGCATCAGCAGGGTACGCATCCTTCATGGAACGGGCAACGGTATTCTCCGTACCTTGATACGCAACTACCTGTCGGGCGTACCGGGAGTGGCCCATTTCCAAGACGAACATGTACAATTTGGAGGGGCCGGCATAACTGTGGTCGATTTGGATTGATTTTTTGAAATATTTGATTAACTTTGTCGCAATCAAACCATATATCTATGAAGACATTAAAGGAACTATATCGCATCGGCATCGGTCCTTCCAGTAGCCATACCATGGGACCACGCAACGCTGCCGAACAATTCTTGGCCAGAACTTCTGGAGCCAAGTCATACGAAGTAACGCTATACGGAAGTCTGGCTGCCACCGGTAAGGGACACATGACGGACGTGGCTATTCTGGAAACACTGGAACCCCATGCGCCGACCAAGATTATCTGGCAACCTCACTTCTTCCTTCCTTTCCACCCGAACGGCATGACCTTCAAGGCAAAGGACAAGAGCGGAAAGGTGACCGAAGAATGGACAGTCTATAGTGTAGGCGGTGGCGCATTGGCCGAAGAAGGCATTTCGACCAACGTATCTCCGGACATCTACGAAATGAGCCGAATGACCGACATCCTGGCTTGGTGTGAACGCACCGGACGCAGTTATTGGGAATATGTACAGTTGTGCGAAGAACCGGATATCTGGGATTACCTGCACGAAGTCTGGAAAACCATGCAGGAAGCCGTAGAACGTGGATTGGACCAAGAAGGTGCTTTGCCGGGTCCATTGAATCTCCGTAGAAAGGCGGCTACCTATTATATTAAGGCCAACGGTTATAGAGACAACCTCAAATCACGTGGTCTGGTCTTCGCATACGCCTTGGCAGTAAGTGAAGAAAACGCCTCGGGCGGTAAGATTGTAACGGCTCCTACCTGCGGTTCGTGTGGAGTAGTGCCAGCCGTACTTTATCACTTGAAGAAGAGCCGTGACTTTAGCGAGACACGTATGTTGCGTGCTTTGGCAACAGCGGGTCTGGTGGGTAACATCGTCAAGCATAACGCTACCATTTCCGGTGCAGAAGGCGGTTGCCAGGCCGAAGTAGGGGTAGCCTGCTCCATGGCAGCAGCAGCGGCCAGCCAGTTGTTCGGCGGTAGTCCGGCACAGATTGAATATGCTTGTGAAATGGGATTGGAACACCACTTGGGTATGACTTGCGACCCGGTATGCGGATTGGTTCAGATTCCTTGCATCGAGCGTAATGCCTATGCAGCAGCCCGTGCCCTCGACTCCAACATCTACTCGGCCTTTACCGACGGTACACACCGCGTATCTTTCGACAAGGTAGTAGAAGTAATGAAACAGACCGGTCACGACCTTCCTTCCCTGTACAAGGAAACCAGTACCGGTGGTTTGGCAAAAGACTACAAGCAAATGGAATAAAAAAAAGAGGCACTTGCCTCTTTTTTTATTCCTCTGTTTCTGGGATTGTCATTTCCCCCATATCCTCATCCTTCGAAATCGAAAGTTTTCCGTCTTGCGAAACAACCAGCACAAACGGGATATACAAGTCGGTCATCGGATAACTGACACTGGCAGCCAGCGTGATTTCTTTCTTTTCTGCTGTACGGACATCATCGAAAACCAATCCTTCCAAGACCGAGCGCTTCAAATACTTGGCCGGCAAATGGGAGGCGAAGTCATTCTTGATAAAGGTCTTTTCGAACAAGGTCGTTCCGTTATCCCGGGTAATCTTTACCTTAATACTATTGTCAACGAAAAGTCCCATATCACTCTTTACCTGCGGCAACTTATCGTCCGGTGTACGCTCTACCGACAACTGAAACTTCTTTCCCCTACAAGCGATTTCCTGTTTAATCTGCGAAACCTGCATACGCTGCAATCCGGTATTTTCGTCCACACTTTCCAACTGGAACATGCGCTGGGTTTCTTCTTTCGTGTCTTTTTTATTGCTTCCGCATCCTGTCAAAATACCTATCAACAAGAGGCTTAGAATATAAATCTGCTTCATTTTATAAAAATTTAGTAAGACAAAGTAACAAAAACCGCCACGAATATGCAAATATTATCCCTATAAAAAGCGAAAACCGGACAATATCACATTGGCCGGCCTCCAGAGAAAACTAAAAACTAAACTAAATTATATTGATTTGACTAAATAAAAGAAGAAAGGTTTAATTAAAAAATAAAAAAAGCAGATTTATTAGTAAGAAAAACATTTTTTCCTTACTTTTGCCGCTCGACTAATAAAATGATAGAATATGAGCACCAAACAGAAAAGATTTATCTTGCCAGAAGACGAAATTCCAAGATTCTGGTATAACATACAGGCGGACATGAAGAACAAGCCGATGCCGCCACTCAATCCTGCAACCAAGGAACCATTGAAACCTGAAGACCTCTACCCTCTCTTTGCAAAGGAATTGTGTCATCAGGAACTCGACATGGAGAATGCATGGATTGAAATTCCTGAAACCGTACGCGAATATTATAAGTATTGGCGTTCTACTCCGTTGGTACGTGCCTACGGATTGGAAAAGGCATTGGGTACTCCGGCACACATCTATTTCAAGAACGAAAGTGTCAGCCCAATCGGTTCGCACAAGTTGAACTCGGCTATCGCACAGGCTTACTATTGTAAGGAAGAAGGCGTGAGCAACGTCACTACCGAAACCGGTGCCGGTCAATGGGGGGCTGCCCTCTCATACGCTGCCAAGGTGTTCGGTCTGGAAGCAGCCGTCTATCAAGTGAAGATCAGTTACAACCAGAAGCCTTATCGTCGTAGCATCATGCAGACATTCGGTGCACAGGTAACCCCTTCGCCTTCCATGTCGACCCGTGCCGGTAAGGACATCCTCACCAAGACTCCAAACCACCAGGGTTCACTAGGTACCGCTATCTCGGAAGCCATTGAATTGGCACGCACGACTCCGAACTGTAAATATACCCTTGGTTCGGTATTGAGCCACGTTACCCTCCACCAAACCGTAATCGGTCTGGAAGCCGAAAAGCAAATGGAAATGGCCGGTGAATATCCGGACATCGTCATCGGTTGCTTCGGTGGTGGTTCCAACTTCGGTGGTATCTGCTTCCCATTCATGCGTCACACCATTAAGGAAGGCCGAAAGACACGCTTCATAGCTGCCGAACCGTCTTCTTGTCCGAAGTTGACCATGGGTAAGTTTGAGTACGACTATGCCGATGAAGCAGGTTACACTCCTCTCCTCCCGATGTATACCCTCGGCCATAAGTTTGCACCAGCCAACATCCATGCAGGCGGTTTGCGTTTCCACGGTGCAGGTGTCATCGTATCGCAATTGTTGAAGGACGGATTAATGGAAGCCATGGACTTGCCTCAGTTGGAAACCTTCGAATGCGGTTGTCTGTTCGCACAAAGCGAAGGTATCATCCCGGCTCCGGAATCATGCCACGCTATCGCTGCTGCTGTACGTGAAGCCAAGAAGTGCATCGAGACAGGAGAAGAAAAGGTTATCCTCTTCAACCTCTCGGGTCATGGTTTGATTGATATGGCATCATACGACCAGTATTTTGCCGGTAACTTGGTTAACCATGAGTTGAAAGAAGAAGATATTGAGAAGAGTTTGGCTCAGATTTAATATAGATTTTCCTCTTCCCCTCTTGAGAGGGGTAAGGGGTGTGTCATGAGCGAAGCGAAAAAGTGCACAAGTAAATGTATCTCACACACCCCCTACCCCCTCTCAAGAGGGGGAATTATAGAAAAACCACAAAAAATCACTTTTAAAAAACTTTTTCCTCCAAATATTTGGTAGTTTCAAAAAATACCCCTACCTTTGCATCGCAATTGAGAGGAAGACCTCAAGATGCAAAGAGGACGGTCCGTTCGTATATCGGTTAGTACTCAAGATTTTCATTCTTGCAAGGGGGGTTCGATTCCCCCACGGACTACGAAAAAGAGTTTATCAGTTTTGATAAACTCTTTTTTTTATGTATATTTGCCCAACATAAAATCTAATTAATAAATACATGAAGAAAAAGTTACTTGGCCTCATCTGTATGAGCCTTTTCGCTTGCTTCTCTTTGCAAGCCGCACAAGTAGACACCTTATTGGTACGTAGTGAAAGCATGAACAAGGACATCAAAGTGGTAGCCATCCGTCCGGACAAGGCCGTAAAAGGCGAAAAATGTCCAGTCATCTACTTACTACACGGACACGGTGGTCAAGCCAAGACATGGATAGATGTACGTCCGGACCTTCCTGAAATAGCCGACAGAGACGGCATCATCTTCGTTTGCCCGGACGGTAATCGTGACAGTTGGTATTGGGACAGTCCTGTAGTACCGGAAAGCCGTTATGAAACCTTCATTTCCAAGGAATTGATAGCATATACTGACAAGAATCTGAATGCTATACCTGACCGCAGCAAGCGTGCCATTACCGGCTTGAGTATGGGTGGACACGGTGCGATGTGGAATGCGATCCGTCATCAGGATGTATTCGGTGCTGCAGGTGCTACCAGCGGTGGTCTCGACATCCGTCCTTTCCCAGGTAGTTGGGGTATGAAGAAGTACCTCGGCGAGCGTGATGAAAACCTTGAAGTATGGAACAACCATACCGTCATCAACCAACTCGACCGCTTGAAAGACGGCGATTTGGCTATCATCATCGATTGTGGTGTAGATGATTTCTTCTTCGGGGTAAACAAGGCTGTACATGAACGTCTCTTGCAACAAAAGGTAGGCCATGATTTCATCGCCCGTCCGGGAGCTCACAATGGTGCTTATTGGAAGAATTCCATCGGTTATCAGATCAAGTTCTTTAAAAAGTTCTTTGAAAAGGAATAACGACAAAAAAAGCGTGTCAAGTTTGACACGCTTTTTTATTCTCTCATACTGAACTCGCATCCACAATACCGCTGATTATAAAAATCGTATTCCTTAATAATAGCGATGCGACGTTCACTCAAGCCACCCTTGCGCCAATTCTGCTCCCACCAGATGACATCGGGATAATGCGAAACGGCGTAATGGCCGGCTTCATTGATTTGCTCCAAACTCTTCCAACGACTGGATGCTAACGTAGTTGTAATCACAGAGATACCCCGTTCGTGAGCATAACGGGCCGTGTCCAGCAAACGCATCTTGAAGCATCGGAGACAACGTCCTCCCCTCTCCGGTTCATTCTCCATTCCCTTGATATGACAGAGCCAAGCCTCGTGGTCATAATCGGCATCGATAATTTCCAAGCCTAACGATTGGGCATAGCGCGTACACTCGTCCTTACGGATATTATATTCCTCCAACGGATAGATGTTGGGATTACAATAATAGATGACGGGAGTAATGCCATGCTGCATCAGGCATTCGATAATGGCTGAAGAGCAAGGGGCACAACAAGTATGGAGAAGTACTTTATCGGCTCCTCCAGGAACATCAAGTTGGAATTTCTTTTTTTTCATCTCTCTTTTACTGTTTCGACAACAAAATTAATGAAAAAAATGACTACTTTTGTGCTACGTTTAAACAAAAGATGACTCAACATGATGAAAGATACGGCTACTGAACGCGCATATTTGGGCAATTCCATGGAAAACCATTTAGGCATTGTCTTCCTACCCACCGATGAGGACGGAACAACCCATGCCGAAATGCCCGTAGATCATCGTACTTGCCAGCCATACGGCACGCTACATGGCGGTGCTTCTCTGGCTTTGGCCGAATCGCTCGCCGGATACGGTTCTTGGGCGTATTGTGCTCCCAACGAGATTCCTATGGGAATGCAAGTAAGTGGTAACCACATCTCTCCTGTGAGAGTGGGCGGTAAGGTACATGCCAGCGGTAAACTGGTACATAAAGGCAGTACCACCCATATTTGGGACATTACCCTGACTTCCGAAACTGGAAGACTGGTAGCCAGCATCCGAGTTGTCAACTATATCGTCAGAAAGAAATGAGACTTCCCGATAAACATACACACCAACTGATAGACCGACTGACCCAAAGCCGCCTCAGTTTTGCACTTTACCGCCTTCCGTGGACAGACGAGTGCTATTTGATCTTGCAACACTCCGATGAGGTGGTACAACTACAGGACATCAAGGAACTGAATGGCCAAAAAGGGTTTGTACTCTCTCCTTTCCAACAGACTGAGGAGCATCCCATTGTAGTCATCCGTCCGGATGTAACAGCCTATGACTGGGAGGAGATTACCCAAGCGCTTTCTTCTTTGGAAAACGAAGATGAAATCCTGAACAGTAAACCGCTATCCTCTACTCCAGTGACCACACTAAACGAGACAGAGCGATACGACCGGTATTACGCCGCTTTCCGTCGGTTCATGGAACCACTGAAGGAGAAGAAATTCAAGAAACTGGTTCTCTCCCGACCGGCTTTCTGTCCGATTGACGAATCGTTCTCTCCGCTGGAGACATTCGTGAAGGCTTGTAACGACTATCCGCGAATGATGATTTACCTATGCCATACACCTGTAACTGGCACTTGGTTAGGAAGTACCCCGGAAATTATGCTGAGCGGTAGTTCATGTTCCTGGAAAACAGTGGCATTGGCTGGTACACAGCCCATTATCGACGGAGTGGAACCGACCGAATGGAGCGACAAGAACAAGGAGGAACAGGATATCGTGGCGGAATATATACGGAAAATCATCAAGAAGCATGGTACCAAGATGACGGAAAAGGGACCTTATACCGCCCGTGCAGGACAACTGGTCCACCTGAAAACGGATTTCCTTTTCCAACTGAAAGAAACAGGATGCTTGGGCAACTTGCTGAAAGAACTTCACCCGACACCGGCAGTCTGCGGATTGCCGAAAGAAGAGGCCTATCAGTTTATCCTGGCCAACGAAGGATACGACCGTCGGTATTATACGGGAGTGGTCGGTTGGTTGGATCCACAGGGACAAACTGACTTGTATGTCAATCTACGATGCATGGAAATCCGCTCTACGGAAGTGAAACTCTATGCCGGAGGAGGTATTCTCCCTTCGTCCGAAGTACGGTCGGAATGGGAAGAAACCACCCAGAAGATGAAAACGATGAAAAACATTTTATAAGATATGTATTCAGACAAGAAAAGCATATTGCAACTGGCCGCTCTGCTGAAAGCACATGGCGTGCGAAAAATGGTATTGTGTCCCGGTAGCCGGAATGCCGCCATTGTCCATACCTTAGCCAACATCGAAGACTTCACCTGCTACTCGATTACAGACGAACGTAGCGCCGGTTTCTTCGCTATCGGCCTTTCCCTGCAAGGAGGTGGCCCGGCAGCGGTTTGTTGTACTTCCGGTTCTGCTTTGCTCAATCTGCATCCGGCAGTGGCCGAAGCCTACTACCAACAAATCCCCTTGATTGTGATTTCGGCTGACCGACCGGCTGCCTGGATCGGCCAAATGGACGGACAGACACTGCCACAGCCCAATGTATTCGGTTCGCTTGTCAAGATGTCAGTCAACCTGCCAGAAGTAAATACGGAGGAAGACGAATGGCATTGCAACCGACTCATCAACGAAGCAATCCTGGAAACCACTCATCATGGAAAGGGGCCTGTACACATCAATGTGCCAATCTCTGAACCTATCTATCGGTTTACAGCCAAGGAATTGCCGGAGGTACGTGTAATTACCCGTTACCAAGGACTGAATGTATACGACCGTGATTACAAGGAACTGATAGAACGTCTGAACCACTATAACAAACGAATGGTAGTGGTCGGTCAAATGAACCTCATCTACCAGTTCGACAAGAAATTCATCAAGCCGCTTTCGAAGAATTTCACCTGGCTCACCGAGCATCTGAGCAACCAGACCATTCCTGCCTTGCCTATCAAGAACTTTGATGTAGCCATTTCGGGTATGGACGAAGAACGTCAGGAGCAAATGGCTCCCGACTTGCTCATCACCTATGGTGGTCATATCTTCTCGAAGCAGTTGAAGAAATATTTGAGAACGCACCGCCCCAAAGAACATTGGCACATCACAACGGACGGAAAGGTAGCCGATTTGTTCGGTTGCCTGACTACAGTCATCGAAATGAATCCGTTCGAGTTCCTGGAAAAGATTGCATTTATGCTTGACAATAAGCCGACTGTCTACCCGATGATGTGGGAAAACTGGTGCAAGATATTCCCTGCACCGACCCTTCCTTATTCACAAATCAGCGTGACAGGCGACTTGATTCAGGCCCTACCGACTCCTTGTGCCTTGCATTTGGCCAACAGTTCGACCGTACGTTATGCCCAACTCTTCCCGTTGTCCAACGAAGTGGAAGTATGCTGTAACCGAGGGGTAAACGGCATCGAAGGTTCCTTGTCAGCGGCTCTAGGCTATGCTGCCGCATCGGAGAAACTGAACTTCGTCATCATCGGCGATTTGAGTTTCTTCTATGACATGAACGCTTTGTGGTGTACCCATTTCCACAACAACCTCCGCATCCTATTAATCAATAATGAAGGAGGGGAAATCTTCCACACCCTACCGGGCATGGACAAATCTGGAGGTACCTCTCGTCGATTCATTACAGCCGAGCATCATACCTCTGCCAAAGGTTGGGCCGAAGAACGTGGCTTCCAATATAGCAAGGTAACCAATGCCGAAGAATGGCAAGAAGCCTTACAGGTCTTTGCTTCACCGGAAGAGCATCCGCAACCGATGTTCCTGGAAGTGATGACAGACAAAGGGGAAGACACCCGTTTGCTAAGAGAATATTATAAAAGTTTGAAAAACAAATAAAAACAAAGATATGGAAAAAAGAGAATGGAAACCTATTAAGGAATATCAGGACATCCTGTTCGAATTCTATAACGGCATTGCCAAGATAACTATTAACCGTCCGCGTTACCGCAATGCGTTCACTCCGACCACTACGACCGAAATCAGCGATGCACTCTACTATTGCCGTGAGTGCCAAGACATTAACGTAGTGGTGTTGACAGGTGCAGGCGATATGGCCTTCTGCGCTGGTGGTGACATGAACGTGAAAGGTCGTGGCGGCTATGTAGGTACCGACGGTGTGCCTCGCCTCAATGTGCTCGATGTTCAGAAGCAAATCCGTTCGCTTCCGAAGCCAGTCATTGCCATGGTAAACGGTTATGCTATCGGTGGTGGTCATGTGCTCCATGTGGTATGCGACTTGTCGATCGCTTCTGAAAACGCCATTTTCGGTCAGACCGGTCCGAAG
Source organism: Phocaeicola sp. (assembly GCA_045121515.1). Lineage (GTDB taxonomy): Bacteria > Bacteroidota > Bacteroidia > Bacteroidales > Bacteroidaceae > Phocaeicola. The sequence continues at coordinate 32,812 of JBGVGD010000035.1, read as the reverse complement.
GTAGGTAGTTTCGATGCCGGATTCGGTTCTTCCTATTTGGCCCGTTGTGTAGGTCAGAAGAAGGCTCGCGAAATCTGGTTCCTCTGCCGTCAGTACAATGCACAGGAAGCCCTCGAAATGGGTCTCGTGAACAAGGTGGTACCATTCGACCAGTTGGAAGACGAAGTAGTGGCATGGGCAGAGCAAATGATGCAACACAGTCCATTGGCTCTCCGCATGATCAAGGCCGGTTTGAATGCCGAACTCGACGGTCAGGCTGGTATCCAGGAATTGGCAGGCGATGCTACCATGCTATATTACATGACCGACGAAGCACAGGAAGGTGGCAAGGCATTCTTGGAAAAGCGCAAGCCTCGCTTCCAGGATTATCCGAAGTTCCCATAAGATGAAAGTAGATATTATTCCCAAGACGTTGCACTTCAAGCAACCAGCAGGCACCTCCCGTGGCGTGTACACCACGAGAAAGGTATGGTATATCCTCCTAACCGATACAGAGAACCCGAATCACTTCGGGGTGGGCGAATGTGCCCCTCTCCCAGCCCTGAGTTGCGACGATGTTCCGGAATACGAAGACGTTTTAGAGGAAACGCGACGGCGTTTGGAGGAAAACGCCACCGCGTTTTTAAAAAACGCGGCGGTGTTTCTTAAAGACCTTGAAGCCTATCCTTCTATCTGTTTTGGAGTGGAGACGGCTTTGGCACATTACCAAGCACGAAGTCTGCAATTCTGGCACACTCCATTCGGCAAAGGTAAGGAAGGAATCCCTATCAATGGGTTGATCTGGATGGGCAACTTCGACGAGATGTATCATCGTATCGAGGAAAAGATGAAGGCTGGCTTCCGATGCATCAAACTGAAAATAGGTGCTATTGACTTTGAGAAAGAATTGGAATTGCTAGCCCATATCCGTCGACACTTCTCTCCCGAACAAATTGAACTCCGAGTGGATGCCAATGGAGCCTTCTCACCTAAGGATGCCTTAGAGAAACTGAAACGATTATCTGAATACCAACTTCATAGCATCGAACAGCCGATCCGTGCCGGTCAGTGGGAAGAAATGGCGAAACTTTGCGAGTGTACTCCTTTTCCGATTGCTTTGGATGAAGAACTGATTGGCATCAACAATCGGGAAGAAAAAATCAAGTTGTTGGAAAGCATTCATCCACAATACATTATATTAAAACCTTCCCTCCATGGAGGTATCGGCGGTTCGGAAGAATGGATTGAACTGGCAGCCGAACGAGGTATTGGTTCGTGGGTGACATCGGCCTTGGAATCGAACATCGGCCTGAATGCCATTGCCCAATGGACAGCTACCCTCATGCCTAACCTTCCACAAGGACTCGGAACAGGCTTGCTATTTACGGATAATATCGACTATCCGCTTCATATTGAGGGGGATTGCTTGTGGTATGATCCGAATGTACAAGAACCTGATATTTTGAATTGGATTAAACAATGACACAGAGCGAATTCCTTCAAGACCTCGACGCTTTCTTACAAGAATGGCAGAACGATGAACCGACGGTATGGGTACATACCTCCGGCTCTACCGGCACCCCCAAGCCCATGAAAGTGGAAAAGAAACGCATGGAAGCCAGTGCCCGACTGACCTGTTCGTTTCTCGGCTTGAAGGAAGGAGATTCGGCTTTACTCTGTATGCCTTTGCAATACATCGCAGGAAAAATGGTAGTGGTTCGCTCGTTGGTAGCCGGATTACGACTCATACCCGTGGCTCCTAGCGGACATCCCTTGAAGGACTTGAAGGAAGCACCCACCTTTGCAGCCATGATACCCATGCAAGTGTATAACACCCTCCAGGTGCCCGAAGAAAAGGATATCCTTATGGGAATCAAGCACTTGATTATCGGAGGAGGAGCCATAGACGATGCCTTGGCCAACGAATTGAAGGATTTCCCCAACCAGGTATGGAGTACGTATGGCATGACAGAAACCCTCTCCCACATCGCCTTGCGCAGACTAAATGGCAGCGATGCATCCGATTGGTATACCCCTTTCGAAAACGTCCGTATCCGATTGAGTGAAGAAGGGACACTCATTATCCATGCCCCCAATGTCTGTGCGGAAGAACTGAAAACCAACGATATAGCCGAAATCAACGAAGAAGGAAAATTCCGAATCCTGGGACGGAAAGACAATACGATCAATAGCGGTGGCGTAAAAATCCAAATCGAACAAGTGGAAGCTACCTTAAAGGCACATCTCGACATTCCTTTCCAAATTACGGCTCGGAAAGATGCCAAATTTGGCGAAATCGTGGTGCTTATATATAATAAGGTAGGAAACGAAGACGATATTCGTCGGGTATGTGAATCGGAACTACCCACCTATTGGGTACCGAAAGCCTATATCGCTGTAGACGAACTCCCCATGACGGGTACAGGAAAACCGGACAGAGCCTCTGCCCGACGCATCGCCAATGGCGGTTAATCACCAAAACTTATTGTGTTCCTCACTATATTCGAAACCGAAAGCTGCCAGTTTCTCTATCAACTCCTGCTTGTCTATGTTCATATCCTCGCATAACGCATCGAGCGAAGGATAAAAATCGCGCAATTTCATATTAATGACGCTAAAAAGCATCATCGGGTCTTGAGGTAAATCCATTTTATAAGTTATGAGTTATGAATTATAAGTTATGAATTGTAAGTCGTGCAAAGGTACGAAAAAGGGAGGAAAGTAACACCCTCCTCCCCTTTAAATCAGTATTCTCCGAATTACTTCTTCAAACCCTTCAAAGCATCCTTAACGCCTTCTACTGCTTCCTTCACGTTTTCTACCTTTTCAGTAGCTTCGTTCTTAGCAGCTTCTGCTTCTTCTGCCTTTTCAGCAACAGTTGCCTTAGCGTCATTGATCATCTTTTCAAGCTTGCTCATTTCTTCCTTCTGTTCGTCAGTCAACTTGTCGCCCAACTTAACCAATTCGTCATAAGCAGCTTGCAAATCCTTAACGTCTGCTTCCTTTACAGCTTCCTCAGCAGCTTCTACTGCAGCTTCAACTGCTTCTACAGCCTTGTTACCTGCTTCTTCAGCCTTCTTTTCACTCTTAGGGCCACAAGCTGTCAAAGCAAATGCAGCCACACACATAAACAATACTTTCTTCATACCTTAAAAATTATTCTATTAAAAACGGTGCAAAATTAGGAAGAAAAAAGTTAACGCACAAATACTTTTAGCACTTTTGGCACAAAAAATTACATTCTTTTGGTCCCGTCTGTCAGTCTGTCAGCCATTTTGTCAGTCGAAAGCAGAAAAAACCTTCTGGCACGGAATTTGTTTATTATAAGTCGTGCGACGATTCGCTAAAGAATCCTCTCACAGAGTGAAACATTACATTAATTAGAATATAAACAAAAAAACATATTTAAAGATTATGGGAAAGATTATTGGTATTGACTTGGGAACAACAAACTCTTGTGTTTCTGTATTTGAAGGTAACGAACCAGTTGTAATCACTAATGCTGAAGGTAAGCGTACAACTCCTTCTATCGTAGCATTCGTAGACGGTGGCGAACGTAAGATTGGTGATCCAGCAAAGCGTCAGGCTATCACTAACCCACAACGCACTATTTTCTCAATCAAGCGCTTCATGGGTGAAAATTGGGATCAAGTTCAAAAGGAAATCTCACGCGTACCTTATAAAGTAGTTAAGGGCGACAACAATACTCCACGTGTAGACATCGACGGTCGTCTCTACACTCCACAGGAAATCTCGGCTATGATTCTTCAGAAGATGAAGAAGACTGCTGAAGACTACCTCGGTCAGGAAGTGACTGAAGCAGTGATCACAGTTCCTGCTTATTTCTCTGACTCTCAGCGTCAGGCAACTAAGGAAGCTGGTCAGATTGCAGGTTTGGAAGTAAAGCGTATTGTAAACGAACCGACTGCTGCTGCATTGGCTTACGGTATCGACAAGGCTGACAAGGACATGAAGGTAGCTGTATTCGACCTCGGTGGTGGTACATTCGATATCTCTATCCTCGAATTCGGTGGCGGTGTGTTCGAAGTATTGTCTACTAACGGTGATACTCACCTCGGTGGTGACGACTTCGACCAAGTAATCATCGACTGGTTGGTTCAGGAATTCAAGAATGAAGAAGGTGCAGACTTGACTGCTGACCCAATGGCTATGCAACGTTTGAAGGAAGCTGCAGAAAAGGCAAAGATTGAATTGTCTTCTTCTACTTCTACTGAAATCAACTTGCCGTATATCATGCCAGTAGGTGGTGTGCCTAAGCACTTGGTGAAGACTTTGACTCGTGCGAAGTTCGAAGCATTGGCTCACGGTTTGATCCAGGCTTGTTTGGAACCATGTAAGAACGCTATGCGTGATGCAGGTTTGAGCAACGCTGATATCGATGAAGTAATCCTCGTAGGTGGTTCTACTCGTATCCCAGCAGTTCAGCAATTGGTACAGGACTTCTTCGGTAAGGTTCCTTCTAAGGGTGTAAATCCGGACGAAGTAGTAGCGGTAGGTGCTGCTGTTCAGGGCGCTGTATTGACAGACGAAATCAAGGGTGTGGTATTGCTCGACGTTACTCCATTGTCAATGGGTATCGAAACTCTCGGTGGTGTAATGACCAAGATGATCGACGCTAACACAACTATCCCTTGCAAGAAGACTGAAACCTTCTCTACAGCTGCTGACAATCAGACAGAAGTAACTATCCACGTACTTCAGGGTGAACGTCCGATGGCTGCTCAGAACAAGTCTATCGGTAACTTCAACTTGACAGGTATCGCTCCGGCTCGTCGTGGTGTTCCTCAGATTGAAGTAACATTCGATATCGACGCTAACGGTATCTTGAAGGTATCTGCTAAGGATAAGGCTACAGGTAAGGAACAAGCTATCCGCATCGAAGCTTCATCTGGTTTGAGCAAGGACGAAATCGAACGCATGAAGGCTGAAGCCGAAGCAAATGCTGAAGCAGACAAGAAGGAACGCGAAAAGATCGACAAGTTGAACCAAGCAGACTCTATGATTTTCCAGACTGAAAATCAGTTGAAGGAATTGGGTGACAAGTTGCCAGCTGACAAGAAGGCTCCAATCGAAGCTGCTCTCCAGAAGTTGAAAGATGCTCACAAGGCTCAAGACTTGGCTGCTATCGACGCTTCTATGGCTGAATTGAACAGCGCATTCCAGGCTGCAAGTGCTGAAATGTACGCTCAAAGCGGTGCTCAAGGTGGTGCTCAGCAAAACGCTAACGCTGGTGGCCAGCAGGCTAACAACGGCAAGGAAGATATCCAGGATGCTGACTTCGAGGAAGTTAAGTAATTATAAATAACTTTATAAATAAATGGATAGCGTGTAACTCTGAGAGTTACACGCTATTTTTTTTAGTAGTGTCCTAAGAAATGTTTCTGCACTAAATGGTAGAATATTTGTGAAAGAATGTTATCTTTGCACGAAACAATAGAATATTTTAGCGTATGAAACGTATATTATTTAGTTGGCTTCTTTGTGCCGTATCGTTGGGAATAGTCGCTCAAGAGTCTGATAGTAAGGAAATTATAAAGAAGGGTTGGAACTTTGGTCCTCTACCGGTTGTGGGATGGGACAGTGATTTGGGATTCCAATATGGAGTGTGTCTGGATATCTTTAACTTTGGAGATGGTACCAACTATCCTTCGTACGACTATAAAGTAAACTTTGAAGCATCCACTTTTACCGGTGGTTCATCGTTGTTCCGTTGTTATGGAGACTTCAAGACGCTGATTCCAGACGGAAAATTATTCCTCGACTGTACCTATTTCAATGCAAAGAAATTCGATTTCTATGGTTATAACGGCTATGCTTCGCCTTTCTTTGCCGATGGTATCGGCTTGGCAGAAGGCGAAACTTCGGCACTCAATATGATGAGCCGTAACCAATTCCGATTGGTAGCCAGCATGCAAAAGCGACTTACAGGCAACTTGTATTGGGCTGCTGGGTTGGGTTATTACAACATACAGACAGGCCAAGTAAAATTGGATGAATACAAGAACCAAACGACATTGTACGACCTTTACCGCCAAACAGGCTTGATTCGTGAAGATGAAGCTCGTGGTGGTAACGTACTGCAATTGAAGGCGGGTTTGGTGTACGATACACGCGACCATGACAGCGACCCGACTCGTGGGTTGAATATCGAGGCAACCCTCGTAGGTGCACCGGATATCATTGACAATGACGGATATAGCAACTTGGGCTTTACCTTTGTAGGTAGTCACTATGTACCCGTTTGGAAAGACCGACTTACATTTGCCTATCGCCTAGGCGTCCAAGCGAATATTGCAGGTGAAATACCTTATTACTTTATCAACAACTTAAACACACTGTTCTTCCGTAAGGTGTATACCGAGGGATTGGGCGGTAATGCTTCGGTACGTGGTATCAACCGTAATGGTGTTGTAGGTAATGGTATGGCATGGTTAAATGCCGAACTACGTTGGCGTTTCGTGAACTTCCGCTTCATCAATCAGAATTTCCACCTTGCACTGAATCCATTCTTCGATATGGGTCAGGTAATCCAATCCTATCGTTTGGATGAGCAGAAGGCTACAGCAAAAGCTTATTCTGACACTACAGTCAATCCATTCTATTCAGGCGACAAAGAAAAACTACATGCTACACTGGGTTGTGGCTTAAAGGTGGTGATGAACCGCAATTTTGTCATCTCGGTAGAAATGGCGAAGGCAATGGACAAACGTGATGGAGAAAAGATGTGGAATAATATCGGATTCAATTATCTTTTCTAGTAACAGCCATGAACGCTATTTATGGTGGACAATTGTACTAACTAAAAATAAAACTAAAATGATGAAAAAGTTTACAATCCTTGCATTAAGTTTCCTATGCATGACATGCATAGAAGTAATGGCACAAAAGCATGACCAGTTTGCTAACTTCAAACGTTATGACCAAGCCAACAAGGAACTTCCTACTCCTGCCAAAAAGGAAAAGAGAGTGGTGTTCATGGGCAATTCCATTACGGAAGGATGGGTAAAGATTCATCCGGAATTTTTTAAGGAAAACGGTTACATCGGTCGTGGTATCAGTGGGCAGACTTCATTCCAATTCTTGCTTCGCTTCCGTAACGATGTCATCAATTTGAAACCTGCACTCGTAATCATCAATGCGGGAACAAACGATGTTGCTGAAAATACAGGACCATTCGATTTGGACATTACTTTCGGCAATATTGCATCCATGGCAGAAATTGCCAAAGCCAACAAGATCAAAGTCATTCTGACTTCTGTTCTCCCTGCTTCAGGGTTCCGTTGGAACAAGAAGATTACTGATGCTCCTGAACGTATCGAAGCCTTGAATGCTAAAATCAAGGAATATGCCAAGGCGAATAAAATCCCTTATATAGACTATTACACTCCAATGGTTACAGGTGCAGAACGTGCTTTGAATCCGGACTATAGCAAGGACGGCGTTCACCCAACATTGGAAGGATATTTGGTAATGGAAGCATTGATTAAACCAGCAATCGACAAAGCATTATGATAAAACCAATATATTCTCCTGACCAAGAACGATATAATAACGGCATGAAGTATCGTCGCTGTGGGAAAAGCGGTATTCTTCTGCCTGAAATATCATTAGGGTTGTGGCATAATTTCGGTGATGTGGATCCACTTTCACGTTCTTTCGAAATAGCCCATCATGCATTCGACCATGGTATCACTCATTTCGACCTGGCCAACAATTACGGACCGTCTTATGGTTCGGCTGAGGAAACTTTTGGATGTATCATGAAGAAATCGTTTGCCCCTTATCGTGACGAATTGTTCATCTCATCCAAAGCCGGATACGACATGTGGCCTGGTCCTTATGGAAATTGGGGATCACGTAAATACCTTATGGCAAGTCTTCATCAAAGTTTGAAACGGATGAATCTGGAATATGTAGACTTGTTCTATAGCCACCGTTTCGACCCTGAGACACCACTGGAAGAGACTTTACAGGCTTTAGTAGACATGGTACGCCAAGGGAAAGCACTTTATATCGGTATCTCACGCTGGCCATATGAAGCCATGAAAACGGCTTATCAATACTTGTCGGAAAGGGATGTACCTTGCCTTATTTATCAAGGATGCTATAATCTCTTCCGCCGGGAACCCGAAGAAGAAGGCATCTTGAAACAAGCCAAAGAAAACGGTTACGGATTCATCAGTTTCTCGCCTTTGGCACAAGGATTGCTTACAGACAGATATTTGAATGGGATTCCGGAAGATTCACGTATCGCCCATGGCGGACATTTGAAGAAGGAATCGCTCACAGAAACCACCCTGAAGCGTATCCAAGCCTTGAATGCTATCGCCCAACGTAGAGGACAGACATTAGCAGAAATGGCGCTCGCATGGATCCTGAAAGACGATTATGTGACAAGCGTTATCGTGGGAGCAAGTTCTACCGCACAATTGGACAAGAACTTGAAAGCATTGGAAAGTCCAGCGTTTACGCAAGAAGAATTGGAAGAAATAGAGAGAGCATGTAATATCTAAGAAAATGAAGATATGAAAAAGGGAGGTTCGTTTGAACCTCCCTTTCTTATGTTACTTCACTGCTGAAAGACGCAACTTGAAGTTGTATGAGTCTTCAACAATCTTGTATTTTTCCATAGTGTCAGGACCACAAGAAGCATTACCTACACCACGATACTTACCATCGATGTGGAGAGTGATGAACGGATCCTTCTTCAACTCGTACATGTGGTTAGTCTTTGCCAAATGCATGTCGTTGTATGGAAGTGCAGAGAACGATACTTCACCTTGAGTTTCGATACGTACACCCTTACCCTTAGCATCAGTCAAAGTCAATTCACGGAGACCTTCACGGTTACCCATTGACTGAGGCTTCTGATAGTAAACTACCATATCGTCTACAGTTGTCTGATAACGGCCTACCATAGTACTTTCCTTACGGTCGTTGTAGTTTTCATCTGGACCATATGCCCAATAGTTTACGTTACGCAAACCTGGAACAATGTTGGCAACCAAACCTGCACGACGCAATTCCTTCGCCTGCGGAGTGAGTGTTACATCCATATCTACAGTACCATTAGGCAAGAATGTATAAGTAATTACCTGGCTTGCCAATTGACCACCACGAGTAGTCTTCACGATAACAGAACCACCCTTGCTTGGTACGATCTCACAAGTACCGATGCTGTCGAGACCATTACCTGGCTTGCAACTGCGGTCGTTTTCAATGAAGCGGTAGTTGTCATACATGAAACCATCCTTACCGTTAATGATTTCCTGACCATTGAACTTCAATGATGTCATCACACCTGTTTCCTTGCAGAATACAGCAGCGATAGCCTTATTACCTACCTTCAAAGTCTTTTCAGTATCTTCGACCGCCAACTTTTCAGCCTTCTTGTCTACCTTGATAGCAGCCAATGCAGCCGGACGAGCGTTCAATTCGAACTGAGTTGAAGCCACTTCGTGACCTGCTTCTGACCATACGGTAGCCTTATTTTGGTCTGCGTAAAGGTTGATCATGATTTCTTCGCCAGCCTTAGCAGCATTCTTCAATACGACGCCTTCCAATGGAAGAGTAACTGTAGCCTGACCATCCACTTCGATAACCGGCATTACCTGCTTGCCCTTAGCCACGATATGACCGTTCTTCACGATTTCGAAACGGAGAGTGTGATTTGCAGTATTGATGAAGTCGTAAGTGTTCTTGATCTTGATAGTAGCCGTATTAGCCTTTGCATCTACACCTGCGAGTTCAAACTTAATCCATGCCTGAACAGCCTTTACCTGTGCCAACTTTGGAGTCGGTTTGCGGTCAGCAGTAATGATACCGTTCGAGCAGAAGTTACCTTGGTGAGGGCCAGGGAAGTCGTAACCTGTACGCAAGCGGCCTTCGTAAGTACCTGCCAAGATTTCATGCGGTTCATAGATAGCCTGGTCAACCCAGTCCCAGATAGCACCACCGACAGTAGTAGTACTGCTTTCGATGCTTTCCCAGTATTCCTTCAAGTTACCGATAGCGTTACCCATAGAGTGAGCGTATTCGCAGATGAACATCGGCTTATCGAATGAGTTCACATACTTGTCCATCCAATCCATTCCCGGATACATCTTTGAGTACATATCAGAGAAGCGGTTACCACCGTATTCCTTACCGTCACGTGTTGATTCGTGGTGAACCGGACGTGGGTCAAGTCTCTTGGCAGCATCGTAGCAAGCCTGGAAGTTGTTACCGCTACCATTTTCATTACCCAAAGAGAATGAGAAGATACTTGGGTGGTTACGGTCACGGAGAATCATACGGTCGATACGGTCAACGAACGAAGGAATCCAAGTTACCATATCCGAAATAGACTGGTTAGCGTGGTCTTCCAAGTCGGCTTCGTCCATACACCAGAGACCGAAGTAGTCGAACATAGCATACATCTTAGCCGCATTCGGGTAGTGTGATGTACGGATAGTGTTGATATTGTTACGCTTCATCAAAAGAACGTCTTCCAACATCGATTCTGTCGGGATAGCACGACCATAGAGCGGATGAGTATCGTGACGGTTTACACCCTTGAAGAATACGCGTTGACCATTCACATAGATGATAGAGCCCTTGATTTCGAGATGACGGAAACCATACTTAGTAGAGAATGCCATTTCGTCCTTACCACCTTCACGCTGGATAACGCTTACAGTATAGAGGTTCGGAGTTTCAGCAGTCCAAGCCAAAAGGTCTTTCACGTCGAAACTTACATTAGCCTTTTCGATTTCCTTTTCTGCAGAGAAGTTGATAGCAACTGTCTTTTCAGCAACGAGTTTGCCAGCAGGATCAGTCAGCTTCACGACGATGTCCTTCTTACCAGCCAACTTATCACGGTTGTCGAGTTCGAGAGCCACGTTCATCTTACCAGCCTTGTATGCCTGTGATGCATCAAGTTCAGAAGTGATGTAGTGGTCGCGTACGCTTACCTTCGGCACGTTGATGATGTTTACATCGCGGAAGATACCTGACATACGGAACATATCCTGACATTCGAGGTAAGAACCATCACTCCAACGCATAACCTGTACAGCCAAACGGTTTTCACCCGGACGGAGGTACTTAGTGATATCGAATTCGTGGTCGTTGTTAGCACCCTGAGTATAACCTACGTATTCACCGTTCAAGTAAACGAATGCAGCACTATAGATACCACCGAAGTTGATGAATGTACGGTTCTTTTCCCAACCTTCCGGCAAGTTGAAGAAACGAACATACGAACCAACCGGATTGATACCGTAGTTCTTGCCACCATCGTTGAAACCCTTGCGAGCATCGATATATGGAGGAATGTTAGCGTGCGGATATTCTACATTACAATAGATAGGACGGTCATATCCGTGCATTTCCCAGTTAGAAGGTACAGGGATAGTGTTCCAAGCAGATACATCATAGTCTTCCTTATAGAAATCCAATGGACGCTTAGACGGTTTGTCTACAAAGTTGAAGTACCAATTACCATTCAATGAACGAACCTTAGAACTCTTAGTGTCTACCCATGGAGTATTGTAGAAATCCTTATCAGCCAACATGCTCTTTTCACAACAGTACGGAGTGTAAGTAGCACGTGCCTTTTCCTTGTTCTCACCGAACATAGTTTCGTCTTCCCAATATACCTTTTCACGACCTGCATTAGCATCGGCACCCGGTACACTGATACCTGTAGGGATGATACGGAAGAGTGATTCCAAGCCCTTGGCTGCTTCTGATTCCTTTTCCACCATGATAATGTCACCCTTAGCATCTACCGCTGCTACCCACTTCGCCTTGTTAGTCGGCTGAAGACGGATATAGTCGCCTGCCCAAAGAGTAGACCACAACTGGAATTCATCCGAACCATTCACTTCCACTACTTTAGCAGTAGCATCGTCATTGGCACGAACGGCTTGATTATTATAAGGATTAGAGAAACGCTTTGAACCAGAGAGGTCACCCACCTGCCAAAGTTGGTTCTTGTCCTTCACATCAATCGCCTTGAGCGAAACTTGACTCACTCCATCCGCATAAGTCCATGCCTTATCAGGGAACTTTACGGAAACAATCTGATACAATTTGTCCTTGTCGTACGCCCAAGACGGTGCTGCTAGAAGTACCGCCAAAGCAAACAAGATCATACGGGTTGTTTTTTTCATGTAATTTAATTTATTAGGTTTATAATTATTTATTCAATGAGTTGCAAATACGTTGGTTGATTTCACGGACACGCTTTTCGTCCAACTTAACCTCACTTAAACAGAGAGCATATTATAGATACAAAAACTGTTCTCATACGTACATAGATTGATTAATTTACAAATATAGGTAAAACTATTCTTATTTCAAGAATAAAATATAATCTTTCCACAAACGCCACGGCATTTTTTCAAAACGCGGCGGTGTTTAAGGTAAAACACGGTCACGTTTTAAAAAAACGCGGTGGCGTTTAAAAAGCCACTCCATATAGCCATTCGATTTTTTATTTCATTTGCTGGTTCGATTGTAATATAAAAACGAAATATTTTCCTATCTTTGTCTGCCAATAAAATAATAGGAATATGAATATCGGTGACAAAGCCCCTGAAATATTAGGATTCAACGAAAACGGAGAAGAAATTCGTTTGAGCAACTATCAAGGAAAGAAAATTGTGCTATACTTTTATCCGAAGGACAGCACATCAGGATGCACTGCGCAAGCATGCAATCTACGTGACAATTATACCGAACTCCGCCAAGCCGGCTATGAAGTCATCGGAGTGAGTGTAGACGATGCCAAATCACACCAGAAGTTCATTGCCAAGAACGAACTTCCGTTTACGCTTATCGCTGATACAGACAAGAAACTGGTAGAACAGTTCGGTGTATGGGGAGAAAAGAGCATGTATGGACGCAAGTATATGGGCACTTTCCGTACCACCTTCATCATCAATGAAGAAGGAATAATCGAACGCATCATTCTTCCTAAACAAGTGAAAACCAAAGAACATTCGAAACAAATATTAATCTAAGAAAAATGGCTAAGAAAGACAACGAATTGGAATTTGCTGCAGGTGCAAGCAATAGCGAGAAGCTGAAAGCCTTGCAAGCGGCTATGGACAAGATTGAGAAGAGCTTCGGTAAAGGCTCTATCATGAAACTGGGTGACGAAAAAATTCAAGATGTGGAAGTCATCCCTACCGGCTCGGTAGCCTTGAACTATGCGCTTGGTGTAGGCGGTTATCCGAAGGGTAGAATCATCGAAATATATGGTCCGGAATCTTCCGGTAAGACAACATTGGCTATCCATGCCATTGCCGAAGCACAGAAAGCGGGCGGTATCGCAGCATTCATTGATGCAGAACATGCATTCGACCGTTTTTATGCAGCAAAGTTAGGTGTAGATGTAGACAATGTATGGATTTCTCAACCGGACAACGGAGAGCAAGCATTGGAAATCGCTGAACAGTTGATCCGTTCTTCGGCTATTGACATCATCGTTATCGACTCGGTAGCAGCATTGACTCCGAAAGCCGAAATCGAAGGCGATATGGGTGACAACAAGGTAGGTTTGCAAGCACGTTTGATGTCTCAGGCTTTGAGAAAGTTGACTGCTGCTATCAGTAAGACCAATACTACTTGTATCTTTATCAACCAGTTGCGTGAAAAGATTGGCGTAATGTTCGGCAATCCGGAAACTACTACTGGTGGTAATGCCTTGAAGTTCTACGCATCGGTACGTATCGATATCCGTCCGGGTACCCCAATCAAGGACGGTGACAACATCTTGGGTAAGCAGACTAAGGTAAAAGTAGTCAAGAACAAGGTGGCTCCTCCGTTCCGTCGTGCAGAATTCGACATCATGTTCGGTGAAGGTATTTCCCGTTCTGGCGAAATCATCGATTTGGGTGCAGATTTGGGTATCATCAAGAAGAGCGGTTCTTGGTATAGTTACAACGACACCAAGTTGGGACAAGGTCGTGATGCTTGTAAGCAAGTCATCCAGGACAACCCGGAATTGGCCGAAGAATTGGAAGGTTTGATTTTCGAAGCATTGAAAAATCAAGAATAACACCAAACAAAAAAGGAGCGAATATCGCTCCTTTTTCTTTCATTGTTTCTTCAGTTCGAAACCAACCATCATTCCATCAAATTCTTCCAACAATTTATTGATTGCAGAAGCCGAAGCATTTAAACTAGATGTAGCTCCTGTAATGGTCTTTACCACTGAAAAGATTTTATTAGCATCAAACACAAAACTCATGTTACTACCTAGAGTCACAACATGGGCAACTGTCTTAACTTTCAATCTGCCAGCCTGAATAGTTATAGTCTTGGCTTCAGGATCAAACACGTAAGTACCTTCCACTTTCTTACCCTTAATAGTATACGAACAAGTTTTGTCTTCATTGAAAGTATATTGAATGGTGTTCAATCCCGCCTTTTCATAAATAGGTGCCATCTTCTTTTCGACTTCTACACCAGCAGCATCCCCACCAATATTCTTCAGTAAGTCATCCCCTTTCAACTGGCAATCCGGACCTACATAAGTCCAAGTTCCAATCAAAGATGTTTCCGTAGTAGCCTTATCGCCTACCACTTGCTTCACAGCACCTGACAAAATATCTTTCCAACTCTGCGCATCTGCCTGAACCGATACGGCACAAAGCAACGCTATAATACATATTAATTTCTTCATCTTATATTAACAAGCTTTAAAACTCATGTCCATACCTTTCACCGAGTGGGTCAACGCACCGAACGAGATGAAGTCGACACCTGCCTGGGCATACGGCAACATGGTTTCATAAGTGATACCACCTGACGATTCTGTTTCACAACGTCCAGCCACGATTTCTACCGCCTTCTTGGTATCTTCCGGAGAGAAGTTATCAAACATGATACGGTCTACACCTTCGTCAAGAGCCTGTTGCAATTCATCGAAATTACGAACTTCCAACTCAATCTTCAAGTTCTTACCCTTAGCCTTGCAATATTCCTTGGCACGGGTTACAGCATTATGAATGCTACCAGAGAAGTCCACATGATTGTCTTTCAAAAGAATCATATCGAACAAACCGATACGGTGATTGCATCCACCACCAATCTTTACGGCCATTTTTTCGAGAATACGCATGCCCGGAGTAGTCTTACGGGTATCAAGTACACGAGTCTTGGTACCTTCGAGCGCCTTTACATACTTGTTGGTCATGGTAGCAATACCACTCATTCGCTGCATAATGTTCAACATCAAGCGTTCGGTCTGCAACAACGACTGGATCTTTCCTTCTACAATCATTGCCACATCACCGGGTTTTACCCAAGTACCATCTTCGATAAACACTTCAACCTTCATAGTCGGGTCGAAACGATGAAATACCATCTTGGCAATTTCGATACCAGCCAAAATACCTTCTTCTTTGATAAGTAATTTCGATTTACCCATGGCATCAGCCGGAATACTTGACAAAGTGGTATGGTCGCCATCACCTATATCTTCTGCAAATGACAAGTCAATGAGTCTGTCAATTAAATCTTTTACGATCTTTTCATCCATAATCCTTTGTTTTTTTATGATTCGATAGGCAAAGGTATGTTTTTTCTGTATTTTTGCAAAGAGAAATAAACAAAGAAAAACATGAAATTTACATTATTAGTAGTCGGACGCACTGTAGAGAAGCATTATATCACTGCCATAGACGATTATGTGGCACGTACCAAACATTTCATTTCCTTTGACATGGAAGTCATTCCGGAATTGAAAAATACCAAAAGCCTTAGTGCAGAACAGCAAAAAGAGAAGGAAGGGGAACTGATACTGAAAGCCCTTCAACCTGGAGATGTAGTTGTTCTGTTGGACGAACATGGCAAGGAATTCCGTTCCATTGAATTCGCCGATTGGGTAGAACGGAAAATGCATACGGTAAACAAACGACTGGTATTCATCATCGGAGGTCCTTATGGCTTTGCACCCAAAGTATACGAAGCGGCTCAAGAAAAGATTTCACTTTCGAAGATGACTTTCTCACACCAGATGATTCGGTTGATCTTTGTAGAACAACTCTATCGGGCCATGACTATTCTGAACAATAATCCTTATCATCACGAATAAAGATCTGAAGGTCGAGCGCAATAGGCAAATGGTCACTGAATCCACCTTGATATTTCATACCATTATAGGTTCGGTAAGGTTTATCGCCTCCATGCTTCTCGTCTTCTTCCAGTAGAAACTCATGACGAAGTATCTGTGCTTTCTTCCCGGAAGTACGGATACTTCCTTTTTTATCCAATAAATTTTCCGAAACCAGGAACTGGTCGAGTATCCCCCACTCTCCCCGATAACGATAGGTTCCTTCTTGATTGCCCTTCATCAGATTCCGTAAGCGTCCGTCCGCACAGAGCCTTTCCATGGACTTATCAGTAGGTTCATCGTTGAAATCCCCCATGATAATAACAGACGGATGCTGTCTAACCTGCATCACCGAATCTACCTTCTGTTTCAAGATTTCAGCCACTAACAAACGATGCACCTCGCTCTTGGCTTTTCCTCCACTACGGCTTGGGAAGTGACATACCATCACATCCAGTGTATCCCCCGATACCAACTTACCTACTACATGAAGAATATCCCTAGTCGGAGATTTTTTTATTTGCCGGGAAGGAATCCGAATGGACTGATGTTGAATCAACTTGAAACTTCCCCGTTGATAAAGCAAGGCCACATCTATCCCTCGCTGGTCTGGCGAATCCGTCATCACATACCTATATCCTGCCTCCTTCAGTGGTGAGCGTCGAGTCAAATCATATAAGCAAGAATCATTCTCCACTTCACACAAACCGACTAAATCAGGGACATATTCGTTTCCCGAAGCAATGATTCCTTTTGCCAAATTCTTCACTTTGTCCCGATAACGGAAATACGTCCAATGTCGGGTAGCATCCGGAAGAAATTCATTGTCGTTCTTTTTAGGATCATCCTTGCAATCGAACAAATTCTCGGTATTCCAGAAAAGTACACGAAAAGATTCCTGTGCCCATGCAGGAAAAGCAAGGCACAGGAACCATATAAAAAACAATATGTATTTACTTCTGTGGAACATTTACCAATACATCCAACAAATGCTTCCAGAACTTATCTACAGCCGGAATATGCATTCGTTCGTCTGGAGAGTGTACACCTCTCAAAGTAGGACCGGTAGAGAACATATCCAAATGAGGATACTTTTCAAGGAACAAACCACATTCCAAACCTGCATGGATAGCCTTTACCTTCGGTTCAACACCGAACAACTTCTTATAACTTTCCATAGCCACCTTCAAGATAGGAGAAGAAGGATTCGGTTTCCAACCTGGATAACCATCGCTTGTCTTTACTTCTGCACCACCCAATTGGAAAGCAGAACGTACCATTTCCGACATATCCTTACGAGATGAAAGAATGGAACTTCTCTGGCTGGTTACAATCTTGATCTTACCGTCTACCATCTTGATAGAAGCCAAATTGGAAGAAGTTTCCACCAAACCCGGCATATCCTGACTCCACGCAAAAACACCATGATGTACAGCATAAACAGACTTCAACAAACGGGCAACAGTATCTCTATCGATAGCCTTGGCACATGGCGATTCAGAACCCAATTCTGTACGCAAGTTCGGTTCTGTCACACTGAATTCGTTTTCGATTTCTGCTGTATAGATATTCATATCAATACGTACATCTTCCTTATGCTTCATCGGTACAGCACACAAAGCACGTGCTTCACGAGGAATGGCATTATGCAAGTTACCTCCATCGATTTCACAAAGATAGAAATCATACTTGGCAGCCAACTGGCTCAAGAAACGATTCAACAACTTATTGGCATTCGCACGGTTCTTGCTGATGTCATCACCCGAGTGACCACCTGTCAAACCCTTGATGGCAACATTGAAGAAGAAATAATCTTGTGGAGCATCGATTTCTTCGTAAGCAAATTCAGCAGTGGTATTCGCACCACCTGCACAACCGATGAACAATTCGCCTTCGTCTTCCGAGTCAAGATTAATCAGGATATCACCGTCCATGAAACCTTCCTTCAAAGCAAAAGCACCTGTCAAACCTGTTTCTTCGTCGACAGTAAAGAGACATTCGATAGGACCATGTTCGATATCATTAGCAGCCAAAACAGCCAACTGGGCAGCCATACCAATACCATTGTCAGCACCAAGAGTCGTTCCCTTAGCCTTCAACCATTCGCCATCGATATATGTTTCGATAGGGTCGTTCAAGAAATCATGTGTAGAATCACTGTTCTTTTCGCATACCATATCAATGTGCGACTGAAGAATCACGGTCTTCAAATTTTCCTTGCCAGGAGTGGCAGGCTTCTTCATCAAGATATTACCCGCTTCATCCTTTTTTGCTTCCAAGCCTTGTTCTTCAGCAAACTTCATCAAATAAGCGATAATCTTCTCCTCTTTCTTAGAAGGGCGTGGCACCTTGCATATTTCCTCAAAATAATGAAATACCGATGCCGGTTTAAGTTCTATTTTTTCCATACTTACATTTATTAATTCCTAAAAAATTTGGCAGTTAACCTGCCTTGCACTATTTTTGCACACAAATTTAAAAAAAAATGCTCGAAACTATCTACTTAACTATGGGAATTGTTGCAATATGCGTACTTTTCTTATGTGTAGGAATCATCATCAAGGGAAGATTTCCCAATACACATGTAAGCGGTAACAAAGAAATGCGGAAAAGAGGCATCGGTTGCGTACAGTCTCAAGACCGTGAGGCACGCAAGAAAAACAAGCATGCCATTGCCGAGATAGAAAAAGAAGAGAAAGAATAACTAAATAAAAAACATACTAGAATCATTATGAAAAATTTTAAATTCATCCTGAACGGATTTATGGCATTGGCATTCGGTTTGATGTTTGCTCAATGCGCAGGAAACAACAACGCTGCTTCTACATCGGCTCCGGCTGCTGGTGCAACCGGTTCTTCTAATATGAAGATTGCTTTCGTTGAAATCGACTCTTTGTTGACTAAGTACAACTTCTGGAACGATTTGAGCGAACAAATGTTGAAGAAGGAAGAAAACATCCGCACTACTTTGAACGAAAAGGGTAAGAAGTTGGAAGCAGAAGCAAGAGAATTCGAACGTAAGATTCAGAACAATGGTTTCGTTTCACGTGAACGTGCAGAACAAGAACAGGCTCGTTTGATGAAGCAACAACAAGAATTGCAAGAATTGCAACAGAAGTTGACAAACGAATTGGCTGCTGAAAACCAAAAGAACAGTTTGGAATTGCGTGACTCTATCAACTCTTTCTTGAAGGTATACAACCAAACTAAGGGTTATGATTTGATCATCAGCAACACTGCATTCGACAACTTGTTGTATGGTAACCCTGCCTACAACATCACCAACGAAATCGTTGAAGGTTTGAATGCACGTTATACTCCTTCTGTAAAGAAGTAATCGAGACAAACAAATAAAGGGAAAGTCCGAAACAACTACGAGCTGTTTCGGACTTTTTTGTTATCTTGACAAACAATCCGTTTCCTTCCATGTTTATAGAAGTATAAACCCAACAACTATAAATATGGAAAAATTCAATGAACTGATTCAGTCGACAGAACTCGTTTTAGTTGACTTTTATGCGGAATGGTGCGGACCTTGCAAGATAATGAAACCGAGAATCCTCGATGTAGCAGAACGCATGGGCGATAACGTTAAAGTTGTCCAAATAGATGTGGATAAGGAAAAGGAACTTGCCACACGTTTTCGCATCTCATCGGTACCTACCCTTATTATTTTTAAGAATGGAAAGCAGCAATGGAGGCAAAGCGGAATCATATCGGCTCTTGCGCTCATGAAACTGCTGCAAGAATATCAATAAAACAATGAAAAAAATCCTAGCAAGCCTCATCGTATTGTTCGCACTAGTATCCACATCGTGTGCGCAATCTCAAAAAGAAGAGAAGAAAGAAGAATCATCCGTTGTCCAAATGAACAAACAAATGTTCCTGGACAAAGTCTTCGATTACACCACCGGTGCTACCGAATGGAAATATCAAGGAGACAAGCCTTGTGTTATCGACTTCTATGCCACTTGGTGTGGTCCATGCCGCATGGTTGCCCCTATCTTGAAGGACTTGGCCAAAGAATATGGTGACAGTATCGTTATTTATAAGGTAGATACAGACAAGGAAAAGGAATTGGCTATGGCTATGGGTATCCAATCCTTGCCAACCATTGTCTTCATCCCTCAAACCGGTCAACCACAAGTAATAGTCGGTGCTGCAGACAAGGCTACTTTCAAAAGAGCCATTAATGAAGTTTTATTGAAGAAATAACTAAGAACAAAAGCTCACCGTCTTTTTTAAAAAGATGATGAGCTTTTATAAAAAGACGATGGTCTTTTAAACAGAAAGTAAAAAGGAGTGAAACATTCATTCCACTCCCCTTACTCAATCATTAATTATAAAGAACAGCTTATTTCTTGAAATAACGGTTGAACAAACCTTCGAAACCCTTACCATGACGAGCCTCGTCCTTTGCCATTTCATGAACTGTATCATGGATAGCATCGAGGTTCAACTGCTTAGCACGAGTAGCGATGCGCTTCTTGTCTTCGCAAGCACCACATTCAGCGTTCATACGCTTTTCTACGTTTGTCTTAGTATCCCACACTACATCGCCGAGCAATTCAGCAAACTTAGCAGCATGTTCTGCTTCTTCCCATGCATAACGCTTGAACGCTTCAGCAATTTCAGGATAACCTTCACGATCTGCCTGACGGCTCATAGCCAAGTACATACCAACTTCTGTACATTCACCCATGAAGTGATTGTTCAAGTCCTTGATCATTTCTTCGTCACAACCCTTAGCCACGCCAATTACGTGTTCGTCAGCAAATTGCAAACCACCTTCTGTTTCTTCCATTTCCTTGAACTTAGAAGCAGGAACCTTACACAACGGACACTTTTCAGGAGCTGCATCACCTTCATGAATATAACCACAAACGGTACAAATAAATTTCTTTGCCATAATTCTTCGTATTAAATCAGTTAGTCAATATTTATCATTAGTTAATTCGTTTGTTCTTTACAAGAGGGACAAATACCTCTATAATAATAATGGGTTCCTTCTACCTGAAAACCCTCATTCTGCATCTTCGTAATCAATTCGTCTTCTTTTGGGGCAGGAAGATCGAAAATATTGTTACAACTCTTGCACAAAAAATGAGCATGCAACGAAAGGTCACCGTCAAAGCAGACATTATGTTCATCAATAGTAAGCATCTGTGCTGCTCCATGTTCCACAAACAACTTCAAGGTATTGTAAACCGTTGTCTTGGAAAGAGTAGGAATGTCATCGCACAAAGCCAAATAAATTTCTTCGATAGAGGGGTGCGTGCGATGTGTCAACAAATAATCCATGATAGCCAAACGCTGTACGGATGGCTTCACATTAAAACTTAATAAATAATCGTACGTTCTCATGATACCTCTCTTTCAGATTTGTAATTATTACATTTTATTTTCTTTTGCAAAGATAGAGACTTTTTATAGAAATGCAAATAAATCTCGATTTATTTCTTATTTTTTCTTGCTTAACACCCTAATTTCTGTAGGAATGATTATTTTTGCATTATCGTTATCGATAAATCTAGAAGAATATGAAATATGGTTTTGTAAAAGTAGCGGCTGCTATCCCTGCTGTAAAAGTGGCCGACTGTAAATTCAACGCTCAACAAATCGATACCCAAATTGCCATAGCAGACGGCAAGGGTGTACAGATTATCGTCTTCCCTGAATTATGCATCACCGGCTATACTTGTGCCGACCTCTTCGGTCAGACACTCTTGTTGGAAGAAGCCGAAATAGCATTGATGCAAATCATGAACAATACCCGACAAATGGATATCATTTCTATTGTCGGCATGCCGGTAGTAGTCAATACCACATTGATGAATTGTGCAGTAGTTCTGCAAAAAGGAAAGATTCTGGGTGTGGTTCCTAAAACTTATCTCCCTAACCATAAAGAGAGTGCGGAACAGCGCTGGTTCTCTCCGGCTTCTGTACACGCTGAAACCAACATCCGCCTTTGTGGCCAAAATGTTCCTTTCGGTAGCAACTTGCTGTTCGAAACACCTGAAACCTGCTTCGGAATCGAAGTCAGCGATGACCTTTGGGCACCTGTTCCGCCAAGTTCTTCTTTAGCGCTGAAAGGAGCCGAAATCATCTTCAATCCTTCGGCAGATGTAGAAACCATTGGCAAGTACACTTATATCCGTTCGTTGATTGAGCAACAATCAGCCCGTTGCTTAAGTGGATACGTCTTGAGTTCTTGTGGTTTCGGTGAATCTACAACCGATGTCGTATTCGGAGGTAATGGTTTGATAGCAGAAAACGGAACCATGATTGCATCAGCAGAACGCTTCTCTTTGAAAGACCAACTGATTATTAGCGAAATAGATGTAGAATGCATCCGCAATGAACGACGGAACAATACCGTTTTCACTGCGAACAAGGCTGCTAGCAAGGAAGAACCAGCCATTCACATCAGTACCGAATTGGTCAACCAACGTGACTTGATTCTTACCCGTAGCATTGATGCCCGTCCGTTTGTTCCGAAAGGAGATACATTAAATCAGCGTTGCGAAGAAATCTTCGAAATACAAGTCATGGGATTGGCCAAGAGATTGATTCACACCAATTGCAAAACGGCTGTAGTAGGTATCTCAGGCGGATTGGATTCAACCCTCGCTTTATTGGTCTGCGTCAAGACCTTCGATAAGTTAGGATTATCACGAAAAGGAATTGTAGGTATTACCATGCCAGGTTTCGGTACAACCGACCGTACCTATAACAATGCCCTTCACTTGATGTCATCATTGGGTATCACTACCCATGAAATCAGTATCAAGGAGGCTTGTATCCAACACTTCAAGGACATTGACCACGACATGACCAAGCATGATGTGACGTACGAAAACAGTCAGGCTCGCGAACGTACCCAAATCCTGATGGACTATGCCAACAAAGTCAATGCGATGGTTATCGGTACAGGCGACTTGTCAGAATTGGCATTAGGTTGGGCTACTTATAATGGCGACCATATGTCCATGTATGGTGTCAATGCCAGCATTCCTAAGACTTTAGTAAAATATTTGGTAAATTGGGTAGCCTTGAATGGAGTGGATTATGAATCACGAAATACATTGTTGGACATCGTGGATACTCCTATCAGTCCGGAATTAATTCCTGCCGACGAACAAGGAAACATCAAGCAAAAAACCGAGGACTTAGTAGGTCCATACGAACTGCACGACTTCTTCATCTACAACTTTATGCGCTTCGGCTTCCGTCCTTCCAAGATTTTCTTCTTGGCATGTACAGCCTTCCGTGGAGAATACACTGAAGACGTTATCAAGAAATGGTTGACTACCTTCTGCCGTCGTTTCTTCCAACAACAGTTCAAGCGTTCCTGCTTGCCGGATGGTCCGAAGGTAGGTTCCGTAGGATTGAGTCCAAGAGGTGATTGGCGCATGCCAAGTGATGCTTGCGCTACACTCTGGTTGAAAGAATGTGAAGAACTTTAGGAGTTATGAGTTATAAGTTATGAGTTATGAGTTATGAGTTTCCATACGGATGGTTACATAATAACTCATAACTCAAAACTCATCAAAGGCTTCCTTTACTGGAAGGAACTTCGTAATGATAGATATCCCGTTTCACCGCCATTTTGATAGCGCGGGCCAATGCCTTGAAAATTCCTTCTATCTTATGATGCTCGTTTTGACCTTCTGCCTTGATGTTTAAGTTCATCTTGGCTACATCACTTAATGATTTGAAGAAATGCAAAAACATTTCCGTCGGCATCTCCCCTATCTTCTCACGCTTGAATTCGGCATCCCAAACCAACCACGGTCTTCCACCAAAATCCAATGCTACTTGACACAAGCAATCATCCATAGGCAAACAATAACCGTAACGTTCGATGCCTCGTTTATCGCCCAAGGCTTTTGCCAAACATTCACCTAAAGCCAAAGCCGTATCTTCAATCGTATGATGTTCGTCGACTTCCAAATCGCCTTTCACACGAATAGTCAAGTCAAGACTTCCATGCTTACCTATTTGCTCCAGCATGTGGTCAAAAAATCCTAAACCTGTCGAAATATCACACTTACCGCTTCCGTCCAAGTCTACCTTTATATATATATCCGTTTCTTTGGTTGTACGTCTTACCTCGGCTACACGTTCACCGGCAAAGAGGAATTCAGCAATCTTGTCCCAATCCTTGGTAGCCAAGGCACAATATTCCTCCAAACCTTTTTCAGTCAGAGCACTCTTATCGTCTTGCAGATAAATCGCCTTACAACCTAAGTTTTTCGCCAACTCCACATCCGTATAGCGGTCTCCAATCACAAAACTACCGGCCAAATCATATTCCGGATTATCCAAGTATTTTCCTAACATGCCTGTACGAGGCTTTCTAGTAGGAGCATTATCCTCCGGAAAACTCCGGTCAATAAACACTTCATCGAAAGTGATACCTTCGTTTTCCAACGTTTTCATCACGAGGTTATGTACCGGCCAAAATGTTTCTTCTGGAAAAGACGAAGTACCCAAACCGTCCTGATTGGTCACCATGGCAAATTCGAAATCAAGTTTGCTACGGACAAAACCCAAGTTACGGAATACCTTCGGATAGAACTCCAACTTTTCATAAGCATCGAGTTGGTAATCCACAGGTGGCTCGATGACCAACGTACCGTCTCTATCTATGAACAATACCTTTTTCATTCGATTTCTACCTTTCCCAATGCTTCCAACAAAGCATCGTTTTCTTCCTTCGTACCGATAGTGATACGCAAACAGTCTTTACACAACATTACATTGGTACGGTTGCGTACGATAATACCTTCGCTCACCAAATAATCATAAATCTGTGTAGCCTCATAAACCTTCGCCAAGAAGAAATTGGCATCTGTCGGGAATACCCGTATACAGCATGGCAACTTCACAAACGCTTCCATGACCCGTGCACGTTCTTCAAGCAATGTATTCACCCATTCCTTGACAGTTTCCGGTTGTTGCAAAATATTGATTGCTTCTTCTTGAGTCAAGCGATTCACATTATACGGATACTTGATTTTGTTGAAGATAGCAATGATTTCAGGTGATGCAAAAGCCATACCCAGACGGATAGCGGCACACCCCCACGCTTTCGAGAAGGTCTGTAAAACAATCAAGTTCGGATACTGATCCAACTCCTTCAATAAGGATTCCGAACTTGCAAAATCAATGTATGCTTCATCCACAATCACCAAACCGTCGAATCTCTTCAACAACGAATAGAGTTCTTTCCGATCCAAACTATTGCCTGTCGGATTGTTCGGTGAACAAAGGAAAATAGCCTTGGTATATTCATCAATAGCCGAGAGCAAAGAACTTGCCTTGAACTGATAATACACATCGAGCAACATCGGACGATATTCCACATCATTCACATCAGCACATACCTTGTACATGCCATAAGTAGGCTCAATGGCAACGACATTGTCTACTCCCGGCTGACAGAAAGCACGGAAAATCAAGTCGATAGCTTCATCACTACCGTTACCCAAGAAAATATTTTCTACCTTTACCCCTTTCTGTTCAGCAATCAATGTCTTCAATTCACGCTGCAATGGGTCTGGATAACGATTGTTTGGAGCATTATACGGATTTTCATTCGCATCAAGAAATACCGATGCTTCTGCCCCACTATATTCATCACGTGCCGACGAATAAGGCTTCAAAGCCCATACATTGGGACGTGTCAATTCTTTCAAACTTCTCATAACTTATTTCAAACTTGCTAAACGAACACTCACTGCATTCTTGTGTGCATCCAATTGTTCATTGGCAGCCATTACTTCAATAGCCGGACCAATATTCTGAATACCTTCACGATTGATTTCCTGGAACGTAATCTTGCGGATAAAACTATCCAGACTCACACCACTATATGCTTTGGCATAACCATTAGTCGGCAAAGTATGGTTCGTACCCGATGCATAATCACCGGCACTTTCCGGAGTATAGGAACCCAAGAAAACAGAACCGGCATTCACCACCTTTTCGGCCAATTCCATATAGTTGGAAGTTTCGATAATCAGGTGTTCAGGAGCGTATTCATTGGTCATCGCAATTGCCTCTTCCATATCCTTCACCAAAATCAACTTACTGTTTGCCAAAGACTTTTCGGCCATTTCCCAACGAGGCAAGCGAGCCAACTGATGCTGTACTTCGTACTCCACTTCATTGAGCAACTTTTCAGAAGTAGTAATCAAAACTACCTGACTATCCACCCCATGTTCAGCCTGTGAAAGCAAATCGGCAGCCACAAAAGCCGGATTAGCGGTTTCATCAGCAATAACTTCCACTTCCGATGGTCCGGCAGGCATATCGATTGCCACATCGTGCAACGAAACCTGTTGCTTGGCAGCCATAACATACTGATTGCCCGGTCCGAAAATCTTATATACCTTAGGTACACTTTCGGTTCCGTAAGCCATGGCACCAATGGCCTGTACACCACCTGCTTTAAAAATCTTGCTTACACCCGAAACATGAGCCGCATAGAGAATGGCCGGATGAATTTTGCCTTCCTTGTTCGGAGGTGTACATAGCACAATCTCCTTGCATCCTGCTACTTTGGCCGGAACGGCCAACATCAAGACTGTAGAAAACAAAGGTGCTGTACCTCCCGGAATATACAAACCGACTTTCTCAATGCCTACCGCCTTTTGCCAGCAGGTCACTCCTTCCATGGTTTCCACTTTCGTGCCTTCAAACTTCTGCTTCTTGTGAAACGTATAGATGTTTCGTTGAGCCAACAAGATAGCCACTTTCAGTTCGATAGGCACTTGTGCTTCGGCTTCCTTCATTTCCGCATCGGTAACAGCCAAGGAATCCAGTTTCACCTTATCAAAACGTTCTTCGTATTCGATAACGGCCTTATCACCCTCCGCCTTTATTTTGTCGAGCACCTCGCATACGGTTCCACGAAGTGTTTCCATACTCAACACCGGGCGTTTCAGAATATCCGCCCAGTCCGCTTGATTAGGATATAGAATTTTCTTCATAATTACAAAATCATTTTTTCAATCGGAAGCACTAGAATACCCTCTGCACCCAATGCTTTCAACTTACCAATAATTTCCCAAAAACATTTCTGATCCAGTACCGTATGTACAGAACTCCAACCCTCCTGTGCCAAAGGCATGACAGTCGGACTCTTCATCCCTGGAAGAACTTCGATGATTTCATGCAATTTCTCAGTCGGGATATTCATCAGTACATATTTCTTGTCTTCCGCAGCCTTTACCGCCTCAATACGGAACAGCAATTCATTCAAGATTTCCTTCTTTTCTTCGGTCAGGTTCTTGTTACCAATCAACAAGGCTTCACTTTGCATGACCACTTCCACTTCCTTCAAGCGATTGCTCACCAAGGTAGAACCTGAACTGACAATATCAAAGATAGCATCGGCCAAACTGATGCCCGGTGCAATCTCTACCGAACCGGTAATGACATGAATATCAGTCTTGATACCATGTTTATCCATGAATTGTTTCAAGATACCCGGATAGGAAGTTGCAACCTTACGACCTTCAAACCAAGACAAACCTGGGTAATCTACATCCTTAGGAATGGCCAAAGACAAGCGGCACTTGCTGAAGCCCAAACGCTTCACAATTTCCGCATCCTCATTACGTTCTACAAATTCATTTTCACCCACAATCCCCAAATCGGCTATACCATTGGCCACGGATTGAGGAATATCATCATCGCGGAGGAAAAGCACCTCCACTGGAAAATTCGAAGATTGAACCAATAAAATTCTTTTGGAAGACGGAATTTTGATGTCCGCTTCCTGCAATAATGCCATTGTTTCTTCAAACAGACGGCCTTTCGATTGTACGGCTATTCTTAGCATATATTCTCTCTTTTATTTTTCTTAACGAAAAAGGCTTACCTTATTTCTATAGGCAAGCCTTTTATTTGCGACAAATGTATAGCATAAAATCGAAAGTCACAAATATTTATAAGAAAATATTCGTTTTTTCTTTCAATCTCACGAATCAACATTCATAATCTACACAAGCACGATCCTGCTTGGCATCCTTCAAGATACCGGCAGCAGCCACGTGGTCCGGGTGTGCAGCATAAAATTTCACGTCGTCCAAGGAATCGAATTCACTTTCCAAACAAATGTCCCATGCTTCGGCTTCGTTGATATTCAAGCCCACAAAAACCTTACGGATAACACTGATAGAAGCAGGCAAGGCTTCAATTGCAGCCTTAAAACGATTCATTACCTCCAATTTTTCGTCCTTTGAAAGCGTATCTTTCAATTTGAACATTACAATGTGCTTAACCATATACTTGATATTTAAATGATTTATTAGTACTTTTGATGCAAATTTAATTATTTCCTTGATATGAAACAAATATACATCCTGATAGTTGCCTGTATCTGTATGCTGGCTTGCCAACACAAGCCCCAGCAACAAGTGGTGGTAGACATGGAACATTATGACCTTCCCCAAATGAAGGACAGCGGCGTATTGGTAGCACTGACTCTAAACAGTTCTATCTCTTATTTCGACTACCGGGGTGAACCCATGGGGTTTCAATATGAACTGGCCAAGCAATTCGCCCAATCCCTTGGATTGAAACTGGAACTGAAGGTAGCCCCAAGTACAGAAGATTTGATACAGATGCTTCTGACAGGAGAAGGAGACTTGATAGCCTATCCGCTTCCTATCACTAAAGAATTGAAGGATACCATTAATTACTGTGGGGAAGATATCATCACCCACCAAGTATTAGTGCAGCGAAATGGAAACAAAAAGCAGAAAGCCATTACTAATGTTACAGAATTAATTAACAAGAATGTATATGCCAAATCCGGGAAATACTTAGACCGACTACATAATCTGAATAAGGAGTTGGGAGACGGTATCCTTATACATGAAGTAACAAACGATAGCATCAGCATCGAAGACTTGATTATGCAAGTATCTACAGGCGTTATCGATTATACCCTCTGCGACAATGATTTGGCTCGTCTCAACAAAACCTATTACACCAACCTGGATATTCATCTACCCGTCAGTTTCGACCAACGGGCTTCATGGGCCGTCCGCAAGAACGCCCCCCTATTAGCCGAAGCTGCAAATCAATGGCATAAAGAAAATAAAACCTCCCCGGCTTACAAGGCAAGTACCAAACGGTATTTCGAAAATAGCAAACGATTACCTCATGGACCTATCCTCTCCATTAAGGACGGTAAAATATCCCATTTCGATCATTTGTTCAAGAAATACGCTCCAGAAGTGGGTTGGGACTGGAGAGTCATAGCGTCCCTTGCTTACAACGAATCAAACTTTGATACCACAGCCGTATCTTGGGTGGGTGCCAAAGGATTGATGCAATTGATGCCTAGAACCGCCAAAGCCATGGGTATTCCTGAAGGCAAGGAACAAAATGCAGAAGAAAGTATCAAGGCGGCTACCAAATATTTAAGTCAAATCGGTCGTTCTTTCAGTAAGATAACCGATCCTAATGAAAAGATGAAATTCGTTCTTGCTTCTTACAATGCCGGTATCGGTCACATATTCGATGCCATGGCGTTAGCAGAAAAATATGGCAAGAACAAATACGTATGGGATGACAATGTAGAGACTTTCATTCTACTGAAAAGCAACGAAGAGTATTTTAACGACCCCGTATGTAAAAACGGGTACTTCCGAGGTCGTGAAACCTATAATTTCGTAAAGGATATATTGGGACGTGCAGAGATGTACAAGCAGAAAATTAAGGATTAGAATCCTTTTTCAAAAGAAATTTCGGTTTTTACTTGCATGTTTCAGGAAAAGTCTCTACCTTTGCAGCGCAATTAAGGATGGTTCCGTAGCTCAGCTGGATAGAGCAACGCCCTTCTAAGGCGTGGGTCAAGCGTTCGAATCGCTTCGGAATCACATAAAAAAGGAGTTAGCGAATGCTAACCCCTTTTTTTTATCTTTCAAACTCACTCAGTAAACTTATCCCTCGCCCAAGCAATAATCAATTCATTCCGATCCGAATTCCAGGCCTGCTGATAAAGATTACGGACTACCGTCAACCAATGCTGCTTCCGGTTCTCATCATTATCACCTACATCTTCCGTCCCACCATTCTTATAATATTGCGTACGATAGGTACTACAGATACGGGCATAGCGTCCGGTATTCGGTTTGAGATCATCATTGGTCAAGTGCAAATAGTATTCCAATTGTTCATCAGTACAATGCTTGTCGGCTGGCATCATATCCGGATTAGCCACATAAACCGTTACTCCGTCCTTGAAAATATAGGGTTCGAAGAATCCTTTGGTATACATATCTTCATAAACTACTCCAGAAACCGGGAATTGTGCTCCCGACTGCCATTTGATAAATCGGGTCAACTGATGAGTGTAAAGCGTATCCACACTTTGTTTCACTTCCCAACAAGCGGTAGCAATCCAGGTTGCCAACTTTTCAGGTGAAGGATTGAGCATGTATACCAGTCCACGTTTCTTCACATTCTTCTTGATATCTACCCCCGTATAATACTCCCACAGTTCTACGGGATAACCTTCCCAATTCGGAATATCATAATGAGTACTTAGTTTGTTTTCAGCCATGTACGCACCTTCGAATACGTCTTTACATTGCTCTACCAGCAACGGAAATCCGTTTTTTCGGTATTCAGCCGGCAAATCATTGAAACTTACCTGTGCATGCAGGGCACTGACTATCATCCACAATGCCAATCCTAGATAAAAACATCTTTTCATACGATCACGTTTTAAAGTCAACTACTATCTGGACCACAAATAATTGGTCTTGTCATTAAATTCCTTCTCTTGCTTCAAAGATTCCACGAACTTGTCGATACGGCGCATCTGTTTCGGAATATTGATTCGTTGCGGACACTTCCGGATACATTGGTCACAACCCACACAATGATCAGCCTGACGAAGTTTAGGTACCGAACGGTCATAACCAATCAAGAAAGCCCGACGGAGTTCCCGATAATTTTCGTCTTGCGAACTGACCGGCATAAGGTCTTCATTAATGCACTTATTGAAATGCGACAAGATACCCGGTATATCAATGCCATACGGACAAGGCATGCAATACTTACAATCATTGCAAGGAATCAGCGGATAACGGACAAATTTCTGTGCGGTGGAATCCAAAAAGTCCATATCCTCCTGTGTCAATGGTTCCAACGGAGAGTATGTCTCAATATTCTCCTTCAAGTGTTCCATATAAGGCATACCACTAAGTACGGACAACACCATAGGATGCGTACCTGCAAAACGGAAAGCCCATGAAGCAATGGACATGTCCGGTCGGCGCTGTTTCAAAATAGCGGCAATATGCGCATGTACCTTGGCCAATCGTCCGCCTAACAACGGTTCCATGATTACTGCTGGGATATTACGCTTGGCCAATTCCCCATAAAGGTATTCCGCATTGATGTTACGCGCATGTTCCTCCTGTGCATGTCTCCAGTCTACATAATTCAGCTGAATCTGTACAAAATCCCAACGGTATTTATCGTTTTGAGAGAGAAGCCAGTCGAAAATCTTCACATCGCCATGGAACGAGAATCCCAGATTGCGAATACGTCCTTTTTTTCGTTCCTCCAATAAAAAATCCAAGATGCCATTATTCAGGAAACGACCTTCGATTTCCTCCATACCACCCATGCCGACCCCATGAAGCATCATATAGTCGATGTAATCCACTTGTAGTTCCTTGAAGGAATTATAGTACATCTTCAGCGTTTCTTCCCTACTCCAAGTTTCCGGTTCGAGATTCGATATCTTAGCAGCAATATAGTATTTATCACGAGGATGACGGCTCAAGGCAATACCGGTCACACGTTCACATTCCCCGTTGCAATACACCGGAGCCGTATCGAAATAGTTCACCCCATGCTCTATGGCATAGTCCACCAATCGGTTTACCCCTTCCTGGTCGATAGCCCCAGTTTCCTTATCAAGCACATTGGCCCAACGCAAGCAACCATAACCCAACAACGAAACCTTGTCACCCGTATTGGGAGTGATACGATAGGTCATTTCACCTTGCTTCTTACTCTGCGTTGAAGATGTCTGTTCTTCCGTATTCTTCTGTCCGGAAGTACAGCCTACCCAAGTCGATGCACATGTAACAGCAGCGGCCGTATGGAATCGTTTCAAGAACTCACGGCGAGTGAGACTTTTCTTTGAAGTATTTTCTTGTTCCATAATAATCTTAAGAATATCTGTGAAAACAAAGATAATGATTTATAATCA
This sequence comes from Phocaeicola sp., assembly GCA_045121515.1. Lineage (GTDB taxonomy): Bacteria > Bacteroidota > Bacteroidia > Bacteroidales > Bacteroidaceae > Phocaeicola. Next base: position 458 of record JBGVGD010000035.1, on the reverse strand, counting down.
TTCAACCAACAAAGAAATGGCAAAACGACCTACACAACCAGCACCGAGCACTTAACTCATTGTATATTAATTCAAAACAGTTAATGAAAAAGATACACGCAAGCATTTTTTCCTACACCCAAAAATCTCTAGACGTTTTTTAAAAACATGACCGCGTTTAGTCTCAAACACGACCGCGTTTTTTAAAAAGGCGGTCATCTTTTAAAAAAAGACGGTCGCCTTGTCTCTGATACAAATTTATGCAATAAGATGTATGAAGATACAACAAATCCACCACCTGCTAGCAACTAGCAATCAATGAGTTAAGTCCTTGATGCGTAAGCATCCGATAAAGTACACTAAGAATAATGGCTGCCACTCTTTCGTTAGAGTATGCAGCCATTGCTGTTATAATAGTGGTAACCATTGTTATTTTTCCATTTGTGTGGTAAGAGTTGCAACAGTTCATCATATGATGC
>JBGVGD010000034.1:0-8648 GCA_045121515.1 Phocaeicola sp. | reverse complement strand
GACGCCTGCTTGCCATACTTCGTCATAAAGAGAATGACCGTCAGAACAATGCCATCGATGTAATGCATTGATAAATATCTCATCGGCCTCTTGCAAAATATGGATTTTTTCGCGAGTAACTTCCCCTAATACACGTACAGCCAGACCTGGGCCAGGGAAGGGATGTCTTGTTATCAAATGTTCGGGCATACCCAATTGGCGACCTACTCGACGCACTTCATCCTTGAACAGCCAACGTAACGGTTCGCAAAGTTTCAGTTGCATCTTCTCCGGCAGACCGCCGACATTATGATGGCTTTTTATAACCTTTCCTGTTATGTTCATACTTTCAATGCAATCAGGATAAATAGTACCTTGTGCCAACCATCGCACACCATCTATCTTTTTAGCTTCCTCCTCGAACACCTCAATGAATTTCGCCCCTATGATTTTTCGTTTTTCTTCGGGAGAGTTGATGCCCTCCAATGCCGAAAAGAACCTCTCGCTGGCATCAACTCCAACCACATTAAGCCCCAAACACTCATAATCACGCATTACGCGCTCGTATTCACCCTTGCGCAGCAAACCGTGATTTACAAATATGCAGGTCAGATTGTTGCCGATGGCTTTATTCAACAGAACTGCAGCAACAGAAGAATCTACTCCTCCGGACAAACCAAGTATTATACGGTCATTACAAAGTTGCGATTTCAATGCCTCAACGGATGATTCGATAAATGAGGCCGGACTCCAATCCTGACGGCTGCCACATATATCCACCACAAAATTCTTTAACAGCAATATGCCTTGTTTCGAATGAAAAGCTTCCGGATGAAATTGTACGCCCCACAAGGTTCCGTCTTCTGCCTGATAAGCAGCGTATCTGACCTTTTCCGTAGAAGCAATGACCCGAAATCCATCGGGTAATGCCGTAATCGTGTCACCATGACTCATCCAGACTTGGGAGCCTTCCTGAAAACCTTTGAAAAGCGGATTCTCCCGTTCAAAATCCTGTAGTTTGGCCCTGCCATATTCACGCGAATCCATAGCTTCCACACTACCTCCATAAAGTTGTGCCATAAATTGAGCACCATAACAGATTCCCAATATGGGATAACGACCTCGAATATTGGATAAATCCACCTTAAAGGCATTCGGAGCATAAACACTGTAAGGAGAACCGGAAAGAATGACACCAATGATGCCCTCATCTTCATACGGGAACTTATTATAAGGAACAATCTCGCAGAATGTGTCAAGTTCCCGCAAACGACGACCTATCAACTGTGTAGTCTGAGAGCCGAAATCAAGAATAATAATTTTTTGTTGCGCCATATCTAACATTTATTTTCGTTTTCATATTCTGCCCAACTTTTGATGATAAGGTCATCTACCGACAAGGTACAGAATGCACTGATGAATGCACTGGCAAGGCGGGCGTTGGTGAAAAGTGGAATGTTCAAGTCCACAGCCGCACGTCGTATCCGATAACCATTATCCAATTCACCGACCGTCAAGTCTTTAGGTATATTTACAACCATATCTATTTCTTTCCGGTGAAGCAAATCCAGAGCTTGGGGTTGTGATTTCTCATCAGGCCAATAGACCATTGTGTTAGGAATGCCGTTTTCTGTCAAGTAACGGGAAGTTCCTCCTGTTGCAAAGATTGAGTACCCCTTTTGCTGGAGCAGGTATGCAGCGGAAAGCATATCCGCTTTTTGCTTGGCATCACCTGTTGACAATAGAATATTCTTCTTGGGGATGCGATAACCGACCGACAACATCGCTTTCAGAATGGCACACTGCGTATCTTCACCCAAGCAACCGACCTCACCCGTAGATGCCATATCCACTCCCAACACCGGATCTGCATTTTGCAGGCGATTGAACGAGAATTGACTGGCTTTGATTCCTACATAATCGATGTCAAACAAGCTCTTGGACGGTTTCTCCACTTTCTTTCCAAGCATAATACGAGTGGCCAAATCAATGAAATTAAGTTTGAGCACTTTACTTACAAAGGGGAAAGAACGTGAAGCACGCAGGTTACATTCGATGACTTTGATTTCATTGTCCCGTGCAAGGTATTGAATGTTGAACGGGCCAGAAATCTGAAGTTCTTCAGCTATCTTCCGCGATATACGTTTGATTCTCCGTATGGTTTCTATATACGTTTTCTGCGGTGGAAACTGAATGGTGGCATCCCCCGAATGTACACCTGCAAATTCAATATGTTCACTGATGGCATAGGCGATTATCTTTCCATTTTGTGCCACTGCATCCATTTCAATTTCTTTGGCATTCTCAATGAAACGACTGACAACTACCGGATGTTTCTTCGAGACATTAGCAGCCAATTCCAAGAAGCGGTTCAGTTCGTCCTCATTTGAACAGACATTCATTGCCGCACCGGACAACACATACGAAGGACGCACCAAGACAGGAAAACCCACTTGCTTGATAAATGCTGCAATATCCTCCATTGAAGTCAATGCCCGCCATTCAGGTTGATCCACACCGATTCTGTCAAGCATCGCTGAAAACTTGTCCCTGTCTTCAGCATTGTCGATGGATGCCGCACTTGTTCCAAGAATAGGTACACCCTGACTGTCCAATTGCATTGCAAGATTGTTGGGTATTTGTCCTCCGGTAGAAACAATCACTCCGTGCGGATGTTCTTTCTCTATGATATCCATTACCCGCTCAAAAGTAAGTTCATCGAAATACAGCCTGTCACAGATGTCATAATCAGTAGAGACAGTTTCAGGATTATAGTTAATCATCACACTCCGATAACCTTCTTTACGAATCGTATTAAGAGCCTGGACACCACACCAATCAAATTCGACAGATGATCCTATGCGATAAGCACCTGAGCCGAGAACGATAACCGAACGGTGGTCATCCGCATACTCAACTTCATCTTCTGTGCCGGAGTAAGTCAGATACAGATAGTTCGTTTGTGCCGGATATTCTGCGGCAAGCGTATCAATCTGTTTGACTACGGGGAGAATTCCCAACGCCTTCCGATGGGTGCGAACTTGCAAGATGCCTTGTTCCATATCATCCATACCTATGGCACGTGCTATCTGAAAATCAGAGAATCCTTGTCGCTTAGCATCATATAACAAACCAGTTGGTATGGTTTGCAGCGTATGATGTGCGTGAAGCTGTTTGGATGTCTCCATAATGTTCTGCAGTTTATACAAGAACCATTTATCTATTTTTGTCAATGAATGAATCCGTTCAACTGTATAACCGGCACGCAAAGCTTTACTGATAACGAATATCCGTTTATCGGTAGGTTCACGAAGTGCTTTATCAATATCAGTAATTTTCAGTTCCTTATTCTCTACAAAGCCATGCATTCCTTGTCCGATCATACGCAGTCCTTTTTGAATGGCCTCTTCAAAAGTCCGGCCTATAGCCATTACCTCTCCTACCGATTTCATAGAAGATCCTATCTCACGTTCCACACCATGAAATTTACCTAAATCCCAACGAGGTATTTTACAGACAACATAATCCAATGCAGGTTCAAAGAAAGCGGACGTTGATTTTGTAACGGTATTCTCCAAATCAAACAAACCGTATCCCAAGCCCAACTTTGCCGCAATAAATGCCAACGGATAGCCTGTAGCCTTTGACGCTAAGGCAGAAGACCGGCTCAATCTGGCATTCACTTCTATCACCCGATAGTCTTCCGATTCCGGGTCAAGAGCATATTGGACATTACATTCACCGACAATGCCTATATGACGGATGATGCGAATGGCCAGCTCACGTAATTTATGATATTCGCTATTGGAAAGCGTTTGTGAGGGGGCAACGACAATGGATTCTCCAGTATGAACACCCAACGGATCGAAGTTTTCCATATTACAAACCGTTATGCAGTTGTCATAACAGTCACGAACCACTTCATATTCAACCTCCTTCCACCCCTTCAGACTCTTTTCCACCAAAACCTGTGATGAAAACGAGAAGGCTTTCTCACAGAGAGCATCCAACTCCTGTTCGTTATCGCAAAAACCGGAGCCGAGACCTCCCAATGCGTATGCAGCACGTATGATTACAGGATAACCTAATCGAACTGCGGCACAACGTGCCTGCTCTATGCTGCAAACCGCTTCGCTACGGATGGTCTTGACTCCAATTTCATCAAGTCGCCGCACGAACTTTTCCCTATCTTCAGTATCTATGATTGCCTGGACAGGTGTTCCCAATACCTGAATATTGTATCGTGCCAGTACTCCTTTTTCATATAATTCCACTCCACAATTGAGTGCTGTCTGTCCTCCAAACGAAAGCAAGACGGCATCGGGACGTTCCTTGTCAATGACCCGTTCAACAAAATAAGGGGTGACAGGTAAAAAATAGACGCTGTCAGCTATACCTTCTGATGTTTGTACGGTAGCAATGTTGGGATTGATGAGTACTGTTTCAATACCCTCTTCCTTCAATGCCTTCAGGGCTTGTGAACCCGAATAATCAAATTCACCGGCTTCGCCTATCTTCAATGCTCCGGACCCTAAAAGTAAGACCTTTTTTATACTGTATCGTGCCATTGTCATAATAGTTTTATAAATTCATCGAATAGGAATTCCGTATCTGTCGGTCCCGCCGCAGCTTCCGGGTGGAACTGCACCGAAAACCAAGGCTTGTAACGGTGGCTTATTCCTTCATTAGAGCCGTCGTTCATATTCTCGAACAGCGGTAGCCACTCTTCGTTCAGCGTTGTACGGTCAACCGCATAACCGTGATTTTGGCTGGTTATAAAACATCGTTCAGTACCAACCATTCTTACTGGCTGGTTATGGCTCCGATGTCCGTATTTCAGTTTATAGACAGTCGCTCCGCTTGCCTTGGCAAGAAGCTGGTTACCCATACAGATTCCGAACACGGGTTTGTTGTTCTGCATAGCACGTTGGATATGATTTACCGTTACTTGACAATTGTCCGGGTTGCCCGGTCCGTTGGAAATCAACAGACCGTCAAAATCCAAAGAATTGAAATCATAATCCCATGGTACTCTGATAATTTCAACGCCCCGCTTCATCAGACAGCGGATAATATTGGCTTTGACACCGCAATCGACGAGAACCACCCGTTTTCCCGCTCCTTCATTATAGCGGATAATATCCTGACAACTGACGGTTTCTACATAGTTGATGTCACCATAATCCAGATTCAATGGTGTATTCTCAACCCCTTCAATTTCTATCCGTCCCATCATCACGCCCCGTTCACGCAACAGCCGGGTAAGGGCACGGGTATCTATACCGGTTATCGCAGGACGTTGTTCCCGCTTCAGCCAATCACCCAGACTCTCTTTGCCATTCCAATGACTGAAGGCTTCACTATAGTCACTGACAATGAGTGCTTCAGCGTAGATTTGAGTACTTTCCCATAAATCATTCGCCGGGACACCGTAGTTACCAATCAACGGATAGGTCAAGACCAATATCTGACCGGCATATGAAGGGTCTGTCAGACTTTCAGGATAGCCTGTCATAGCCGTATTGAAGACTACTTCACCGCCAATGTTTCTGAAGGCTCCAAAAGAATGGCCGCAGAATCGGGTGCCATCATCAAGAATCAATGTCGCTTTTCTCATTTTCTATATAATCTATAAATGCTTTATTCAGAAGTTTCAATCCTCCGGAAGTCGGATAATCGCCACTAAAATACCAGTCGCCCGTATGATTTGGACACGCTTCGTGCAATCCGTCCAATGTCTGATAGATAATCTTGACGTCGGCTTGCGTCGATTCTGGTGTCAGCAATTGAGCCGTCTTGGTTGAAATCTGTTCGTCCGTAAACGGCTCATAAATCGCTTTGACATAATTCCGCATCTGCTCTTTGGGCAAATGTTCCTGTGCCTTGCAATGTTGATAAACGTTTGTGATTATATCCTCTTTCCCTTGCTCTTTGAGTAATTCTATCGCTGCACGAAAGGCTATGAATTGGTCCATACTCGACATATCAATGCCATAATAATCAGGATAACGCACTTGCGGCGATGAAGATACAATGACTATCTTGCGGGGACGCAAACGGTCGAGTATTCCTATAATACTCTGTTTTAATGTGGTTCCCCGGACAATGCTGTCATCAATGATGACCAAATTGTCAATATCGGGCCGCAGACTTCCGTAAGTTATATCATAGACGTGGGCTGCAAGGTCTTTGCGTGTGTTGCCTTCGGTAATGAATGTTCTCAGCTTTATATCCTTGATAGCTACCTTCTCGCTGCGTACACGCATCGAAAGGATTCGCTCCAGTTCATTATGCTGGGGATGATGAGCAAGAGCTTCAATTTCCTGTATCTTTAACTGGTTCAAGTAATTGTCTAGTCCTTCCAACATCCCATAAAATGCCACTTCTGCCGTATTGGGAATGAAGGAAAAGACGGTATGTTCCATATCATAATCAATGGCTTGCAAAATGGAAGGTGTCAGATTTTGCCCCAAACGCTTGCGCTCATTGTAAATGTCCTTATCACCGCCACGGGAAAAGTATATCCGTTCAAAGGAACAAACCCGTAACTTCTGCGGCGGATTTATCTGAGCCAGACGCATCTTCCCGAACTTGTCAAGTATAATAGCCTCTCCCGGTTGTAACTCGTGTATAGTTTCCATAGGAACATTCAGAGCTGTCTGGATAACCGGACGTTCTGAAGCAAGAACCATTACTTCATCATCCAGATAATAAAAAGCCGTACGAATGCCCCAAGGATCACGAACGGCAAAAGAGTCTCCGCTACCGGTTATGCCGCAAATGACATAACCTCCGTCCCATTGAGGACTGGATGTCTGCAATACATTTCGGAAATCAATTCTTTCCTCTATTCGTGCTGTCAGCTCCCGTCCTTTCCATCCTTCGCTACGGCACTCTTCATAAAGCCTTTCAACTTCCCTGTCAAGTCGATGTCCAAGCTGTTCCAATATAATATATGTGTCGGCATATTTTCGGGGATGTTGTCCCTCTGCGGAGATACAGGCAAAAACTTCATCCACATTGGTAAGATTGAAATTTCCACAAACGGCAAGATTCTTTGCCCGATAGTTGTTCCGACGCAAGAACGGATGGATATAATCCAAACCGCTCTTTCCGGTAGTGGAATATCTCAAGTGCCCCATATATAATTCCCCTGCAAACGGCAAAGTCTGTTCCGCAAAAAGAGCGTCTTGCAGTTGTTCTTTTTTCAGAGAGCAGTAATGGTGATGTATCGTATTGAATATTTCCGATATGGCATTTGTACCGATAGCCCGTTCCCTGAACATGTATTCTTCGCCGGACGAGGCATTTAGCTTTACGCAAGCCATTCCTGCTCCTTCCTGTCCACGATTATGCTGCTTCTCCATTAACAGATAGAGCTTGTTGAGCCCCCACATCCAAGTTCCATACTTGTGTTGGTAGTACTCTAATGGCTTGAGTAAACGCACCATAGCCACACCACATTCATGTTTTAACTGTTCCATATCTATTGAATTATGATGCAAAATTACTCTATATGACATAATCATATTCTTCAAAAGGAATGTTTTGAAAAAATATAATGGAAAAACTTTTATTATTAAAGTTAATACATGTATTTAATTGAATTATTAAAGCGAATAACCAATATTTTGTCGAATATTTCAAATTATTCAATTTTATTTCTGAAATATCACGGTGCGAATATTACAACTTTTAATCTATCTCACTAATTTTGCAGCGTGATAATGATAACTCAGGCAGAAATGAAAAAAACATCAAATATATCATCAACAAAATACTCTATTTACAAAATTGAGTATGTGTATGATAATGTTTTTCCCTATTTCTTTAAGGTACTCTTGCCTGACAGAATCTTATAACCCTTAATGCACTTGCGTATGGCACTTTTGAATGAATACTTTTTAGAATTACCAAGCGAAGATTTATTCTCGGATGTGAAGAAAAGAATCAATACATTCAAAATCTTGCGCCCGCATGCAGAACTTATTGACTTGGGAATAAATGATGTCACCAGCCCTTTACCTTCATCTGTTGTTGAAGCTATGCATAAAGCCGTTGATGACATGGCGGATTCAACAAGATTTCACGGATATGGTCCAGAACAAGGATATGAATTTCTTAGAGACGCAATCATCAAAAACGATTTCAACACAAGAGGAATCCATCTGATGCCTAATGAAGTTTTCATAAATGACGGAGTAAAGAGTGAAATAGGTAATATCGGAGACCTCTTGCGCAGTGACAATACTATCGGAGTTATTGATCCGATATACCCTGTTTATATAGAAAGTAATGTCATATCAGGACGTGCAGGGATATTTGACAAGGGGCGTTGGAGCAATGTTTTTTATCTGAATTGCAATGAAAGTAACGGTTTTACACCAATGCCTCCGGAATTCCCTATAGATATAGTATATTTATGTTCGCCTGACAATCCTACTGGAGCCGCATACAGTAAAGGTCAACTCAAGAAATGGGTGGATTATGCTATCAAAAACAATACGTTGATACTGTTTGACGCATCTTACGAAGCATATATACAATCACCTAATATTCCTCATTCCATCTATGAAATTCGTGGAGCCAAGAAAGTTGCGATAGAACTTCGAAGTTTTTCCCGTACTGCCGGATTTACCGGATTAAGATGTGGATATACCATTATCCCA
>JBGVGD010000033.1:0-5147 GCA_045121515.1 Phocaeicola sp. | reverse complement strand
CATCATATGATGAACTGTTGCAACTCTTACCACACAAATGGAAAAATAACAATGGTTACCACTATTATAACAGCAATGGCTGCATACTCTAACGAAAGAGTGGCAGCCATTATTCTTAGTGTACTTTATCGGATGCTTACTTTCATCAACGGCAATGCATTGTTAATGATGCAATCAATCCGATCATGCTTTTTCAGCACTTCGGCTACAAACGCTTCGAGCACTTCCTTCTTAGAAATATCTCCCACAAAGTGCTCTCCTTCCTGACGGTCTATCACATAGACACACGCACCTTGTTTACGAAACTCATCAGCAATGCACTTACCTATGCCATTAGCTCCACCGGTCACGATTACGACCTTGTCTTTGAATATCTGTTGCATAGCTCTATTTTGAGGATTATTCATAAATCGTCGCTACTATCCGGCGTTCACCTCCATAGTCACGGAACTCACAAAGATAGATGCCTTGCCATGTACCCAAGTTCAAGCGTCCGTTAGTGATAGGAATAGTCAGACTAACTCCGAAAAGGGAAGATTTGGCATGTGCCGGCATATCGTCCAAGCCTTCCATGGTGTGACGGTAATAGGGTTCGTTTTCCTTGACCACATGATTCATGATTTGTTCCAAATCCACACGTACATCCGGATCGGCATTCTCATTGATGGAGAGCGCACAAGAAGTGTGTTGCACAAAGAGATGTAACAATCCGGTTTGAGGCAATGGTTTAGGCAAGTGGTCCAACACTTCCGAAGTAACCAAATGGCAACCTCTTCTTTTCGCAGACAAATGAAACGTTACTTGCTTTATCATAATGTTATTCTTTAATTTCTTTTACAAATTGTATTATTTCCGATACTGCTTGGTCACCACCGCATACCCACATCTTTTACATAATGGTTCGGTAGCCATATGCTGCGTAAAACCATCGTAAAGAGCCTTGGCACGGGGTGAAGCCAGGATTTCGTCGAGCGATTGTTCAAACAAGTTTCCTAGCGTGATATCGCCGGCATGGTCGAGACAACAGGGCACGACACTTCCATCCACAAGGACACCTATCTGATTGCGGAGCGCATAGCAGAACACATCGGCTTCCTCGTACTCGGAATGCTCAGCATCGGGCCACTCGAACATTCGGTCATATTCGATATAGAGATTCTCCGCCAGTTTCCATCCATCGTGACGTTGCGTCCATGGACGAGGCTGATACTGGGCAATCAAATCCTGAATGTAGTCGTTGGTACTGTCGTATCCGCCTTGATTCCATAGACGAAGGACAATCAGCACACCTTTCGATGCAGCCTCTTGGGCAAAAGTCATCACTTGACGGATATATTCCTCTGGATGCTCTTTAGCATTACCTTCGTGAGAATGCAAAGAGATTTGGATTTTATGAGGATGAGCATCTATCACACCTTCCGCTTTGGCCAAAAGGGTTCCATTGGTAGTAAGCACCGGTACAAAATCCTTCCGACGAGCTATCTGAATAAAGTCCGACAAATGAGGATGCAAGAAAGGCTCGCCCATCAAGTGGAAATAGAGGAACTTGATTTGCCCACGGAGTTTATCGGTCAACTGTTCGAATTCCTCCATGGAAAGACGATGCTTGGTTCTATCCGTCTTGGGACAGAACAAGCAATCGAGATTACAGATATTGGTTATTTCAAGATAGCAACGGGTTATCATAGCATCATTTCATGAGTTTCACCATTCACCAAGACTTTCACACGCTGGCGATGCGGAGAATGTAGTTTCCATTCAGTTACTTTGCCATCCTTCCAAGTCATATCTACTTCGATGTTTCCACGAGCTTTCAAACCGCATGCAGAACCTTCCTTCCAAGCATCAGTCGGAGCCGGAAGAAGTTCGATTACATCCTCATGCGACTGGACAAGCATTTCGAGCATCGCAGCAGTTATCCCGTAGTTTCCATCGATTTGCAAAGGAATACGATGACTGGCGAAAAGATTGTCGAGCATATTGTGGGTTATCAATCCTTCTATCATGTCGTGCGCCAACTCGCCTTCGTGAAGACGTGCCCACAAAAGGCTTCGCCAAGTCCATGCCCATGAACGTCGGCTATCTCCCGTAGTCTTTCGGAAAGACAAAGACTTACGAGCAGCCTCAGCCAACTCCGGTGTACGCTTCAAACTGATTCCCTTACCCGGGAAAACAGCAAACAAATGAGACGTATGACGATGGTCGGTCTCCGGTTCACGGTCAATCATCCATTCCATCAGATTACCTTTCTTCCCGATTTGTGAAGGAAGCATCCGCTGACGGATTTGCTTCAAATTAGCACTCCATTCCTTGTCTATATTCAAGATTTCTGATGCTTGAATGGTATTGTCGAACAATTCGCTTATAATCTGTTGGTCATGCGCCACACCATCCTCGCCACGAGGGCCATGCTCGGGCGACCAACCGTTAGGAACCACCAACGTACCTTCTTCGATGTGTGCTAATTCTGGATATTGGGTAATATCCACCGGCTGATAGTTCGATTCAAAACCGGCTCCACCCTTGCCCAATGGCTTCAGATGGGCTTCCCAATAATGACACAATTCCTTCATGATAGGATAAGCTTGACGACGCAAGTAAGTAGTATCATTAGTAAAAGCAAAATGTTCCCACAAATGCAAGCCATACCAAGCCGAACCCGGAAGATTCACCTGCCATCCTCCAGCGCCAAATGGATTGTGCGAAGTATAAACTACCCATCCATCCTTCACCTTATCGGCATCTTCACCAATAGCTTCCAAATATTCCCTTGTATTCTGACGGAAAGGTTCACGCATCGCATCCAAGTAATCCAACATGGCCAAATGGCACTCACTAAGATTGCCCGTCTCTGGAAGCCAATAAACCATCTGGAAGTTAATGTTACTATGGTAGTCATTTCCCCATGGAGCAATGACCATACCATTCCAAATACCTTGCAAGCCGGCAGGAAGACCACCCGGTCGGGATGTATTGATCATGAGATAACGTCCGAAGTTGAAAAGAGTTTCTTCCAATCCTGGATCATTCGGATGCTGACGATAAGCTTCCAAGCGTTGGAAGGTCGGCATATCTTGAAGCGAAGGCGCTGATGTTCCCAATGAAACACGCTGACGTTTGTATAATTTCTCATAATCAGCCAAGTGACGGGCTTGAAGTTCCGCAAAAGAAAGTTCCTTAACCTTATCCATTCGTTGGGCAATCCTACTTTCTGGAGATTCACCACGGAAACCTTTTTGGAAATCCATTTCATAATTGGTCTCGATGGCCAAAAGAATGGTACACGACTTGGCTCCTTCCAACGATAAATGCTTCTCTCCTGCCTTCAAGGTTCCTCCTTGAGGATGAACAATGGCTTGTGCCACACACTTCATGCCATTCGCTATCGGACATTCCAAGCGAATCGTATTCCCTTCCACAAAAATGCGGTCAGTTTCTCGTTGGATGGCAAAAAGAATCTTCCCACTTAAGCCCGACGATGATTCCGCCTGATAGTTCAAAACCATCACTTGATCGGCATAACTACAGAAAGCCTTGCTCTCGACAACATTTCCTTTGCGTTGTCCACGAGCCGATACACATCCTTCATCCATACGGATTTCTCGACGGAAAGCTGTTTTTGCCACAGGAGCACCGAAATCGAAAATCAAATCACCCACCGGTTGATAGCCTCCGAACTGATCATCTGTTGCCTCGGGAGCATGCTCACGATTGAAACTCTTGTCCCCTTTCTCATTGATGGTACCTGCATTCAGCCCACCCGACCAAAAAGACACCTCATTCAAAGCATATCGGTCTCGTCCACTTCCATGAAAGACAGATGCGGCAATACGTCCATTACCGATAGGATAAGGTTCACCTTCCCAAAGACGGACAGGATTGGGATATTTCCCGTGAGTTATACTATCCGTTTCTTCGTTGAGATAGTTACGGCCCTCACCCTCCAACCAACGTTTTATTTCCGGAGAAGGATTGGCCACACGAGGAATTTGAGGAACCATCTCTCCTTCCCAAATACCATCATAAATATCCGAAGTTAACCCTAATTCATTCTGATTTTCAAATACCTGCGTATAGGCTGGTAGATTGGACCATACCCGTTGGTTATTCTTTTCCACCTCACAGGAAGAACAAGAAACAAACAAAGTGACGATTCCTAACAGGAGAAGTTTATTTATCTTTTTCACGACTTCAATCTTTTTATGTTATTCATCGTCAAATATAATTCAAAATCCCCGATTATAGAAATATTAGCGTATAAACACGAAGAAAGGCATCAGATATTTCTATCTAATGCCTTTCTTTTGGTGATCCGCTTGGGATCCGAATATTCTTTTTTATTAGTTTAATAATCAATCTATTTAAATGAACCTCTGATAATCCTCCACCGAATTGGCAGCGAGTTACTTGCTTCATTCTGCAGCAATCGTTTTAGCTTATCGTTTGCAAATGTAAAAAGAATATTCGGATTTAATGCTATACAAACGTCCTTTTTTTTATTGTACACCTTTAATTCCCATAAAACAGATTGATTTTTCTTTCTACCACTTCTTCTACATCTATTTCAATTCCTTCACTCTCTAATGTTTTCCATAACATTAATATATCAGGAACCATTTCTTTTGTTACAGGAATTATAATTCCTTCCCCTACCGATACATTACATATTCTATCTCCATTCAATCGTTTCAATATTATTATAGGTAGATGACCTTCCTGTATCTTTCCTGCAAGAAGAAAAGAATTTCCTATTTTCTCATCTTTTATATAAATCGTACTCTCTTTCTGTTGAAATGCTTTCTTCAAATCAAAAACAGTGTATATTATCATATGTATTTATTAGTATTAATAAATCTTCAGAGACTATCAAATGCTGTGAAAATAAAGGATGAATCTGAATAATCTAATTATCAACAACAGAAAATAAAACATATATGTTGTTGATTGTCCCTTTATTTATCAATAAATTCTTGTATCACTTGAAATTCTTTTAAATTTAAAATAGCATACCCGTTGGCGGAATTAAAGTTTTAACCTTTTGAAAACAAAAAAAGTTGTGCATATGGTTGATTTTTAATATATTAGTAGTGACCAAACTATTAATATCCAATCATATTATGCACAACTTATATGCAAGGTTCGTCAAA
>JBGVGD010000032.1:0-8648 GCA_045121515.1 Phocaeicola sp. | reverse complement strand
GACGCCTGCTTGCCATACTTCGTCATAAAGAGAATGACCGTCAGAACAATGCCATCGATGTAATGCATTGATAAATATCTCATCGGCCTCTTGCAAAATATGGATTTTTTCGCGAGTAACTTCCCCTAATACACGTACAGCTAGACCTGGGCCAGGGAAGGGATGTCTTGTTATCAAATGTTCGGGCATACCCAATTGGCGACCGACCCGACGCACCTCATCCTTGAACAACCAACGTAACGGTTCGCAAAGCTTCAGTTGCATCTTCTCCGGCAGCCCGCCGACATTATGATGGCTTTTAATTACCTTCCCCGTAATGTTCAGACTTTCTATGCAATCGGGATAAATAGTACCTTGTGCCAACCAACGCACTCCATCTATCTTGTGAGCCTCGTCTTCAAACACCTCAATGAATTTCGCCCCTATGATTTTTCGTTTCTCCTCGGGGGAGGTGATTTCCTCCAATGCCGAAAAGAACCTCTCGCTGGCATCAACTCCAACCACATTAAGCCCCAAACACTCATAATCACGCATTACACGCTCGTATTCACCCTTGCGCAGCAAACCGTGATTTACGAATATGCAGGTCAGATTATTGCCTATGGCCTTATTTAGCAGAACCGCTGCAACCGACGAATCCACACCTCCAGACAGACCGAGTATTACACGATCATTGCCGAGTTGCGACTTCAATGCCTCTACGGATGATTCGACAAAAGAGGCTGCACTCCAATCTTGACGGCTACCACATATATCTACCGCAAAATTCTTTAGCAACAACCGTCCTTGTTCCGAATGAAAGACCTCGGGATGAAACTGCACACCCCACAATGTTCCATCCACAGCCTGATAAGCGGCATACCTTACATTTTCCGTCGAGGCAATGGCGCGAAATCCGTTGGGTAACGCCGTAATGGTATCTCCGTGACTCATCCAGACTTGGGAGCCTTCCTGAAAACCTTTGAAAAGCGGGTTCTCCCGTTCAAAATCCTGTAGTCTGGCCCTGCCATATTCACGCGAATCGGCAGCCTCCACATTTCCCCCATAAAGTTGTGCCATAAGTTGCGCTCCATAGCAGATTCCCAAGATAGGATAACGGCCGCGGATATTGGATAAATCCACTTTGAATGCGCTGGGATCATATACGCTGTAGGGAGAGCCCGACAGAATAACGCCAATTATGCCCTCATCCTCATACGGGAATTTGTTATAGGGAACAATCTCGCAGAATGTATCGAGTTCACGCAGACGACGACCTATAAGTTGCGTAGTCTGAGATCCAAAATCAAGAATAATAATTTTTTGTTGCACCATATCTAACATCTATTTTCGTTTTCATATTCAGCCCAACTTTTGATGATAAGATCATCTACCGACAATGAACAAAATGCACTGATAAAAGCACTTGCAAGGCGGGCATTGGTAAGAAGCGGAATGTTTAAGTCCACAGCCGCACGTCGTATCTGATAACCATTGTCCAATTCGCCGACGCTCAGATCTTTCGGTATATTCACCACCATATCTATCTTTTTGCGATGAAGCAGTCCCAAGGCTTGCGGCTCTCGCTTCTCGTCAGGCCAATAGACCAACGTGTTGTCGATACCATTTTCCGACAAATAACGAGAAGTTCCGCCTGTGGCAAAAAGCGAGTAACCCTTCTGTTGGAGTAGCCGTGCCGCAGAGAGCATATCTGCCTTCTGCTTGGCATCACCCGTCGATAGGAGAATGCTCTTTTGAGGGATGCGATAACCGACCGACAACATCGCCTTCAGGATGGCACACTGCGTATCCTCGCCCAGACAACCGACTTCACCCGTCGAGGCCATATCCACACCTAATACCGGATCCGCATTTTGCAGACGATTGAACGAGAATTGGCTGGCCTTGATACCTACATAATCCAAATCGAAGAGACTCTTTGCCGGCTTCTCGACTCTTTTCCCAAGCATAATACGGGTTGCCATATCAATGAAATTCAGCTTGAGCACCTTACTGACAAAGGGAAAAGAACGCGAAGCTCGCAGATTACACTCTATAACCTTAATGTCGTTATCTCGTGCAAGATATTGGATATTAAAAGGACCTGATATATTCAACTCCTTTGCAATCTTGCGAGATATACGCTTGATGCGCCTTACTGTCTCGATATAAAGTTTTTGCGGCGGGAATTGTATCGTTGCGTCACCAGAGTGTACACCCGCAAACTCAATATGCTCGCTGATTGCATAGGCAACAATCTCCCCGTCCTGCGCCACAGCATCCATCTCAATCTCTTTGGAGTGTTCGATGAAACGACTCACCACAACGGGATGTTTCTGCGAAACGTTGGCGGCCAATTTCAGAAAGCGATTCAGCTCGTCATTATTTGAACAGACATTCATCGCCGCACCCGAAAGCACATACGAAGGACGCACCAAAACAGGGAAACCCACTTTGTCAATAAATGCAGCAATATCCTTCATTGAAGTCAAAGCTCTCCACTCCGGCTGGTCCACCCCGATTCTGTCGAGCATTGCCGAAAATTTATCCCTATCTTCTGCATTATCGATTGATGTCGCACTTGTTCCAAGAATATGTACCCCTTGACTATCCAATCGCAATGCGAGATTGTTGGGGATTTGTCCTCCCGTAGAGACAATCACTCCGTGCGGATTCTCCTTTTCAATAATATCCAATACTCGCTCAAAAGTAAGCTCATCAAAATAGAGTCGGTCGCAGATGTCATAATCGGTTGATACCGTCTCGGGATTATAGTTAATCATCACACTGCGATACCCCTCTCGGCGGATGGTGTTAAGAGCCTGAACGCCGCACCAATCAAATTCGACAGACGACCCTATGCGATAAGCGCCCGAACCGAGAACAACAACCGAACGCTTGTCGCCTGCATAGGCCACATCATCTTCCTCGCCTGAATAAGTGAGGTATAGATAGTTCGTTTGTGCAGGATACTCTGCGGCAAGAGTGTCAATTTGTTTCACTACGGGAAGAATACCCAACGCCTTTCTGTGTGCACGAACTTTCAATGCGCCTTGCTCCACATCATCTTCCCCGATGGCACGCGCTATCTGAAAATCGGAAAACCCTTGTCGTTTAGCCTTGTGTAGCAGAGCGGAGGGTACGGATTGCAGAGCGTTATAGGTGTGAAGCTCTTTTGAGGTCTCCATAATGTACTGCAATTTATACAAGAACCATTTGTCTATTTTGGTCAATGAATGAATCAGATCGGCGGTATAACCTGCACGCATAGCCTTACTGATAACGAATATACGTTTGTCGGTAGGCTCACGAAGTGCTTTGTCAATATCCGCAATCTTCAGCTCCTTATTCTCTACAAAGCCGTGCATTCCTTGCCCAATCATACGCAATCCTTTTTGGATTGCCTCCTCAAATGTTCGACCTATGGACATTACCTCACCTACGGATTTCATAGAAGAGCCTAATTCACGTTCCACACCGTGGAATTTACTCAAATCCCATCGAGGAATCTTGCATACGACATAATCCAGTGCTGGCTCAAAAAATGCAGAAGTATATTTTGTAACTGTATTCTTTAGCTCAAACAATCCATATCCCAAGCCGAGTTTTGCAGCTACAAAAGCCAACGGATAACCCGTAGCCTTTGAAGCCAAAGCTGATGAGCGGCTCAGGCGTGCATTCACCTCTATAACCCGATAATCTTCTGATTCAGGGTCAAGGGCATATTGAACATTACACTCGCCAACAATGCCGATATGACGGATGATACGGATAGCTAACTCACGCAATTTATGATATTCGCTGTTGGATAGCGTCTGCGATGGAGCTACGACGATTGACTCACCCGTGTGGATCCCCAACGGATCAAAATTCTCCATATTACAGACCGTTATACAGTTGTCATAACGGTCGCGGACAACTTCATATTCAATCTCTTTCCAACCCTTCAGACTCTTTTCCACTAGAACCTGTGATGAATATGAGAACGCTTTTTCGCAGAGTTCGTCCAGCTCCTGCTCATTATTGCAGAAACCTGAACCGAGGCCTCCCAATGCGTATGCCGCGCGAATGATTACGGGATAACCCAGCTGCGTTGCGGCACGGCGTGCCTGACTGTTGTTGCAAACCGCCTCGCTACGGATTGTCTTGACTCCGATCTCATCGAGTCGTTGAACAAATTTTTCTCTATCCTCCGTGTCGATGATAGCCTGCACGGGTGTACCCAATACTTTTATGCCATAGCGCTCAAGAACACCGCTTTTGTATAATTCAACACCACAATTAAGCGCCGTCTGACCACCAAAGGAGAGAAGGATGCCGTCAGGTCGCTCCTTTGCGATGACCCGCTCAACAAAATAGGGGGTTACGGGCAAAAAATAGACATTGTCTGCGATACCTTCTGAGGTTTGTACGGTAGCGATATTGGGGTTGATAAGTACTGTTTCAATGCCCTCCTCCTTCAATGCTTTCAGGGCTTGTGAGCCCGAATAATCAAATTCGCCGGCCTCACCGATTTTTAGAGCGCCAGAGCCTAAAAGCAGGACCTTCTTTACATTGTATCGTGCCATCGTTATAACAATTTTATAAATTCATCAAAAAGGAATTCCGTGTCGGTCGGTCCCGCTGCTGCTTCAGGATGGAATTGTACCGAGAACCAAGGTTTGCTGCGGTGGCGTATTCCTTCATTGGAGCCATCGTTCATATTCTCAAACAGAGGCAGCCACTCTTCGCTAAGCGTTGTGCCATCAACTGCATAACCGTGATTCTGGCTGGTGACGAAACATCGCTCGCTGCCGACCAATCTTACGGGTTGATTATGGCTTCGATGTCCATATTTCAGTTTATAGATGGCGGCTCCGCTCGCTTTGGCAAGGAGTTGATTTCCCATACAAATTCCAAAAATCGGCTTGTCATTCAGCATTGCACGTCGGATATTATCTACCGTCTTCTGGCAATTCTCAGGATTGCCCGGACCATTAGAAATAAACAAACCATCATATTCCAATTCATTGAAATCATAGTTCCACGGCACTCTTATAATCTCAATACCACGCTTAAGCAGACAACGTATAATATTGGTCTTGACACCGCAATCGACTAAAACCACACGTTTTCTCGCACCTTCATTATAGCGGATAATATCCCGACAACTGACGGTTTCTACATAGTTTATCTGTCCATAATCCAGATCCGATGGTGCACTCTCAACTTCCTCTATCTCAATTCGTCCCATCATCACACCTCGTTCGCGCAGTAATTTTGTAAGGGCGCGAGTGTCTATGCCCGTAATGGCTGGACGTTGTTCCCGCCTGAGCCAATTGCCAAGACTCTCTTTGCTATTCCAATGACTGAACTCCTCGCTGTAGTCGCTGACGATGAGGGCTTCGGCGTGTATATGCTCACTTTCCCACAAATCGCTCGCCGGAACACCGTAGTTGCCAATCAGCGGATAGGTCAATACCATTATCTGACCGGCATACGATGGATCGGTCAGGCTTTCGGTGTAGCCTGTCATTGCCGTATTAAAGACCACTTCACCACCGATGCACTTATGGGCTCCGAAAGAGTAGCCGCAGAATCGGGTGTCATCATCAAGAATCAATGTCGCTTTTCTCATTTTCTATATAATCTATAAATGCTCTATTCAGAAGTTTCAATCCGCCGAAAGTGGGGTAATTGCCGCTAAAATACCAATCTCCCGTATGCTCAGGGCAAGCCTCGTGCAATCCCGCCAAAGTCTGATATATAATCTTAACATCAGCCTGCGTTGATTCGGGAGTCAGCAACTGGGCCGTCTTTAACGAAATCTGCTCATCTGTGAACGGCTCATAAATCGTTTTGACATAATTCCGCATTTGTTTTTTGGGCAAATGTTCTTGTGCCTTACAACATTGATAGGCTTTCGTTATTATATCCTCACGGTCTTGCTCTTTGAGCAACTCTATTGCAGCACGAAAGGCTATGAATTGTTCCATACTCGACATATCTATGCCGTAATAGTCGGGATAACGCACCTGCGGAGATGAAGATACAATGACTATTTTACGGGGATGCAAACGGTCAAGTATTCCTATAATGCTCTGTTTTAATGTTGTGCCTCGGACAATGCTGTCATCAATAATGACCAGATTGTCGATATAAGGCCTCAGACTTCCGTGTGTTATATCATAGACGTGGGCAGCAAGGTCATTGCGAGTGTTGCCTTCAGCAATGAAGGTCCTCAATTTTATATCTTTGATGGCTACCTTCTCGTAGCGAACACGCATCGATAGTATTCTCTCCAATTCATTATGGTCAGGATTATGTCCAAGAGCCTCTATCTTCTGTATCTTTGACTGAATCAGGTAATTATCCAGTCCCTCTAACATCCCATAAAATGCTACTTCGGCAGTATTGGGTATAAAGGAAAAGACGGTATGATCTATGTCATAGTCAATGGCTTGCAAAATGGAAGGAATCAGATTTTGCCCTAAGCGCTTACGCTCATTGTAAATATCCCTGTCGCTACCGCGCGAGAAGTATATACGTTCAAAGGAACAAGCTCGTAAATCCTGCCGTGGATTAATCTGCGATAGATGCATTTTTCCTGACCTATTAAGTATTATAGCCTCGCCTGGCTGCAATTCGTGTATGGTTTCAATTGGAACATTCAGTGCAGTCTGGATTACAGGGCGTTCTGAAGCTAAAACCATTACCTCATCATCCATATAATAAAAAGCCGTACGGATGCCCCAAGGATCACGCACGGCAAAAGAATCTCCACTACCGGTTATACCACAAATGACGTAACCTCCATCCCATTGAGGACTTGATGTTTGCAGTACATTCCGGATGTTGATTCTCTCTTCTATCTGTGAGGTGAGTTCCACTCCTTGACACCCTTCGTTACGGCACTCCTTGTAAAGCCTTTCAACCTCTCTGTCGAGCCTATGGCCTATCTGTTCCAAGATGATATATGTATCTGCATATTTACGGGGATGCTGGCCTTCCGAGGTTATTTTGGCAAAGACTTCATCGACATTGGTCAGGTTGAAATTTCCACAAACAGCGAGATTCTTTGCCCTATAATTGTTTCGACGCAAAAATGGGTGGATATAGTCCAGTCCGCTCCTTCCAGTGGTAGAGTATCGCAAGTGTCCCATATATAATTCCCCGGCAAATGGGAGAGTTTGTTCTGCCAAGAGGGCATCTTGCAGTTGCTCCTGCTTGAGGGAACGATAATTATCGTGTATCGTGTTGAATATCTCCGATATAGCATTTGTCCCGATGGCTCGCTCGCGGAACATATACTCCTCCCCCGATGAGGCATTTAGCTTTACGCAAGCCACCCCAGCACCCTCCTGTCCACGATTGTGCTGCTTCTCCATCAACAGATAGAGTTTATTGAGTCCCCACATCCAAGTTCCATACTTGTGTTTGTAGTACTCTAATGGCTTGAGTAACCGTACCATAGCCACGCCACATTCATGTTTTAATTGTTCCATATATATTAAATTATGATGCAAAATTACTTTATATGACATAATCATATTCTCCAAAAGGAATGTTTTGGAAAAGCAAAATTGCTAAACTTTAACAATTCAAGTTTTTTCTACATTCTGTTGAATAATAAAAGAAAACTGGTATTATTTTGTTGAATATTTAAAGATATTTAATTTTATTCCTGAAATATCACGGTGCAGATATTACAACTTTTAATCTATCTCACTAATTTTGCAGCGTATTAATGATAATTCAGGTAGAAATGAAACAAAAAATAAATATATCATCAAAAAGATACTTAATCAAAGAGATTGGGTATGGATATGATGATGTTACTCCCTGTTTTTTTAAGGTGATTCTGCCTGATAGAATATTATAACACCCTAATACACTAGCGTATGGCACTTTTGAATGAATACTTTTTAGAGTTACCAAGCGATGATTTATTCTCGGATGTAGCGAAAAAAATCAATACATTCAAAGTCTTGCGTCCGCATGCAGAACTTATTGATTTGGGGATAAATGATGTAACTAGTCCTTTACCATCATCTATTATAGAAGCAATGCATAAAGCCGTTGATGACATGGCTGATTCTACAAGATTTCACGGATATGGACCGGAACAAGGGTATGAATTTCTTAGAGATTCAATCATTAAAAACGATTTTAATACCCTAGGAATCCATTTGATGCCTAATGAGGTATTCATAAATGATGGAGTAAAGAGCGAAATAGGTAATATCGGGGATCTATTACGTAGTGACAATACAATCGGAGTCATTGATCCGATATACCCCGTCTATATTGAGAGTAATGTCATATCTGGACGCGCAGGAATATTCAATAAAGGTCGTTGGAGCAATGTTAGTTATCTGGTTTGTAACGAAAGCAACGGTTTTACCCCAATGCCTCCGGAATTCCCTATAGATATAGTATATTTATGTTCGCCTGACAATCCTACTGGAGCCGCATACAGTAAAGGTCAGCTCAAGAAATGGGTGGATTATGCTATCAAAAACAATACGTTGATACTGTTTGACGCATCCTACGAAGCATATATACAATCACCTAATATTCCTCATTCCATCTATGAAATTCGTGGAGCCAAGAAAGTTGCGATAGAACTTCGAAGTTTTTCCCGTACTGCCGGATTTACCGGATTAAGATGTGGATATACCATTATCCCA
>JBGVGD010000031.1:0-40626 GCA_045121515.1 Phocaeicola sp. | reverse complement strand
ATAAAGTTTGGAGAACGATTTAAATTATTGTAATTTTACGCTCGTCGGGACGGGTGGTCCCGCCCCTTGGCGCTGGCCGTTCCCCGACCGATGAGTTTTATAGAGAAAAATAATGCGTGACACAGTTTATTTTACACTACCGAGAGGGATGATAGTCCAAAGTCCGTCTATTTTTTCCGTAGTGTCTCTTTGAGTGTATCCAAACCAGATTTTCTGTAGCCCTTCTAATCCTAATTCCTTTGCTGTCCCTATTTTATACCATGCATTAAAGTAAATTCCCGCCCTTAATACGGTATGTGCATAAAATGCCACCTCATCTTTTATTATATCGTTTATAACGGGTTTATATTCCATGGGATAATGTGTTTTGAACACGCGTATGACAGAGCTGTTCAGTTGAGTCATATCCTTTGCTATGTACTGGAAAAAGCATTTGAATTTTCCTTCAATTTCTGCGCAAAATACATTGCCTATTCTTGTAACGATTCTTTTTGCCATTTTCGAACAGATTTTTTAGTGTGGGAATTATCGATTCATGATATAGTATACGGCATCATAGAGGTATTCGGTCGTACTTCCGTCTCCGAACTCAATGCGTTGTGGCAAATTTAGGAAGTTATATTGAATATCCTTGATGTTCCGGTTCAAATCTTGGGTAAGATTTCCGTTTTCATCGTAGGTGTATTTCACCTTATAACGAAAAAACGTTACTTGCTGAAATACACTCAGGTCAAGTAACGTTTTTATCATAGAGGTGAATACTAATTTATTCCTCTTCTATACACCTACTAAAATATGAATATATCTCCAAATACATAATATCTACTGTATCCCCAGTTGATAGTTGGGGTTATCGGCATCTATATTAGAATTTCTCTCATAAGTCTTACCGTTTACTGTAAATTTATAAACATAGCATCTTTCCCATCGACTGTACTTTCCTTTATGTCTGACAATATGCTCCAGCACAGCCTACCTTTTTTCCGTATATTGGTAATATTATATAGTTAAGGATAAGACTACAATAAGGTAGATAATATAAAATAATATGACAAATATAATTGTTTTTATATTCTCCTTTCTTATATTTCTTTTCCTTTTGAGTAAACGCATGTTTCGTCTTTTAATGCGTTTTTCTTGGCGTAAGGCTATTTTATCTGGGTTTCTTGTCTTTTTTTCGTTTCATCTTATGCCTATTTAAAATCGCATCCAGTTATACTACTATTAATCTCAGGGTTTGATGGTAGATATACAATTATTAATGAATCTCCAACTTTTTTGTCATTATCAGTAATTGTGTGCCCATAATAATACCTTTCCCTAATTTTAAATTTATAATATTGGGTGAATCGTCTCCCAGTTTCGTAAATAGTTCCTACGATGCATTGTCCATTTCTTTTTAGTAAGTATCCTTTATAAAAATTGTTTATGCCTATCGCTCCAATAAATATTACTATAATGGCTATGATAATATTATTACGTGTGAAAATTTTCTTTTGTTTTTTCTTTTCAAGCAAGCGTGCATTTCTTCTTTGAATACGTTTTTCTTCACGTAAGGCTATTTTATCTGGGTTTCTTGTCTTTTTTCGTTTCATCTTATTTCTATGATGTTTCTGTTTTTACTTTTGAGTAAGATTTGAATAGCAGGTTTTTCATATTACGAACGATTTGGTTAAATTGTTGTATTCCTCTGTATTCAGTAGTATTATCTGGATTCTGTTTCCATCACCTTTTTCAATTTTTCTGCAAATTCTATATAATCTTGCAATTTGTTTCTTGCTCCGTTGGTAGAATGGGAGTTTTCATCCTCTTTCATATAACTGGATAACTCAGTTTCAAATTTTTGAATGTAATAATTCAGTCTCCATAAGGCTAGATCATTTCTTCCTTCTAAATAGTAGGCAATGGGTAATCTGGTATGACACCAAGTTTCAAACTTGGAGTAAATAAAACCACTTTCCATTTCTGCTATCAAATTTTTTCTGTCCGATATATAGTCCATATAGGGAATGGCTTTTTTAACAACCGTTTGTGTCATATCGTCTATTTGTGGAATTATATCTTCCTCTTTTCGGAATGTCCAGCATAAGTCATCAGTTCTCACAAGGTTGAGCAGCATAGTGTAAAAAGTGCTATAGCTATAACGAGGATAGGGGAAATGAAAGTTGAAGAACTTTCGCTGCAAATCGAATTCATCCTTATAGCCTACTGCAATCCTTGGATATATAGCTTTTACACCAGGATGATAATAGGAGGGAGGAAATTCTATTCTTTGCCACACATTCTTGTTTATATCCCGCGTGAAACAGTTTCCACTTCGTTTTACAAATCCATACGGTGCCAAACGTTCTGCTAAAGCTTGTATAATTTGTTTTTGTAGTTCTTTCATTGTGGATAAAGTAAAATAACGTGAACTTGAAATACAGATAAATATATTTTGCTGATAATTAATAATATAGTGATAAATGTATTAAACTTATAGCACCGGATTATAAGATTTAAACGATTACCACTATGTTTCTATAGTCTAAAGTTACAGAGATTTATTGTATGGCTGATGATTTATTCCTATGATAATAGATATCCATCCATTTTATTTTTTTATGATTGTATTGTACTACTTGAGTATCAGCAGCATAATCTCCTAATCTCCTGCCTTTTCCATGATAGAGCATAAAATAATAGATGTTACGGTTCAAATTCTCGTAACGGCATGCCTTTCTCTTTCATATAGTAGTATAGTAGCCCTTTATAGGGAACTGATTTAATAACTGATGTGTCTCTCATGTAAAAAAAGTTATATATAGACAGGCTGTCTTTGTATACAATCTCTCTGTTGGGTAGCTTAAGAATGACACTGTCCATACGGTTCATATATAAATTGGCAACATTCACAATCTTAAGCTTTACCTTTATAAAAGCGAAATAATAATAGCCTGATGGGGGGATATAGGCTGAAGAGTCTATTTGATTACGGGAATCATAATAGCAATACATTCTGACAGGTTCATTTGTTTTATTATAAAGGACAAATGATTGGATTCTATAACAGCCTGTAAGTGTAATTAATATTGCGATGAATAGCAGGTTTTTCATCTTATGAACGATTAGGTTAAATCTTTGTATTGCAAATATATATAATACATATGGAAAAACAAAGGAGAAGAAAAATTCTCTCCTTTGTTTTTATAATTCAGTATTTAAATATCATTTGTAAAGCATAGGCGTCTGCATCATATTCCAATGTTCCTTCAACATTATATACATCAGCTCCATATTTCATATATTCGTAGAGGGTTCTTCCATAAAAAGGCCCATCCAATCTGATTTTGTTGTTGTATATGATAGTTCTCATGATATTTAGCTTCTTCTAGTTTATTTGCATTCAAGTCAGATCGGACATGGATATTTCTTCCTAATGTAATACCTGCTCCCTCAATAAGCTTGTCAATAAAGTCAGCGATACCTCCACTTCTTCCAATATTTTTATGTTTTTATGATTGTATTGTACTACTTGAGTATCAGCAGCATAATCTCCCAATCTCCTGCCTTTTCCATGATAGAGCATAAAATAATAGATGTTACGGTTCAAATTCTCGTAACGGCATGCCTCTCTCTTTCATAGCGTCGTATAGTAGCCCTTTTTTGGGAACTGATTTAATAACTGATGTGTCTCTCATGTAGAAAAAGTTATATATAGACAGGCTGTCTTTGTATACAATCTCTCTGTTGGGTAGCTTAAGAATGACACTGTCCATATGGTTCATATATAAATTGGCAACATTCACAATCTTAAGCTTTACAGTTATAAAAGGTAAATTATAATAGCCTGATGGGGGAATATAGACTGAAGAGTCTATATGATTACGGGAATCATAATAGCAATACATTCTGACAGGTTCATTTGTTTTATTATAAAGACCAAATGATTGGATTCTATAACAGCCTGTAAGTGTAATTAATATTGCGATGAATAGCAGTTTTTTCATATTATGAACGATTAGGTTAAATCTTTGTATCGCAAATATATATATATATTCATAATCCAGTATCTGCATCTATGTTTTTTATCTGGGATGTTTCTGATAACGGCATAGGGAGGATTGGGATGGATATATGCTATTTGTTGTCAATAAGAAAACCGGTGATACAAGTAGTCTGCAGAAGATGGATTTTCTTGTAAAACACTTGTTTTCCGCTATTTGATTTTGTATATTTGTAAGAGAACGAAAGGCGTCTCTCTATAAGGAGACACCCGTATCATTGGGCTGGGACGACTGTCTCTTTGCAATGAGACGAGTGTCTCCTTGCAGTGGGACGCCCGATAAACCTAAATCTTATATTATGGCAATAAAATTTGAATTCTATCGGACACCGGTTACTGCCGGTACCCACAAAAAACGTTATTATCCCAAAGTTATACACTCGTGCTGTGTGGATACTGAAAAACTGTCGCAGGAAATACACAAGTGCTGCACGCTGACTGTGAGTGATGTGCGGGCTGTGCTGATTGCCTTGAGCGAACAGCTTGCTTCTCATCTGGAAAGTGGGGAACGGGTACATCTGGACGGACTGGGATACTTTTCTGTTACATTGAAAGCACCCGAGGTGTCCGATCCTAAAACGACCCGTTCTACCTGCGTCAGTGTAAAGACGGTTCGCTTTCGCCCGGATGCGGAGTTGAAGGAACTGCTGGAAGAAGCAGAAATCAGACGGTCGGACTGGAGGCCGCATTCGCAGGTATGGACCGATGAGGAGATGGAGAAACGGCTGGCCGACTATTTCCGTTCGGAACCTTTCCTGACACGCCGGAAATTTCAGGAACTTTTTACTCTTACCAGAACAACGGCTCTCCGGTATATCCATCGGCTGATAGAGGAGGGAAAGTTGCGGAATGCCGGCACACGTGCGCAGCCGGTATATGTAGAGGGGAAAACCTCGTCAACATATTAAAGAATTATTTCCGTAATCGCTTGTATTATCTGTGGAAAACATCTAATTTTGCACTGCATATTTTATGTTTTTTTGAGTTGGCAAGTGGATTAGGCTTTCCTCGATTTAACAAAGGTATTCAAAACCTTGTTCACTCGTAACCCGAAACCTTGTCGGTTCAAAAAAGGCTTGAAAACTCAATCAAAACAATTAAATAATTTTTTAAAATCAATCATTTATGTGGTTAAGTAATTCATCTATTGGACGGAAAGTGGTGATGAGTGTAACTGGTATCGCCCTTGTCCTGTTTCTAACATTTCACATGGCGATGAACCTTGTTGCATTGTTCTCGGGAGAGGCATACAACATGGTTTGTGAGTTCCTCGGAGCAAACTGGTACGCATTGGTAGCTACAGTGGGACTGGCTGCTTTGTTCGTAATTCACATTCTTTATGCTTTCTGGTTGACTGTACAGAACCGTGCAGCTCGCGGTCATGAACGCTATGCAGTGACTGCAAAACCGAAAAACGTAGAATGGGCTTCTCAGAACATGCTGGTACTGGGTATCATTGTAATTCTGGGTCTGGCTCTTCACTTTGTGAACTTCTGGTACAAAATGCAGTTTGCTGAAATCATCGGCAACCCGATGATGGGTGGTCTTCATGCTGCCGACGGTTATGGTTACATCATGCAGACCTTCTCTAACCCGGTATTCTTTGTTCTGTACATCGTTTGGCTGGCTGCCTTGTGGTTCCACCTGACTCACGGTTTCTGGAGTGCTATGCAGACTTTGGGATGGAATAACCAAATCTGGATCAACCGCTGGAAATGCATCTCTAACATCTATTCTACCATCATCGTACTTGGCTTCATGCTGGTAGCTGTTGTATTTTTTGTGAAAAATTTATAAGAGGTAACGAGGTTACAAGGTAACGAGATAACAAGGTTAAGAGATTACAGGGTAACGAGGTAATCAAAGCCTTGTCAACTTGTCAACTGAAGCCTTGTCCTCTCACAATTTAAAATTAAAAACATTATGACTAAGATACTTGATTCTAAGATTCCTGAAGGCCCGATAGCTGAGAAATGGACTAACTATAAAGCTCACCAGAAATTGGTGAACCCGGCTAACAAACGCCGTTTGGATATCATCGTGGTAGGTACTGGTTTGGCAGGTGCTTCTGCTGCTGCTTCACTGGGTGAAATGGGATTCCGTGTATTCAACTTCTGTATTCAGGACTCTCCTCGCCGTGCACACTCTATCGCTGCACAGGGTGGTATCAATGCTGCTAAAAATTATCAGAACGACGGTGACTCTGTATATCGTCTGTTCTACGATACTGTAAAAGGTGGTGACTATCGTGCTCGTGAAGCAAACGTTTACCGTCTGGCTGAAGTTTCAAACAACATTATCGACCAGTGCGTGGCACAGGGTGTTCCTTTTGCTCGCGAATATGGTGGTACACTGGCTAACCGTTCGTTCGGTGGTGCACAGGTATCTCGTACTTTCTATGCGAAAGGTCAGACTGGTCAGCAGTTGTTGCTGGGTGCTTACTCTGCTTTGAGCCGTCAGGTAGGTGCTGGTACTGTAAAATTGTTTACTCGTTACGAAATGCTCGATGTAGTATTGGTTGACGGTCGTGCTCGCGGTATCATCGCTAAGAACCTGGTAACTGGTAAGTTGGAACGTTTTGCTGCTCACGCAGTGGTTATCGCAACAGGTGGATACGGTAACACTTACTTCTTGTCTACTAACGCAATGGCATGTAACGTTACTGCTGCAATGTCTTGCTACCGTAAGGGAGCGATGTTTGCAAATCCGGCTTACGTGCAGATTCACCCGACTTGTATTCCGGTACACGGAGACAAGCAGTCTAAGCTGACTTTGATGTCTGAATCTTTGCGTAACGACGGTCGTATCTGGGTTCCGAAGAAACTGGAAGATGCAAAAGCATTGCAGGCTGGTACTAAGAAGGGTAGCGATATTCCTGAAGAAGACCGCGACTATTACTTGGAACGCCGTTATCCGGCATTCGGTAACTTGGTTCCGCGCGACGTGGCTTCACGTGCTGCAAAAGAACGCTGCGACCATGGCTTCGGTGTAAACAACACTGGCTTGGCTGTATTCCTCGACTTCTCTGAAAGTATCGAACGTCTGGGTCTCGACGTTGTTCGTCAGCGTTACGGTAACTTGTTTGATATGTACGAAGAAATCACCGACGTAAATCCGGGCGAACTGGCTCGTGAAATCAACGGTGTGAAATATTATAACCCGATGATGATTTATCCGGCTATCCACTATACAATGGGTGGTATTTGGGTAGACTACGAATTGATGACTTCTATCAAGGGTCTCTTCGCTATCGGTGAAGCTAACTTCTCTGACCACGGTGCAAACCGCTTGGGTGCATCTGCATTGATGCAAGGTTTGGCAGACGGTTACTTTGTATTGCCTTACACTATCCAGAACTACTTGGCAGATCAAATCCAGGTTCCACGCTTCTCTACAGACTTGCCAGAATTCGAAGAAGCAGAAAAGGCTTTGAAGGCTCGTATCGAAAAGTTGATGAACATCAAGGGTAAGCGTTCTGTTGATTCTATCCATAAGGAAATGGGTCTCATCATGTGGGACTTCGTAGGTATGGGTCGTACTAAGGAATCATTGACTACAGCTATCGCTAAGTTGAAGGAAATCAGAAAGACATTCTATAGCGATCTCCGTATTCCAGGTAACGCTTGGGATTTGAACATCGAACTCGAAAAGGCATTGCGTCTGGAAGACTTCATCGGTATCGGTGAATTGATGGCTTACGATGCTTTGAACCGTGAAGAATCTTGTGGTGGTCACTTCCGTGAAGAACACCAGACTCCAGAAGGCGAAGCTCTCCGTCACGATGACAAGTTCTCATACGTAGCTTGCTGGAAGTACACAGGCGAAGGTAACGAACCAGAATTGATCAAGGAAGACTTGAACTATCAGTTCACTAAGGTTCAAACTCGTAACTATAAGTCTTAATCATTAATTGAATTGAATCATGGATAAAAATATTAGCTTTACACTTAAAGTTTGGCGTCAGAGAGGTCCGAAGGAAAAAGGTCATTTCCAGACCATCCCTGTAAAGGATATGCCAGGCGATACTTCATTCCTCGAAATGTTGGATATCGTGAATGAAGAATTGATTAACAAGGGTGAAGAACCTATCGTATTCGACCACGACTGTCGTGAAGGTATCTGCGGTATGTGTTCATTGTACATCAATGGTCATCCTCACGGTCCTGCAACAGGTGCTACTACTTGTCAGATCTACATCCGTCGTTTCAACGATGGCGATACTATCACTGTTGAACCATGGCGTTCGGCTGGTTTCCCAGTTATCCGCGACTTGATGGTAGACCGTGGTGCTTATGACAAGATCATGCAGGCTGGTGGTTACGTATCTGTAAATACGGGTGGTATTCCTGATGCTAACGCAATTCCTATTCCAAAGCCAGTAGCTGACGAAGCTATGGATGCTGCTGCATGTATCGGTTGTGGTGCTTGTGCTGCTGCTTGTAAGAACGGTTCGGCTATGTTGTTCGTTTCTGCTAAGGTAAGCCAGTTGGCTTTGTTGCCACAAGGTAAGGTAGAAGCTGCTCGCCGTGCTAAGGCTATGTTGGCTAAGATGGATGAATTGGGCTTCGGTAACTGTACAAACACTCGCGCTTGCGAAGCTGAATGTCCGAAGTGTATCTCTATCAGCAACATTGCTCGCTTGAACCGCGAATTCATTTGCGCTAAGTTGGCTGACTAATAGAAATAGATAGCAAATTGATAGAAAAGGGGTGTAATCGTTGTGATTACACCCCTTTTTGTTGTTTGCAAATTTTATATAAATAAGTCTTTTTGTAAAAAAGAACAAAAATATGGTATCTTATTGCTTTTTTATTTGGAAGATATCATTTCTAATCGTATATTTGCACCATGTTTTTCATAGTATTAGATTTTTAAGGTTAACAAAGGTTGGAGCAAGGCGTTGCTCCTTTTTTTATGTCAATTTGTAAATACCGCCAGCCAATGCTCTTACCACTCCCTTCATTTCCAGTTCAAAGAGTAAAGGGCTCATGCGGTGGATAGGGATGTTGGCTTTCACTACGAGTGTGTTGATTTGAATCCCTTCTGGTGCTTCTTGTAACAAATCTACTATATTCTTCTCTTCGTCACTTAAATCCAGAAATAATTCTCGTTGTACGGCTTCTTTAGGCTTTCTATGGTTAGAGGCCCATCCCATGGCATTTACGAAATCCTCCGCGGAAAGAATTAAGGAGGCGCGGTTATTTTTGATTAATTCGTTGCAACCGGCTGAATAGATGTCTGTGACTCTTCCTGGAAAGGCAAAACAATCCCGATGATAACTTTCTGCCAGTTCGGCGGTAATCAAAGCTCCTCCTTTGGCGGCAGATTCTACCACAATGGTAGCATCGCTCATACCGGCTACAATCCGGTTTCTTCGAACAAAGTTCTGGCGGTCGGGATTGGTACCACTCATGAACTCGGTGAGCAGCCCTCCATGGTCCATCATTTCTATGGCCGTTTTCCGGTGTGCTGACGGGTATATCCTATCCAAACCATGGGCAAGTACCCCTACTGTAGGAAGTTTGTGTTTTAAAGCGTTTCTATGGGCGTGGATGTCTATACCGTATGCCAATCCGCTGACAATTAAGGTGTCAGGACATAAATCTGTCAAATCCTGCATAAACGAAGTACATAAATCCTCTCCGTACTTGGTTGCATGACGAGTTCCTACGATGCTGATGACTCTTTGAGTGTTCAAGGGTGAATTTCCTCGATAGAATAAGGCAAGCGGGGCGTCTTCGCATTCCCTGAGACGGGAAGGGTAGGAGGGATTGTCGAGTGTCAAGCATTGTATTTGATTCTTTTCAGCAAATTCCAACTCCTGCTCTGCTCTTTGGAAAGCTTCCGGGCAATCCAACGCTTTGATAAGTTTGTCGGAAACCTCAGGGATAAGTTCTTTCAGTTCCTTCCGATGTTGGAAAATAGCCGATGCACTTCCTAGTGTGCGCACAAGATTGCATGCACCGATTAGCCCTAGTCCGGGAATACGGGTTAGGGCTAATGTATAAATCTGTTCGTCTTTCATTATTCGTTCAGATAAGGTGCAAATACTTGGTCGAAGATACTGGTTCCACTAAGGCGGCCATTGACCAGACATACGGTTTCTACCGTAGCTCTGATGACTACCTTCATATCTGACGCCCGGAAAATATCCTGATAGAATACATATTTGATACCTTCCTTCTTCAGATAGAGTTTGGAGATGAATTCGTCACCGCTCCGTAAGGGAGTTTTGAAAGACATGGTCAGGCGGGCAACCACAGGGTCCACTCCTTCTTCATGTAACTTGGCAAAACTCATGCCGGTAGAGGTTAGAAACTCATGGCGCGTATGCTCCAAGTAATGTTGATAGTTGGCATTGTTTACAATGCCCTGAAGGTCGCACTCATAGTCGCGTACCTTCATTGTCAGTTCGTAAATGTATTTTTCCATATTTAATAGAATTTATCTTCTAGCGTTTGGGGCAGGAATATTTTCAGGATAACCTGGGAGTGCTGGGATGCGTTCACTATCCATAGCAGCGTTCAATGCCAACCAAGCTACGATGACAGCGTCAGTCTTCAAATCGCTGATAGAAAGACGTTCGTAGGTATCCATGACAGTGTGATAAGTACGGTCATATTCCAAATCGTCTTGGATGAACTGATAAGCAGGCAATCCTAGACGAGTAAAACTCATGTGGTCTGTACCGCCAGTTTTGCGGAGTGTCAAAGTCTTGAATCCCAATGATTCAATAGGCTTTTTCCATGCTTCGAAGAAAGGAACAGCCTGGTCATTTTCTTCCAAATAGATACCACGAAATCTACCAGAACCATTGTCCATGTTCAAATACAAAGCGAATTTATCGTAACCAGCCAACGCTTTTCTTTTCTTGCTATCATACAAATAAGTGTCAGCATAGCCTCTGGAACCATAAAGACCTTGTTCTTCGCCTCCCCAAAGTGCGATACGGATAGTACGTTTCGGTTGGATACCCAAAGCCTTGATAATGCGCAATGCTTCCATCATCACGACACAGCCAGATGCATTGTCTGCACCACCGGTACCACCGTGCCAAGAGTCCAAGTGACCACCGATGAGGACAATTTCGTTCTTCAATTTAGGATCTGTACCCGGGATTTCAGCAATGACATTATTAATTCGTTGGTTGTCAGTAAATACATTCTTGATGTTCAATTCCATAGAAACCTTTTCACCTTTAGCCAACATACGTGCCATACGGCCATGGTTTTCAATGGTAAGAATGATTTCTGGAGTCGGTTCCGGATCGCCTACCTTATATTGTACGCCACGAGAACTAGGAACATTGAATGTACCGCCACCACTTACGATAGCCAATACGTTTTCTCCTTTCAGGAAGTTGCTGATAGCCTGTTGGAGTTCACGAGTTGATTGCCAATTGCCCATAGCCATGCGGCGACGGCTACCGGCTGTAACGCGTGAATCCTGTTCCAATGCTTCCAATTGCTCTTCGGTTAGGCGAGTTGCCAATGGAGTAAACTTCATTTCGTAAGTTTGTGTTGCCGGCATGACAACGATTTTACCAGCCAACTTTCCTCTATATTTCTCAATATCTTCTTTCTTTTGAATATCTACGAGTACACATTCACCGCTCACAAGTCCATTAGTACTACCTGACCATGCCTTTGGATTGGCTGCAAAACTGCAATAATAAGGCTCTGTCATGGCTACATAGTTCATTTGGTTATCCCAACCCCCTTTGGTGAACTCTGATGCAAATTCCACTCTGGCGTTAGACAAACCAAGTTCTGTCAATTTGTCAATGACCATTTTTTCAGATCTTACCTTCAATTGTGATGCAGCCAAACGTGGACCCAAATCGTCTGTCATGAATTGGGCGAGTTCTTCCATCTTGGAGTTTGCAAATCCTTCGTTCTTTATTCTAAATGCAAGCTCATTGGATAAGCATGTCTGTGCTTGCAATGCTGTATTCGCGATGAAGGCAGCAACTAGCAAAAAGATATTTTTCTTCATTGTTCTCTTGATGTTTTATAATAGGTTGTTTATAAGTGTAATTATGAGGTTGCGAATTTATGCTTTTTTGTAATAACTTGTATATTTTTTGTTGGAAAATATCAAAAAAAAGCGAGAGGCACTCTCATCACTGAGAATACTATACTTTATCTTTTTCATATTTGTTTCTTTTTATATAAACAATTACTTACTCCACCACATAGGTTTCAATACGTCATTTCTATTCTTTTCGATATACTCCATGACTGTTGTATTATAGAGAGAAGTAGCTATCAGATAAAGCAAACGTTGCGGGACTAAGTGGAAGATAAGTGCTGTACGTGTTTAGTATATTTTCTTGAATATGAATATCTGAGTATAGAAGATCCTATACTCCGTAAGACTTATTCGAATCTTTCTGCCTTGCAATGAGAATCACAATACCCAAAAGCAGTTTTGGATGAAGTTCATAAAGAACTTTGCCTTTTTCAAGCCTTGTTTTTACCCTTTTTAAGAAACTTCACATTTCATTTATTCAAGGATTCATACACTAAAGCCTGTTCTCAAGGGCGCAAATTTATGTATTTTTAGAATATATCCTATCTTTTTTAGAGAAAAGATGAAGAAATATATTGAAAAACACACTTTTTTGACGTTTTTTCAATCCTTTAAGGTCTATTTCTTATCATTTAAAGAATGATACGAAGTGTTAACGTTCATAAAGAGGTGCCTGAAAATACCTATCCATATAATCTGAATGAAGAAAGAATCATGATATGGCATCCCCAAACCTTTTTTTAAATGCGCCAACCTTTTGGATAATAAAAGTTTAAAAATAACTCGAGATCACGAAAAGAAACCAAGCCACGCACAGCACGTACCAAATAAGTATGTGCATAAGCCTGTAACCAAGTATATTTATCGTCCTCAATCATATCCTCAGTTACTAATGCCGGATAACCTCCCAAACGTAAATAACGTTGCCAAGAAACACCTTTGACAGTCATCCGTCTATCCAACAAGAAGGAAGTAACATAAAAGAAAAATCACATTGCCGATTTATGGTTTGTTGCCATAACGAAGGGATAATAGTATCTTCCCAACTTTGGGTTGACAATTCAGGAAGTTCCAGAGAGTAGAGTTCGTATATCAAACAACGACCAGCCAACGACTCGCGTACCTTATTTAATAATAGTAATTGGCTTGAGCCTAACAATACGTAAATGCCGTATGCAGCCTTGATACTTTCAATAAGTCGCGGTTCTTTATGAACTTAGCCACTGCTGAGTAAAGAATAAAAGAGAGAACAATTATATTATTAATTTAAAAAAGAGAGATTATGAAAGAAAAAGTGTTAATGCTATTAGCCTGTTTATGGCTAACTGTGGGATTAGCAATGGCTCAGAACTCTAAGGTAATAGGTATTGTTACCGAAGCTGAAGGTGGAGAGCCTGTAATCGGTGCCTCTGTATTGGTAGAAGGTACCACAGTGGGAGCAATTACTGACTTGGACGGTAATTTCGTAATTGAAAATGTACCGGCTAATGCTAAGTCCTTGATTGTATCTTATATCGGTATGGTTACTCAGCGTGTGGCTATCAAGCCGGGACGTATTGTTGTAGTCATGCGTACTGACTCTAAGACATTGGACGAAGTGGTAGTAACCGCTTTGGGTATGAAGAGAAGCGAAAAGACTTTGGGTTATTCTGCTTCTACCGTGAAGTCTGAAAAGTTGGACGTTGCCAAGTCTGGTTCTGTAATGGGTGGTTTGACTGGTAAGATTGCCGGTGTGCAGATTTCTTCTGCCGGTGTTGCCGGTGGTTCTCAGAAGGTATTGATTCGTGGTATTTCTTCTTTGAACAGCAATACTCCGCTTTATATTGTAGACGGTGTGCCTATCGACAACTCACGTAACGGTACTAATGGTGCTGACTTCGGTAACGGTGCGAACGATATCAACTCGGAAGACGTAGAATCGGTAACAGTTTTGAAGGGTGCTTCTGCAACCGCTCTTTACGGTTCACGTGCATCTAATGGTGTTGTCATGATTACTACTAAGAAGGCTGGTGTAGAAAAGTTGTCTGTAACATACGACGGTTCGTTTACCGCTTCTCAAGTACTCCGCGTAATGAGAACTCAAGACCTCTTCGGTCAGGGTTGGGGCTCATGGGATAGAGCGGAAAACGGTTCTTGGGGTCCTCGTTTGGACGGTACTATCCACGAATGGGGTTCAGACAAGTTGGAAACTCCGATGACCAAGCCTTTCTCATATGTAGAGCACAACTTGCGTAACTTCTACCAGACAGGTTTGGAACAGAACCATACATTCTCTTTGAGATATGGTACAGAAGCCGTAGGTATCGTTGCTACATATGGTAACTTGAACTCTACAGGTATCATGCCGAACGATGCAGATACTTATTCTCGTAACACTTTCTCTTTGAGAGGTTATGCCAAGGTGAACAAGTTCAACTTCGACATGAGCATGAACTTTGTTCGTAAGGATATCCGTCGTGCGGAAGCGTTGTACATGGAATTGTTGCAGCACGCAGTCGATGTGGACATGTCTTCGATGTCTGACTATAACGACGAACGTTACAACTTCGAAAACTTCTATACCTTGTATGCGAACAACCCATATTGGATGTTGGACAACTACTACTATACATATCAGGATGACCGTATCTACGGTAAGATTGAAATGTCATACGACATCCTTCCAGGTTTGAAGGCAATCGGTCGTGTAGGTGGTGACTTCACTAACCAACGCCGTCAAAAATTCAACGAAAAGTACACTTCTGCAGAAGGTTCATACGCATATGTAGGCGGTAAGTCTGATGAAGTGGGTTACTATGAACGTAACAACTATAACCGTAAGCAGATTGATGCGACAGCCTTGTTGAGTGCTGACTATACATTGGGTGACTTCACTATCATGGGTACTGCCGGTTGGAACTTGAACCAACGCCACTATGGCTATACCAATGGATATGTAAACGGTTTGGATGTTCCGGGTTGGTATAACCTCAATAACACGACTACCGCAGCTGCGATAGAAACATACGATTCCAAGCGTCGTTTGATTGGTTTGTTCGGTCAGGCTGAATTGGGTTACAAGAACTTCTTGTTCTTGAACTTGTCTGCCCGTAACGACTGGTCTTCTACTTTGCCGAAGGATGCAAACAGTTTCTTCTATGGTGGCGCTAACGTATCTGTAGTGTTGACTGAATTGTTCCCGGGCTTGAAGGAAAATAAGGTAGATTTCTTGAAGGTTCGTGCAGCGGTAGGTCAGACTGGTAATGACGCTGACGTTTACAAGACTACTACATGGTTTAACCCTGTAAAGGATGCCGGTTATACAGACCTTCCTTTGAACGGTGTGTCAGGTTTGACAGAAATGAATACGTTGCCAAGTACTACTTTGAAGCCTGAAATGACTACTGAATATGAATTCGGTACTTCTATCAACCTTTTTGATAACCGTTTGAGCTTCGACTTCGCTTATTATAACAAGATTACAACAGACCAGATTATTTCAGCTACTTTGGCTCCGGAAACTGGTTATACTTCAGAAACCCAGAACGTAGGTAAGCTCCAGAACCAAGGTGTGGAACTCATGGCTAACGTCACTCCAATCCGTACTAAGGACTGGGAATGGACTTTGGGCGCTACCTTTACCAAGAACAACAGTAAGGTGAAGGAATTGTGGAACGGTTTGGATGAATATACTTATACAAGTTCTCGTAGTGTGTATTATGTCATGAGAGTAGGCCAGCCTGTCGGTGAATTCCGTATTCCGGCTCCTGAAACAGTGAAAGATAAGAATAGTCCTTATTATGGTTATACCGTGGTTAATAACAACGGTCGTCCTAATACAAGTGCTACAGATTACGAGTACTTGGGTAAGGCAGAAGCAGATTTCACTATGGGCTTCACTACCAACTTGCGATGGAAGAACTTCTCGTTCAGTGCTACTGCTGACTGGAGAAAGGGTGGTTTGATGTATTCTAATACTGCATATATCACACACTTCAACGGTAACTCTACACAGACAGTGTACAATGAACGTAACGCATTCATTTATCCGAATACAGTGAAAATTGTCAATGGAGAATATGTGGAAAACAATATTATGGTGAAAAGCAATGAAATGCATTCAAATTATAATTATTCAAATAATCCATACGTGCGTCGTAATATAGTTCTTCCGAAGGACTACTTTAAGCTCCGTGAAGTTTCCTTGACATATGATTTCCCGAAGAACCTCTTGACAAAGACTCCGTTCAAGAAGGTAATGGTTAGTTTGGTGGGACGTAACTTGTTGCTCTTCACTCCGAAGAAGAACAACTATATCGACCCGGAATCAACCAACTTGGGTAATGATTTGACTTCTGAATTCGGTGAAACTACCGGTACAAGTTCTACCCGTAACTTCGGTGCAAATATTAAAGTTGTATTCTAAAAGGTTTTTTAAAGATGAAAAAGATGAAATATATATACGCAGGGATGATTGCTGCTAGTTTGATGACCGCTCCGTCATTGACATCATGTAGCGATTATTTGGATATAAACGATAATCCGAACTATCCGACTTCTGCAGCCTTGGCACAGTTGTTGCCTTCGGTATGTACTTATACCATGTCTCAATTGGCATATAATGGTGTATTGATTGGTAACATGTGGATGCAGTATACTACACAGGGTAATACCACCAACCAGTATAATACAACTACCAATTATAATGTAACTGTAAGTTCATTCAATAATTTCTGGACTTATGGATATTCCAATACTTTGGAGGATGTAAAGATTCTGTTGGCGCAAGCAGAAGAACAAGGTGCTTGGAACTATTGGTTGATCGGTACTGTCTTGAAGGCATACAATTACCAAATTTTGGCTGATTTCTATGAAGATTTGCCATATACAGAAGCGTTGGATGCGGTAAACTTCCCGAACCCGAATTATGATTCAGGTAAGACTGTAGTATATCCGGCTATCCTTGAGATGCTCGATGCTGCCATCGCCAAGCAGGCGGATGCAAAGGCATATTCTTGTCCGAAGATTACCAACCAGGACTATTACTTCAACGGTAATGTAGACAAGTGGGTGGCATTTGCCAAGAGTTTGAAGTTGAAAGTTTTAATGCGTGACTTCGAAGGTAACAAGAGTGCTATCCAATCGTTGTTGGCTAGTGGTGGCTTGTTGGAAGAAGACTGCAAGATGGACTGTTTCGAAGATGCAACTGATAAGGGTAATCCGTTCTATGAATATAATATCCGTCAGTTGAATACCAAGGAAAACATGCGTGCTTGTCACACATTTGTAGAGTTCTTGTTGGCAAACAATGACCCACGTATCCAGAACTTGTACGAATTGACTACCAATGCTGCTGCAAAGGTCGGTGTAGGCGAAGTGTTGACAGATGCTGAAAAGTACGAAGGTCTTCCATGTGGTACCAAGCCTGAAACAAGTACCATCGCTTTGGCTGAAAGTTCTCGTTACAAGCAGGCATACGATGACCCTGTGTATTTGATGAACGAATCGGAAGCAAAACTTTTGATTGCTGAAGCATATGCTCGTTTGGGAAATATGGACAAGGCAACAGAATACTATAACAAGGGTGTTGTTGCTGGCTTTAACCGTTGGACTACTACTGCCGGTCAGGGTGATGCATTCGTAGCAGAAGGTGGTGCTTACGAAATGGATGCTACTTCTATGGAAACAGCCTTGAAGTGTATCTTGACTCAGAAGTGGGCTTCATACGCAGGTGCTAACTCTTGGGACGGTGTATTCGATAGAAACCGTACCGGTATTCCGGCTATTGACCCTGTAAACACTGTTCGTATCAGCGATAAGGCAGGTGAAAGAGAATTGACTCCGGGTTATGTATTGGGTACATTGGTGGTACCGGGTAGTTCAGAATTGGCAGCAGGCCAGTTCCCGCGTCGTTTGCCATACCCAAATGCTTCTATTCAGTACAATCCGAATGCACCGACACCAAAGGATTTGGATGAACCAATGTGGTGGCAAGTAGCAAAAGGTAAATAATTGATAAATGAAAAATGAATTGAATATGAAAAAGTTTATATATATTTTCACCATGTTATTTGCCGTAGTATTCTCGGCTTGTAACTCAGAAGATTTGGATTATGATATTGAATACACTCCGATTCATCCGATAGGTGGTATGTATCGTGTTAAAATTGTAGATGAAGCGGGTGCTGAAGTAAAATTGTCATCTAGCATGTATTGCTATCTTTCTAATACTAATGCCAACGATACAGACAAGTGTTGGATTCGTATTGGTAACTACAGTACTTCTGCAAGCAATGCATATGCTATTAATGGAAAAATCGCTTGTGATGTGAAGTCTTTGACTTTCTCAGGCACAGCAATGAATTTGGCCGGTAATGTAGCTTCATCAAATGAAAACTTTACCGTGACCAATGGTAAGATTGAATTGAAAGGCGCAACTGCTCCTTCGGGAACTGTTTGCGACAAGATCAGTTTCACATTTACTCGTGATAACTTCCCGGGTAAGACTTATACTGTTACCGGTTATCGTTATACTGGTTGGACAGAGACTGATTAAGACATTCTCTCTTTAAAGTATAATTTAGGGAGGTATTCTCAGTGATGAGAGTGCCTCCCGCCTTTTTTATTTTTTCTTTAAATATTCATATCCAATCCGGCAATACAGACATTTCTTTTTATCACAATATTCCTTCTTGAGTTGTATTAATGCCTGGCTGTCTCCAGCGTGAGAAACTTTCAGCCCACATTCGCTCCACATCCGGATGATATAATTGTTTTCCGGTTTCAACCCTTCCAAGAAAGTGGTCGCTCTTAAGCATAGTTTCTCTTTTCCTCTGTGAATGCCATAAGCGTAAAGGAAGGGAACGATTGTATTTATGATAATCAGGTTAAGTGAACTGTCGCTAAGTGTCTTTGGATACGAAGGAGAGCATCCTCCAAAGGTATAATGATTCAACCAATATTCCGATGTTCCTCCTCGAAGTAAATCACGCACCTCTTTGATTGTTTCTTTCTCCATGAGTTGGGAGAGTAATCCATACGACCGATGGTAGAGATTGGCCAGTTGGGCGATACGGACATGCGGAAAGTTGTTGGGACGCAGACGGAGGAAGCGCCAGCGGGTAACGTCCATGGGGTTTAATTCGAACTTATGTGCTAAATATTCGTATTCACGTTTCAACTTGAGATAATATTCATCCCCGTCTATGTCGCCTAAAATACCGGCTTGCCCAAAGAAGAATGCTTCTACTTGGAAGAGATTGTCTCGGTGTTTGTCTATGGCGCGTAAAGGGATGTGCTTGGCCCATTCCTCAAAGGCATCGGCATTGAGGCTGAACCCGAAATTACGTGCCAAAGTAATGAAAAAGGCATCCTCCCAATGATTGTTGCAAAAACGTAATCTTTCGATTAAATGGGCGTTTTTTTGCTCAAAACGCTCCATTTGGAGGGCAGACATCCAGGAATGTATCGTCAACTTGGACAGAGAAGGAATAATGCGATAGCAAGGCGGATATTTGTCAGTGTCGGTCAACTCCTTGAAGTTTTCCCGTATATGTTCCGGGCAAGTCAATAGCATTTGAGGGATACTTTCTCCATTGCTTCGGTGTACTTCGGCATCGATGTACGTAGCCACGTGGAGAATTACATTGTCGTAAACGGGATTTTGGTGATGACCATGTTTGAACCAATCGGAAGAATGGGTGTGGATTTCAATGTTTCCTACCCATACCACTCCGTCCAATTTGATTTTAGCATTGAAGAAATCGGGGCCGGCATCTCTGTTGGATAGGCCCGTATCGATGATTTCCAAACGTTGTCCCGTTGTCGTTGTAAGTTCGTTCAGCGGGAAAATCTTGTGTTTCCACACGTAATGTAGCAATTCTTCCATATTAAAAAGGTGTAAATGTGCTACAAAAATAATAGTTTAGGCCGAAAAACACTATCTTTGTGCCCTAAATATAAATCAAACAATGAAAATAGCATTAATTGGATACGGAAAGATGGGCAAGGAAATCGAAAAGATTGCCATTGCTCGTGGTCATGAGATTGTAAGCATCATCGATATTGATAACCAACAGGATTTTGAAAGCGAGGCTTTCAAGAGTGCCGATGTGGCGATTGAATTTACTAACCCGCATGTGGCTTATCAGAACTATATGAAGACTTTTGCAGCCGGCGTGAAACTTGTTTCGGGTAGTACAGGTTGGTTGGAAGAACATGGCGAGGAAGTGAAGAAACTCTGTACCGAAGGTGGACAGACGCTTTTCTGGTCGTCTAATTTCAGTTTGGGTGTAGCCGTTTTCTCGGCAGTCAACAAGTATTTGGCTAGTATCATGAACAATTTCCCAGGTTATGAAGTATCTATGGTGGAAACGCATCATGTGCATAAGTTGGATGCTCCGAGTGGTACAGCCATTACCTTGGCAGAAGGAATCTTGGAGAAATTGGAACGCAAGAGCAAGTGGGTCATGGGTACATTGACTGCTCCTGACGGTACAGTTAGCGGTACTACTGAATGTGAAGCCAATGAATTGCCGGTAAGTTCTATCCGTGAAGGCGAAGTTCCGGGCATTCACGCTATCCGCTATGATTCGGAAGCCGATAGCATTACTATTACACACGATGCTAAGAACCGTAAGGGGTTTGCTTTGGGTGCTGTGTTGGCAGCCGAATATACAGCAAACCATGAAGGTTTCTTGGGTATGAACGATTTGTTCCATTTCTAATTTGAAATCATGAAAATAGAAGCAACACGCAATCAGTGGATAAAATTTGCTATCGTCCTAGTACTTTGGTTAGCCTTTTTGGTGTGGCTGAAGAGTTGGCTGGGACTGGTGGTTGTACCTTTCATTTTTGATGCCTATATCACCAAGAAGATTCCTTGGACTTGGTGGAAGAAGTCGAAGAACGAAACAGTGAAAAGTGTCATGAGTTGGGTGGATGCCATTGTCTTTGCTTTGGTAGCCGTTTATTTTGTGAATCTATACTTCTTCCAGAATTATGTGATTCCTTCTTCATCGTTGGA
Organism: Phocaeicola sp.; assembly: GCA_045121515.1. Lineage (GTDB taxonomy): Bacteria > Bacteroidota > Bacteroidia > Bacteroidales > Bacteroidaceae > Phocaeicola. Next base: position 19,546 of record JBGVGD010000031.1, on the reverse strand, counting down.
AAAGTCATTGTTGGTGGGCGATTATTTGTTTGTGAGCAAGGCTAGTTATGGTCCTCGCGTTCCACAGACACCGTTACACATGCCGTTGACCCAGCATACGTTGCCGATTGTGAATACCAAGTCGTATTTGGAATGGCCGGCATGGGACTACAAGCGTGTGAAGGGTTTTGGCGATGTACAACTCAATGATATCGTGGTATTCAACTTTCCGGCAGGAGATACCGTAGCAGTCAATGTGCCAGCTGAAGACATTTATCGTTTGAGTTATCAGGCAGGTAAGGAATTGACCAAGCCGGTGGATATGAGTGCCATGGATGCTGCACAGCAACGCATGGTATTCGACCATTATTACAAGGTGGGCCGTCAGTATATCGACGAGAACAAGCAAACATTCGGCGAAGTTATCAGCCGACCGGTAGACCGACGCGAGAATTATGTGAAACGTTGTGTGGGTTTGCCGGGACAGACATTGGAAATCAAGGACCGCATCGTTTATTTGGATGGTGTAGCCAATAAGGAACCGGACAATGTGGAATATCGTTATTTGGTGAAGGTACATAAGCCGATTCCAGATGACTTGGCTCATAAATTGGGCATCAGTTACGAGGACATGGCTTACTATTATCCGGAAGCCAAGATGTACAATATTCCTTTAACTCCGAAAACAAAAGAAGCGTTGGCTGCTCGTAAGGACATCGTGGTATCTATCGAAGATGTACCGGGCGATGATGCCGGAGGTCTTTATCCGGTCAATAAAGTGACTGGTTGGACAACCGATAACTACGGACCGGTTTGGATTCCGAAGAAGGGTGAAACCATTGACTTGACATTGGATAATCTGCCTATTTATGAACGTTGCATCCATGCCTACGAAGGAAATGATTTGCAGGTAAAGGATGGCAAGATTTACATCAACGGACAAGAAACCAACCAATATACCTTCCAGATGGATTACTATTGGATGATGGGGGATAACCGCCACAATTCGGCCGACTCCCGTTTCTGGGGATTTGTACCGGAAGACCACATTGTAGGTAAGCCTATCTTCATTTGGTTGTCGCTCGACCCAGATAGAGGCTGGCTGGACGGAAAAATCCGTTGGAACCGTCTGTTTACTTGTGTAGATAATATTAAGTAAGGAATGAAAATCCGTATACCCATTGGACTGAAAGTCTTGCTTACGGCAATACTCATCGTGTTGCTGGTCAAGACTTTTGCCTTTACTTCTTGTTCCATTCCTTCTACGGGTATGGAAAACTCCTTGTATCAAGGCGAGAAAGTATTGGTGAACAAATGGAGTTACGGATTACGTCTTCCTTTTACATCTTCTCATTTCTTGGCGGATAGGGCTAAGAGAGGGGATATAGTCTTGTTCAACAATCCGATTCCTTCCGACAAGAAATCTCCGGTCTTTGCCCGTGGCCTTTTTATCAGCCGATGTGTGGGAGTACCAGGAGATACTTTGATGCTGAACAAGGAATTGTTGGTAACAGGGCAGAAGGTACTAAGTCCTGACAGCAAGCAACTTTATACCTATCCGTATCAGTTGGAAGATACCTTGCAAAATACCCTGCAGCAGTTAGGCATCGAAGAAAATCTGTTGGTAGGCTATTCCGAGGGACGGTATGTGCGTAGTTTCAGCCATTATGAACATTATTTGCTGAAACAGAAACTGGGAGCGTCATTCGACCTTCATCCCGTCCATGCCAACGATACTACCGATAGTCATCCGTTGGTGATACCAGCCAAGGGAAAGGCCGTCAAGGTCTATCCGTGGAACGTGACTTTGCTTTGCAATACCATTCTGCATCATGAAGATCGTCGGGCGGCTGTCAAGAACGATACCTTGTGGGTGGATGGAAAGCCGGTAAATTCTTATACTTTCAAGAAAGACTATTATTGGATGGCTTCCAATAATCCTGTGAATTTGGCCGATTCCCGTCTGTTTGGTCTGGTTCCGCACGACCATTTGATAGGGCGTGCCTCCTATATCTGGTATTCTTCCCGAAAAGAACGAATCTTTCAACCCGTACAATGATGAAAACAGTCTATCTTACTTCTAACTATCTGGCTCCTGTAGAATATTATGCCAAACTCTTTGCTGCCGATAAGGCATACATCGAGCGTCACGATAACTATGTGAAGCAGACCTATCGTAACCGTTGCGTGATTGCTGCGGCCGACGGTCCTTTGGCACTCACCATTCCCACCGAAAAGAGTGATACCTTGAAATGTCCCATGAAGGATATCCGTATCTCTGATCATGGCAATTGGCGTCACATGCATTGGAATGCGTTGGTCTCGAACTATCGTAACAGCCCTTTCTTCGAGTATTATGCCGATGATTTCCGTGTCTTCTACGAAAAGAAATTCCCTTTCCTATGGGATTTCAATCAGGAAATCTGTGCCTTGGTATGCGAGTTGATTGATATTCATCCCGTAATGGAAGGAACTACTGAATACCGTACTTCCTTTGCAGAGAATGAACAGGATTTTCGCGAAATCATTCATCCCAAGAAGGATTTCCAAATAGCCGACCCTACTTTCCATGCAGAACCTTACTATCAGGTATTCAAGGACAAGTTCGGTTTCCTCCCTAATTTGAGTATTGCCGATTTGTTGTTCAATATGGGGCCGGAAAGTTTATTGGTGTTGCAGAAGTGCGTATAAACGGATTATTCCTATCTTTGCAAAAACGATATTACAACTAACAGAATAATTATGGTAAAACAAAACGCAATTAAAGTTTTTGAAGAAAAGAAGGTTCGTACCCTTTGGGATAGCGAAACCGAAGAGTGGTATTTTTCCGTAGTGGATGTTGTGGCTGTATTGACAGACAGTGAAAATCCGAGACGGTATTGGAGTGACTTGAAACGAAGACTGGCTAAAGAGGGAAGTCAGTTGTACGCAGAAATCGTACAACTGAAAATGCTTTCATCGGACGGTAAGTATTATAAGACCGATGTAGCCACTACCCAACAGCTTTTCCGCCTCATCCAATCCATTCCTTCACCTAAAGCCGAACCATTCAAGCTATGGATGGCACAAGTAGCCAAGGAACGTCTTGACCAAATGCAGGACCCGGAACTCTCCATTAAACAGGCCATGGAAGACTACAAGCGATTGGGATATTCGGACAATTGGATCAATCAACGCTTAAAGAGCATCGAAATCCGAAAGGAATTGACTGATGAATGGAAACGTCGAGGATTGCAGGAAGGGGTGCAGTTTGCTACTTTGACCGACATTATTTATCAAAGTTGGGCGGATAAGACTGCCAAGGAATACAAACAGTTCAAGGGTTTGAAGAAAGAAAATCTACGGGACAATATGACTAACAAGGAACTTGTACTTAACATGCTTGCCGAACTTTCGACCAAGGAAATATCGGAGGCTACCCAGCCGGAAACATTTGACGACCATAAGGATGTGGCAAAGCGAGGTGGGAATATTGCCCGTGAAGCCCGTTTAAGGTTGGAAGAAGAAACGGGAAAACCTGTTATATCTCCGCTTAGTGCAAAAGATTATTTGCAGATAGAGAATCAAGCAGAAGATTAAATGACGGACTTTATATCTCAGAGAACAAACTGGAGGATATAAAAGGAAATGATAAATAGTATAGATATACAAAAGAATGTATAATTATCGTTTAAAGTGAAAGACCACTGCATTTTTTTAAAACACGGTGGTCTTTTACCTTAAACGCCGCCGTCTTTTTTAAAAAGGCGGTGACCTTTTTCTTCAAACGTGAGTGCAGTATAAATATTCATTTATCAAGGCTATCTACAGGAGTTTTATAAAAACTGGGTTCACTCGTGTCACCAGTGCAAAACAGGCTGATTCCTACATGTTTGATGTGAAACCAGCACGTTTTTTCTAGTTTCACGGTTTCACCAAAAGCCTGTTTATGCTTGCGTGAAACCGTGAAATTGGTGAAATGAGGCTCCGTTCACATGATATATCTGTAAGTAAATGAGTTATATGCCTTGTGAAACGGTGAAAGCAAAAATACTCGTTTTATTGCTTTACTAACTTACCATTTACTAGGGTAATGATATAACTCTGTCCCTTCTTAGTCTTGAAACTCAAAGTCTGGTCGCCATAGCGTACTTGGCATGGTTGACCAGCATTGGAAGTGATTACTGCTTCTTGCAACTGACCGTTTGCCCAACGCAAATCAACTTCGAAGTTACCACGAGCCAACAAACCTTCTACCGAACCTTCTTCCCATGCATCTGGAAGAGCCGGAAGCAACTGGATAAAGCCCATGTGGCTCTGGAGCAACAACTCGGTTACACCGGCTGTACCACCAAAGTTACCGTCGATCTGGAAAGGTGGGTGAGTGTCCCAAAGGTTATCCAAGGTACCGTTCTTCAACAGATTGCCGAAGAGTTTGTAAGCATGGTTACCGTCCTGCAAACGTGCCCATTGGTTGAGTTTCCAACCCATACTCCAACCGGTAGCACCGTCGCCACGATGTTCGAGTACGATACGTGCAGCCTTAGCCAATTCCGGAGTAGTGATAGGAGAAAGGGTGTGTCCCGGATGCAAACCGAACAAGTGGTTCACATGACGGTGTTCATCCTTCGGATCGTCGATATCGCGAGACCATTCCATTAACTGACCGTAACGGCCTGTCTGGTAAGGAACGAGGTTGTCCAATACTTCCTGCCATTGCTTGCGAGCCTTGGCATCTACACCGAGAGCCTTTGCTGCATCAATTGCATTCAAGAGGATTTCACGGATAACGGCATGAACGAAAGTAGCACCTTCATCTACTGGACCGTGTTCCGGCGAGGTGGAAGGAGCGGCTGTATAACTTCCGTCCGGACGCTTCCAAAGATAGTCTACTGCGAAGATAGCACTGTTCTTGATGAGGTCGTAACCTACTTCCTTCAAGAATTGTTTGTCGCGGGTATAGTCATAATATTCCCATACATGGGTAGCCAACCATGGACCAGCCATTGGGTTGAAGTTCCAGGACATATCCTGACTGCTCAATGGAGAAGCGAAACCGAAGATATTCGCAGAGATAGATGCTGTCCAACCACGGGCGCCGAAATAAGATTGAGCCACCTTTTCACCCGGTTTCACGAGGGTACGGATGAAATCGATGAGCGGCCAGTTACATTCTGCCAAGTTGGTAGGACAAGCCGGCCAGTAGTTCATCTGTACGTTGATGTTGTTGTGATAGTCCACACGCCAAGGACCGTCTACACCATTGGCCCACAAGCCTTGTAAGTTGGCAGGCATGTTGCCCGGACGAGAGCTGGCGATGAGGAGGTAACGACCGTATTGGTAGTAGATTTCTTCCAACTTATAGTCAGGCTTACCCTTGCGATAGCTAGCCAAACGCTTGTAAGTCGGCAAGTCGTAGATGCTTGGGTATTCCAATGTCATCGGAGCATTCGGGTTAAGGCTAATCTTCACACGGTTGAAAAGACTCAAATAGTCTTCCTGATGACGGGCTTTCAATTCGTCATAACTACGTGCTGTAGCAGCCTTCATCATGGCTTCGGTACTTTCTACCGGATTCACACCGACGTATGTCTTCGGATCCTTGAAGTCAGGGTCGAAGTTAATTTTATAATCGGTATCTGCAGTAAGGATGAAGATCACTTCATCGGCATTTTTTGCAACGAGCTTACCATCAGCTGTGGCCTTTACGTCGCCACCCTTATGTTGAGCCTGGATGCGAAGTGCAAACTCCATACCATTGTTTTTCAATTTACCCACGTAGAGTAATCCTTTTTCGCCATCGGCTATCATCTTACCTTCGGCTTCCGGGTTGACTGCATAACTGAATGCGAGGTTCTGCATGCCCGGCTTGTCGGCTGTGAATTTCCATACCATAGCACTGTCCGGATAAGAAGCGAAGTAAGTACGTTCGTACTTCACACCCTCCTTCTTGAAAGAAACTACCGCCAAAGCAGAATCAATGGAAAGGATGCGCTTGTAATCGCTCATGCCGATTTCGCTCAAACCGGTTTCGATGTAGGCTTCACCCATGGTGGTGTATGAACCGAAGCGGAACGGTTGTTCGCTATAGTCTTCATAACCAGCCAAACCGTTGAAGTTTTCGCGGGTCAACTTGGCAGCCTTCTTCAAATCGTTGTCGACGAATGCCTGACGGATTTCTGGCAAGAGATGAGCCGATTCCTTATTGACATTCCAATAATAGTCAGCACCACCTGAGGTGTTTGGACCACCTCTCCAAAGAGTCTTTTCATTGAGGGTGATACGTTCGGCTGCAATGGAGCCCAAAATGTTACCACCGAAACTACCATTACCAATCGGCAATGAACGTTCTTCCCATTCGCGGTCGGCACTGTAGTTGTAGAACGAACCTACACCAGACATTTGGCAAGGCTTGTCGAACCAGATGCTCAGACCTTTTGTCAAATCAGTGGTTTGTGCCTGCAAAGCAGAGGCAGCAAACAATGCGCTAATTAGATAAAGTTTTTTCATATAGTATGATTTAAATATAAATTAATGTCGATAAATAATCTTCTGCAAACATTTCATTGGAAACTTCCCAGAGTTCCTTGGCGGTGAGCGCCTCGATGCGTTGGAAAAGTTTCTTCGGATCGTCCATTTCACCGTAGTGAAGGAAAGTCTTTGCCATGCCGAGGGCCGTATTTTCCGCATTGTCCCGTGCTACCCCTATCTGACCGATGATTTGTTTCTTGGCAGCATTCAGTTGGGTGGAGGTCAGCGGTTTGTCACAAAGGCGTATCAGTTCTTTCTTCACGAGGCGGATGCATCGTTCCACGTGGTCGTGTTCTGTACCGAAATAGATACAGAACACCCCTGTATCGGTATAGGAGGTAAGGTTGGCTTCCACATTGTACACCAATCCGCTTCTTTCTCTCAGAGCCACATTGAGTCGGCTATTCATGCCGGGACCTCCCAAAATATTGTTCAATAGATAGAGGGCCGTACGTTTTTCATTGTGCGCATCGTAGCCACGGCTTCCTATCATGACATGCGCTTGGTGGGTGTCCCGATGCAAGGTCTTTGTTTGTGGCACATAAATATCGGGACGTTTCCGTTTAAACGTGCTCGCACTTGAATCCAAATCTGCCGTTGCTTTTTCGACAAGTCTTATTACCCGTTTGAAGTCTATGTTTCCTTGTACAAAGAAAATGACATTTTCCGGCCGATAATATCGGTGGGTGAATCGCAAAGCATCTTCGGTCTTGAATTGGTGAAGCAAGTCCGGTTTTCCTAAGATATTTCTTCCTAACGGATGATTCGGGAAAATCAGTTCCTCGAAATCATCGAATATCAATTCGCAAGGACTGTCTTCGTAACTTTGGATTTCATCGATGATCACTTCTACCTCCTTGTCTATTTCGGTTTGAGGAAAAGTGCTATGGAAAACGATGTCTGCCAGCAATTCCACGGCACGGGGGAAATGTTCGGCCAGGAAAGCACTGTATACCACCGTTTCTTCCTTATTGGTATAGGCATTGAGGTCACCGCCTACATGCTCCATTCGGTTCAAGATATGCCAGGCATGTCGTTTTTGGGTACCCTTGAAAATCAAGTGCTCCACAAAGTGCGCCATTCCCTGTTCGTTCTCGGCTTCATCTCGTGTCCCGGCATCAATAGCAAAGCCACAATAGGCCACTGCCGACTGATTAGGAGCGTGAATGATGCGGATTCCGTTGGGTAATGTATGTGTGTTATATGTCATATTATTCTTTCTTCGTCTATTGAAAGACAAAAATACAACAAAACTCATGGTTATTACTCAAAAAATTTAGATATTTGTATGTTATAAATGAAAATTAAGATGGAAAGGATTGGTATTTTCTGTTCGGCAGCCGATGATATTGAAGCTTTTTATTTTGAAAAGGCTTCTGAATTGGGTGTCTGGTTGGGTCAGAACAAGAAGACATTAGTGTATGGAGGTGCCAATATCGGGTTGATGGAATGCATCGCCAAGGCAGCCAAGGAAAACGGTGCTTTTGTCATGGGTGTCGTGCCTACCAAACTGGAGGAACGTGGTGCCGTCAGTGATTTGCTGGATGTTACCTTCCGGGTGGATGACCTGAGTGAACGGAAGGATACGATGCTTCGGGAATCGGATATTCTGGTGGCTCTTCCAGGAGGTGTCGGAACATTGGATGAGGTCTTTCATGTGATGGCTTCTGCAAGCATCGGTTATCATGCCAAGAAAGTCATATTTTATAATGTGAATGGTTTTTGGGATGAATTGATTGCTTTCTTGAACCGTTTGAGAGAACAGCATTTTGCCCGTCGACCTTGGGAGAATTTCTGTCTGGTAGCAAATAATTACGAAGAATTAATAGAACAACTAAAATAATTTCGACCTATGAAGAATTCAATCATTGAATTGTTGAAGAATGAAGCACAGGCGGTATTGAACATACCGGTAACGGATGCTTTTGAACAGGCTGTCAATCTGATTGTGGAGCAGGTTCATCAGAAAAAGGGAAAACTGGTTACATCGGGTATGGGTAAGGCCGGACAGATAGCGATGAACATTGCGACTACTTTCTGCTCAACAGGTATTCCAGCCGTGTTCCTTCATCCAAGTGAAGCGCAGCATGGCGACTTGGGTGTCGTTCAGGAAAATGACGTGATGTTGCTCATTTCCAACTCTGGAAAGACCAATGAAATCGTGGCTTTGACCAAATTGGCTCATATTTTGAACCCGAACTTGAAATATATTGTTATTACTGGTAATCCGGATAGTCCGTTGGCTAAGGAAGCAGATATCTGCTTGGCAACCGGTAATCCTGGTGAAGTTTGTTTGTTGGGTATGACTCCAACGACATCGACTACAGCCATGACAGTAATTGGTGACATCTTGGTAGTGGAAACGATGCGTAAGACCCAATTCACTATCGAAGAATATAGCAAGCGTCATCATGGTGGATATTTGGGTGAACGTTCACGTGAATTGAGTAAGTAAAGCATTTATGAGAAGAGTAATAGGTATCGGCGAAACAATACTGGATATATTGTTCAAGAATAACCAGCCAACGGTTGCTGTACCGGGTGGCTCTGTATTCAATGGTTTGGTGTCATTGGGACGTGCAGGTGCGAATGTGACTTTCATCAGTGAAGTCGGTGGCGATCATGTAGGCGAAATCATTCTGAACTTTATGAAGGATAACGGGATCAGTACGGATAATGTGATGGTTTATCCAGACCGTAAATCTCCTGTTTCCCTGGCTTTCTTGAATGAAAAGAACGATGCGGAATATTCGTTTTACAAGGATTATCCGAGTCTTCGTCTGGATGTAGATATGCCGGAAGTGACAAGTGATGACATTGTGATGTTCGGTTCTTTCTATGCCATAACTCCGCAATTGCGTGATAAAGTAAAGGAACTATTGGACAAGGCACGTAAGGTAGGTGCTATCATTTATTATGATGTAAACTTCCGTAGCACCCATGCACATGAAGCAATCAAGTTGATGCCTACTATCCTTGAAAACTTCGAGTATGCGGATATCGTTCGTGGTTCTACAGAAGATTTCGGCAATATGTTCGGAATCACTGATGACGATAAGGTGTATCAGCACAAGGTTGGTTTTTACTGTCCGCGTTTCATCTGTACCAATGGGGGAGAAGGTTTGTGTCTCCGTACCAAGACGGTGAAAAAGAATTATCCGGTGGAACCATTGAAGACAGTAAGCACTATCGGTGCAGGGGATAACTTCAATGCCGGTTTGGTATTCGGTTTGTTGAAAAACCGTATCCGTAAGGCCGACCTTGACGAACTGACCGAAACCGACTGGGACAAGATTGTCGCCAGTGGCATGTCGTTCAGCCGTGAAGTCTGCGCAAGTTTGGACAACTACATATCCAAGGAGTTTGCCGCTTCTCTATAAAGCGGCCAGGCTGCTTGTAGAATCTTGTTTTTGAGCAAGGAGGGATAATCGGGATGGGCTTCGAAGAAAGCCTGTAATTCCTGATATGCCTCTTTGCTCTTGTAGTTTCCTAGGAGAGCACTTACCCAATTCTTGGGGAAGAAGATGTCACCAGTACGTTGTACTTCTTGTAAGACTTCCAATCCCGAACGGATATATTTAACCGAATAAGGTTGGCGCAACGGATGATTCAAATAAGCCAAGGCACTGGTTGCCCATGGCTCGATGCGACGATTCTCAGCTTTCAATAGCGATTGGAAGAAAGCGTCCATTTGCAAGGTATCCGGTGTCACGGCTTGCACGATGAAGTCGAACTGGCGCAAGCGGTCAGGGTTTGTGATGCGTTCCCGCTGGCTGGTTCGGATATTTTCATACTTTTCAGGGTAATGCAAAGCCAGTTCGTAGGCCATGGTCATGTAGTCGCGCTCGTTCAGCATCGGGTGCGATTGTTCTTCCCATATCCGGTAAAGTTTTTCGATACTTTGAGGAGCAGAGGCATTCGAAATCAGGCTACGCATCAATTGGAGACGACAGGAGGCTATCGGATGTTTTTCTGTCCAACTCCATATCGTATCTTCCAGTTTCTCATCCTTCAGTTTTCTCATTGGGCCACCCAGATAACTACAAAGAGTAGAGGCTATCAAAGCATTCTTTTCCGTTTTTAATCCGTTCAGCAAAGCATTCATCCATTCCTTGTCTGTGATAATTCGATGCTGGTAATTCTCGTACAACAGCATGAGGAGTGATTGGCGAGCGGTATCGTCTGTTATTTCTTGCCAATGTGCCAAGAGCCATGCGCGGCTTTGTTCATCGGGGATGAAGAGACCATATCCCCGTTCGTCGGTGTTTGGCAAAATGGCCTTGGTATCGAGTGGAACGGTAAGGGCATATGTCTCTTGGTTCAAGTTTACTTCTATAGTGGTGTTTTCGTCTCCGATGAACGTGATTTGAAAGCGTTGAGGCCATAACAATCCTCTGTTCAGCGGGTCACGTTGGCGTATTTCCAATTGGCCACATCGGTTGGTGAAGGAAATGTGAGGCATTCCCTTCTGATTGACCCATACATCGCTGAAGGAGGCCAGGTCTTCTTCTGTCTTGGCATCAAGAATGGTGATTAAGTCATTCCAAGTGGCATTGCTATATGCATAAGTTTTCAGGTATTCGCGGATACCTTCCTGGTAGGCCTTTTCACCCATGATTTCTACCAACTTCTGCATCATGACCGGTGCCTTGTTGTAAATAATGTTTCCATAAATCAGTCCGGCATTGCGGAGATTATCCAAAGGCTGTCGGATAGAATTGCTTCCTAACGTACGGTCTTCGGCCAAAGAGGCAGCCGTGTAAGTCTTGATCCAGTTGAGCGAATGGTTTACACTAGGAAATAGAGGCTCGGTGATGCAAGCCGCAAAATAGTTGGCAAACACTTCCTTGGTCCACACATCGTTGAACCAGTCCATGGTCACATAATCGCCAAACCACATGTGTGCCGTTTCGTGGGCGATAAGTTTGGCACGTGCCAACTCTTCATCCAATGTAGGATGTTCGCTCAAGAACATTCGCGTATCATTATACAAAGTGGCTCCAGTGTGTTCCATACCTCCATATTGGAACCCTGGAAGGATGATGAAACTATACTTGGCGAATGGATAAGGGATATCGGTGTAGTCTTCCAACCAATGAAGTGAAGAAGCCACTTGCTGGAAAATGATGTCCAGTTGGGCTACTTTTTTCGGATCAGTTTCCCGGTGATAAGCCGTGAGGATACGTTCACCGTCGGCATACTCTACTTTTTTCAGTTTGCCTGCAACGAAAGAGAACAAATAAGTACTGAGTGGTTCAGTAGGAAGGAAAGTAATGTGTTTCTTTCCATTGATGATAGACTCTGTTTGAATAGAAGTATTGGATACCGCTTCCCATTCTTCAGGCACTTCAAGGCAAAGAGTGAACTCGGCCTTCAGGTTGGGTTGTTCAAAGCATGGAAAGACGGTGCGAGCACGGTCGGGCACCAACAAAGTATAAAGATATTCGTCGTTGCGGTTGAGCGATTGGTCGCCGGCAGTGAAGCGGATATGGACTTCGTTTTCCCCCTTTTGGCTAGCAGACTCAGGTAAGATGATATGTTCGTTGAGGAAACGATATGGGCATGGCTTCCCATTGACGGAGACCTCCTTGATTTTATCCGCATTTTCGCGGAAGTCGAGAATGATTTCTTGCGGACGTTGGAGAGAGAACTGAATCCGTGCTTCTCCCTTTACGGCCTCTTGTTTCTGTTCGGGGATAGAGAAAGAGAGGCCATACTTCAAATCCTTGATTTCTTGTTTGCGAAGTTGGGCTAGTTCCAAAGATATGCCTTCTTCGTAAAGTTGTAGGTCCTTTTCATTCGTTTGACAACTACTTAGGAGCAGGAGGACAGCCATTATTATGTGTTTCAGTGCTTTCATATTGCGAAAATTTTCGTTCCGATATTTTTCGCAAAGGTATCATTCGTTTCTTTATGTTCCAAAGAATTGAGTCCTTTCTATATGGAATCGTGTGTGGATTAGGGACGATTTTGTTTCGCAACGGCATGAAAAGTGTTTTGTTCTTTGTTTAATAATTTAATTACAACTTATGATTAGGTAATTGTAAGTTTTGATTATATAATCATAAGCTGTGATTATGTGATTATAAGTTCTGATAAACTTTTGCTTCCTGCATTGTTGTATTTTTCTTTCTTTTCTGATGACATTTTTAATCTGCTGACTGAAAGTTTTTTTACTATTATATTCGCTTGGTTTCTTATATAAAAGTTTATCTTTGCAATGTCTTCACGCCGAGGCTTCTTTATGAAGTAGAGGTGGTGGGGACGGACATATAAGTAATGGCGTATTCTTACGCTTTGGTTTTGACTGTTCGAAGTCTTGGGAAAACATTCAAACAATGTCAATAACAAAGCAATGAAGAATTACGTTGGGTATGTTGTATCTATGCAACCCATATTATGCTCGTTGCCCAAAGCCGTGAGGATTTACAAACGCGCCATGAAGTTGGCTTATGGAGATGACTGGGTTTATGATTATGAGGGATTTGTAAGGTTTGATGAAAATAGTCGTAATATGAAGTCTCGCTCAGTCTTCAAATTATTGACAGAAGAAGAGCAGAGTACACCATCGACACTCCAACTGATTGAGCATCAGTATAGAGTGCCGATGGTGATAAAGTGAAAGTCATTGAAATCAATTCTTATATATAGTTTTCATCTTGTCATAAATACAATACAATACATCTGTTTTAGAAAGAAGCTCGTTCAATATATGTACCACATCGTTTTCCATTAAAGGATAGTCGTGAGCTATTTCGTTACGGAGTTCACGGATATAAATCCATTCATTAGCTTCGGGAAGAATTTGAAAACGCTCCAAGCGGTTGAGGATATCACGCATAGGCAATGCAGTTACATCTTCGTCCAAATATTCCAATAAGAAACGGAAAATTTTAGCTCCCATTGCATCCTGCAACTTGGAAAAGCGGAAAATGAATTGGTCTAGACAACGAATTTGTTCACTGTCGAGCGAGGCATAACTTTCTGCCGTAAGAGGAAGAATATTTGACAACGCTTTCAATGCTTCGTTGATACGTAAAATATGCTTATCGCAAATTTCAAATTCGCGTTGCAGACGTTCGTTGATTTCTTGTTTTCTATTTGTCATACTAATAAGACTCCTTTCCGTAAAGCTTCTAGAGCAACCGTTGATTCCTCATAATCACCAATAATATCTATTTTCTGGTCTCCCAATAAATATTTCAATTGGGCAATCATACGAATACGAGCAAGTATTCCTTTCTTCACACCCTCGTTACGGACAAGCAAATCTATGTCACCTCCTCGTTTTGTATCATCCAAGCGAGAGCCGAATAGGTAGACTTTTACCTTCTCGCCATAGATTTGACGAGCGACCTGTAGGATAGTTTGTATTTCTTGACGTTGTAAACGCATGATAAAACGGTTTTTGCAAATGTAACAATAATAATTCAAAAAAAGATGATGAAAAGTACTTATTCTAAAATGTACGTCATTTTATGGAGCATGTTCCCCAATTGCATTAAAACGGATTGTCCGCAATTACTTTGAGAATACCTCGTTGTGAAGCGATGAATGCACCACCCAAGACTCGTTTTCCGTCATAGAACACAGCCGATTGGCCAGGAGTAATGGCCGAGGCATTCTCCAGAAAATGTACTAACATCTGTCCGTTTTCAAGTGGAAGCACCTGGCAAGGAATCGGCTTGCTTCGATAGCGGATACGTACCGTGAGGTTAGGGCATCTTAGCAGTTCTTGCATGTTGATAATCATCGCATCTTCTACCAACATGTATTCGGCCTTCAAGTCCTCGGCAGTACCTAGCATCACGGTATTCTTTTCGGCGTTGATGCGGAGAACGTGTGCTGGATGCCCCAAGGCGATGCCTAAACCTTTACGCTGCCCAATGGTATAATAAGGGAATCCCTTGTGTTGGCCAATCTTAACCCCTTTACTGTCTACAAAGAGTCCGGGACCAATCTTGGTATCGATGTCAGGAATTTGTTGGCGGAGGAAATCACGGTAATCTCCCTCGATGAAGCAGACTTCCATGCTTTCGCCTCCCTTAGCTTTGGCTTCGAAACCTTTTTCTTTCAAGTATTCACGAACTTCCTGTTTGGTGTAGTTGCCCAACGGGAAAAGGAAACGGCGGAGCACTTCTTGTGGCAATCGCCAGAGGAAGTAGGATTGGTCTTTGGTTACGTCATCGCCTGCTACAATATAGCGATTGCCTTCATGTTCTTCCAATCGGCAGTAATGGCCTGTAGAAATCCAAGCACAGTTGGTCTTGTCTGCCCATTCGCAAAGGAGACGTTCTTTAAATAAAGGATTACACATGACACAAGGATTCGGTGTACGACCTTGCATGTATTCGTCGATGAAATATTTTACAATGATTTGCTTGAACTCTTCGCGGACATCAGCCACATGGTGCTCAATACCCAACTTCTGTGCCAAAGCGCGGGCTTCTAAGATGAAATCCGGTTCTTCTTGTTCAGGAGTAGCGAATTGTGATGCTACATCCCACGTGCGCATGGTCATGCCCACTACTTCATAACCTTGTTCTTGAAGCATGATGCAAGTGGCGGAACTATCAATACCTCCACTCATGCCTACTAATACTCTCTTGTCTGATTTTATCTGATTCATGGAACAAAGATATAAATACTTTATTGTATCTTTGCGAATCAAGATTGAAAAAGATGAAAGAAGATTTTAATATACGTGAACAACAGATATCGAAGAAAGAACGCGATTTTGAGAATGCCTTGCGTCCGTTGAACTTCAGTGATTTCAATGGGCAGGATAAGGTGGTCGATAATCTGCGTATCTTCGTCAAGGCAGCTCGTCTTCGTGCCGAGGCGCTTGACCATGTACTTCTTCATGGTCCTCCGGGATTGGGAAAGACCACGTTGAGTAATATCATAGCGAATGAATTGGGAGTAGGATTCAAAGTGACATCCGGCCCTGTACTTGATAAGCCGGGTGATTTGGCGGGGGTATTGACTAGCCTTGAGCCGAACGATGTGCTTTTCATCGATGAAATTCATCGATTAAGTCCGGTAGTGGAAGAATACTTGTATTCGGCCATGGAAGATTATCGTATCGATATCATGATAGATAAGGGGCCGTCGGCCAGAAGCATCCAGTTGGAATTGAGTCCATTTACGTTGGTGGGAGCGACTACTCGTAGTGGTTTGCTGACCGCTCCGCTTCGTGCCCGTTTCGGTATCAATCTCCATTTGGAGTATTACGATGACAGTATCTTGCGTCGCATTATTCAGCGATCGGCAAGCATCCTCAATGTGCCTTGCGATGTAGAGGCGGCCGGTGAAATTGCTTCCCGAAGCCGAGGTACTCCGCGTATTGCCAATGCTTTGCTTCGTCGTGTTCGTGACTTTGCTCAGGTAAAGGGAAATGGACGTATCGATGTGGAGATAGCCCGTTATGCGCTCGAAGCCTTGAACATCGACCGATATGGCTTGGATGAAATCGATAACAAGATTCTCACGACCATTATCGATAAGTTCAACGGAGGACCGGTGGGATTGACTACAATCTCTACTGCTCTTGGTGAAGATCCGGGTACAGTGGAGGAAGTGTATGAACCGTTCTTGATTAAGGAAGGTTTCTTGAAGCGTACGCCTCGTGGTCGTGAAGTGACTGAGTTGGCTTACAAGCATTTGGGAAGAAGTGTATTTAGAGAACAGACTCTTTTTGATTAAGGGGATAAAAGGAGATAAAGGAGTTATCGGCTCTTCGAGCCTAAGGAGTTAGAGCCAACAGCTTCGACTGAGGTTAACGTGAATGTAAACATCCACCAAACTTTGGCTTTAACTCCCTGTCCAAAGGACGAGCGAAGCGATAACTCCTTTAACTCCTATAACTACAATAAATTTATGGCAGGATTGAAATCACTCTTGAAAGACACGGCCATTTATGGCATCAGTAGCATTGTGGGCCGTTTCTTGAATTACTTGTTGGTGCCTATTTACGCGGCATCGATGAGTGCAGCATCGGGCGGCTATGGGGTAGTAACCGAAGTCTATGCATGGACGGCCTTACTAATGGTTATCCTTACTTATGGTATGGAGACCACTTTCTTCCGTTTCGTAAATAAAGAAACAGAAGATCCGAAGAAGGTTTATTCTACTGTTTTGGCGATGGTAGGAAGCACTTCCTTGCTTTTTGTCATATTGGGAATGACATTCTTACATCCGATTGCATCGGCTATGGGATATGCCGAACATCCATGGTATATCGGTATGATGATGATAGTGATAGCCATGGATGCGTTCCAATGTTTGCCTTTCTCTTATCTCCGATACAAGCAGAAACCTTTGGTGTTTGCTGGATTGAAGATGCTTTTCATCGTGTTGAACATTGCCCTTAACCTTATTTACTATGTAGGTATGGGCGGAAGCGATGTCTCTTATGCTTTCTTCTTCAATTTGATATGTACATCGACTATCATGCTTCTACTTCTTCCTCAGTTGAAGTTCGGCGGAGGTTTCGATGCTTCGTTGGCCAAGCGGATGTTGAAGTATGGTTATCCGATTTTGATTCTCGGTATTGCAGGTATCTTGAACCAGGTGGCGGATAAGATTATCTTCCGTCATGTCTATCCGGGAGAAGATGCACAAGTGCAGTTGGGTATTTATGGGGCAGCCAGTAAGATAGCCATGATTATGGCGATGCTTACGCAGGCTTTCCGCTATGCTTATGAACCCTTTGTGTTCAGCAAAAGTAAGGACAAGGATAGCAAAGTGATGTATGCCAATGCCATGAAGTATTTCATTATCTTTACATTGTTGGCATTCTTGGCGGTGGTGTTCTATATTGACATCTTGAAGTACATCTTGGCTCCTGACTATTGGTCGGGTTTGCGAGTAGTGCCGATTGTGATGATGGCCGAAATCTTCATGGGGGTCTATTTCAACTTGTCCTTTTGGTATAAACTCATTGATGAAACCAAGTGGGGAGCATACTTCTCGTTTGCGGGATGTGCCGTGCTGATTGGTATCAATGTATTTTTCGTACCTATTTATGGCTATATGGCTTGTGCTTGGGCTGGCTTTGCGGGATATGCTGTGGCGATGTTGCTTTCTTATTTCGTAGGTCAGAAGAAGTATCCTATCAATTATGACTTGAAGGGTATCGGTAAGTATGTGGCAGCAGCCATTGCCTTGTACTTGGTGTCTGAAGGATTGCCTTTCGAAAATGTATGGGTATTGTTGGCTATCCGTACTTTCTTGTTGATGGTGTTTGTGTCATATATTGTGAAGAACGATTTCCCACTTCGGAGTTTGCCGGTGATTGGTAAGTATTTTAGATAATCATTTAATTGGTGAATCGATGATAAAGCAAGACTATCTTCTCCGCATGATTCAAGAAATCATTACCCTCTTGATTAATGCATTATTGAATCGGCAAAAGATACGCAAGGAAAGTTGGGTAGAGTATGATGACATCACCCGTCAAATCTTGGGTGTCCCTTCGGAGAATTTAGTGGATATGAATGCAGAGGAAATCATCTCCCGATATCAAGATGACCCTAACCAAATGGGAAAGACAGAACTGGCTGCTGTGACCATGCTGAAGATATCGGATGAAATGGGGGATGAGCAGTTGGTTCTGAAATCAAAACTGAAGCAAGATGGACTTGCTTTACTTGAATATGTACAAACGAAGGGCGATACCTTCTCCATTCAGAGGGTGGCGCTTATGGCTATGCTGAAAGGATAATTCTCTATCAAAGTGTCATTCAGAGCGAAGCGAAGAATCTCGTATCCATTCACGTTTGTGATTCCGAGATCCTTCGCTTCGCTCCCTTAGATGACAAAAAATGTAGAAATCTATTTTGACATATTTCCTTTGTCCATAGGAAATTATTCTTTAGGATTTATCAGTTCTTCAACGGCTTGGATGAAAGCTTCGGCTTGAGGATAAAGTTCATCTATTGTTTCTTTGTCGTTATAGATGAAATCATCATAATCTCCACTTTGTCTTTTTTCAAACAAAGTGTTGAATGTATTCCCGTGTTCTCTTGATAGTTTTCCTTTGGAAACAAAATGTAATCCCAACATCGTCTTTACTCCATTGTGAGTTTGAGGTTAGATTTCATTCTTTATGAGCAAAGCTATTGCTGCATAATAACAAGCGTAATAAAGTCGATTGACCGCAGCATTGTAAAATGATTCACGGCTCATAACGAGAGCTTCCTTCATCGTTTCGTGTGCACGTTGCAAACGATAAATCATTAGGTCGAAACGTTCTTGTTCGGTGAGTTGTTGTTTCATAATACAATTCCTTCGTTAACTACATTAATATAAAAAGGAGTACGGAAGGGACGATTTTCCCAGTCTTTTTTAAGCATTACCATCGGACTGATGCTCACTCCAGTTTCCAATTCAATGTCATAGAGGGGACTGGTCACCTCCATTTGTCTATTAAGAGAAAGACGGTTTTCTCCTTCCAGTAACACTAGCAAGTCGATGTCGCTATCCGGTCGTGCATCGCCACGAGCCTCTGAACCATAGAGGATGGTCTTGGCATCGGGAGCTACTCGTTTGATGGCTTCGGCTATGCGTTTTACTATTTCGGGACGTCTCATAAGCTTACGATTTGAATGATATCTCATCTGCAAAAATAAACAATTATATCGAATAGATGTTGTAAATATTCAGTTTTCTTATTCTTGACGAGCATTTTAATAGTTTTATTTTGTAGATATTGTACGGAATGTGATTCATATTTCAAGAGTTTTTGTATATTTGTGGCTGGATGGAGGAATCTATCCAAAGACATTTGAAATAATATAGAGGCGTTATGTCTTCTTCTTGTAAGTGAAAAGCCTAGGAAACTTAATCACGGTAAACAAGAGATGATATAATGGTCTCCACGCATATGCGTGGGGCTGAAGAACAAGCATAAACATTAGACTTATGAACAAATTTTTTATTCCACTTCTTTTAATCTGTACCTGTTTGGTATCAGGATGTATTGACGATGACAATCCTAAAGATGTCACTGAAGAAATTTGTATCTCCGTTTCTTCCGAAACGGGTGTAATGTATC
>JBGVGD010000030.1:0-47720 GCA_045121515.1 Phocaeicola sp. | reverse complement strand
GGCTTAATCCAGAACTGTAATAATCACGAAGAATCCGAAGACATTCTTCTTCACTGTAATGTTGCCATTTCTTTCGCATACTGCTTACACATTTTTAATCGTTTATAAATGTGTCTACCTATAGCAGTATAAGACATTTTTGACGTATGGTTTTACTCCGACAAGACGTATGAAGTTCCAGAGAAAGCACGATGACGTGAATGCGTGACGTGGCGATTTCACTGCTCCCTTCACAATATCTGTCTGTTCCATTGGGATTTAACTTTAGGTGACAAGAGTGAACGCACTTTGAGTTAAGTCTATGGGAATTATGGGTGTTTTTGTCTATCTTTATCATTCCGTTTTACGGGAATGACACAGCAGGAGGTGGAGCGATTATTGGAGGAGATAACAAAGAGAAAGGGGCCTGAAGCCCCTTTCTCTTTGTTATCGAATTCCTCTTCGATTCAAAGCCTGCTGATACTTCCTTGCATTAGCAGCATGTTGTGCCGATGTGACCGCAAAATTATGCGTACCGGAGAAGTCTTCCTTGGCGCACATGTAGAGGTAGTTGTGCTTGGTGTAGTTCAGGACGCTCTCCAGACCTTGATAGGAAGGAACTCGGATAGGTCCGGGCGGAAGTCCGGCATGTTTGTACGTATTATAAGGTGAATCCACTTCCAGGTGTTTGAACAAGATGCGCTTCAAACCGAATTCTTGGAGACTGAACTTTACGGTTGGGTCGGCTTGAAGAAGCATACCGCGTTTCAGACGGTTGATGTAAAGACCGGCTACCATGGGCTTCTCGGCTTGGTTGGCTGTTTCTTCTTCCACGATAGAAGCGAGGGTAGCCACCTCGATGGGAGTAAGCCCGATTGCTTCGGCTTGCTTCATTCGTTTCTCGTTCCAATAAGCCTTGTGTTCTTTCTGCATACGGGTCATGAAATCTTCAGCGCTCATGTCCCAATACACTTCGTAAGTGTTCGGGATGAAGAGGGCAGGGAGGTTTTGTTGGGTGTAGCCTAACTTGCGGATGTATGCTGTATCGTTGAGCAAGGTAGCAACCTCAGTAGAATCAATCATGAGTTGGCGGGATACGTTACGAGCCATGCGGTCAAGGGTGCGTACACTTCCGATAGTGAGTTTCACCGGAGTCTGATAGCCCATGGATAGGCGACGGTGAAGGTAGCGCATGTTGTCCGTAGGCTTGATGGCATAGCGTCCGGTCTTGATATTATAGCCTTGGTAGCGGACGAGCGATTCGAAACCATGCATCTGCTTGGGATTTCCTGCTTCGGCAATCTTGTGATATACCGAATCCACATCATCGTCACGATCTATATATATATAGGTAGTGTCCGTGATTTGGAACGGCTGGGTAAAGAAATAATAATAGATGTGGGCTGCACCGGCTAATCCGAAAAGGAGACATGCCAATACTGAGCCGAGGATAATTTTTTTTGTTTTCTTTTTCATATCTCTATCATTAGATTGTCATTCAGACGACCGTAGGGAGGAAGAATCTCGATGACATATAGCGTGGATGTTTTCGAGATCCTTCGCTTCGCTCTGGATGACATAATTATGGTAAATTATTAACTATTTCAGATTCCAATTGGTTTTCCAAGTCATCCGGCAAGGCAGAGAAGAAGTCCAAGCCTGTCATCTTCTCGATTTGGTCTACTGATGTAATGTATTCCTTCAGAGGGCGTTCACCCGCTTCGTTCTCGAAGTAGAAGCCGAGGGCGCATTGCTTGCGGCTATTGTTGATGAGAATGACCTTGAAAAAGGCATCGGGTACTTTTACTCGATGTTCGCCGATGTATTCATTGCGCTTGCCAGTATAGATAGGACCACATACGATGAATACTTTTCCATATCGACGGGCCCATTCGCGGGATTTCATTTCCAGATCGTTCCAGTCTTCTGTATTCAGATTATGGTCTTGCGGACAGATGTTGCTCATGTAGAAGGATTCCTCCATGGCCTTCTTGCTCCATTTCATGTCGCCTGCCGGTGCCATGTGTCCACGGTCGTAGCCGGAATGTGAGTAATCATACGTAATTACCTTGGCGCCAATTACATCCGGATCTGGGAAAAATTCCTGACTTCGTTCCGCATCACCTCGGGTTTCCTCCTTGGTCAGTTCCCAAGCCACCCATTGTGGAGTCTTGTTCTTGGCATCGTAAGAGAGGGTATATCCGGTGCGTTGGATGATTTGACCTTGGTTATGCTTCATCAAAGGAATCTCCATTCGTTCTGTATCTGCTTGTTTGTTGGATTCTTGGATGACTTCCTGAGTAATGTCCCATTCGGTCCATGATTTTCCTGTGATAAGTGATGCCACGCCGATGACAATAGCGGCCAACCACCCTATCCATGAGTTCTTTTTCTTTTTTCTAGCCATAATTCTTGTTTTGGTTGAGTAGGCAAAGATAGGAATTTATTTGGTATTATAACTGAAAATTGTTAAGTTTGCAGAATTGATTGAAATAACCTTTTAAAAATCACTGATATGAAGAAGAAACTATGTGCAGCGGTGCTTGCACTTTCGTTGGCATGTCCGTCTTTCCATGCCCAAAATCTCGTGAATGAGACTCCAGAGCAGAAGGACAAGCGTATGGAATGGTTCCATAAGGCTAAGTTGGGTATTTTCATCCATTGGGGTATTTATGCCGTGAAGGGTGTATCGGAAAGTTGGTCGTTCTATAACAAGTATTTGCCTCATGATGAATATTTGAAGCAATGCGAAGGCTTTACTGCTTCTAAGTATGATCCGAAGGCATGGGTGGAACTCATCAAGGAAAGTGGTGCACAATATACTGTGCTTACTACCAAGCACCATGACGGTGTGGCTCTTTGGGATACCAAGCAGAACGGTATCAGCGTAGTAAAGAATACTCCGGCTAAGCGCGACTTGGTGACTCCGTTCGTGAATGAAGTTCGTAAGGCTGGTTTGAGACTCGGTCTTTATTACTCATTGCCGGACTGGTCACATCCTGACTATCCGAACATGACCCGTACAGATGTTCGTTACAAGGACGATCCGAAGCGTTGGGACAATTTCTGCAAGTTCAACTTCGGACAGTTGGCAGAATTGAACAATACTTACAAGCCTGACCTTTATTGGTTTGACGGCGACTGGGAAATGAGTGCCGAAACTTGGAGAGCCAAGGAAATCATGGAATTGCTCCGTAGCAATAACAAGAATGTAATCGTGAACTCACGTATCACTGGTTATGGTGACTATGCAACTCCAGAACAAGGTGTGCCTGTTGTTCGTCCGGAAGACAAGTATTGGGAGCTCTGTATGACTATGAACGATTCTTGGGGCTACCAGCACAATGACAAGAACTATAAGACTCCTCACATGCTTCTCCGTACATTCGTAGATTGCTTGAGCAATGGTGGTAACATGTTGATGGATATCGGCCCGAAGGAAGACGGTACTATCCCAGAAGAACAAATCGCTATCTTGAAGGAATTCGGTCGTTGGACAAAGAAGCATAAGGAAGCCATTTATGACACTCGCGCAGGTATTCCTGCAGACCACTTCCAAGGCTTCACTTCATTGAACCAAGCAGGCGATATCCTTTACTTGTACTTGCCTTACCGTCCGAACGGTATCGTAGAAATCAAGGGCTTGGTAAACAAGGTAAATCGTGTTTGGGTAGTAGGCGACGGTTCTATGTTGAGTTACAAGGTTCATAACAAGAACTATTGGAGCGGTGTACCGGGTAACCTTTATATCGAAGTGCCAGATCATGTACTCGACGAACAAATCACTGTATTGGCCGTATTGCTCGACGGTCCTATCCAGCTCTACCGTGGTGAAGGTAAGGTAATTGAAAGTAACTAATCCTTAAATAAGAAATCGAATGAAAAGAATCGAAACTTTAGGCTTGGGTCTCTTCTGCATGGCATCGGTTTTGAGTGGATGTGCAGGTGGTGAAAAGCAGGCTAGTGCGGAAGGTGCACCATGCATCTTCGAAAAATACGAACGCTATTTGGTACAACCACGTTCATACGTTGCTTACCGTACAGAGGGCGCATTGAAGATTGACGGTAAACTCGACGAATCTTCATGGCAGAAGGCAAAGGAAACAGAAGCGTTTGAAGATATCAGCGGTGCTGGCTTTGCAGAACCGAAGTACAAGACTACTGCTAAGATGTTGTGGGACGATGATTTCCTTTATGTAGGTGCTATCCTCGAAGAACCGAACATCGATGCCAAGTTGACTCAACGCGATACAATCATCTATTATGATAACGACTTCGAAGTGTTCATCGATCCGGATACCGACGGTCATAACTATTTCGAAATTGAAGTGAATGCCAAGAACGTGCTTTTCGACTTGATGCTTGACAAGCCATACCGTGTAGGTGGCGACTTTTTCCTCCAGTGGGACTGCCCGGGTATCCAGTCGGCTATCCATATCGACGGTACTTTGAACAACCCGAAGGATACAGACAAGTTCTGGAGTGTGGAAATGGCTATTCCTCGCCAAGCCTTGACTTTGAGCTTCAACAATCTCTTGAAGGCTGGCAACACTTGGAGAATCAACTTCTCTCGCGTGGAATGGTTGAAGAAGCCGGAAGAAAACTGGGTATGGAACGCAACAGGCCGCATCGACATGCACATGCCTGACCGTTGGGGTTATCTCCACTTCTCGGACAACAAGGTAGGTACTGAAGAAACTGCCATGGTTTATCCGCACGATATGGAAATCTACAAGCTCATGTGGGCTATTTTCTATGCTCAGCAAGATTACAAGAATGAAAACGGCAAGTTCGCTTCATTGAATGAAATCCCAGGCTTGAGTGCAGAAATGAAACAGAAGGTTTCTATGGAGGCTACAACCAATGCTTATCAGATCCGTGCAGAAGTGCCGGCTGAAGGTAAGGTTTACATCCTCAATGAAGAAGGTTGCTTCAAGAAGGAAGACAAGAAATAAATCTTTCCCTATAGACGAAAAAGAGAGGTTCCCGATTGGGAACCTCTCTTTTTTTTATCCTTGTTCTTATCTTGCTTCCTGATAGAGGAATCGTTTGATACTCTTCTTCGGAGTCTTTTCGAATTCTTCGTGATATATCTTCACGCGGGCAATCTGTTCGTAAGCAGCGATTTGAGCGTTTACTGCCACACGGTTGGCTTCCATTTGTTCTTCCACCTGCTTTTCGCTCATGCCGTTGGCAAATGCCAATTCGAAGTCCGGATAGATCAATGCCGCTAACTTGCCGTCAAGTGCCTGGATCACGATGCTTTCGTTCACGTAAGGCATGTTGTTGAGCTTGTCTTCGATTTCTTCCGGATAAATGTTCTGACCCGAAGGACCGAGGAGCATGTTCTTCGAACGACCCTTGATAGTCACGTTACCTTCTTCGTCGATAATACCAAGGTCGCCAGTATGCATCCAGCCGTCTGCGTCGAGTACTTCCTTGGTCGCTTCTTCGTTCTTGTAATAACCAAGCATCACGTTGTCGCCACGGCAGATGATTTCACCCGGAATGTTATGTGGGTCTGCACTGAGCACCTTCACTTCCATGTTGGCTACTGCCTTACCGCAAGAACCAGCCTTGAACTTCTTCCAGTCTTCGTAGCAGATGAGCGGAGCACATTCTGTCATACCATAACCTACGGTGTAAGGGAATTCGATGCTACGCATGAAAGCTTCGATTTCCTGGTTGAAGGCAGCACCACCCACCACGATTTCGTAGAACTCTCCACCGAACGCGTTCATCAATTGTTCGCGTACCTTTTCTTTGATCTTGTCGCTCACGAGAGGCACATGCATCAAGAACTTCATAGTCGGAGTTTCAAGCTTCGGAAGTACGTTCTTCTTGATAATCTTTTCGATGATCAATGGCACGGCGATAACCAATGAAGGCTTCACTTCGGCAAATGCTTGGAGGATAATCTTCGGACTCGGCATACGGGTGAGGAAGAATACCTGTACACCAGCACAGAACTGGTAAAGGAATTCGAATGCCAGACCGTACATGTGAGCCATTGGAAGCATAGACACGAGGCGGTCTCCGGATTTCATGCTGAGGGCACTGAACGCGAACATCATGTTCGACCACAAGGCACGTGCCGGAATCATTACACCCTTCGAGAAGCTGGTAGTACCCGATGTATAGTTGAGGACGAGCAATTCGTCTGGGCTATCCTTATAATAGTTGATGTGTTCCTTGCGGAAATTCTTCGGGAATTTCTTGCCGAAAAGTTCGTTGAGGTGTTCGCGGGCGTAAGTCAGTTTTTCGGTGCGTGACACGAGTAGGCTGAAATCGTTCACCAAAATCACACCTTCGAGGTTCGGCATAGCACTTTCATCGAGACCTTCCCATACTACATCGCCTACAAAGAGCAACTTGGCTTCCGAGTGGTTTACGATATTATGTACTTGGTCAGGCTTGAATTCGTGTAGGATAGGAACGATGACAGCACCATAGGTTACGGTAGCGAGGAATGTTACTCCCCAATGCGACATGTTTCGTCCGCAGATAGCGATTTTGTCACCTGGCTTCACGCCGCTTTCTTCGAAAATGATGTGGAGTTTTTCAATCTTACGAGCCACATCCTTGTATTGATAGGTTACCCCCTTGTAGTCGGTCAAGGAATTAGCGTCCCAGTTTTTCTTGATGCTTTTTTCAATTAAAGCAATGAAACTCTTTTCGTTTTCCATATCTTTATAATGTATGATTTTATGCACAAAAGTTTATAATATGTGCGAAGATAGGTTTTATTTATGATATGGACAAAATAATTGCACAAAAATGTGGTATTTTGTGCAATTATATAGGGGTTAGTGTTGATATACTCTTTCACCGAAAATACGGCTTCCGATGCGGATGAGGGTGCTTCCCTTTTCGATAGCAAGGGGATAATCGTCGGACATTCCCATGGAGATTTCCTTGAACTCGGGTGCGTCCTTGAAATGGACTTCCTTCATCTCGTGGAAGAATCCGGCCAGCACTCCGAATTCATGGGCTATCTGCGCTTCGTCTTCCGTGTTGGTAGCCATGCCCATTACACCCGCTATGCGTACATTTTTCAGTGCTTTCCATTCCCCAGCTTCCAGCATGGCTCTACATTCGTCCGTAGAAAAACCGAACTTGGTTTCCTCCTGGGCAATGTGGATCTGGAGTAGGCACGGGATGATACGCCCCGCTTTCACAGCCTGCTTGTTTATTTCGGCTAGCAATTTGTAGGAATCCACGCTATGGATGAGCGCCACATACGGAGCCATATACTTGATCTTGTTGGTTTGCAAATGGCCGATAAAATGCCATTCGATGTCCTTTGGGAGGACTTCGTATTTCTGTGTCATTTCTTGTACCTTGCTTTCGCCGAATACACGCTGGCCACCCTCGTATGCCTCTTGGAGGGCTTCAACGGGGTGGAACTTCGATACGGCTACCAAGCGTACGCTTTCGGGAAGTTCTGCTTGGATGCGCTTGATTTCTTCTTGAATGTGGCTCATGGAGAGTTATGAGTTTTGAGTTCTGAGTTTTTTTGAGTTATGAGTTATGAGTTATGAGTTTCCTTCCGGATGGCAACTCATAACTCATAACTTATAACTCATAACTCATTGAAATTCCGGCTTGTCGTTTGGTTCTGCGCTATACGGATAAACATCCATGATAGGGGTTTCGGCCATGGAAGAGATAATATAATCTGCCATGCTGCCCTTCATGCCTTCGTCCAGTTTCTTCACGGCATCGCGGAGGTCGGATGCTTGTACGAGTACGTTGGTCGATGTCTTCTTTTCAGAGCCGCTCTTTTCATCGAGGGTGATGAAAGTAAGCTTGCACTTGAACCAGCGGTCTGACTCAGTGTCTTCGGCAAAGAAGAGTTCGGAGTATCGGGCGCGCTTGATGTCGCTCACAGTGAACTCACCGCTGATGTATGGAGTCATTTCCTCGATGATGCGTGCTTCGGCTTCGGTGAAGCTGAGTGCATCGACAAGGTATGGTTCTGTCACTTTCTTGTTCATACCATTTTCCATGGTCTTTTCGTATTGAATCTTGCATTCAAACCACGTGTGCATCATAATGTTCGTTTTTTAAGTTTTATTGAGTCGGGCAAAGATAATACAAAATTTGTTTCATGGTATATGGAGAACCGAAAAAATGGGTATAATAGACATCATCTATTCTCCGATAGAATCTGTCTGTTGGAGAGTAAGAGCGGGTGGATTACTTTTGTATCAGAAAAGAAAAAGCAATGTTAATTAGAAAAATAGATAAAGACGATGACTACGATAAATTTAACCAAAGGAGGATTTTTAAGAAAGGTAGCGAACTATTTGGCGAACCCACACGAATGGAAGTTCTTGGGTGAACGCCCGGCACTGATAGACTTTTACGCTCCATGGTGCGGACCTTGTAAGTCGCTCTCTCCGGTGCTGGATGAGTTGGCCAAGGAATACGCGGGAAAGATAGACATTTATAAGGTGAATGTAGACAATGAACAGGAACTGGCTTCGCTCTTCCGAATCCGAAGTGTACCTACCCTTGTCTTTGCTCCGATGAAGGGTGAGCCACATATCACCTCGGGTGCTCCTACTAAGGCGCAACTGAAGAAAGCGCTGGACAGTTTTATAGCGAATTGAGTATGTTTGTGATTATATAATGTGTTTTTAAGTGGTTAATTAAAAGAGGTTGTATCGGCGGATGCAACCTCTTTTATTCGTAAAATCAACGATAATTTGTTTGCTTTCTTTCTTCATAAACTATATCTTTGCCGATTATTCATAAAAAAGATTATCTATATGCCAAAAATATCTATACGAGGAAATGAAATGCCAGCATCGCCTATCCGCAAACTGACACCTCTGGCAGATGATGCCAAGAAGAGAGGCGTTCATGTATATCACCTGAACATCGGTCAGCCCGACCTGCCTACTCCGCAAGCGGCCCTCGACGCTATCCGTAACATAGACCGTTCGGTCTTGGAATATAGCCCTTCGCAAGGCTATCAGAGTTATCGCGAAAAATTGGTGGGCTACTACAAGAAGTACGACATCAACTTGAATGCCGACGATATCATCATCACTACCGGTGGTTCCGAAGCGGTGCTCTTCGCTTTCTTGAGTTGCTTGAATCCGGGAGACGAAATTATTGTGCCGGAACCGGCATACGCCAACTACATGGCCTTCGCTATCTCGGCAGGGGCGGTTATCCGTACCGTGACAACGACTATCGAGGAGGGTTTCTCGCTCCCGAAGGTGGAGAAGTTCGAAGAACTCATCAACGAGCGCACCAAGGCTATCCTAATCTGTAACCCGAACAATCCGACCGGCTATCTTTATACCCGTCGCGAAATGAACCAGATACGCGACATGGTGAAGAAATACGACCTTTACCTCTTCTCGGACGAGGTGTATCGTGAATTTATCTATACTGGCTCGCCATATATCTCGGCTTGCCACCTCGAAGGCATCGAACAGAACGTGGTGCTTATCGACTCTGTATCGAAGCGTTACTCTGAATGTGGTATCCGTATCGGTGCGCTCATCACAAAGAATGCCGAAGTGCGTAATGCCGTGATGAAGTTCTGCCAGGCTCGCTTGAGCCCACCGTTGATCGGTCAGATTGCAGCAGAGGCTTCACTCGATGCTCCGGAAGAATATTCACGCGATACTTACGATGAATATGTGGAACGACGCAAGTGCCTCATAGATGGCCTGAACCGTATACCGGGTGTGTACTCGCCGATTCCAATGGGCGCTTTCTATACCGTAGCTAAACTTCCGGTAGACGATTGTGAGAAGTTCTGCGCTTGGTGCTTGTCCGATTTCGAATATGAGGGCGAGACCGTGATGATGGCCCCGGCCACCGGTTTCTATACCACTCCGGGATTGGGAAAGAATGAAGTCCGCATAGCGTATGTATTGAAGAAAGAAGATTTGGCGCGTGCGTTGGTGGTACTCCGTAAGGCGCTCGAGGCTTATCCGGGAAAAGTAAAGGAGTGATGAGTTATAACCAACTCATAACTTATAACTCATAACTAAAAAAGTGGATTGGAAACTCTTTGTCGCAAGACGAATCTATCGTAGCAAGGAAGGAGAGAAGGAGGTGTCGAAGCCTGCCGTTCTCATCGCTATGTGGGGCATTGCCATTGGTTTGGCCGTGATGATTGTGGCCGTAGCTGTGGTGATAGGCTTCAAGCACGAAGTCCGCGACAAGGTGGTGGGTATCGGTTCGGACATCACCATTACGAATTTCGATGCCCAGAAATCCTACGAGACTGTTCCTGTGGTGGCGGGAGATAGTTTGCTGGATGCGCTCCGTTCTATGGAAGGAGTAAAGCATGTGCAACGCTACTCCACCAAACCGGGCATGATCATGACGGAGGACAATTTCTTGGGAATGGTGCTGAAAGGGGTATCACAGGAATATGACTGGACTTTCCTGAAGGAACATTTGCTGGAAGGGGAGATTCCGGCCTTTACGGATTCGGCATCAACCAATCGTACCCTAGTCTCGCGTACTATTGCCAACAAACTGAATCTGAAGTTGGGTGACAAACTCTATACGTATTACATTTCGGCTGAAAATGTCCGCGCACGTCGTCTTGAGGTGGCGGGCATTTATCAGACGAACTTCTCGATATACGACGATATGTTCCTTTTGACAGACCTCTATACGGTGAACCGCCTGAATGCCTGGAAGGCCGATCAGGCGAGCGGTATCGAACTGGAGGTGGCCGATGTGTCCCGATTGGAGGAAACGAAGGAGGCCATAAGTGCGGAGGTGGACATGCTGAAGGATCGCTATGGAGCCACTTACTACACGCAGACTGTAGAAGAGAGCAATCCGCAAATATTCGCTTGGTTGGACTTGCTGGATATGAACGTGTGGGTAATTCTCATCCTTATGACGGGTGTAGCTGGATTCACCATGATATCGGGTTTGCTCATAATCATCCTGGAACGTACGAACATGATTGGTGTACTCAAGGCTTTGGGAGCAGACAATCTCGCTATCCGCAAGGTGTTCTTGAGTTTCTCGGTTTTCCTGATAGGACGGGGCATGTTGTGGGGAAACATCATCGGCTTGTCGTTTGTATTCATTCAGTCGCAATTTCACTTGTTCAAACTGGACCCTTCCATATATTACGTGGATAGTGTGCCGGTGGCATTCAATCTATGGTGGTGGGTGTTGCTTAATGTATGTTCGTTGTTGGCTTCGGTGCTGATGTTGGTAGGGCCTTCCTATCTCATAGCCCATATTCATCCGGCCAAGTCGATACGTTTTGAATAATAGATTATGTTGAAATTCATCAAGAACTGGACATTGCCATTGGCGATGCTGACAGGTACATTGGCCTATCTGATGTTTGCCAAATGGAGTTTTCTTGCTCCGCTGAAACCTGCCGTGAATGGCTTCGTGTCCTTTATCACTCCGTGGCTCATCTTCGCCCAATTATTGCTTACCTTCTGCAAGATAGATATGCGGGAGTTGAAGCCCAAGCGTTGGCATCTATGGTTGTTGCTGATACAGGGATTCTCGTGTGCCTTGGTTGCCGGTGTACTGTTGTGCGTTCCTATGGGAGAATTGTCGACTGGCATTTGGCAAGGTATGATGGTCTGCCTGATTTGTCCTACGGCTACGGCTGCTGCCGTGATTACGGGCAAACTGGGAGGCAATGCTGCCACCCTTACTACCTATACGTTGTTCTCCAATCTATTGGGAGCCGTCCTGGTGCCATTGGTCTTTCCCTTGGTGGAACCTCACGACGGGCTGACTTTTTGGAATGCCTTTTTCCGCATATTAAGTAAGGTATTCCCGTTGTTGTTGTCGCCTCTTCTCGTGGCCCTTTTCTTGAAGCATTATGTAAAGCATGTTCATCGTTGGCTCATGGAGCATAGCGGCATGGCTTTCTACATTTGGGCATTCGCCTTGGCCTTGGTAATGGGACAGACTGCCCGTTCGCTTATCAATAGTGATATCACGGCATGGCTCGTGGCCTTGGGAGGCTTGTTTACTTGCGTAGTGCAGTTCTTCTTCGGCAAGCGCATCGGAAGCATTTATAACGACCGTATCAGTGCCGGTCAAGCCCTCGGGCAGAAGAATACCGTCCTTGCCATTTGGATGGCTTCGGCTTATCTGCATCCATTGGCTACCATTGCTCCAGGTTCATACGTTCTGTGGCAAAATATCATTAACAGTTACCAACTCTGGAAGAAGCGTAAACGGGAGAATTTGACCTAGCGCAAAGTGGATTTCGGGTGGATGATGTATCTTTGCTTCATTGTTAATCTTTATTGAAAAACATTATGAATCAAACTACCGCTATCCCCCAAGCAAGCAAACGTGAATTTTCGCTCGACTTGTTGCGTGTCCTTGCTTGCTTTCTCGTCATTTGGCAACATGTAACCGAAGTTTATTACATAGGTCCGGACTTTACTGTACCTACTCACGACGAGATGCCTCTGATAGGCTGGATGAACTCAATGACGCCTATCGAAGTACCCTTGTTTGTCATGATTTCGGGGTATTTCCTTTTACCGTTGAAGATGAATGTAGGGGCATTCTTCAAGCGCCGCTTTACCCGTATCCTCGTTCCTTTTGTGGTATGGTGTGTGGCTTATTCCGCCTATTTCATGGCATATCGGGGTGATACGTTGGCCCAATTCTTGCGCAATGTGGCGCACATCCCGGTGAATCTCGGTGTAGAAATCGGTCACATGTGGTTTATCTATATGCTCCTCGGCTTGTATATGCTTGTGCCGATTATTTCGCCTTGGCTCGAACAATGCTCCAAGCGCCAGTTGCAAGGCTATCTTGGGGTATGGGCATTCACCACTCTCTTACCTTATATTCATCTTTGGTTTCCCGAAGTGTTGGGTGAATGTTTCTGGAATCCTACTCCGATGCTCCATTATTTCACGGGCTTTGCCGGATACTTCGTCTTGGGTTATTACATCAAGCGATACGGTGCCTTGTCGGTGCGTAATGCCTTGTTTCTGTTGGCAGGCGGTTATCTCTTCACGGTAGCAGTTTACCAGTATCGGTTGGAGCGTGTAACCAGCATCTCCGATTTGGAAATCTGTTGGCGTTTCTGTAGCGCGAACATGATGCTGATGACCTATGCCATGTTCTCATTGGTAAGCCGTATCAAGTGGCAAGGAAACAATGCGTTCGGCCGCTGGATAAGCAGTTGTGCCATGTTGAGTTATGCTGTGTATTTTGTCCATATCATGCTGATTAACTTCTGGCGTGATTTGCTGAGTGAGTCGTTGGCGCATGTCTATTATCAGATTCCGATTATTACGTTGTGCTCCTTCCTCTCTTCGTATGCCGTGGTATGGATTTTATCCAAATTGCCGAAAGCCAAGGTTTGGTTGGGAAGTTAAGAAAAATTGTTTATCTTTGTGCATCTGTGAAAATTGATGCCTATGAAAACCGTTCTTGCTTGGATGAAATCTTTATGTCCGATTTCCGATGATACCATTCGGGAGTTGGAAGCCTGCATCACTCCTTGTCGTTTCCCGAAAAAAACATTGTTGGTGCGGGAAGGTATCTTTTGCAAGTATGCGTATTTCATCGAAAAAGGCATGACACGTTCGTATTGGTTGGTGGACGGGGAGGAGTTCACCACTTCCTTTGCCTACGACGGATGCATCGTGTTTAGCATGGACGAACTCTATTATAACGAGGTGAGTCAGGAGTTTGTGGAGACTCTCGAAGAGGTGGAGGCTTACCGCATCCTCATCACAGATTTGCGTCGGTTGTGGGAAACGAATCTCGAGTTGAGTAATTGGGGGAGAATCATTCATCAGAACGAATACCGTCGTTTGCATCAGAGTCATAAAGAGCGCCTCACTCTTCCCGCCAAGGAACGCTATGAGGCTTTCGTCCAGCAATTCCCCGAGGTGTGCAAGCGTGTGAATCTAGGATTTATCGCTTCTTATTTAGGGATTACACAATCTACCTTGAGCAGGTTGAGGGGAGGGAACGGTTGATTATCTCTTCAATCGCTTGATTGCCAAATGATGTCCTTCCTTGGCTGCTTGCTCATACCACTTCATAGCCTTCTCCATATCAGACTCGCACATCCAACCTTCCTCATACGCTTGTCCGATACGGTAGTGAGCATACGGGTCTATGGAAAGTTGATAAGCCTCGAATGCTTTCTTCAAATCTGCTGTAATGTTACCACATCCCTTGCGATACAAATCTCCAAGGTTGGTAGGCGCATAGAGATTATCGCCTTGTTTGTAAGCTTCTTTAAACCAATAAATCGCACTTTCTCCGTCCACAGGGATGCCAATACCTTCTTGATGAATCGTACCGATATCATTGAGAACCACTCCATGCAAGAGTTTTCCTTCTTTGTATTCACAGGCCAAGGAAAGTAAGTGTTCTACATCCTCTTGTGAGTAAGTTTCGTATGTTTCTGAGCCGTCCAGTTGCCAGGACTTCACCCGTCCGATAGCTTCGTGTTGAGGAATATCCACTTCCACTTCTTCGTCCGTATCGGGTACATTCATTTCGTCCCAATCCTTCAAGCAAGGTAAGAGATGACGTCGCATGAGGTATTGTATATAACCGTAGATGCGAGGCGTAGACGAATGTAGGTTCACGCCGAAATCCCGAAGCGCTTCGAGCGAAACATAAGCAAGATCATCCAAAGGTTGTGACACAAAGTATTGAGGAAGGATGCTTAGATTTGCTTTTAAAGAGGCTATCTCTTCGGAAATGGTATCTTCCACCCATTCTTCATCCAGTTCTTCGTAGATGTTCTCTAAATCCAACTTTCCTTGAAGGAACTTGGCCAGCGAATCCACTAGATAAGGGAAGAAGCGCAAGTCATCGTAAGAAGCCAAGTTGTCTACACTCACTTCATAAGTACCTTGTAAATGATAATTAATAGCAAAGAGGGTAGTAGATTGTCCTTTCCGATGAAAATACCAATGGATGCTCTCGGGCATCTCGCTGATGAAATCGAGTACCAGATTCGGGATTTCCAAATAGGTTTGGAAATCCTCAAAGGACAATATTTGCTTGGTGTGTATGAGGATAGCAGTATTCATGCTGCAAAGATAAGACTTTTCTTGGTGTGTCATTCAGAGCGAAGCGAAGAATCTCGGGTACAACCACTTTATGCACTCAGATCCTTCGCGTTGCTCAGGATGACACATCGATGTATCATCAATCAGTTGCTCGTAATCTTCAAACGTTCTTCCTCACTGAGCGAAGCCAGATGCTCCACCCACACCATATCCAAGTTCATAGCCTCTGCTAGTCGGGTACCATATTCCTTATCTGCCAGATAGCAATGAGCGGTATGTCGGTACTTGATGTTGTAGGTAACAGGCATCATATCAACGGCAGTATTCTTTATCAGTAAGGAACGTTTGTCCTCCGTCATCAGTCGGTAAAGGTTCCCCGGTTGGTAGAAACAATCGTCCCAACGGTCCTCGTATGGGCTATGGCGAATGGCTTGACTGCCTATGGGCGAGTATGCATGTGCCGAAGGGCGGGTCTTCCATTCTCCGATGCTGTTGGGCGAATAACCTTTGGTAGCTCCTTCGTTTCCGTCCACTCTCATCAATCCGTCCCGATGATAACTATGCATGGGGCATCGGGGGCGGTTTACGGGTATCTGGTCGTGGTTCACTCCAAGTCGATACCGATGCGCATCGCCGTAAGAGAAGAGTCTTCCTTGTAATAATTTGTCAGGGGATAATCCCAATCCTGGCACGATGTGTGTAGGATTAAAGGCCGCTTGTTCCACTTCGGCAAAATAGTTCTCCGGATTGCGGTTCAACTCCAGTACGCCTACTTCGATTAGTGGATAGTCCTTGTGGCTCCATACTTTCGTGATGTCGAACGGGTTTTCTTTGTAGAAGGCCGCTTCTTCCTCGGTCATGATTTGGAAATAGAGTGTCCAGCGAGGGAAGTCACCTCTTGCAATGGCCTCGAACAAATCACGCTGATGACTTTCCCGGTCGTGTGCGATGAGGTGAGCCGCTTCTTCGTTGCTCAGATTCTTGATACCTTGCTGGGTACGCCAATGATATTTTACCCACACCCGTTTTTCTTTCGAGTTGATGAGGCTGTATGTGTGCGAGCCGAATCCGTGCATGTGGCGGTAGGATGCAGGAATGCCTCGGTCGGACATGACGATCGTGACTTGATGAAGGGCTTCGGGAAGCATGGTCCAGAAGTCCCAATTCGTTTGTGGCGAACGGAGGTTGGTTTGCGGATCACGCTTCACGGCATGGTTCAAGTCGGGGAACTGGAGTGGGTCTCGGATAAAGAAGACAGGCGTATTGTTTCCTACCAAGTCCCAGTTGCCTTCCTCGGTATAGAATTTCACGGCAAATCCACGGATGTCCCGTTCGGCATCAGCAGCCCCTCGTTCACCTGCCACGGTAGAGAATCGCACGAACACCTCCGTCTGTTTTCCTATTTCGGAAAAGAGTTTGGCACACGTGTATTCAGTAACATCGTGTGTCACGGTGAAATGTCCGAATGCTCCGCTTCCCTTGGCATGCATCCGTCGCTCGGGGATGACTTCGCGGTCGAAGTGCGCCAGTTTCTCGATAAGCCAAGCATCCTCCAAGAGGATAGGGCCATGCTTTCCAGCGGTGAGCGAGTTTGTGTTGTCTGTTACGGGTGCACCGTTTTCGTGGGTCAAGAATTTTTCTTCCATAAGTTCATTTGTGTTAAATAGGATGATGTTTGTCTTGTTTTAACAAATGACAAATGAAGTTTGTTTTTGGTTTTTATCTACATCTCTACACTAAAATGAACTAATTTATAGATTATCAATGTTTTATCATAGTGTAGAGAAAATGTAGAGAACTTTTTCTCTACACAACTGGTATCTGCCTATTCGGAAAAATAAAAGAAGAAAACATAAACGTTTGAAAATCAGTATTTATTCTTTATTCAAAGTACATCGTACCGTGATTTAAAGTATTGCATCTCACCATTCACAATACATCGTCCAATGGTTCGATGTATTGTGAATGAAATTAATGAACAGAGTTGAAGTGTTTTGAATGTAGAGAATAATGGTTGTTTGAGGCTGTGTCAAAATAGAAAACGACTATCATAATGTCGTGTCATCCTGAGCGTAGTGAAGGACCTGTAAACACCAGGTGGATGCATACAGATTCTTCGCTATGCTCAGAATGACACTTTGGTAGGGGAGTTTGGAGATAGATTTCATCGAATAGAAAAAAGCCCCATATGCAAGCTATATGGCTTCCATATTTCGGTGAACCTTAATATTAAAGGAAAAGAGTGTTTTTCCTGTTTTAGTTTTGTAGTTAACTTTTATTTATCTATATTTGTCGCGCTATCCACACCGAAGCTTCTGCATGAAGTAGAGAGGTGGGTGGGCAGACATATTATAAAGAAAGACGTTTACTACGTTTTTGTCTTTGACTTATCAAAACTTAGGAACTTTTGAATAGCCGTCAAGACAGGAATAGCGGTAGATGTCTGCGTGGTATGCTATACCCTCTCTGTACGCCTTTCCCAACCGGGAGGTGTGCAGGGTTGTTATATAGGTATCGGCGTGGGCTTCTGTGTTATTTGTTTACGGCTGTGGGTTTCCTAAGACCTTGATAAGTGAATGAGTGACGAGTACAGATTCCCACGTTTTTTCTTTTATGCCTTTCTTAATCTGCTAATGTTGAACCGTTCGGTTCGGGAGTCTGCCGAAGCCTTTGCTTTTTTGGGGTATGAGGAAGTATATTTTCTTCTTGCTATGTTTTCTATGGGGATACTTGGTCAATGCTCAGGTGGTCAATCCCTTGGATTCTATGCGTCAACAGTTTGAGCAGGATGTGGTACGGATGCATTCCGACTTTGATTCATACGAGGCACAGGCGCGTGCCGATTATGAACAATACGTACAATCCATTAAAAGTGTTTGGGGTGGAGATACAATTGTTGATAATACCAAGAAGGTGTGGGTGGAATATGGTAAGGATTACCGTTCACGCTCGATTGTCGATTTTGAAAACGGTGGAATAAAAGTTGAAGTCACCGTAGATGAATGGGAAAAACAGGATACCTCTTTGATCGATACTCGTTTGGTGGAAGCTATCCGACAGATGTTGGATAGCCGTGGTTCCACTTGTCCTTATCCGTCTTCGGTGGATGTTTCTGTGCCATTGACTGAGAAGCCGATATTGGATGGTCTGATTGATTTTTCTTCTTTTGATATAAATGCTTCTTCGGAGATTGCTGAGGTATTGCCAAAAAGCAAACGTCTGGCTCCTCCTAAACCGACAGTTAAGGGGAAGGTGTTAAATGTTGTTCAAAGTTCTGAAGCACAGGAGGTAAAGAAGAAGGAAGTGCAAAAGGAAAACTCGGGAAAGACGTTGGCTGAAAGAAGGAAAGAAAGCCGTGTAAGAGCTACCCAAAAAGAGGAACTTCTGGGTGGGATACCCGACAAAGCGGTTGTTGCCCGTAAAATAGTAGCTCAAAGCAAGAAGAAAGTGACTGCTGTCAAAGGTGCAGACGGGAAATCGCGTCAGGTGGTCCAGGTTCAGTTGAATTTGGTATCTGACAATTTGTCTCGCAATGCTACATTGTATAAGGATTTGGTAGCAGAGTTTTCCAACAGATTTCAGATAGAACAACCATTGATTTATGCCATTATGGAGCAAGAATCAGCTTTTAATCCACAAGCAAAGAGTTGGGTACCTGCGTACGGCTTGATGCAGTTGGTTCCTAAGTCGGGTGGTGCAGACGCTTACCGTTATGTATATCAAAAGGAATGGATACCTACACAAAGCTATCTGTTCAATCCTCGAAACAATATCGAATTGGGAACGGCATATTTGCGTGTCTTGATGAATCAGTTTGCTTCCGTTTCTGACCCTCATTGCCGCCGTTTGTGTGTAATAGCAGGCTACAATACGGGAGCGGGTAATGTGAGCCGTGCTTTTATTGGTACAACCAATTTAGGCAAAGCTTTCTCTTATATTGAAAGTTTTGATTACAATGGTTTGTATAATCATCTGATAAGTAATCTGCCACATTCGGAAACCCGGAACTATGTGGTGAAGGTTACTCAAAGGCGTGAAAAGTATTTAAAGTAATAGGAGGGGGTATGTATTGTCCGGAATGTGGTTATAAGATAGAGGAACAGGATGCGCTCTTTTGTCCGGAGTGTGGAATGAAGGTATATGAGGAGCTGGAACAGGTCGGAAAAACAGCTCATGTCAAGTCTCTTTATGGTATCATTCTTACCAATGTTTTCCTTTTGGCTCGGAAGTTCAATGTTTCGGAAAATGATGTCCGTTCTTCTTTGCAACATTTCATCCAAGAAAAGGAAATATTTGGCGTTCATTATCGATTGGCGGACGTCTCATATTATACCTATTATAAGAAAAACATCTTGGGCTTCTCGAAAAAGCTTTGTATGAAAGAACAGGTTTCTTTGTGGACTTGTATGGATGTGCTGATGGATATACATGATGAGGAAGTGGAGGGAAAGAAGCCTATGTCGCAATACCTTTTTATAATAGGGGGAGATGATGTGATTCCAATGCCTTGCGTACGTCATTATGCAAGTGATTGTCCGGATGCAACGATTGATACGGATATTCTTTATGCCTATCCGTATGGAGAGAAAGCCCTTACTATGTTGGAGGAGGGAGTCTTGTTTGAATGTAGTCCACAGTTTATGGTGGGAAGACTTCCGATAGAAGAAGATACATCAATGGAAGATTGGTGTAATTATTTGGAACGTGCATTGAACTGTTCCAGGGGTATTCCCGTAAAAGGGGCTTATGCACAATGTGATCCAAATTGGAAGAACGTATCGGCTGTGGTGGCCGATAGCCTGATAGAAAATGATTGGTTGAGGAACCTTGATGGATATTTGCCAGATGATTATTACTACCAACGTCTCATACTTTCACCTCGAATAGATGCGGGGAGTGTGGAACAGGTCTTTCGCACTGACGCTTCCTTGTATTATTATAATCTTCATGGTTCCGATGCATTGGAAGAAAGGGCTTATTTCGGTCGTACGGTAAGTAAACTGATGGATTTTCCTGTCTTGTATCCAGAGCATATGTGTACTTGTGTATCTCCTAACATTGTGGTTTGTGAAGCCTGTTATGGTGCCCGTTTTATCGGATTGGACAAGTGGCATAGTATGTTACTGGCTTCCCTTTATTCAAGGACATTGCTTTATGTCGGTTCTTCACGGGTTGCATGGGGGGCAGAAGATCCTCATTTTATGACGGGATATGAGGTATTAGTTCCTCAATGTGCAGATGTGATAGCCCATACATTTATAGATAAGGTTATGAGGGGGCATTCTTCCGGTGAAGCGATGCTTCTGGCACGGATGAGACTATTGGAAATGGATTATACCCCACATTCATTGGCAAGTGTTGTGGAGTTCAATCTTTTTGGTGACCCTTCTTTGGGTATGGAAGTGTCTATGAGAGAGGTATTTGATATATCAGCTTGTAAGATGGCACGGAAAAGTTATGTGATGCAAAAGATGGAAGCTTTTGATGACAAGTCACACAATTCTCCGCTTCAACAGGTGCGCCAAGCAGTAGATAACAATATCAGGCAGATTCATCTTGAAATCAGCAATTATCTTTATCGTTTTTATGGAATAGAGCCAAGAACATCCTGCAATGTATGTAGATTGGAGTACCTTGATGGCAGGAGGGAGTTGAACTTTGTTTATAAAGTATCTTCCGATGGGATAGTACCGATGGAGTATGTCGTAAGGACTACTGAAGAAGGAAAGGTGAAAAGTGTAATAGTGACCAAATAAGCGTAAACTTAAAAATAAGATATTATGAATTGTCCGAAATGTAATTCTGAACTTCGTCCAGGTGCTAAGTTTTGCACCAAGTGTGGACAAAAAATAGAGACACAGTCAGTATGTCCCCAATGTGGAATACAATTGAAGGCAGGTGCAAAGTTTTGTATCCAATGCGGATTCCGTTTAGTTGCGTCTGGCGCAGCATCCAAGTCAATCGAACAAAAGGCTTCAATGCCTGATGTTGCTACAGATATGAAGGTTGCTAAAGAGCGAATTTATTGGAACATACAGCCAGGGCAGGTAGCACGTGTCATTGATGAGGCTGAATTTGAATCTTATCATAAGATACAAGGTGTCATCGTTCCTGAAGGAACGACGGCTTATATTCG
Organism: Phocaeicola sp.; assembly: GCA_045121515.1. Classification (GTDB taxonomy): domain Bacteria; phylum Bacteroidota; class Bacteroidia; order Bacteroidales; family Bacteroidaceae; genus Phocaeicola. The sequence goes on along the minus strand of JBGVGD010000030.1, from coordinate 26,582 downwards.
TGCCAATGGTCGTACTGTTGCCTCTATAAGTGGAGGTACATATGATTTTATGGATCCAGAGGATATGTATAGTCCGATTGTCAAGACTATTCGCAAAAGCTGGCGGATGGTTGTCGGATTATTCGCAAAGAAAAAGGAACCGGGAGTGGAGCCTACGGCAGAAGAAGTCTATATGCATCAGCAAAAGGTTATACTGGAAAACGCAAAGAAAGGCGCGGCCTTTTCCTTTATTATCTTGCTGGACAAAGCCTTCCCGTTGTCCATTGGTGCTAAGCATACTTCTTTGGATGCTTATAAGGATTTTGCCCCGATGAAGATTCAGACTCGTTATCTGGAAATGGCTGTTGGTGTGAATGCATTCTTTAAAATTGCTGATCCGGAAAGATTTATCATTCATTACTTGACGGATAAGCATTGGCTGAGTTCCGCTTTGTTGGCAGATGAAATCACAGATACGATTCGAGTGACATTGCAGGATGCATTATATGATGTAGAATTGTCTTCTAACCGGATACCGAAAGAATTACATTCGATGTTGAAAGACCGAATCAATGCGGTAGCTGCCGAATCTTTCTTTGGGTTGGCTATTGTACGCATTGTTGAAATATCCGCAGAAAATGACGCTTTGAAACGTTTTGCAGAATTAAGTCAGGAACTTTATATAGAAGAAAAGGAGCTTGATTATATGCGTCGTACCAATGATTTCAAGAATCGTTTGGCCGATGAAATCAATGCCCAAGGTATTCATGAAGCCACAACAGACTTGGAGTTAGTTAAGCAATTGAATGTTATCAATCGTAACCGGCAGAATGAAGAACTGCTTAACGAGGATGAATTGGCGAAGTTCAAACATTTGCTGATGAATGAACGCATAGTTCGTGAAGCCCGTAATGACAGTGAACGTGATGCTGCTTTGGTAGAAATGGAAAAGACAGGTTTGGTGCGTTGGGAAGAATTGGATGTACTCAAACATCAAGTTTTGGCTGGCAAGTATCAGCGTGGTATGGCTTTGAATATGATGCAACTTCGCGATGGAATAGAATTTGAGCGTGTCCGTTTGGAAGGTGAAGCGGACAAGGCTTCGATGATTGTGAAGAAAGAATTGGAACTTCAAGGATTGAACGATGAATATAGTGACAATCGTTTCTATAAAGAACTGGATAAGCAACGTACAGTGGAAGAAACCAAATTAGGATTGGAGCAGCGTAAACGCGATATGGATTACAATGATGTGAAGCGGTTGCATGATATGAAACGTGAAGATGATGATGCGCAGTTCCAACAGTTTATGGCGATGAACGAAGCGGCTGAACGTTCGCAGGAAAACCAACGCAGACATGAGGCGGAAATGGAGCAGAACCGTTTGAAGAATGCGGAAGAAATGGAACGGTTGAAATGGGAAAATGCACAAAATCTGTCGGATGAAAAGGTTTGGGCGTTGAGTGGGGGCGAAGGTGCCGTGGCATACGCACAGAACAAATACAATGCCGACCGTGAACGTGAAACGGCAGAACGATTGGAAGCACAACGCAAGGAACAGGAAGCCCGTCTGGATGCCGAACGGGCAGCCCGTGATGCCGACCAGCGTGACACAAAGGAACGGATGTTCGATATGATGAACAACATGATGGTGATGGCAGGAGGCATTCAGGCCCAAAGAGCCGAAGACCGTGACCGTCGTGCACAGGAAAAGATGGAAGAAAAGGAACGTCAGCTTCGTGAACGGGATGAACGCATCCGTCGACAGGAAGGGAGGATGGATACGGCATACGATCGTGCGTTGGATTATACGACCCGTGGTAATATTCCGTCACAGCAATCTCAGTATGAGGTACATATACAGCCGGTGGCGCAATCCAATCGGGTAAATTCATCTGTATGTCCAGAATGTGGTGTGTCATTGGAAGAAGGTGCTGCTTTCTGTGAAAATTGTGGTAGTCCTGTAAAGTAAGGAACAACTAAAAAAGAAATGAATATGGAAAAGGAAAAATATTGTCCGGAATGTGGTGAGGTTATAGGAATTGACGAACGTTTTTGTAGCAATTGTGGAACGGAACTACCGCAGGAAACAGAAACTGACCATACGCCAATAATAGGTTCTGGAACTCGTGCCAATATAATGGGCGGTATTAACAAGTCGGTAACTACTCATCATAATGTAAATACATCGAATGTGGATAATTCTTCTACGGTCAATCACAATACTACATACGTGGTGAATGAAAAGAAAAAGGAATATTGTGAAGTATGTGGTAATCCGTTGGAAGAGAAACATGCACGGTGCCCGAAATGTGGAAAGGAAATATGCTTGGAATGTAAGGTGAAAGGTAAGAACCGCTGTGTAGAATGCGAGAAAAAGGCTGTGAATGATTACCGTATCGCATTTCAGCAGTTCATGTTGGCTTCCAATGGAAATATTGGTTCAACTGGACATCAGATGATGAATCAGAAGGCGAGGGATTTGGATGTGGAAGATGTGAAGGAGAAGATTGAAAAAGAATTATTAGATTCATATCAGTCATCATCCAAAGCTGTCCAGCCGGAAGTGATACCTACGGCTACTATTGCTGTTAGTGAAACAAGAACGGGAGCAAAAGGGGGTAATGTTTCGGATGGTCGTAAAGCGATACAATCAAATAAAAATAATAATACAGTATGGATGTTGATTGTTGGAATCCTTGTTGTTATTATTGCTGCTTTTGTTCTCCTGAACGGAGATAAAAAGAATCAGGATGTGCCTACTGCTATATCGACAGAACAGGCTCAGAAAATACAGGAGAATCAGTTAGATGTTGTGACTTCAACGGAGACGAAAACTTCAAAAACGATTAAATCTAAAGAACAAACAGCTGTTGTGGAAACTAAGGAACAGCAACAACCGGTAACTCCAGAAACAGACGCTAACTACGATGCAGGAATGAAAGCATACGAAGCAGGAAATGGTCTGGATGCTGTTAATGCCTTCAAGAAATCAGGCAGTGCCAAAGCATACTATATGTTGGGGCTTATCTATGAAAACGGTTGTGGTAATGTTGGTAAGAATGCCATGATGGCAAGAAAGAACTTTAAGAAAGCGGCTCAAATGGGTAGTGAGGAGGCGAAAGCGAAATTGTAAAGAATGAAAATATTCGGAAAATGTGAGAGTTGGCAATAATCAGTGGGATATTATTCTTTTGGGACTCACATTGACTGATGTCTTATATTTATTAACTTTAAACAAATAGAATTATGGTTCGTAAATTTATGATTGTTGCCGTTTTGGCTATTGTTGCATTAGCTGTAAATGCACAGAAACCAGTAGTTTATGCTGGAACCTTTTATAAAGGTGACAAGATTACAGAAGCACACGCTTTGCAGGTTCGTTCATCAATTGTGTCGGGTATTGTTGACACACAACGTTTTGATGTGAGAGATACGGATTCGGACAAACAATTGGCTGCAGAATCGGAACGTCGTGCATCAGAAGAAGCTATGTCAGATGAAACTGCACGTACGGAAGTAATGGCAGAATTGGCTGCTAAATATCTTTTGTATGGTTTCATTACAGAATGTGACGCAGTTAAATCAACAACGGAAGGTGGTTTTGCATATAAAGGAAATGTTGCTTATACCGTAAAGGTAGTGGAAACTGCAACTAAAAAGGTGGTAGCTACTAAGGATTTTAAATTGACGGGTATGCTTTCTGGTGGTGGTGATACACCTGATGAAGCCATTACTGATGCTTTGAAACAAGTGAAGAATCAAATGAAGAATTTCGTGGATGAAAACTTTAAGTTGAAAGCTGTTATCCTTGGTGAAGGTTTTGAAGTAAAGAAAAACAAAGAAATGGTTTCTTGTTTGATTACTATGGGTAGTGATCATGGTGTGGATAAAGGACAACGTTTGGATGTGTCTGTAATTAACATCATAGCTGGTCGTGAAACCAATAAGGTCATCGGTCAGATTACTATCCAGGAAGTATTAGCAGGTGACTTGTCACAGTGTAAAGTTACAAAGGGTGGTGAAGAGATCTTGAAAGCGATGAATGATTATCTGAAAATTAAAGAAGAAGATCCTGCTAATGCGAAGGAACTTCAAGTGGTAACAAAGAAGCAAAGCGGTTTGAAGAATCTATTAAACCAAGGTGTATCTGTGTTTTAATTTTGTAGAAGTTTTTAGTTATCCCACATTGCATTGTTCCGTTCTCGGGGCGGAACAATGCAATCTAAAAAATAAGATTACATGTTATGATAAAGAAAATGTTGTTCTCTTTGGTGATGTTTGTTGCATGTCAGATTGCATCGGCTAATGAATATTTGCAGTTGGTTTCTCTCCTTTCTTCGAATGGCGGACAAGCAACATTTGTCTCTGCTGGTATTTCGAATGATAAGAAAGACGTGGAAACAAATGCGGCTAAATCGGTCATTTATACGTTATTCTATCAAGGCGTGGCTGGCATTAATGACGGAAAGCCATTGGTTAATAAAGATAATAAATTATATACGAATTCTTTTTTCAATACGACAGGACGATATAGCTTTTATGTAGCCTCGATTTCGGAGGTTGAGAAACCTAAAAAGGTTGCAGGACGTTATAGGGCGAATTATCAAGTTACCGTTTATGTAAATCGTTTGATAAACGATTTGATTACAAATAAAGTACATGTAAAAGAGCTGACAGTTGATGATATTGATGAGACGGAAGCTTTGACGAAACCGACAATTATGGTCGTTCCATATTTGAAGGAGGGGGAAAGTTATGGCTCAGTATTGGAAAATGATTATGATCGTCGTATTGCAGTAAGTCGAGTGCAGAATGGTTTTGAGTCGCGTGACATTACGACGGTGGATTTCCAAGCAAAACTTCAAGCCGAGAAACGTCAACAGAACTATGAGGAAAATGCAGCGGAATCAAATGACCGTAGTTTGCTGCTTTCTTCCGGGGCAGATGTTTATGTAACTGTGGATATTAAGAAAGAAACTTCGACTGCTGGGTCAAGAGTATCATTGATAATGAAAGCATATGAAAGGGTTTCTGGTGATGTGCTGGCTTCCAAGGATGGATGGACCAATCGTTTCCGCACAACAGCGACAGATGCTCTTTGCGGATATGCTGTACAGGATTTGTTGCCTTCATTCTTGGATGATATATGCAAGAATTTTTCACAACGAATAAGCCAAGGAAGCCGTGTCGTTCTCCGATTTGCCATTGATGGGGCATCTACAATGACAATGAATTCATCAGTCGGACCAAACAATTATTCTTTGAGTAATATTATTAGGCAATGGGTACGCAAGAATGCCTATAAAGGTAAATATCATTTGCAAGGTATTGTAGATGAAACAATGATATTTGATTATGTGACAATTCCGCCGAAAGATACAGATGGTTTGTTAATGGATGCAGCACAATATGCATTCTTGCTGGAATCTTTCTTGAAAGAAGAAAACAACATCAATTGTTCTTCACGCATAGAGGGTAATACAATATTCTTCACAATCTTTGATTAATGTAACGGTATGAGACATTTGAAAATCTTTCTTTATTTTTGGGTGGTGGGAGTTTCCATTGTATGGGCACAGAAACCTGTGTGGGTTACTTCTCATCCTATATCTGAAAAGGAATACATAGGTATTGGTATGGCTCCTCTTTCGGATACAGACTATATGAAAAAAGCAACTCAAAATGCGTTGGCTGACATTGCTTCACAAATATCCATGAAGTTGGAAAATAGTTCCTTTTTACATGTGGTAGATGTAGATGGGAAGGCACGTGATATGTTTGAAGATAAAATTCAAGGATCAATGGTTGCTTGGTTGGAGGGGCAGGAATTGAAGGAAACGTATCAGTCCGATGAAAACTATTACGTGTATTATTCTTTAGACAAAAAAGTATTTGCTCGTAATTCGGAATCACGTCGGAAGCAGGCTATCCGAATGGGCATGGACTATTTGAAAAAGGGGCAAGAAGCTGAAGAAATGATGAACCTTGCACAGGCTGTCCAACTTTATGGTAAGGGATTGGAAGCGGTAGAACCTTGGGTATTTATGGATTTGGTCAATAATGGTGTGAATGTTCCGACAGAATTGTATCACGCTTTTGTCAATGTGTTCAGTAATATGGCAATTACTACTAATGTAGTACAAGTGGAAGGAGAAGCTTTCAAGGCTATCTCTACACCTCTTGCTGGATGTTTGTCGAAGAATGGGATTGTAGTGCCCAACGTGAAACTGAAAGCAAGTTTTGTGACAGGCGGAGGTGCGGTGTCGGAACCGATGGAAACAGACCATACAGGTACGGCTGAGTTTTACGTTACCAATATCACTTCTAAAGAAAACTTTCAGGAATTGCGTATTTCCATAGACGATTCATTCATACAAGCTTTGCCGAATAGTTATCGCCAATTGTTGCAGACTCAAGTATGGCCGTCGGCAAAAATTACTATATTGTTAAATAGTGCTCCTATAACGGCATATCTATACGTCAATGATGACAATGATTTGGAAGGGATAGAGAAACGAATCAGTAGTTTGTTGACTAATAATCATTTTACAATGTCGGAGGATCCGGATGTATCTCAAATCTTTATCGATATGACTACAAAGATGGAGATGGGAAGTGTCGTGACTGGAGGAGTGTATGATTTGAATACTTGCTATTGTACATTTGTTCTTAAATTCTATAATAATAAAACGGAACAATTGTTGCTAGATTATTCTGTGAATCAGGTCAAAGTCCTTTCTCCTGTGCATAAAAGTGCCGAAGAAACGATAGCTATGTGTATTCGTGAAGTAATGAAGCGGGTGAATAGGGAATTACCCAATCGCCTCAAAAAAATGAGTCTTTAATTTAGAAAAAGGAAATGATATGAGAATATTGGTATTTTATGTTGTGATGGCATTTGGAATCGTAGGTTTAAGTAGTTGTGGTTCTTCAAAGAAGGTAGAGAAAAGCCCAATCGAAACTTTTGTGATGCCTTGCTCGGAATTGGTAAGCGGTAATGGAGTGCTTCGTGCTTGGGGTTCTGGAAAGTCTGACAGTGAAACGTCAGCTCGTAAAAAAGCACAGGTGTTTGCAGCTGCTGAATTAGCTGCCATGTTGGAAAGAACCGTAAAATCAACCACAGAAGACTATACAGGAAATTTATCGGAAAGTGATATGGGAGCCTCAAAAGCGCTTCTTATTGAAAAAACGAAAGTGACTATCGAAAAGTCCTTGAAAGGAGCTGCTATAGTATGTGACCGATGGACGAAAGATGAATCGACCGGCCAATACACCAATTATATTGTTATGGAATTACGAGGTGATGAATACTTGAATGCATTGTATGTGGAGTTGAGTAAAAATGGTAATGTTTCAGTGAATAAAGAATTGCTGAAAGAATTGTTCTTTAAATATATTGAAGAAAATATTAATAGATAATGAAGATAGGGAAATATCTGTGTATGGGGCTGATGGCTCTATGCTTGGGGATATCTTGTACAGATGACGAGACTCCCGACACACAAAATAAGGAAGAAGAAAATGAAGAGGTAACTATCTATATACCTGGTGTTATAACAGAGGATGGTTACAATGCAGCTGTATGGGTTAACGGGGAGGCTCGTTTTGTTGGGAATTCAGTAGAAACGGGATTTCAAACAAATCCTATTTTCCAAAGCCCCAGCGTGTTGAACTCATTTTTTATAGATAGAGATGACATCTATATTGTAGGGCATGAAACTTCTGTTTCTAATACGAATTATTACGAACGTGCAACAATATGGAAGAATGGAACAATAATCTTTCAAGAGGAACAAACGAATTCGGTTATAAGAGACATATGTGTTTCAGGTTCGGATGTATATGCTGTTGGTGACTTGAACGGAACATCGATTTTTTGGAAGAATGAAGAAATGATCTTATTGCCCAATAAAGGGAATCCACAAATATCTTGGGCGAATGACGTATCCGTTCAGAATGGAAATGTCTATGTAATGGGATATGAATTTTATGGTTCTGAACATACAGAAAAGACAGTGTTCTGGAAAAATGAGGAGTTGATGGATATTGAATTGGATGGTGAAGGTCTTTGTATGTCTATGATAGGTGACGATATTTATTGCTTATTTGAGAAAAATAGAAAAACATATTTTTACAAGAATGGTGATATTATCGACACAGGCTTAGAAACTGTGACAGGAATAAAAGGTCCCCATTTTCAAACATTGTTTATAGATGGCGAGGACATATATATCATTGGTCAACAGAATGGAATAGCTAAGCTTTGGAAAAACGGGGTAATATCTTTACTGACAACAGGAGAGAATGTGTGTGCATTGACAGGTATTTATGTGTATGATAAGGATGTCTATGTAGTTGGTTATGATTATGCTTATGATGAGAATAGGAACAAAAGCACTGTTGTGAAACTTTGGAAGAATGGTGAAGAAAGCATCATTGATACAAGTTTATGGTCACATGCTTATCCGTTTGGGGTGATTGTTGTTCTTAAAGGGAACCATACATAATTTGTGTAAATAGACACTACTGTCCACAATTTTTAGTGGACAGTAGTGTGTGGAATTGACAAATTCATTCGGAGGTTGATTTATTGCCATAAAAACGCGACCCGCCAGCAGTTCTTACGGGATGCTGACGGGTTCTGTTATTTTGGGTTTGATGCAAACACCTATTCTTTCGGATAATAGCCTCCAGTTTTATCAGAGCCTCTATATTCGATAAGATTTTGTTCCAACAGTTGTTTGAGATACCTTTTAGCTGTTGCTTCACTTTTCCTATATGAGCTGCTATAGCTGGTTTCTGAATGGTTTTATTTTCTCATAAATTCGGCTTTCCGGATGGCTCTTTGTTGAATCTTGAAACGGAGGTTCCAAAGAGGTTGCGTCCAGTCGAACAAGAACAGGGTGGAATAGAATTTCCGTTCATTCAAGGCCAGGGAAGTCTTTCTGAATACCACAAGCAGGATGATGAAGCGGAGGAGCCACAAGAAAGAGGCAATACCTACCATTATCCAGTCTTGTGCCCAAATTCCGTATGCCAGACAAGCCGTGGTTGCCAGGAAGAAGAGTAGGCGAGAGCAAGTCTCGAATCCCATGAGATAGCGGCTCATTCCTTTGAAATATCGGCTGGTCATGTTGTAACTCAACTTCTCCTCGCTCCAGTTCTTAGCGAAGTGGGGAGCGGTTATCCGCATGATGCTTTCCGGAGAAACTTCTACTTGGGTATTCTTCTTGTTGGCGGTTTGATTGATGAACAAGTCGTCTTCTCCCCGTTGCAGATTTAGATGAGAAGAGAAGCCCTTTTGTGTATAATACAAGGATTTCCGGTAAGCCAAGTTGCGTCCGCATCCCATGTAGGGATGTCCACCAATGGCTCTTCCTAAATAACGCATGGAGTTCAGCAAGGTGTCGAAAGTAATCTTCCGATTGAACCAACCCTTTGTCTTTTCATAGTTGCTATATCCAAGTACGATGTCGGTGTCTGGTGTAAAGTTGCGGGCCAGTTTCCGTAGCCATTGGTTACTGGTAGGAGCACAATTAGGCTCGGTGAATACCAACCAGTCGTGGTGGCTTGCCTTGATGCCCATGGTAATTCCCAATTTCTTGTGGCTGATGTAACGTGCCGAATCAGGAATGAAACTATGATGCAAATGAGGATATTTTTCTTTCAGTAACTTCAACACATCTTCGCAATTGTCATCGCTTGATTGCTCGTAGATGACGATGACTTCGAATTCAGGATAATCCTGTTCAAGAATGGCCGGAAGATTCTTCTGTAAATCCGAGGCCGCATCCTTCGCTACGAGGATGACCGAAAGGGGAGGAGTATCTGTTTCTTTCTTTTCCTTCTTGCTATGAAGATAGAGTTTCCGATACAATCCCAATTGGTAGCAGGACTGTATGAAAAAAAGGATGCCGGCAGAAGCCGGCAAAATGGTATGAATAGATGTCAAATCCATAATCCTTTACACTAATTCGTCCGAAGTATATCCCTTCGGCAATTCACGGCAATTGTATCTCGATGCCATGATTTCACCGTAAGCACCAGCCGAGCGGAGAGCAAACAAATCGCCACGATGAGCCTTGTTCAAGTCTACAGCCTTCTGGAATACATCGCTCGATTCGCAGATAGGACCTACTACATCGTATGTTTCTTCTGCTTTATCCGAAGTGATGTTTTCGATGCGGTGGTAAGCCTGGTATAAAGCCGGACGAATCAAGTCGGTCATACCGGCATCAAGGATAGCGAACTGCTTGTTCGAACCTTGCTTCACGTAAGTCACCTTGCTGATAAGGCTACCACATTGGCCTACTACGGCACGTCCCAATTCGAAGTGAAGGGCCTGTCCCGGTCGTAGGTGCAAGAACTTATGGTAAGTAGCAAAGTAATCGGCAAAGTTTGGAATCGGCAAGTGGTTCGGATGTCCGTAGTCGATGCCCAAGCCACCACCTACATTGATCAACTCACAGATGATGTGGTTCTTTTCCAACTTATCCTGAAGTTCGTTGATGCGGTTGCAGAGTGCCACGAAATCGTCCATTTCTAGAATCTGTGAACCGATGTGGAAATGCAGGCCAAGGAACTTCACGTTCTTCATGTTCTTAGCCATTTCGATAACGGTGTCCATGTCTTCCATGCTGATACCGAACTTGTTTTCTGCCAAACCGGTAGTGATATTGGCATGAGTGTGCGCACCGACATTCGGGTTGATACGGAAAGCCACTTGAGCCACCTTACCCTTGGCTGCTGCCAATTCATTGATGACTTCCAGTTCTGGTACGGATTCTACATTGAAGCAGAAGATGTCGTGGTCAAGGCTATAGTTGATTTCCTTATCGGTCTTGCCCACACCGGCAAACACAATCTTGTCGCTTGGGAAACCGGCTTCTACCGATGCACGTACTTCGCCTCCGCTTACACAATCAGCACCAAGTCCGCTTTCACGAATCACTTTTAGTACCTTCGGGTTAGCATTCGCCTTGATAGCATAATGTACGTGGAAGTTCTCATACTTGCTTGCTTCCTTATTAATTGTATTCAGTGTGTCTCGAAGCACCTTCATATCGTAATAATAGAAAGGTGTTTCGAGTTCTCTGAACTTTTCTATGGGGAATGTTCCTTTAATCATATCCTCTATTAATTATTGAATAAATGGTCACTCAACGATTGCAATGCACGCTTCTTGTCATCCTTGCTTACGAGGAAAGAAATGTTGTAATCGCTACCACCGAATGAAATCATACGTACTGGGATTTCACGCATTGCATCGAGAGCCTTCGCTTCGAAGCCCACATTTTCCCAACGCAAGTCGCCTACCACGCAGATGATACACATGTCGTGGTCAACGTGTACGATACCATACTTCTTCAAGTCGTTCAAGATTTCGTTCAAGTGCTTGGTATCGTCGATTGATACAGATACACCGACCTCAGATGTACAGATCATGTCGATAGATGTCTGGTAACTTTCGAAGATTTCGAATACCTTACGCAAGAAACCGTAAGCCAACAACATTCGGCCAGACTTGATTTGGATAGCGGTAATGTTATCCTTAGCGGCAACTGCCTTGATCTTACCCAATTCAGTATCGTTGGAAATCAAGGTACCAGGTGCAGTCGGCTCCATGGTGTTGAGCAAACGTACCGGAATGTTGGCAAACTTGGCCGGCTGGATACAAGTCGGGTGAAGGATCTTTGCACCGAAGTAAGCCAACTCGGCTGCTTCTTCGAAGTGGAGTTGACGAACCGGAGAAGTCTTGTCGACAATACGTGGGTCGTTGTTATGAATACCGTCGATATCTGTCCAGATTTGGATTTCAGAGGCATTCACGGCAGCACCAATGAGTGATGCACTATAGTCGCTACCACCACGTTGCAAATTGTCTACCTCGCCACATTCATTGCGACAGATGAAACCTTGAGTGATATAGAGTTCAGCATCCGGATGCTTTTCCAATTGTGAAGCGATCTTGGTCTTGATGTACTTGGTGTCTGGCTCGCCATTCTTGTCGGTGCGCATGAATTCGAGTGCAGGGAGCAATACTACGTTCACACCCTGTTCCTTCAAGTAGTTGGTTACCATGTTGGTAGACATCAACTCGCCCTGTGCCAAGATTACTCTTTCTTCGAACAATGTGAAGATATCCTTGGTAAGTGAACGGATACCGTTGAAAATATCTTTGATGATAGCCCAAGTCTTTTGCTTGTATTCTTCGGTAGAGTAAAGTTCTTCTACATGTTGCTTGTACTTTCTTTCCAACTTGTTGATTACTTCGTTGGCACCTTCCGGATTGTTCTTGTGTAGGTAATCCGAGATTTCTACCAATGAGTTGGTTGTACCAGACATTGCTGAAAGTACTACAATCTTCTTATCCCCGTCATTAATTAATTTGGCAACTCCTTTCATGCGCTCCGGTGAGCCTACAGAAGTTCCTCCAAACTTTAAAACTTTCATATCCTATATCTATTTATGTGTTAATAATCAATTGTTTTCTAATTCCATGTGTCCATATTCATGGGTCACTTCTTCGATATGATGATTGGCGAACTGGTATACCTTTCCTGGATACTCGGTAAGCAAGTTCAGGTTGTGGGTAATCATCAGGATAGCCGAGCCTTGTGCACAGATTTCTTTCAATAACTTGACAATGCTATGTCCTGTTTCCACGTCCAAGTTTCCGGTTGGCTCATCAGCCAGAATCAGTTCCGGCTTGTTCAAGATGGCACGTGCGATGACGATACGCTGTTGCTCGCCACCCGAAAGTTCATTCGGCATCTTGTAACCCTTTCCGCTCATGCCTACTTGCTCCAGTACTTCTTCGATACGGGTATGGATTTCTACTTTGTTCTTCCAACCGGTAGCGCGGAGTACAAACTCCAGATTGGCATGTACGGTGCGGTCGGTCAACAATTGGAAATCTTGAAAAACGATGCCTAAGCGACGACGGAGGTCAGGGATATGTTTCTGCTTAATGGTACGCATGTTGCATCCCATGACTTCGGCTTCGCCCGACTGGATTTCCAATTCCCCATAAATGGTCTTGAGGAAGGATGTCTTGCCCGAGCCGACTTTGCCTATCAAATAAACAAACTCGCCTTGGCTCAGTTCAAAGTTTACTCCTTCCAGAATTTCCAACCCTTGTTGGCTGACGCAGACGTTTTGGTATCGGATGATTGGTTCGCTCATAATCTTTTAATGTCTTTTCCAGGTTGAACTATGACGTTCCTTCAATTCGCGTGCCAAGTCCTCGATGCGATAGCCCTTCGATGTGAGCAATACGATGAGGTGATAAATCAAGTCGGCACTTTCGTAAATCAAACGGTCATCAGTACCGTTGCAAGCTTCGATAACTGCTTCAACTGCTTCTTCGCCCACCTTCTGAGCCATTTTGTTTACACCGCTCTTGAAGAGGCTAGTGGTATAAGAACCTTCCGGCATTTCTTCGTGTCGCTTGTCAATGAAGTCCTGAAGAACTTTCAAGAACATGATGTCTTGCGAGTTCTTGTCACCCCAGCAAGTATCGGTACCTGTATGGCAAACCGGACCTACCGGATCCACTTGAATGAGCAATGTGTCGTTGTCGCAATCTGCTTTGATGTCGATGACATTCAAGAAATTGCCGCTCTCTTCTCCTTTGGTCCAAAGGCGGTTCTTGGTGCGGCTGAAGAAGGTAACTTTACCGGTTTCTACGGTCTTCTTATACGCTTCTTCGTTCATGAAGCCGAGCATCAGTACCTTCTGTGTGTAGTTATCTTGGATGATGGCTGGAATCAATCCGCCCATCTTTTCAAAATCTAAGTTCATTATCTCTCTTTATTTTTATAATCTTACATTAATACCTTGTTCGCAAAGATACAGTTTTAATTCGGGAATCTTGATTTCTCCGAAGTGAAAAACGCTTGCAGCAAGGGCGGCATCGGCTTTTCCCTCGATAAATGTATCGCGGAAATGCTCCATGGCACCGGCACCTCCCGAGGCGATGACTGGAATCGTAAGCGATTCCGATAGGGTGGCCAATGCTTCGTTGGCATATCCTGTCTTCACACCGTCATGATCCATGCTGGTGAAGAGAATTTCGCCCGCACCTCGTTCGTTGGCTTCCTTAGCCCAATCGAAAAGGTATTTGTCGGTTTCCACTCGTCCACCGTTCAGATAGCATTTCCAACCTTGAGGAGTCTGCTTGGCATCAATCGCTACCACACACACTTGCGAACCGAAATGCTTGGCAATCTCATCGATGAGTTGCGGATTCTTGATAGCGGCCGAGTTGATAGAAACCTTGTCGGCTCCAGCACTCAACAAGCGATCTACGTCCTTCAATTCGTGGATACCACCACCCACGGTAAAAGGAATGCTGATATTGGCAGCCACCCGTTTCACTAAGTCAGTAAAAGTCTTTCGGCCTTCGTGGCTGGCAGTAATGTCGAGGTAGACCAATTCATCGGCCCCTTGTTCGCTATAAGTGCGTCCCAACTCTACCGGGTCGCCTGCTTGACGGAGGTTGACAAAGTTCGTTCCCTTTACGGTTTGTCCGTCCTTGATGTCCAGACAAGGTATGATTCTTTTTGCTAACATAATTCTTTACATAAATCGTTTGAGATCCTTCATCGTGATGCGTCCTTCGTAGAGTGCTTTTCCGAATACTACAGCAGGGATTCCTGCTTCGTCCAAACGGATGATATCGTCTAAATTACTAACACCGCCACTAGCGATAAGATGCATGTCAGGAAATTCCTTCATGATTTGTTGATAGAGTGCGATGGATGGGCCTTGAAGCATTCCGTCCCGGCTGATGTCTGTACAGAGTACCTTGCTTACCCCTTCCTTGGTGTAGTCGGCGAGGAAAGGCATCAACTCCTGCTGACTTTCTTCTTTCCAACCACTTACGGAAATACGATTCTTCTTCACATCTGCTCCCAAGATGATTTTCTCTGCTCCATATTGATGTAACCAATTCTTGAATAGTTCCGGTTGCTTGACCGCTACACTTCCAAGGGTTACCATTTGTGCCCCGTTTTCGAAAGCAATCACCAAATCCTCATCGGTCTTGATGCCTCCACCGAAATCGATGATTAAGGAAGTATGTCCGGCAATGGCATCGAGTACCTTGTAGTTCACTACATGGCTGGATTTTGCTCCATCCAAATCCACGACATGCAAACGGCGGATGCCATTTGCTTCGAATTCCTTGGCTACTTCCAATGGATTTTCATTGTAGACCTTCTTGGTATCATAATCGCCTTGCGACAAACGGACACATTTTCCGTCGATGATGTCGATAGCGGGAATCAGTTCAATCATCTTTCTTTCTCCTTATATATTATAGCTCGATGAAATTTCGTAAAATCCGTTCGCCTACTGCACCGCTCTTTTCCGGATGGAACTGAGTGGCGTAGAAATTGTCCTTATGTAAGGCCGAACTGTAGGGGAGGATATAGTCGGTAGTTGCTGCGGTAAATTCATTCAAAGGAACATAGAAACTATGCACGAAGTACACAAACTCCTCTTTGTCGAATCCCTTGAACAAGTCGCTTTGTGTGTTTGTCAAGGTATTCCATCCCATGTGCGGCACCTTGTCTTCGTGACGCATCGGCTGGAATTTCTTCACATCCACATCAAAAATACCCAAACAATCCGCATTTCCTTCTTCCGAGTGTCGGCACATCAATTGCATGCCGAGGCAGATGCCTAGCACCGGTTGCTTCAAATCCTTGATTAAAGCATCCAGTTTCTCTTCGCGAAGAAAATTCATGGTTGTTTCCGCTTCGCCTACTCCTGGAAAGATTACCTTGTCGGCTTTCATCAGCATTTCCTTGTCTGAGGTAATGGTTGCATTTATCCCCAAACGTTTCAAGGCATAATCTACCGAATAGATATTTCCAGCATTATATTTTACGATAGCTATATTCATCTGTTATTAATTTTAGTGCGCAAAAATAACTAAATATTGTAAATGACGAATATATTCTTGCAAGAAGTTTTGAGAAAAGATAAAATTTGTGACAAAGTTATATTTCCGAACAGCTGTTTCAGGACGGTTGGATATCTTGTTTTTGAAAGAAAAATCGAGAAATATTGAATTTTTTCTCCAAAACGCTTGCAGATTCAAAAATAAGTCGTACCTTTGCATCCGCAATCGAGAACGATAGCATTCAAACAATGGTGTGGTAGTTCAGTTGGTTAGAATACCTGCCTGTCACGCAGGGGGTCGCGGGTTCGAGTCCCGTCCATACCGCAGAAGCTTGGAGAAATTCAAGGCTTTTTAATAAAAACCTTTCGAAAGAAAGAAATAAGGTTTGATTCGCTAGCTCAGCAGGTAGAGCACAACACTTTTAATGTTGGGGTCTTGGGTTCGAGCCCCAAGCGGATCACGAACAATCAATGCAAAATGAAGAGAATCCCTGATAATCAAACGGTTATCAGGGATTTTTGTTTTATCCCTATCCACTTTTCACCGCGAATTTGAGCAAATGTCACCTGCGAAATCGGTGGAGTAAAAATCCGCCAGAAACATCTCCACCGAATTGGAGTATATTTCACTGATTTACAATATTTTGCACATCAATGTTTTTGCTTGTCAAATGTATTTTTGCCACTAAAAAAACGAGGAAGTATGACAATGCAGAGAAACTATTTTTCGATTCTGTTCTTCATCAGAAGAACACGGTTGCTGAAGAACGGTGAAGCACCTATCGGTTTGAGAATTACGGTAAACGGCCAGCGTGCCGAGTTGCAAATCAAGCGCAGTGTCCCCGATAACAAATGGAATGCTGCCAAGGGATGTGCTGTCGGGAAGGACAGGAAAACACAGGAACTGAACCAGTATCTTGAAATGGTACGTACCAAAGTGTACCAGATTTATCGTGAACTTTCGCAGGACGACAAGCCCATCAATGCGGAAATCCTGAAACGCATGTTCAACGGTGAAGGAGATTCTCCTAAAATGTTGCTGGAAGTATTCCGTGACCATAACAAGAAGTATCGTGAACTTATGGGCAAGGATTATGTGGAAGGAACTGTCCTCCGCTATGAACGTACTGTCCGGTATTTGGAAGAAATGCTTCTGATAAAATATAATTTGAAGGATATTCCTCTGAAAGATGTCAATAATGCCTTCATTCTGGAATTTGAGCATTTTGTCAAGGCAACGAAAGGTTGTGCCCAAAATGCTACGGTCAAGTATCTGAAGAATCTGAAGAAAGTCGTTCGCCTGGCTTTGGCCAACAAATGGATTGAAGATGATCCTTTCTATGACATTCACTTCCACCAGACACAAAGCAACCGTGCATTTCTGACGGAAGAGGAACTGAACCTCATCATCAAAAAGGATTTCGGTATTCCGCGTCTTGAAGTCGTGCGTGACATTTTTGTGTTCTGTTCATTGACCGGACTGGCATTTACTGATGTACAGCACTTGACTCCGGGTCATATAAGTCAGGACAACACGGGAGCCTATTGGATTCGCAAATCCCGTGAAAAGACGAACAACATGTGCAACATCCCGTTGTTGGATATGCCACGGATGATAATGGAAAAGTATAAGGAACATCCGGAATGTATCAAGAAAGGTGTTGCGCTTCCTGTTCCTTCCAACCAACGGATGAACAGCTATCTGAAAGAAATAGCCGATGTATGTGGTATCAAGAAGACATTGAGTACCCACATCGCCCGTCATACATTCGCCTGTGTAGCGATAGCCAACAAGGTTTCCATGGAATCCATCGCCAAAATGTTGGGGCATATATTAGGACAACCAAGATTTATGCGAGACTGATGGACAGGACTGTTTCAGAAGAAATGAATGTATTACGTCAAAAGTTCAGTGTATGAAAAGAGGTATCATAACTATAACGGACAATGTAGTGTACATTCCAGATGTTCCTATATGGATGAGTCAGGCAGAAATGGCTGACTTGTTCGGTGTATTCGGCTATTATATACGGAAAGCGGTCAAAAACATTTATAAGGATAGTGCTTTGTCTGAATTGGAAACCATGCGTTGCATCAAGATAGACAGGCGGACAAACATGGATGTGTACTCATTAGAAATGGTCATTGCCCTTTCTTATAGGATTAACAGCATCAAAGCCGATATTTTCAGGAAATATTTGGCTGGTCGACTACAATCGAAAAATAATGGGAAATTCATGTGTATAACTCTTTCTGATTTCCGAAAGGATAAAGTTTATCATTGATTAAAACGGCATGCGGACAATAAGTCCGTATGCCGTTTTTCTGTATGTGTCATGATGATTACAGATTCAGGCGGTAAGCTTCACGATATCCGTTTTTCAATACTTGTTCTATGTCCGATTCCCGATAAAGGATTTTTCCTCCAAGTTGTATATATGGGATTCTCCCTTCATTGCGATAATCCTGCAATGAACGGCGACTGACTTTTAGCATTCCGGAAAGTTCCTTGTCCGTCAAGAAACGTTCACCTCCCAAAACTGGCTTGTAGTTTTCCGCCAAGGATTCCATATTTTCCATAAGCCGATTCATCTTTTCTAAAAGAAGCGCGACTTTCTCATTGTCTCTTGTTATGGTTTCTTTGTTCATTTCATGTGGATTTAGTGGTTTTCATTCATTATATGTTTCGGCCTTTTTTGCCGATCCTTTCTCTCCGTATTTCTACAGTCGGAATAATTCTTTGTACATCCTCATCCAGATAATATACCTTATTGCCAAGCTTGGAAAAGGCGAGAGTACCGTTATCCCGCAATGTCTGTAAAGTTCGCGGACTGACATTCAATGTCCGGCAGACATCTTCACTGTCCAGCCATTTCCTCAGTCTTTTGTTTTCAATACCATTGTATAGACCGCTTACTTTCTGAATGAACGACTCCAGCTTCATGGAGAACTCTTCAAATGTCTTCTTCTCAAATATTATTATTTCCATATGCAATTGATTTTAAGTTCGGGTCAAAAGTAATCCATCTGTCCTGAATAATATAGCTTCTATGCCTCTGTTGCCGTATGTGGCACACTTGACGGTGCAACAGAATGGAACTTTCAGAAAAAACACACGTGACTCACTTATGAGTTGTTAAAAGCCATTTTCGTGTTCTCCTAAATTCGCATCAGAAATAATAATGAACCTATGGATGCATTGGATAAGAGAACATTTGAAATGTGGGTGCGTGAGATAACCACCCGTCTTGACCGTCAAGACAAACTGATAGCGATGCTTGCCCGCAAGGAGTACGAGAAGGACAATTCCGATGTGATGGAAATTCCGCTTGTGGATGGTGAAAGACTGCTTGACAATCAGGACTTGTGTATGCTTCTGCAATTCAGCAAGCGCTCCCTGCAACGCTACCGTAGCATGAAGATACTGCCCTATATAAGAATAGGCAGAAAGAGTTACTACAAGGTGTCTGACGTGCGGGAGTTCATCAAGGAACACGGAGAGATTTTCAGAAAAGGAGATGCAGCGTTTTACGAAACCTGCCTTCATAAACTAACCAAATAATCAATTCAAAAAACAATGGAACAGAAAAAGAAAGAAAAGGACGTGCTGATTGTCCGTGACGAGAAGACGGGCGAAATCAGTGTGGTAGCCGGACTTGACAAGGACGGCAATCCGAAACGCACACCCGCAAAGGCGGAGAATGCACAGGACTTCCTTCAGTTCGACAGACACGGCGATGTGCTGGACAACTTCTTCAAGAATTTTGTCCGGCAGTGCAAGGAACCCAGCCGATTCGGTTTTTACCGTGTGGCGGCAGACCAGGCGGAACACCTTATCGGCGTGATGAAAGAGCTGCTGAAGAATCCCGAAGTGAACAAAGAACTGCTTGCACCGCACAAGGTCGATATTTCGGAGTACGAAAACAAGGTCAAGGCAGAGCAGGCAAAAAGTGTAGAACCTCAAAACAAAGAAGAAATGAAAAAGGAAAACGAAGAGAAACAGGAACAAGCCCAAACAGAGGGTAAGCGTAAGGGCTACCAGCCCATTGACAAGAGCAATATCAATTGGCAACAGTTGGAAGAGCGTTGGGGCATCCGCCGTGACGATTTGGAGAAGTCAGGCGACTTGGAGAAGATGCTCAACTACGGCAAGTCCAACTTGGTAACGGTAACACCGACTTTCGGTGACGAGAAGTTTGAGACGGCAGCCCGACTGTCGTTCAAATCTCAGGAAGACGGCAGTGTTCGCCTTGTTCCCCACCTCATTCAGAAGGAAGCCAATCTGAAAGAGGAGTTCAAAGGTTATAAGTTCAGTGCCGAGGATGCAAGGAACCTCCGTGAAACGGGTAACATGGGGCGTGTCGCCGATTTGGTGGACAAGAGTACAGGAGAGATTATCCC
This sequence comes from Phocaeicola sp., assembly GCA_045121515.1. Lineage (GTDB taxonomy): Bacteria > Bacteroidota > Bacteroidia > Bacteroidales > Bacteroidaceae > Phocaeicola. Next base: position 6,290 of record JBGVGD010000030.1, on the reverse strand, counting down.
CTCATACGTGAGCATCGACCGACAGACCAACGAAATCACGAGTATTCCTGTGAGCCGTATCAAGTGGAAAGACACCATCGGCAACACGAAGTTGAGCCAGCCCGAAATGGATTTGCTGAAAACGGGAGCACCACTCATAGACAAGGAAATCCAGCTCTCCAACGGTCGCAAGTTCAAAGCCACCTTGCAGGTGAATGTGGAGAACAGAGGTATCGAGTTTGTCCCTAAAGGGCAAAGCTTCAGGCAGTCCGTGGGCGATAACCGACAGCAGCAGGGAGAAAAGCGTGATACCGAAAAGAAACAGGAGACAGCCGAAGAGAAGTTGGAACGAAACAAGAAGAACTGGTTGAAGAACGGTGAGATAAAACCTATCGAGAGATGGAAGAATGTCGAGTTTAATGACCAGCAGAAAACCGACTATGTTGCCGGAAAGACCGTTAAACTTGAAAAGGTCGTTGATGCACAGGGCAAGGAAGCCACGATGTACCTGAAGTTCAACCGTGAGGCAGGTCGCCCGTATGTCTATAACAACAATCCCGATACTGCACAGAAGGTTGCACCGTCCAACGAGAGCCGCACGCAGATTGCCGTGAACAACGAGGGCAAGAGCAACGAGGCGACCAAACACGTGAAGGAGCCTTTGAAGCAAGGACAGACTGCACCTGACGACAAGAAATAGAAACAGGAGCAAAAACAGGGTGAGCAGCAGCCGAAGCGTAGCAAAGGCGTGAAGATGTAATCCCGACCACCACTAAATCCAAAAGTAGAATTGTAAAACGAAAAGAAAAAGACTATGAAGACAATCATAGCAGAAAAGCCATCCGTGGCAAGAGAGATTGCCCGTATCGTAGGGGGCAACGGAAAAAGAGGAAGGTTACTTTACTGGTAACGGCTACAACGTTACTTGGGCATTCGGGCATTTGGTACAGCCAGCCCTGCCCGAAGGATATGGTATCAGAGGTTTCCACCCTGACAACCTGCCCATCATCCCGCAGGTGTTCACCCTTGTTCCCCGACAGGTCAAGACCGACAAGGGATATAAGCCCGACACCGACAGATTCTGCCACAAATCTATTGTAAATTTGTGGCAAAACGAAGGTCCACAAGACACAGAAAAGGGACCGCAAGAATACAAACAGCTGAAAACGAAAGGATTTGAATGATAAGTAGAGGACCGCAAGATAGAAGGAATAGGTACCGTTGTCACAAAAATGCGGAAAATTTGTGACAGAACCAGAGACATTAGCATATTAAGCACTTGCAGAAATGGTAATAATGTGTACATTTGCAGACAATAAGCCCTTCAGGCGAGCCGATAGGCAGCATACTTGAGGGGCGTTCTTCATTTATGCACCTCAAAATGTCCCGTTTTTTGCGTAAAAAACGGGACATTTTTATTCTTGCGGACAATTTGAAACACCTTGTTTTTCAGATGAGAACAAGCTTGCGGACAAATAAGGAGTTCTTGCGGACAATCTTTATTGGTCAATAGTTCTCTGGCCGTTGTTGATATGTACTCGTCCTGTTTCTTGTCCCATTTGATGCCCTGTTACTTGTCCTGTCAAGTGAAAAAGCTGATGGTTTCTGAATGATTCTCAGGAAATTTAAGTACTTTTGCACTTACAATTAGAATAATTATTCACAATGGACAAGAAAACATTCATCAAATTGTTGCGTGAAGCAGTTAGTGGCCTTGACAGAGCCATCAGTACAGAAGACGGGAATTGGGTCGTAAAAGGATTCATCGATGTCTATAAGAATATCTACACTATATCTGCTGATACTAAAGTTGTCTCTAAGATTATAGAATTATATATCTTCCCGAAAATTTTGGAATTTGCTATCAAAAACGAATTGGAGATAGAGTTGACGAAAGCTCAGAATTATTACCCGGATATTACATTCAAGGACAAGGAAGGTAATCTCTTTGCCGTGGATTTGAAAAGCAGTTACCGTAAAGATGTAACCCATATCAATGGTATGACGCTTGGAGCTTTCACTGGATACTTCCGTGAAAGACAAAGCCTGAAAAACATCACTCATCCATACGATGATTATAAGGCTCATATAGTTTTGGGAGTAATTTACGATACTGTGCCTGATATTGACGAACGGAAATCTTATACATTGGATCAATTGGGTGAAATCGTTTCTGTTATCAAGAACTTTCAATTCTTTGTGCAGGAGAAATGGCGGATAGCCATTGACCGTCCGGGAAGCGGAAATACGAAGAACATCGGTTCTGTCAGCAAGATTGAAGATTTGGTAAATGGCAACGGAACTTTTGCCGAACTTGGAGAAGATGTTTTCAATGACTATTGGATGTATTATCTGACTGCTGACATGGCGAAGAAAGCAGAATTGCCCAAACCCTATTATAGCAACTTGGCCGAGTACAAACAATTCAAGCACATGGACTAATGGTATCACAGCTATCTCTTTTTACAGAATATATACCTACGGTAGCCAAATTTCCTACTACCCGTTACCAAGGCAGTAAGCAGAAATTTGTAGATTGGATATGGGATTGCGTCAAGGATATCCCTTTCCATTCGGCATTGGATGCATTCGGTGGTACGGGAAGTGTGTCTTTCCGTCTGAAGGAAGAAGGAAAGCAGGTTACATACAACGATATTCTTCCATTCAACCACATCATAGGCAAGGCTTTGATTGAAAATGAGAACATTTGTCTGGAAGATTTCGAAATCGAAGCTTTGTTAAAGAAAGATGCGGATGTAGAATATCCAGATTTTATCGAACGGACATTCAAGGACATATATTTCACGGACGAGGAGAATCGTTGGCTGGATATAGTTTCTACCAATATCCGCCGTATGGACAATCCTTATAAGCAAGCTATTGCTTATTTTGCCTTATTTCAGTCATGCATCATCAAGCGTCCTTATAATCTTTTCCACCGGAGAAACCTTTATGTAAGATTGCAAGAAGTGGAACGGAGTTTTGGCAACAAGAAAACTTGGGACACCCCGTTTGAAGTCCATTTCCGTAAGTTCGTGGAAGAAGCCAACAATGCGGTATTCGACAATGGCGAGAATTGTCGTTCCATTAACCGCAACATCTTTGATGTGGAACCTGTTTATGATTTCGTTTACATAGATACTCCGTATCTGAATGATAGTGGTATCGGTGTAGATTATGCCGACTTTTATCATTTCTTGAACGGACTCGTTGATTACGACAATTGGGGTACTCGCATAGACTACAAGAGTAAACATTTAAGGTTGTTCCGCCAACAGAATGTCTGGAACGATTCGAACAGCATTCATCAGGCATTCGAGCAACTTTTTACCCAATTCCAAAATTCTACGATGGCCATATCCTATCGTTCAAACGGTATTCCAACCATTGATGAGCTGGTCGGGATATTGGAACGATTGGGTAAAACAGTCAGAATCTATCAAAGTGGCGACATTAAATATGTATTGAGTACCAAACAATCAAACGAGGTTTTGATTGTGGCACGTTGACACAATCTTTTTTAAACTAACTTTCGGCAATATTTGGATTTATTGCCGAAAGTTAGTTGCTTTTTGAGAGATGGAAAAGCAAAACAGTCTCAAAGAAACGGCTCCATCCACCCCAAAGCCACCAAACCGCCCTCTAAAAACCACATCCCGACACCACGAACCCACAAAATAGAAGTCTAAAAACCACATCCAACCTATCTAAAGCTCCGATTTAGCCATCTAAAACCAAATCTCAAATAGCCCAAAAGTAGAAAAAAGACCTCTAAAAACCACTTTCAGACAGCAAGAAGCTATATTTTAGACCTCTTTCCTGTATTTCCTGACACAATGCAGGTGGTTTCTCACAAAAATATAGTACTTTCGCAGTGGACGGAAATCCTAAACGTGAGTCTTGAAACTATTGTATTACCCTTTTAATCTGTAAGAATATGGGAAGCTACTTGAAAATCGACACTATCGGGTTGGCAAAATTGAACAATGCCGAGTACACCAACTTTATAAACCGCACGCTGAACCAGGCCGTAGCAGTGGGCATTGAAAAAATTGGAGCAAGCGATACACTTATTGACGGCATCACAGCCAACGTGAACAAGATGACGGACATCGTGGCACAAAGTCGTGCCAGTGTGGAAACCGCACAAATTGCCGAAGTGGACAAAAAGGCGGACGAGCTGATTGTTTACTTGATGGCGACCTTCCGTACCAACCGTACGTCGCCCATCCAAGCGATGCGTACTGCCGCCGAAGCACTTTATCTGAAGACAAAACCTTACGTGGGATGCCAGACACTTCCACAAGGCCAGCAAATTCAGAAGATGCGTGGTCTGTTGTCAGACCTTACAGGTACAGAAATGTCTGCCCATATACAGACTCTTGGTCTGTCGGCTGTCGTGGAAGAACTGAACACCGTGACTGCTCAATATTCCAATCTCATCGAGCAACGTTCTATTTCTCAGCTTGCCAACAAAGTGGATGCTAGCAAGACTGTCCGAATGGAGCTTGACGTGCAGTATGACGACCTCGTTACTATCGCTTTCGTGACCAGTGTGGCAACTCCGAGCAAGGAGGCTACTGATTTCGTGGTGTATATGAACAAACTGATTGCCGATACGAATGCGGCTTACAATCAGCGTATAGCTCAGAGTGGCAAGAAGAAGGAAGAGAATACTTCGGATGAAACTTCAGTAGGATAAATTTTAGACTGAATGAAACGAACAGCACTTTGATGGAGTTGCTCTGTCAAAATGCTGTTCTTATAAATAAGAATTTTATAATGGAAACGAAATTAAGCGATTTCTATGAAATGGCCAAAGCTATTTATGAAGGTAAAAAAGATAAATCAACTTGCTTGAAAATTGCATTTGAAAAATATGGAGCTGGTAAACCATCTTTCAAACACTCTTTTAACAATTATATTGTACCATTATTTCGGTACATGATAGAGGGCAAGACATTTAAGGGGCATGTAGGACAAGATTTAACGAGATATTATCTTGAACGGATTTATGCTGATTTCGGAATTATCGGCTTGCAAAATGCATTGGCTTCATATAAAGGAACCATTGATTATTATGAAAGTGAAGTAGGGCAAAATAAGCCAGGTGACAAAAGAATCTATGAAGAGTTTAAAAAACTTTTGCGTGATACAGAAAACATAGATAGATTCACCGTTACAAACGAACTGGACGAAACTGAAACTCCAGATATAGAGGGATTGAGAAAATCTGTCTTCGTAAATATCTATGAACGTAGTGCGGAGGCACGAAAGAAATGCATCGAACATATGGGATGTGTCTGTGCAGTCTGTGGATTTGATTTTGAAAAGGTTTATGGCGAACTCGGCAAAGGATTTATTCATATTCATCACAGGATTCCTGTATCCTCCATCGGCAAAACTTATTCTGTCAATTATGAAACGGATTTAGTGCCCGTTTGTCCGAATTGTCATGCAATGCTTCATCGAGGAAAAAATGGAAAAGTACTCTCGATTGAGGAATTAAGGAAGATGATTAAGTAAGTGGAATAGAATAGGCGTTGTCGTAATGAAACTCCCGAGACAGTCTATATAGGATTGTTTTGGAAGTTTTTTTATACTATGGGGTAACTGTTGGGTGTACTATTGGATTTTGGATTTGCTGGGTACTTAGGTGGTACTTTGATGGTACTAATGTGGTAACTTATGTGGTACTTGGTCGATAGGTTAGTCGGTAAGTTGGTCGTTTCCCAAATCGTTTCAATGCGTTTGCCGTTTCAATGACTTTCTGTCGTGCCTTAGCCAATTTCTCCCTCTTAATTCTCTCATTCTTCTTGGCAACCCAAATATCGTGTTCCGCTTTGAGGTCTGTCGGACATACATATTTCGGGTTATTGGTATCCTTGCCGAAGTATCGGAGTAGGTCAATATAATCTCTCCACATAGATGCATCTGTAATGGTGTAGCCGTTGCGGATACAGATTTTAAGGCTTGCCCAATAGTCTTCCAACTTGAAATGGGTGTTGATAGAGTAACGCAATACGGCAATCTGACCGGCTTTCAGCAAGGTTTCTTGCTTGCTGTTTTTGAGGATAGCCGTAAAGAGGTCAAAAGGCGAAAGGTTATGCAGACTGCCATTAAAGCCGTTGCGTTTCAGTTCGGGAATGATACGTATTTTAGGATAGGTGCAATATGGATTGATGTCGTATGCTCGGTGTTGGTTGTTGGTGCGTATCTCCATATCGCTGTCCAAGTTCCAAACATCGTAGTAGAAGATACTCATACAACGCAATCGGGCAATGGTCTCGGTCTTGCCATTGGGTGCAATC